>JAZLAV010000022.1:0-42522 GCA_045613315.1 Candidatus Enterousia sp. | reverse complement strand
GGCGCGGTCCGCCACAACATCACGTGCGAACACATCGCGTGCGTCGGTTGCACGTGCAACGGCGGTATTTAATGATATATCAAAAATTGGTGGTGGATATGCCACGTGCCGTGAATCATATGCAACCTGTATGGATCAGTTCTGTGCAAACGCAAACGATACATATCGTCGCTGTTTTTGCAGTTCGCGCTATGCCGATTTCCGCGACACCGAAGATGCCCTGGACCAGGCTAAAACCCTGCTTATGCGGTTCGAAGATAATAATTTAAATGCGGTCGATAAAACCGCCGCCGAAGTTAACGCCATGTATTCCGCCACGGTTGGTGAAGCGGCGATAAAAAACGACACCAGTGCCGCGGCAAAAATGTTGGATGAAATTGGCGAATTGTTGTCCGGGAAAAAGAAAACAAGTGCCACGAACAATGGTTCTTTGTCGCTGGGGGTTTTGTCGTTGGATTTTTCCGCCGACATAGATGATATTTGGTCCAGCGATGGCGATTCTGTGTTTTCCACCAATGGCGGACAAAATATGTCTGAATTAGAAGGTGCCGATTTATACAAGGCCGCGAATCGGCAATGTATGAATATCATCGCCGATTCGTGTGAAAGTACGGCCGTTTCAAATATGGCGCGTTCATCATACAGTATTATGATTACCCAGGATTGTAATGCGTATCAGAAAAACATAGATAAAAAGGTGGAATCAGTTAAACAAACCGTTCGTACGGCGGAAAAGTATTTACGCGAAGCGCGATTGGAAGAATACCGCGCACACAACAGTGCCGACGTCAACGAATGTATTGCCAAGGTGCGTACGGCAATGTTGGCGGATACAGCGTGTGGCGCGAACTATAAACGTTGTATGGATTACACGGGTGCATATATTAACCAGAGTACTGGCGAACCGATTTATTCGCCACGTTTGTTCCAATTGACCGATATTATCCAATTGCCGGGTTATGATGGAACCAGTACCACAATGGATGTGTTGGCGGCAAATGCTGAATTTAATAGATTCTTGGAATCACGCAAAATGTTTGCAACGTCTGCGTTGGATACATGCCGCGATATACAAAATACAGTATGGGAAGAATTCAAACGTTCCGCACTTATCGAAATTGCCCAGGCCCAGGACGAAAAGATAGAAGAAGTCAAAATGTCGTGCGTCAGTACGATGGCGGAATGTTATGATACCCAATCGTCGGCATTACGTGATTTTGATAATACAACCGCCAAAGTGACCGGTGCCCTTTCTGCATATGCGGCAAAACAAATGTGTGCGGACAAGGTTTCCGCCTGTGCCGCGTTATATGGTAATGGCAGTTCGTGCACATTTGGTAATGACGGTAAATTAGCAAACGAAACTGCATGTGGGTTAACCGCGTTGATAAAATTCGTGGACAGTGTTGACAATGTTCGTGTGGCCGAGGGATGCAATACCGCCATTGAATCGTATGTCCAAAATTTGTGTACGCCGTCATCGGGAACAATGGGATTCCCATATAATTGTCGTAATTTAGAACGTGGCAACAAAAATAACGGAACGGGCCAAGATACGTTTGTTTCATTGGTTAAGACATTTGCAGTGGAAAACTGCGCGGATCCGACAAGTGCGGATAAAACATTTGATTCGTTACCGATTCAGACGCGGACCAAGGTGAACCAGTTGATTGATGATACATATGCCCAACTGGACGAACAATTGTCGGTATTGTGTGAAGAAACATATAATGGATATTGGGTTGGCAACGGGTATAACCAAAGATTTTTGTCGAATGGCGCATTGAATGCGGGGAATAATGATAACAGGGCCTTTTATTCCACGGTGTTTGGTCGCCAAACGGACGAAACAATTAAATCGTGGGGGCGGTGTTTGGAAAACACGGTCAGATTGCGTTGCCTGGACAATAATACCACGGGCGAAGATGGCAGTACGACATATGCATCATATGATTTGACCAACGACGAATGCACATTTTCAGACGCATGGTTTGCACAAAAATGTGAAAGTCTTGGCGGATATTGGGTTTCGGGTGTTTGTTATGTCGCCGACGACACGTCGGGTTCATAAAACAAGTGGGGAATGTGGTTTATGTTAAAGAAAATTTTATCTTGGATGATTTTTTGTGGCGTGACAACCGCATCCATGGCGGGTGGCGGCAACAGGGTCGATCAATATACCGATGATTGGGGTGGTGGAACATATTCCGCGTGTAAAGATAATGCGATTGAAAACACTGATGCCTGTATCGGGCAATCCCGGAACAATGATTGCGCAGCGTGGGACGATGGATCCAAATCGCGGCATCCGGATTATACGCATGGATTTTTAATGTTGGTCGCGCACAGAGTGACCGCAACGGGTGCAATGTTTTGCCCGACCCAGGTGGACACCAACAATCGTGACCACGGCGATTCTTGGACCGAGTATTTCGATTTAACCAATGGTAATGATTCCGCGTGTGTATGGTTGTGCAAGGATGGATATACCGGCCCAACATGTGATACGCCGGTCGCATCGGCCGATGGTTCGTGTCTTATAAACACAATCGGCCTGGACACATACAAAGATTATAAATATACGACAACCGGTAATAACATAGAAGACAGTGTCGCAATGTTTGCGTGGAATAAATATCACGGATGTGGATTGAACAAGGGCCAAGAACATGATGTTATTTTGGCCATAACACGTTGGACCGCCGGCGGGCATGGCGCATTTGCACGACAAATGGTTGTGCGCGCGGATCGTCAGGGGTGGTCGGATATGAAATCTGCTGCGCTTGTTTACCCGGCGGAAAACAGTCGTGATATTTTGGTTTGTCAGGACGGATACAGGGCGAACGCAACCATTACCGATTGTCAACCAATTGACAGCACCAACTGCACAGAAACATTTGCGTTATCTAAGATGTGTAATGGATGGTCAACTGGATATGATTCATCCAATCATGCGTTTTTATATAACAAAACAAATGATTGTTATCAGTATCGTTGCAAAGAGGCAGGTTATGGTTTTCCCGTACAGGCACGAAATTGTGTTGCGTGTCCCGTTGTAAATATGCGCAGTGGTGTTAACCCAGAAACGGGCGAATGTATGACATGTGAATTGGGCCAGGTTTTTTCCAGTACCACAACGCCAACATACTGTGCCACGGCATTGGGATTGTCCAAGACAGATTTACAATACGGCAAGGGAAAGACAAAAAACACAAATCCAAAGTCAAATTGTCAGTGTTGGACGGTTACAACACCCGATGAATATAAATCATGTGTTCTGGACCAGGAAAATTATTGTAAATAAAAACGACGATAAAACCGCCATATTGGCGGTTTTATTGTGTTGTAAAAGATCAAAAATTAGCGCCCCGACTTATTCCACACCGTTAAGAGTTTTTAGCATTTTCAGAACCATTTTACGCTGTTCATCGTTTGGCAATTTCCAATACAAGTGCACCAGTTGTAATGATTCATTTTTTGCCAACGGATCATCCACACCACCATCGGACACGTGGGTTGGACGACGGCCACTGCGGTTTTCTTCGGCCAAATTGCCGGGCAATCCCATAAAGAAAAAAGATACGGGTGTGTCCAATGCCGTGCTTAATTCAAAAAGGCGCGATGCAGATATACGATTGCCGGCACTTTCGTATTTTTGTATTTGTTGAAAAGAAATTCCGCATGCCCGGGCAACATCTTTTTGTGACATTCCCATCATAACACGGCGCAACTGAATCCGTTGACCAATGTGTTCGTCTATTGCAGATATGTATGATTTACCCGCCATTTTATCCCCCGAATCTGAAAACTTTCCTTGATGTTTATTTTATACAATTTTTCTTTTTATTTTGCAATCAAAAAACAGATATGGTACCATTTTGGTCAGTTGATAAAGAAAGGATTTTTTATGACCAAACCACTGGTTTTATGCATTATGGATGGCGTTGGAATATCACAGGCAATCGAACACAACGCGGTTGCGTTGGCCAATATGCCCTTTTTTGATTCGTTGTTGGCAAAATATCCACATGCGAAACTGGCGGCGTCAGGGAATGCGGTTGGTTTGCCGGCCGGTATTATGGGCAACAGCGAAGTTGGACACATAACAATTGGTGCCGGGCGTGTGGTGAATCAGTTTTTGCGTCGGTTTGAAGTCGAAGATTTTGATAACAATACGAACCTTGAACAATTTGTTTCGCGCGTTTTGGCGCGCGGTGGTATTGTGCATTTGGCGGGGTTGATGTCCGATGGTGATGTGCATTCTGATTTAATGGAAATGGTAATAATTATGCGACGCATAGTTAATGCGGGTTTGCGCGTATGCATTCACTTTATTGCCGATGGGCGCGACACCCCACCCCAAAGTGCCCAAAAATATATTGATATGATTAAACAAGAATTGGCGGGCGAATTTTCCAATGGTGATGTGTTTTTTGGAACATTGACCGGGCGGTATTACACGATGGATCGAAACAACAATGTTGAACGCACCCGTTTGGCATTTGATGCGATTGCGAATGCCACGGCGGAATATTCCGCCAACACCATAGATGATGCGTTATCGACCGCGTATGCGCGTGGCGAAACAGATGAATTTATAAAACCCACCGTTATAAATGGCGATGTTGCGATTACCCCCAACGATGGCTTTGTGTTTGGGAACTATCGTTCCGATCGGGCGCGGCAAATTGTTCGCGCAATGCTAAGCGTTGGTTGTGAAATGTTGTGCTTTTCACAATACGGCGAAGGATTAAATGAACACTGTCCCGCATTGTTGGACGATGTTGCGGTTCCAAATACGATTGGCGATGTTTTGGCGCAAAATGGCCTGGGGCAATTGCGAATTGCAGAAACAGAAAAATACAATCATGTCACATATTTTATGGATGCCGAACGCAATATCGACTTTCCGGGTGGCAAAAAGATTTTGGTTCCGTCGCCGGATGTCGCGACATTTGATTTGAAACCGGAAATGAGTGCGGTGGAAATTACAGACAAACTTATTCCGCAATTGGACAAATATGATGTTGTGATTCTTAATTACGCAAACGGCGATATGGTTGGTCACACCGGAAACGAATTTGCAACGATTCGTGCGATGGAATGCCTGGATGCCCAGTTGGCGCGATTGGTTCCGGCGGTGTTGCGATTGGGGGGTGAATTGCTTATTACCGCCGATCACGGCAATGCAGAACAAATGTGGGATGCGGAACATAATGTGCCCTGCACCGCCCACACAACGAATCCTGTAAATATTATTTATGTATCGCGCAACGCGCAAACGTTACACGACGGCGGTTTGTGTGATATTGCACCGACAATATTGAAAATACTTGGTGTGCCCCAGCCCGCCGATATGACCGGCGAACCGTTATTCTGATTTTTTGCGTCGCAACGCAAAGAATTCGCGTAATAATTTTGCGCTTGCGTCAATGTGTTCCGGTATTTGCGTAATTTTTGGGCGCCACAGGTGTTTGTCCGTATCAAATATGCGTGCGTTTGTGGTTATTCCCCCACCCTTGGCATCGGGCGCGGCGAAAAAGATATGCCGAATACGGGCCAATGAAATTGCCGTTGCACACATGGCGCACGGTTCCAGTGACACATATATATCGCAATCGTCCAAAAATTTTTGATTTAGTTTTTTGCACGCACGATTTATTGCGACGATTTCGGCGTGTAATGTTGGATTGTGTTTTTGTTGCACCTTGTTTTCGCCCCGTGCGATAATTTTCCCGTCGCGTACAATTACGGCGCCGATTGGAACGTCGTCGTGTGCGAATGCGCGGTTGGCCAAAATTATTGCTTGCTTCATAAAGTCCATGATTTATACTTTAATATATGGATTCCAAATTGCAAATCATTTCAGGCAAATTCCGCGGACGCAAACTGTTTTTGCCGCCGCATGCCCGCCCGACCCAGAATCGTGCACGGATTGCCATGTTTAATATGTTGGAATCGGGAATCATCGATATAAATGCAAAAATGAATGTATGGGATGCGTTCGCGGGGTCTGGGGCATTTGGCGCAGAGTGTATTTCGCGATACAATGCAAATGTTGTATTCACAGATGTTGCGTCTGAATCCATCGCGGTTATACGAAAAAACATTGATGCAATTGGCACGCCGGGGTCGATACGCGTTGTTCAATCGGATGCAATTGCCGCGATATCGCGGTTTGCAGAAACGTGTAATTTAATATTTGTTGACTGCCCATATGACACGGCCGAAATCGGGCGTGCGTTTGTGAATAAAATTGGGCGCGTCGCGAAAATCGGAACGATTTTAATTTGGGAACAGGAATCAGCCAATGCTGTTAACCCAAATGCCGATGTGTGGGAAATCCTGCGGGACAAGGTGTATGGCCGGGCCCGATTTATGATTTTGCGTAAAATGTGTTAAAACCCCTTGCCCCGATGGGGCGATTTTTGTTATAATATTCCCAGGATGTGTACGAGGAGAAATAAATAATGCCCATTTTCAGGCGGTTAATTGGCATTTTTGTCACGGCATTTTTCTGGGCAACCATGACCAGTGTTGCCGTGGCATGTGAAACCAATGAAATCGATGTTTTGGGTGATGGCACACAATGCGAAACGGCGCATTTTACAATTACCACCACATCAACCACAGATGTGTTTCGATTCGGTCTGGGGGCCAAGGGAACGTTTTACATCGATTGGGGTGACGGCACGATTACAACAAAAACGTCAACAACCACCAACAATACGTTGGTTGAACACGAATATGACGCCGCAGATTCGTATGTGATTCGTATGGGGGGTGCGGCAACCGAATATTCCAAAAATTGTGCCCGGGGTGCCGTATTCTTTTATGGTTTAAACATTGTATCGGGCAAAAATGGCACACCGGAAAACATTGCTGTGATTGATGGATCCATTGGTGCGATATTTAAAACCCTGGGAACTGGCGATACCCAAAAATCGTGTTTTTATGATACATTTAAAGATGCGGTTAATATTACAACGATTCCGGCGGGATTGTTCAGCGGTGTTTCCGGTAACGCGCCCAACATGTTTCGGGGAACGTTTTATGGGTGTTCGGGTTTAGCCGAAATCCCGGATGATTTGTTTGATGGTGTTTCCGGTGATACGAATGGTATTTCCGGTGCCGCGACCGACATGTTCCGGGCAACATTTCAAAATTGTACCAGTTTGACCGAAATACCAACAGATTTGTTTACGAACGTTTCCGGTGCCGCGAACAACATGTTTATGAGCACATTTGGTGGTTGTACCAGGTTGACCAAAATACCGACGGGATTGTTTAACACGATTTCGGGCGGTGCGAACAATTTGTTCCAGCAGACTTTTATAAATTGTACTGGGGTGACCGAAATTCCGATGGGTTTGTTTAACGGAATTTCCAAAGCCAAACCCAACATGTTCCAGGGAACGTTTGCCGGGTGTTCTAAAATAACCGAAATACCAACTGATTTGTTTGCCAAAGTTTCCGGTGCTGCAGTCGCTATGTTTCAGAACACATTTGGTGGTTGTACCAGTTTGACCGAAATACCAACTGATTTGTTTGCCAAAGTTTCCGGTGCCGCGAACGACATGTTCCGGGCAACATTTCAAAATTGTACCAGTTTGACCGAAATACCAACAGATTTGTTTACGAACGTTTCCGGTGCCGCGAACAGCATGTTTCAGGGCACATTTAGTAATTGTACCAGTTTGACCGAAATACCAACTGGTTTGTTTGCCAAAGTTTCCGGTGCCGCGAACAACATGTTTATGAGCACATTTAGTGGTTGTACCAGTTTGACCGAAATACCGGCAAATTTGTTTCCCAGGGTGTCAGGTGCGGCCCCCAGTATGTTTCAATATACTTTTCAGAAATGTTCCAAAATAATCGAAATACCAACAGGTTTGTTTACGAAAGTTTCCGGTGGCGCGGATAGTATGTTTTATGGTACATTTCAAAATTGTACAAGTTTGACCGAAATACCGACGGGATTGTTTAGCACCGTTTCCGATGGCGCGGACAATATGTTTTATGCTACATTTCAAAATTGTACAAGTTTGACCGAAATACCGTCGGGATTGTTTGGCGCCATTCCCGGTAAAAGCAATCTGTTTACGAGCACTTTCCGTGATTGCAGCCGTTTGACGACCATCCCAGAAGATTTGTTTGCGGGCTTTACTTCGGGGGCGAACCTTATGTTCGCAGGAACATTTCAATCCTGTACGAGTTTGACCGAAATACCGACGGGATTGTTTGCCGACATTACCAACGGTGCGGAACGAATGTTCGAAAATACGTTCCGTGATTGTACATCACTTGCGTCGATACCTGCGGATTTGTTTGCTAAGATTGCCACCGCTGCTCCAAAGTTGTTTTATGCCACATTTAGTGGTTGTACCAGTTTGGCTGGTTTTATTCCGCCGACAACATTTGCCAGGTTGATTTTTAATCACAGCCCAAAAGCCACTGATATGTGGCTGGAAACATTCAAGGATACCCAGTTGGTTAAGTTATGCCCGACACCATATGAACAATATCCAACGGGATATGACACGGATTGGGATGGCGTTGTTTCATGCGATTCGTGTGAAAATTTGGCCCCCGAACACAGTGTTTATACCGGACTTTCAGATGTCGGGGTGTGTTTATGGGAATGTGCGGGGGGGTATCATTTGGATAACGGTGTTTGTGTCGACGGTTGTTCAGAAACGGAATATTATGATGACGCAATCGGACTGTGCCGAACGTGCCCGGAAGAGTACAATTATAATGACGCAATCGGTAAAACGGATATTTCACAATGCAAAATAAGTTGCCCCGCCGGTACATATGTTAAAATGGCTGGGTACAGACAACTTGAATATTTGGAAACAGACAATACCGACAACAACGCACAATATATCGATACGAAATATACACACAATTCGAAAAATGTACGTGGTGAAATTGGTGTTGGGGTGACAACTTCACCGACCAAGAATGTTAATTTCATGGGTAATCAAAGTGACACAAATAGTGGTTATTCGATTGGGTATAATAATGGCTTCAAAATGTGGAATAAAATAGATGGGCGTTTACAGGGGGCCACCAACCAAGCACTGGAATCAGGTGTTGTATATGATGTCTCGTTTACATTAACCGAAGGTGATCGAACATTAACATATGGGGGGCGAACATATTCTGGCAAAATAACCGATAATGTAACCACATATGATGGCGCAGGCAGTATCCATTTGTTTGATAATGGAGTTGGTGAATCAAACCAAAATTGGCCCGGGCGTATTTATTATGCGCGTATATATGAAGATGATGAAATGGTTCTTGATATTGTTCCGGTGCGACGCTTGTCGGACGGGGCGCTGGGAATGTTTGATAAAAAGACTGACCAATTTTTTGGTAACATTGGTACAGGTAATTTTATCGCTGGACCAGATATGCATCCATCATCATGTGTTGATGTCGGATTGGGGTATTATGCGGCGGCGACAATCGTGAATTATGGTGGTACAAGTCCGCGATACGCGTGTCCGATTGGAACATATTCCGATATTACAACGGCATCGTTGTTAAGTGATTGCAAGCCGTGTGTGGAGGCCACATATAACGACCACACCGGTGCCGGTGTTTGTTCGACATGCCCATATCTGTATGATGATAACAGCACCGCGGGCAAAACATCCATTACCCAGTGCCAGGTGGCCTGTGACCCCGGCACATATGTGGCGGGTGCGATTCCGACGGATTATACGGCACTGGAATATATAGCAAATACGTCCAAATCATATATTTCGTTCGATTATACTCCAAAATCAACAACATTGTCCGGGGAATTCAAAATCGGGGTGACCAATGCGATATCGGGCCGTGCGGATATGGCCGGCATTTTCAGTTCGTCGGGCGCTACATACCTTGGGTATCAAAATGGCGGGTTCTTTAACATGACATCGGCCACGGTTTCCAGTGCCCAATCGTTAACCGTTGGGAACGAATATACCGTGCATTTTGAATCCGGTAAAAATTTCCAAATTGCGGTTGATGATTCAACGCCGGTATCCGGCACGAACGGGCGCGATTTTACCGTTGGTGGATCGTATAAAGTGTATGTTTTTTACGGCAACACGGGTGGCAATCATTTTGTTGGAAGTGTGTATTATTTTAAATTATATGACGATGGCGAATTGGTGGCGGAATTGTACCCCGTACGCCGAAACAGCGATGGTGCATTGGGGATGTACGATGTTGTGAATCAAACATTTTATCCGAACAGTGGGTCGGCCGAGGCATTCAGTGCCGGCCCGGTTGGTTCGACCCGAAATCCGTGTACCAATGTTGGTGCGGGTTATTGGGCATCTGGTTCGGCACTGGTAAATTATGGTTCGGTGGGGGTTCGCAATGCATGCCCGGTGGGATTGACCACCGTGGGTTATGGTCATGGGGCGGACGAAAGCGCGGATTGTGGCCGGTTGCTACAAATTGGCGATAATGTCATATATTCACGTTCTGTGCGCCAAACCACCCCGTCGTTGGGGTTCAAAACCGAAACCGGCGACGTGTTCTGGGTCAGTGCCAGTCCGTCAAACCACACGTTGTCTAATTTACATCTGACGAACGGAACCCAGCAATACACCGCATACGATGACAGTTTGTTTTACAATGAACGTTCCGTCACGTCCGAATAAAAAACTTGCTTTTTCAATGATTTTGGTTAATAATATGCCCCGCACAGCACCCTTGGAGGCTGTGTCAACCAAACAAAATGTATAAAAAGGATATAAAATGGCTGTTGAAATAAATGCAGAAATTCGCAATGTTGCCGGCAAGGGGGCCGCACGTAGCATCCGCAAATCTAACAATGTTCCCGCCGTCATTTATGGCGAAAAAAAGGCTCCGGTCGCAATCGAATTAAATGGTCGTGATTTCGAAATGTTGTTAAAAACACCTGCTTTGCGGACAAAATTGTTTAACATTAAAACCCCAAATGGCGTCGAAGATGCAATGTTGATGGATATTCAATATCATCCGGTGTCAGACAAGATTGTTCACGCGGACTTTAAACGCATAAACGTCAAAGAACCAGTTAACGTGGTCGTTCCGGTCGAAGTTATCAACGTCGAAACATCCCGTGGGATTAAGGTTGGTGGCGTTTTGAACTTTGCCGTACGTAAGGTTGCGTTGCGTGGTTTGGTCCAGAATATTCCAGAAAAAATCACAATCGATTTAACCAATTTGGGTATTGGTGAAACCATCCATGGTTCTGATTTGGTGTTGCCGAACGGTATCGAATTGGGGCTGCACCAGGCCGAATTGGCGTTCGCAACAATTGGTGGTAAAATGGCCGAAGAAGCAGACAATAAACAGGCTGCCGCGGCCACGGCAAGCGCGACGACACCTGCTGCGGCACCCGCCAAGAAATAAAACAGTGGCCAGTATTAGTGGTCGATTGAAACGAAACCGCCCTTTTGGGCGGTTTTTTTATAAAAAATCATTCCTATACCCTTGAAAAGGTTTTTTGTGTAACTATATGTTGGTTAAGCAAAATCACAAGGAGTGAAAAATATGTCAAAAGTATTAGGTATCGATTTGGGAACAACCAATTCCGCCATGGCTTTTATGGATGGAAATGACCCGAAAATAATTGAAAACAGCGAAGGACAACGAACAACGCCATCCGTCGTTGCAATTACACAAAATGGTGAACAACTGGTCGGTATTACCGCCAAGAACCAGGCAGTCACCAATCCAACAAACACTATTTATGAAATTAAACGTTTGATGGGGTTGCGCTTTGACAGTGATGCCGTTCGCGAAATCGCTGCGCGCGTCCCGTACAAAATTGTTGCTGGCGATAACGGTGACGCATGGGTCGAAATCGAAGGCAAAAAATACGCCCCATCCCAGGTGTCCGCTATGATTTTGGCAAAATTAAAAAAAGATGCTGAAAACTATCTGGGGGAAACAATCACAGATGCGGTTATCACGGTACCTGCGTATTTCAACGATTCACAACGCCAAGCAACCAAAGATGCCGGTCGTATTGCGGGGTTAAATGTTCTGCGTATCGTTAACGAACCAACCGCCGCGGCATTGGCGTATGGTTTGGACAAAAACAAAGATGGCATTATCGCAGTATATGATTTGGGTGGTGGTACGTTTGATGTTTCCATTTTGGAAATCGTCGATGGCGTGTTCGAAGTGAAATCCACAAATGGTGATACAGCATTGGGCGGTTCTGATTTCGATGCGCGTATTTTGAAACACCTTATTGACGAATTCCGCGCACAAAGCGGTATCGATTTGTCGGGCGATAAATTGGCGTTGCAACGTTTAAAGGAAGCCGCTGAAAAAGCAAAAATTGAATTGTCATCCAAAACGTCAACGGATATTAACCTGCCGTACCTTACGGCGGATGCAACGGGTCCAAAACACTTTAATACGACGTTAACGCGTGCGAAACTGGAATCGTTGGTGGATGATTTAATCCAAAAAACAATCGAACCGTGTCGCAAAGCATTGTCGGACGCCGGCGTCGACAAATCACAAATAAGTGAAGTTATCTTGGTCGGTGGCCAAACACGTATGCCGAAAGTGGTCGAAACGGTTAAAGAATTCTTTGGTCGCGAGCCGCACAAGGGTGTAAACCCCGACGAAGTTGTCGGTATGGGTGCCGCAATTCAGGGTGGTGTATTAAAGGGCGATGTCAAGGATGTCTTGTTGCTGGACGTCACGCCATTGTCGTTGGGTATCGAAACACTGGGCGGTGTGTTCACGCGCTTAATCGACCGTAACACAACAATTCCAACCAAGAAGTCCCAGGTGTTTTCAACCGCCGAAGACAACCAATCTGCTGTGACTATTCGTGTGTTCCAGGGCGAACGCGATATGGCAGCGGATAACAAATTACTTGGGCAATTCAATTTGGAAGGTATTGCCCCTGCTCCGCGTGGGATGCCACAAATCGAAGTTTCGTTCGATATCGATGCATACGGCATTGTACATGTGTCGGCCAAGGATAAAGGTACCGGCAAAGAACAGGCGATTTCTATTAAATCAGACGGTGGTTTGTCCGAAGACGAAATCAAACGTATGGTTGATGAAGCCGCCGCAAATGCTGATGCGGACAAAAAGAAACGCGAATTTGCCGAAGCACACAATGCCGCCGAAGCGGCCGTATTCAGCATCGAAAAGTCCTTAAAAGAACATGGCGATAAAATCAGCGCCGAAGATAAAAAGGCAATTGAAGATGCAAAGCAAGCGTTATCTGATGAATTGGCAAAGTCGGATGCAACCGCAGAATCTTTGAAAGAAAAAACCGATGCGTTGACCGAAAAAGCAATGAAATTGGGCGAAGCGGTTTATAAAGCACAACAGGAGGCACAAAATGCACAATCGGGCGATTCTGAAAACAAGTCCGACAATGGTGCAACCGACGCAGATTTTTCTGAAAAGAAGTAATTAGTGTTTAGTGCAAGTGTTAGTGGTAAGTTAAACCGCCCGTTTGGGCGGTTTTTATTTATACTATCATTATCCACCAACACCGATCACTATTTTAATTCGCCGATATATATGCCCATATCGTGTGCGATATCCAACAAAGGATCGTCCGGTGCAACATATGAATTTGATGTTTGTAATTCCGCAATATTTGGGTCGCGCACGGATTCGCCAGCCGCCACAAAATCTGCAAGTCCAATCGTTTTTACAATGCCGTTCTGCAATGCGGTCATTACATATGTTTCATTGTTGTCAATCGCATTTAATGCGGCACCCGCCATTGCGGTTGCCAACAACCGATCGTTTGCGGTTGTGTCCCCAGAACGTTGGGTGTGTTCGGGAAACGCAGTTCGATTCGTTATGCCCGCGGCGGTAAGTTTCCGTGATATCATATCGGCCGCACGCCCCGAATGCCCCCGCAAAGATATTCCTTCGGAAACAATGATAATGCCGTAATCGGTCGATGATTGTTGAATGTGCGATACCAATGCGTCAATATTGAACTTGATTTCCGGAATCAAAATTGCCGTCGCGCCCACCGCAACACCGGCATTTAACGCCAAATATCCGCAATCGCGCCCCATAGATTGCACAACAAACCAGCGATGGTGACTGCGCGCGGTAAGCATTAATTGGTCACAGAATCGTGTTAATTGTTCCACCGCCGTATCAAAACCGATTGTTCGTTCGGTTAATGGTATGTCCATATCTATGGTTTTGGGGATACATATCAATTGAATGTCGCGATATATTTCCCGATGTGCCCATGCCAACGACAAAGACCCATTTCCACCAATCAAAATCAATGCATCCAATTTCAAATCGTGAATTGATTTATAAAGTTTTTTATTGAACGCATCCAAAGCCCCCTCTTGTGCGGCGGTTTCAAAATTCAATGCGCCGGCGTCACCATTGCGCAGAAAACTGCCCGAAAGGCGTGCATTTTCAATTGGCAATAACGCATCGGTTAATTCAATTGCGCTGATTGGTGTGGTGCAAAGACCGTCTGTGCCATCCAATATGCCAAAAACGCGCCATCCGCGCCGTGTGGCACCCCGCATAATGCGCTGAATCGCAGTATTAAGGCCGCTGCAATCGCCCCCCGTTGTCATAACCCCTATTCTTTTCATAATTTCCCCACTTTTTCATCGTATTATACCACAAAATATGTTGACAAAGAACAACTTTTTGTAGTATTTTGTCCAATGTTCAGTATCAGGAGTCTTTTATGTCGAACAAAAACACAATGGGCAAGACAAAACGTTCAACAGACGATATGATTGATAATGCAATTGCCCAGCAAAACGATTGGTTGGAAAACCGTCGTTCGTATGCGCGCCGTTTTTTGAAAACATTGAACATATTTGCACGTCCGTCCAACGCGACGACCACACCACAAACAAATCGTGCCCCGGACGACACAAAGTCGCGTGGTGTATTACGGGCGTTTTGGTTTCCCATACTGTGTGCTGTTATTGTTATTTTAATTGCGATATGGGTTATGTTTATTCGCACCAATGTACCACAACGCGTCGTGATTGTTCCAGTTGTCCCGGACACCCCGAGTCATATTATGACTGAAAACGATGCGCCGGCGTTCGATATCGTGCGGATTCAGCCCGACGGAAATATTGTTGTTGCCGGACGTTGGGTGCCGAATCAAAAAGTATCCATACTTGTGAACGGACGAATTGTTGCAACCGAACAAACAAACTGTGATGGGGAATTTGTATACAGTCCATCCAAACCGTTGCCGGCCGGAAATTATACTTTGTCGTTGATTGGGGTAAATACACAAACCAAACCATCGGACAAAGTTTTTTTATACATTTCTGAACACGGTCACGAAAACAGTATTTCATTGTTAATGACAAAAAATGGCAGCACATTATTACAAGCCCCAACAACTTTGCACGACGGTGATTTAAATGTATCAAAGATAGATTATTTGGACAACGGACGCATCGTTGTGACCGGCGATGCGATGCCGCGTATGCGCGTTTCTTTGTGGTTAAACGACACATATATGGGCTATGCACATGTTTCGGACTATCGTCATTTTGGATTGGGGGCGGATATCGGCAAATTGGAAATCGGTAAAGATTATACCCTGTCAATTCGCATGCACGATGGTGACGGAAGGACCGTTGCATCGATTGAACACAATTTTACTATGCCGGAAATGACCGGTGATGAAGACACTTTTTACACGGTGCGCCGTGGCGATTGTTTGTGGATTATTGCCCGTAATTTTATGCGTCGTGGCATATTGTTCAGTATTATTGCGGACAAAAATAATATTGAAAATCCAGATTTAATTTTTCCAAAACAAAAATTACAAATACCCGTTAACGACAAATAAAGAGAGAGAATCACATGAACGAACATGGCGTAAAACATATTATTAAATTTTTACAGCACAATTATCGCGACACATTGAATAATTCCCAATATGAACAATTAAGATTTCTGCGCACGATTAACGGATACGGGGTTCAATCTCTGCGCAAAGTTTTCAGTATTGCCATTGCGGTTGGCGCATATCCAGAATGTCCATATTGCAAAAAACCAATCTATACCCAAGAAGAATTAACCATAGATCACACAATTCCACGGGCCAAGGGGGGAGCCGACAATGTCGAAAACCTGCAACCGATGCACGGGAAATGTAATTGTGAAAAAGGGTGTTCCATGCCGGTTCAATCGAATGAACAATCAACAACATTTGCAAAAAAACCAAAACGGCAAAAGCACCGTTCGTTCAAACGTCCGGTACGCCCCGAATCCATAAGTGGCCGCGACATAGACGATTTGAAACAGAAATGCCAACGTATCGACGAATTACACGGTTGCAGATATTACATAATTCGTACGGGCCGACCAAGATAATAAATCTTTGTACTGGACATTTTTTACAACCTGATATAAAATTGTACAGTTTTGCGGGCGTGGTATAATGGTAGCACGTCAGCTTCCCAAGCTGAAGACGAGGGTTCGATTCCCTTCGCCCGCACCAAGTTTTTAATATGATGCAGTATGGTAATTTGATTTCAAAAACGTTCGATTGGTATTTGTTGGATATAATGCCATTGGTCGAACAAAACGCAATTCAACAAAAATATGGTTATCATGGACTCTATACACATACAGCGGCGGTTGTATTCCGTGGTATAGATTATGCGTTGGCAACAAATAAGAATGCTCGAAATGTTGCTTTAGCATGTGCGTTTCACGATATGGCGCGCGTCACCGATGGCGACGATGTTGAACACGGAAAAAACGCAATGCCAATCGCACAAAAAATTATGAATACGATTGGTAGCATTGATAAAAAGACACAAAGTTCCATTTTATACGCCATCGAAAACCATTCTTTTAACAAGGTTGCGCCCGATTATATATCTGCGTGTCTGTGGGATGCTGACAGGACTCGCCTGGCGTGGGATATGGGATACAATCGCGGTTTTTTTGTGACACAACGCGCCCAAACGGTCGCGTCGGGCAATGCGGACGAATATCTTGCCTTTATGAAATGCACAATGTCGCAATATGCGCGTCACATTATAAACAGTATTAGTGCAGAATACTGAATTTATTTGACTTTTGGGAAAAATCGGGTAATAATGTATCCGCAAATCCCAAAGATTGCCATTTAGATAACACCAGTACGCAGTATGCGTGTGGAACATCATCCGACGAGTTTTCGTCCTTGATGGCGGTTTTCTTTGTGGATAAAAGTTTTAAACAAAAACAAACAAAAAGGATGTAAAAAATGGCTACTGTTATTCGTTTGGCACGTTATGGTGCGAAAAAACGCCCGTATTATCACGTTGTTGTTACCGATTCACGTAATGCACGTAATTCCGGTAATGTTTTGGCGGTTGTTGGTAAATATGACCCGATGTTGGCCAAAGACAACGACAAACGCGTTGTTTTGAAAATCGATGAATTAAAGGCTTGGTTGGCCAAGGGGGCCCAGCCATCTGATCGCGTGTACAAATTTATGGTGCGTGCGGGTCTGGCAACTGCGAAACCGATTCCTGTCCAAACCAAGAAAAATCAGCCGTCTGAAAAAACGCAACAAAAAATCAAAGACAAAGAAGCAAAATTAGCCAAGATTGCCGAAGAAAAAGCAGCCGCTGAAGCCGCAGCCAAGGCCGCAGAAGAAGCGCCAGCAGCAGAAGCAACCACAGAAGCCGCTGCCGAATAATATGTCAATATCGTCCCCAAAATTTAACCACACCAGACGTTATTGTGTTAACGTTTTAAAGCGCGATGTCTTTGCCAAGATAAGATTCTTGAGCAAGGAGCAACACGATATCTTCTATGAAAGTTATATGTGCAATTTGGATGATTTGATTTTATATGCCGAAGCGAACAAGTTGAACCTGCGGCGTTATTTGATGGGAATCAAGGATATGTTGTTAACATCTAAAAATGTCCGTGAACGCGATCGATAAAAAAATTTTTGTTGGAAAAATTGTCGCCCCCCATGGTATCCGGGGCGATGTTCGCGTTCAGACATACACCGAAAGTCCAATGGACTTCCAAAATTTCGACGTGCAGAGTGCGGCATTTAATGAAAACGATTTTCGTTTTATTCGTATGGTGCCAAATTCTGCGATTATTATTGCACACATAAATGGTTTCGAAGATCGTAATGCCGCGGAAAAATTGCGCGGGGTCGAACTGTTTGTTGATCGGGCGGCCCTGCCCGCATTAAGTAATAGTGACGAATATTACCAGGCGGACTTAATCGGTTTCACGGTTGTACGCGATGGCGAAAAAATCGGTATTGTGGCAGGATTCCAAAATTTTGGTGCCGGCGACATTGTTGAATTAGATAATGGGGAATATGTTTCTTTTGTTGGTGCGATTGTCAATATAAAAAATCGGGAAATAACATTGTGACACAACACAATTTCCAATGTCGCATGGTAAAATAAATTAAAGGGAAATAGAAAATGCAGAAAAAGAAAATGAACATTGACGATTTTGACGATATTTTGTCGGATGACAATCGCGTTTTTACCCCAAAACCATTTGTATTTGAAGGTATGATGGGCGGAAAATTAGCCAAGGTTTATTTGCCCGGACAAACATATACACCGTTTGTTGATGGATGGCCACTTAAACACATTCATTTGTGTATGTGTGTGCATTTGTGTGAACAATTTTCCAACTATCCAACAACCACATGGGGTATACGTTGCATTCCAAAAGATGCCAATTGTCCGTTTGGCGGTCGTTGTACGGGTGCCCATTTAATGTGGAACGGTAAACCCACAGGGAAAAGCATCAATATGGATTCTCGATTGGTCGAAGGACTTGTCAAACCAGGAAAAACACGATAGAAATGCATTTTAACATACTGACCATTTTTCCGGAAATGTTCCCCGGTACGTTGGGTGCTGGCGTGGTTGGTCGCGCGTTGGAAAAGAAAATCTGGTCATACGACACAATCAATATTCGTGATTTCGCCATAAATAATTATGGTTCTGTTGATGACGAACAATTTGGTGGTGGTGCCGGTATGGTTATGCGTCCCGATGCGTTGGGGAACGCACTGGATTCCGTCAAAAACCGCGGAAAAATCATATATTTTTCGCCGCGCGGCCCAACACTTAACCAAAAAATGGTGCGCGAATTTGCCACAGATACGAACGCGGTTTATACCCTGCTCTGTGGTCGGTACGAAGGCATAGATCAACGCGTTATCGACGAATACAATATAACCGAATTATCCATTGGCGACTATATTATATCCGGTGGTGAAATTGCCGCCCAGGTTTTTGTTGACAGTTGCGTTCGCGTGATGGATAATGTGTTGCACGGTGGAACCGAATCCACCGCAAATGAAAGTTTCGAAATCGGCGGGTTGGAATGGCCGTTATATACCCGACCGTCAGTATGGCGTGGACGTAATGTCCCAGAAGTCCTGCTGTCTGGCCACCACGGCAATATCGAACGGTGGCGGAAACAACAATCGGACGAAATAACACACGAACGTCGTCCGGATTTAATAAAGGAAAAGTAAAATGAGTATATTGAAAAAAATAGAAGCTGCAAATATCGCAAAGGTCGCAGCCGATAAAAAAATCCCGGAATTCAAAGCTGGGGACACCGTCAAGGTTCATGTAAAAATCAAAGATGGCGATAAATTCCGCATTCAAATGTTCGAAGGTATCGTTATTGCACGTGATGGCGGAACAACAAACAATGCATCGTTTACCGTACGTCGTGAATCATATGGCGTTGGCGTTGAACGCAAATTCCCATTATACAGCCCTGCAATTGAAAAAATTGAAAAGGTGCGTATTGGTCGCGTTCGTCGCGCAAAATTGTTCTTCCTGCGCGGGTTGTCGGGCAAAAAGGCACGTATTGTCGAAGATTTGTCTGCAACATCTGCCGAAAAGACAACAAACAAAGACTAAAATGGTCTTGGTTAACGGTCCCGCGGTTGCGGGACTTTTTTATTTTGCAATTTATCAGTTTGACATTACACAGACGCAAATGTAAAATATGTACCATGAAAAAGATTATTCATTTTTTTACCGTTTTGTGCGCGTTTATGGTTGTCGCCCCGGATGCACGGTCGTTCGTTGATCGCCCAAATGCCGTGATTACCATTTTGGACAAGGCGTCTGGAAAAACACATACGGAAACCGTCCCGGTGGAATATGCCACCAATTACGAAAAACTTAAATTCGTTATTCGTGCGTGCAAACAATCCGATCCTTTTATGGCCGAAAACGCATATATGTTTATTGAAATTGCAACCGCAAACGACGGGCAAATCTTTGGCGGGTGGATGAACAAAAACGAACCGGGCGAAAACCCACTACAAAATGCCGACTATGATTTATGGTTGGTTCGTTGCGAATAGTATTGTTTATTGGGGGATGTTATGAAATTCGTATTAAAATTTTTATTGGGGGTTGCCGTATTATTAGCCGCGTTTTTCGTTTTCTTTCGCAGCCAAAATTCCAATGATTTGGCGTCTGGCAACCTGAAAAACTGGGCAGCCGCATCGATTGATCAGCGAACCGCCACAACACGTATGATTGTGGCCAGTGATGATGCAAACATTGATTTAATCGTCGCATGCGTCAGCAAAATGTCAACATTGCCGGACGCACACGAAATGGTCGTTCGTGATGCCGTTTCGTTATGCCACACGGGTATAATTTTAAAAGAACATATCTAGGAACAAATGAGATTATACGCCGGTCTTATATTCGCTGTTGCGTGTGTGGCATGCACACAACATACAACAATTGGCGAAAAATATGTTGGCGCCAAATATATTCGCAATCCATTGGGTGAAGGCGTCGACCCCGATTCTGATCCAATTATTCGTTTTGACGCGTTTGATTGCACAACATTTGTAGAAACAGTGTTGGCCAACGGTGATGTAGATAAACTGAATAAAATTCGATATAAAAATGGTGAAATTGATTTTTTAAAACGCAATCATTTTATCGCCACAGAATGGTTGCCCAACAATTCGTGGTTGGTTGAAAATGTAAGTTCAATGTATGGCAAAACGGCCATACGAACCGTCACGATTAACCGTTCGGCATGGATGAAAAATGTGCATAACATATATGATACCACACCGGCCAAAACGGCGTATTTGGAATATATACCATACCAAACCATGGGGGAAATCAAGGTTGACGAATCACGAATAGTGCTGTTTGTGTTGTCGCCTTCGGAAAAAATGTATAACAAGACGGGCACCGATTTGGCCGTGTACCATATGGGTTTTTTATTGCCAAACGGGGTATTTCGGCACGCATCAAACAGTGACGGTGGGGTTGTTGATATAAATTTTGATGAATATGTTGTAAAATGTAAAAAAATGTTTAATAATATTGGTATTATGTTATTGGGTATAAAATAAAATGACAAACGACCAAATTTTACGCATGGACATGGGCGAATTGCCCAGCACCACATCCACCACCACAGACACCAAACCCGTGCTTTGTTTGGGTATTGAATCGTCGTGTGATGAAACGTCGGCGGCAATTGTTGATTCGAATCGAAACATTTTGTCGCATATTATTTATTCGCAAATACCGGAACATCAAAAATACGGTGGTGTGGTGCCGGAACTTGCGGCGCGCGCGCATATTTTGGCAATCGATGAAGTCATAGAAAAAACATTATCCGCGGCAAACAAAACCATTTCCGATGTTGATGTTATTGCGGCAACGGCGGGGCCGGGTCTTATTGGTGGCGTGTTGGTTGGTTGGATGGCGGCAACCGGCATTGCCCAGACAACAGGCAAACCTTTGGTCGCGGTTAATCACCTGGAAGGTCACGCATTGGTTCCGCGGTTGCATGCGGCATCTGCATCGGGTGCCGATGGTAATACATCGGTTGATTTTCCATACCTGTTAATGTTGGCGTCGGGTGGACATTGTCAAATTTTATTGGTGCGTGGTGTTGGGCAATATGAAATGATTGGGCAAACATTGGACGACAGCGCCGGCGAAGCCTTTGACAAGGTTGCAAAAATGTTGGGGTTGGGATACCCGGGCGGTCCGATTGTTGATAACCGCGCCAAAATGGGCAACCCACGCGCATTTGATTTTCCACGACCATTGTGTGACAAGCCCGGATGTGATTTCAGTTTCAGCGGAATTAAAACCGCCGCACGTGTATTCCTGGACAAAACACCGGAAAACAAACGCGACGACACATTTATAAACGATTTTTGTGCGTCGTTCCAGGTAGCCGTTGTTGACTGTATCATAAACAGATTAAATCACGCATTTGGGGAAGCGCGCGTTCGTGACGCCACGCCAAAGACATTGGTTGTGGCCGGTGGTGTTGCAAAAAACAGTGCAATTCGTGCCGCGATGGAAAAAATGGCGACGCAACACAATATCGTTTTTGCCGCACCACCGATGAATTTATGCACCGACAACGGCGCAATGATTGCGTGGGCTGGGTTGGAAAACTATCGCATGGGCAAAGTTGTTCGCGAACCGGTTGCCCCCCGCCCCCGTTGGCCATTGACGGAACTGTAAATCTTGAAATTTTATGCTTGGCGTGGTATAATTTTGGCCATGACCGATTATGAAGCAAGATATAAAAAAGCAACCGAAGACGTGTTAAGGTTGACACAAAAAATCGACAATGATTTTATGCCATTGTACGACATGCAATATTCTTTGGTGGAAATTGTCACTGTTTTGCGCAACAAATACCAAAATTTTAGTTTTCGCAAAAAATACGTTGGCGATTTACCGTTTAATGGTTTCGTCCCCTATACCAGGGGTTTTTGTGCGCTGACCGCGATTTGTGTTTATACACTGTATGGGGGCGACGATGTGTGGGAACCATCGGCAATTAAGTTGGGAACGTGGGAACACGCACCGGTGGTGTTTTTACGCGACCGTTTGGGCAACCGGGCGTTTGATCCAACGGGGGACCAATTTTTCCCGTTAATTGTTCCATACGATATCGGTACGTCGATAAATAAGCGGGTACAGGATATGAAAACGCCAAACAAAAATATGTTTATCAAAGAAATCTTAACCGAACTGGACAAACAAAGAAATGCAAAAGCCTGAACCAATAATTTCACCAGACACAATTTTTTCTGTAAGCGACGCATCCGCACTATTAAAGGGCGTTGTTGAAACCGCGTTTCCACGCATACGTATTCGTGGCGAATTGTCGCAAATAACGCGCGCCACATCGGGTCATATTTATATGACGATAAAGGATTCCGGCGCGGCAATTTCGGTTATTATTTGGCGCAGCACACCGGTCACCTTTAAACTGGAAGAAGGGATGGAGGTTATTGTCACCGGAAAATTTACAACCTATCCCGCGCGCAGTAATTATCAAATTGTGGTGTCTGAAATCGAAATGGCTGGGGTTGGCGCGATTCTTAAAATGCTGGAAATGCGCAAACAAAAACTGGCCGCCGAAGGATTATTTGATACATCACGCAAAAAACCGTTGCCCCGCCTGCCACAAACAATCGGTGTCGTCACCAGCCCGACCGGCGCCGCATTCCAGGACATCCAGAATCGTCTGCGTGAACGATTCCCGGTACGTGTGTTGCTGTATCCCGCGACCGTCCAGGGCGAAAACGCCGCACGTGAAGTTGCCGCCGGTATCGAATATTTTAATCGTATGAACAATGTTGATGTTATTATCGTCGCACGCGGTGGCGGTGCATTGGAAGATTTACTGCCCTTTTCCGAAGAAATTGTTGTTCGTGCCGCGGCGGCATCACACATCCCACTTATTTCCGGCGTTGGGCACGAACCAGATTGGATGTTAATTGACTTTGCTGCCGACGTGCGCGCACCAACACCAACCGGTGCAGCCGAAATGGTTGTGCCAACGAAATTAGCTCTGGGGACTGAAATAGATAATTTGTGGTACCGGCTATCGTCCGCGTTCACAACGCGTTTGACCCACGCAAAACAACGCATAGAAGCAATAAACATAAAAAGCCCGCACCAGGTTGTAATGGAACACCAGCAACGTGTTGATGACATTTCACGCACAATGGATATTATTATCGGCGCAAAAATACAAAACACACATCAAAAAATGATTGCGGTTGACGGGTTTGCAAATATTTTGTCGGCACGATTCGTGACACTTAACCAATCCATCACGCATATGGGTCAAATGCTTAACAGTTTAAGTTATAAAAACGTCTTGTCGCGCGGATATGCGATTGTTCGTGATGACAATAATAATATTATAACACGCACAGATGGTGGCACACCCACCACGATTGAGTTTGCGGATGGTGTGTTAAAAATATAAAATGTCCCAATCGGGACATTTTTATTTTATAAGGGTTTTTGCCGTGGCAATCGATTCCGGTGTGATTTCGGCACCACTTATTATTCGGGCAACCTCGGCTACGCGTTCATCATCTGTTATTTCCCGAACGGTTGTGGTTGTTTTTTCATTTGCGACACTTTTTTCAATCTTGAAATGATGATCCGCGAAACCGGCAACCTGGGCAGAATGGGTGACCACCAATGCCTGGGCAGTTTGTGCCAATTTGTGCAACCGCAACCCAACCGCCGACGCGGTTGCGCCACTGATTCCGGTATCAACTTCGTCAAAAACAAATGTGTGTGCATCGGCGTCGGTCACCAGTACAACACGCATGGCCAACATTAAACGCGCCAATTCCCCGCCCGATGCAGATTTGTGCAATGGCGCAAATGGCGACCCAGGGTTTGTTTTAATCATAAACGTTATATCGTCAACACCGGTTGCCGATGGTGTCGATTCAATACGCTCAGCCACAAAATCGGCATTGCCCAGTTTTAAATCGGGCAATTCTGCCCGCAGGCGCGTCCTTAACGCGTCGGCGGCCACCAATCGCGCACCTGTTAATTTGGACGCACACGCATCAAATTTTGCGCGCAATTTACCCTGCTCGGCGGTCAGTTTGCCCAACAACGCATCTGAATTGTCTATGGCATCCAACTGGGCCGCCATTTGCGCCAGTTTTTGTGGTAATTCGTCCGCCGTCACACGGTGTTTACGTGCCGCCGCGCGTATTGCAAAAAGTCGTTCTTCTATTTCATCAACGCGCGATATATCCATGTCCGCCGGCGACAAATGTGACACAACATCGGCCAACATGTCCGCTGTTTCGTATAATTTTGCAATTTGTTCGGTATATGGATTGGGCTCTGTCCGAATGCGTTCCAATATGCGCGCGACATCAAACACAAACGCATCCAACGATTTACCGTTAATACTTAACGCCGCATTTGCATCGGACACGATTGCCGCGTTCTTTTCCGCGTTCATCATCGCAGCACGTTTGTCCGCCAATTCGGATTCTTCGCCCGGTTGCACCCCAAGTGCACGCAATTCTGCGACATTATGTTCTAAAAATTCGCGTTCGTCCGCGGCACGCGCAACGGTTTCGCACAATTCGTGCAATTTTACATCGATTTTATGATATTCGTCATATGCCACACGGGTGTCATTTAATAATTGCGAAAAACCGTCAATATGCGTTGTGGCAAATTCGTCCAAAGCGGCGCGGTGGGTGGCCTGGTTCAAAAGGCGATGATTTGCAAATTGACCGTGAATTTCAACCAACGCATCACCAACATTATGCAACACACGCACAGAGACCGGCGTGTCATTTATCCACGCACGACTTTTCCCGTCCGCTGACAATGTGCGTCGCAGAATCAGTTCATCATCCACCCCTATGCCATTTTCTGTCAAAATGGATTGCACCGCGGATGGAATGGAATCAAAATCCGCCACAACCGACGCCGCGGCACACCCAGAACGCACCAGCCCCGCATCAGAACGTGCCCCCAATGCCAATGATAACGCATCCAGCAAAATACTTTTCCCCGCCCCCGTTTCGCCGGTTAATATGTTAAGCCCAGCCCCGAATTCCAAATTCAGCCTTTCAATCAACACAATATTCGAAATGTTTAATGCGGTTAACATGCCGAAATTATACCCAATTACCCCGAACCAGTTCAAGGTTTTTTACAATTGTTCCAATGTCCAATCGTGCAACCACAAAATAAATGTTTTTACAATATGGCCCGGATAAATTTGCTGGACCAATTTTTTATATTCGGCCAATTGGTGGATGTATTTGTCGTGGAATAATGTTTTATCGGTATCGCTTTTGTAATCCAATATACGAACAATTTTGTTTTCGTCATCAACAACCAACCTGTCGATACGCCGACTTACGAAAACATCATTTATTATGCCGGCAATTGGAACCTCGGTCTGGGCATTTTGTGTAAAGAACACACCCAGTCCGGGCACAGATTCCAGACGCGTTTTTAATTCACAATCAACTTTAACACAATCATCCAATGTGCGAACGCGACGCAATTTTTCGTGAAATTGCGTTCCGGCATCAACCGCATACTTTTTTGCGTCATATTCATCCATAAAATCACGTAAACTATTTGCCATGTGTTATCCTGATGGTTTTATTATCAATAACCGCATCGTCAATGGTGGACAATTTATTCCACAACAACGAATACCACGATTTTTCATCCGCTTTATTGTAACGCGTGTACCCATAAATATACAATTCATCCCGCGCGCGCGTCATCGCAACATACAACAAACGATAATATTCTTCCAATCGGTCATTCATAAACGCATCGTCTGCTATCGCCAATTGTGCACTGGATTTTTTATGAACAGACCAAATCCATGGATTTGGAACGGTGTTATCAACCGCTATGCCTTTCGGCATTATCACAGGCGAAATCGGCAGTATTGTATCTGATTTTGGAACAGACGTGGTGTCAATGATAAACACAACGGGTGCCTCCAGCCCCTTGCTGCCGTGGACTGTGACGACACGAACGCCCGACGCGGCGTCTATATCACGTTTAATTTCCGAGCCACCCGTCACAAACCATTTAAGAAAATTACGCAACGTACCCGGTTGGGTTCTTTCATACGAAAGACATATTGTCATAAATTCTTCCAACGGATCTATGGCCTGGGGGCCCAGTGCCGATATAAAATCGTAACGTACCCCGGAATCAAGCACCCCGGAAAAGAACGTATACGGCCCCGCAACCAACGATGTTTCAACGATGTCTTTCAGACGAGCGTAAATCGCGGGTTGTGCGCTTGCCAAAACATCAAAAACCGTTGTCTGGGCGACATCTGGGGCGCCATTATTCGCATCATTTCGTATTTTACATAAATTAAAAATATCGGCTTCGGTCAAACGGAAAACCGGACTTTTTAACACACAACACAAACTGTAATCGTCCGCCGTATTTATACAGAACCGAACCAGGTTCATCAGATCGCGTATGGCCGGAAACGACGGCAAAGATATACGATCACTGCCCGCGACATCGATGCTTCTTTTCTTTAATGCAGTGACCAGCAAATTTGCCAACGGCTTTCTTTTTTGGACCAGAACCATAATATCACAAGGACAACGTTTCCCCGAAGCAATTATCGATTGTATTTTGTCGGCAATAATATCTATGTACGAATTGACATCCGTTCCAGAAACACCATTGGCCACCAATTCATGCATTTCGACCAGCCCCGCACCATCGTTCACACGATGACAAAAATGCGAATTATTATGGAACCCTGTCTTCTGGATTATGGTGGCATCATTAAAAAATTCATCAACTGTATATAATATCGCCGGCAAAGAACGGAAACTTTGTTCCAATGGAATTTCTTGAATTGTTCGCAAATTGTTTTGTATGTGGCGCACAATTTCATCAAAACTGTTCGCGAACGCATGGGAATCGGCACCCTGAAATCCAAATATAGCCTGTTTCGGGTCGCCAACAACGAACAACGAATGTTGGTCTGATTGGGTGTCGCCATTAACAAAAAAATCCGCCAACATCATTGTTAGCACATCCCAGTGCAACGGAGATGTATCCTGGGCTTCGTCAACCAGAATGTGCGACAAAGACACATCCAATTGCGACAATACCCACCCCATCACATCCGGTTTGGAAAACAATTTGCGTGTATATAAAACCAAATCTTCGAAATCCAAAATATTGCGTTGCCGTTTAATGTGGCGATACATATTTGCAAATGCCGCAGACAAATCAAACAACGCCATCGTGTTATTTAACAATTCGATGTTTTGGTTATATTGGTCAACTGCATAGACCCGCGACTGTTCAGACAATAAAAAATCGTGTTTTTTCAATTTGCCATCTGGCTTTTTTGTTGTTTTTAACAAATATGCATATTTATACGTGTCAAAATCTATCGTTTTATCAATATACTGTTTTGTAAGTGTCAGAATTTGTGACAAATACTTTGCCGGGTTTTTTGTGTTTTTTATTTCGTTTTCTAACAAACTTGCAATTTCTTCCAATTCGGACACCGGTACATCCAGCCGTGGCACGATATTCAGATTAAGAAAATGTGTAATCGTATCAACGAAGTATTCGCGATACTGTTCCGTATTTTCAATCTGGAAAAAATGTTCATATTGTTTTCCAACCGACTGGATCAAATCAGCCAACCGGTATTCGCTTAAAACATTTACGATGTGTGCAAACGCATCTTCGACACGGCCGTATTTTTTCGGGTCCAAATCCCCATTCGTGACAAGACGATTGAACGCGTCCTGTTGCAACACGCGCTGATTTTCGTCAGACACCATTGTCCATGCGGGTGAAATACCGGCCTCGATTGGGAAACGGTGTAATATTTCTTCGCAAAAACTGTGAATCGTTTTAATGTTCAATGTATCGGGATTGTCGATATACCAAAAGAAAACCTGGCGCGCGTGCGCGACATCGTCCGGGGTTGCCGGTTTATTAAGTGCCACATCACGCAATAATTTTACCAAATATTCGTCCGACGCAACCGCCCATTCCCGCAATGATTTCAAAATTCTGTTTCGCATTTCACCTGCGCCGGCCTTGGTATACGTTAAGCACAAAATACCGTTGCGTCCCATATCGTCGGTTCGAAATAAAATCCGCAAAAGTCGTTGGACCAACACACTGGTTTTGCCAGTTCCGGCGTTCGCCTGGACCCAAACATTATCGGACGGATTTGCCGCCCTGTCTTGTTCTGGTGAAAGTGGTGGTTTTTCTTTCATTTATGCCCTTGCTTTATTGTAAATATTCTAGTATAAATTATTACGGACTGCAAGAACGATATTATAAATATCACGCTTTTCGGGGGGATAAAAAAAATGGAAGGACAAGGAACAGTATTATTAGCAAGTGATTTTTGGCTGTATTTTACCGGCGGTTTGGGACTGCTGTTAATAATCGCATTGGGTACACTGTTCTTGGTTTCGCGAAAATCACAACGCGTTATGCAATCTATGTTGGACATAATGTTGCGCCCAGAAAGCACGCGTGTTAGTGACGCCGTCCGTGTATTAAACAAAATTATGGCGGACGAAATATCAAAAATTGAAAACAATTTTAAATCGATGTGCGCCACAATGAATGCCCAAATTGCACAATCGAACGAATTGAAAAACCACCTGGTGGAACAAAACAAGAACCTTGTATCCGCTGCAGACGATGCCACAAAAAAGATGGTTCAAATGTCGGGCCGTTTGGAAAACACATTGGACGGATTACGCACAATTGTGGAATCAAAATCGTGGGCAGATGCAACAAACACAAATGAAAGATTTTCCGCCACGGTCAATGAATTATTGGCGAATATTGACAAAACAAATCAAGATACATCGGTCGGCATTTCACAAATACAAAATCAAATAGAAAACTGGGTTGCAAGCGGCGCACAATTAAACCAACAACTGCACGAAGGATTCGATTCAAACGCAAATCAGATGTCCGATATCACAGAAAAGGCGAACGCACTTAAACAAGCATTGACAGAATTGGCACAATCAACCGCTGACGGTTTTTCAAATATAAAAACAACATCCGCAGAATATAGCGACATAATGTCCAAAAACAACGAAATGTTAGACAATCATTTGGCAAAAATGGATGCGTTCACACGACAATCAAAAAAACAGCTGGCCAGCCAAACAAACACCATAACCAACACCGCAAATGTTGTCGCAGGTCAAGTGCGCCTTACAGAATCGTCCATAGAAAAACAAATACGTAAATTATCGGATGCCATAGATGCCCTTACCGCGTCCGCTACGTCCACAGAATCATCGGTTCGCAACGTATCCGAAGAATTGTCACACCTGGCCAGTCGGGGCCGGCGGGAAATTTCCGGTTTCGCAACGGGTGTTGTGTCCGAATTAAAAACCGTGTCAGGGGTTGCAAACATCACATTGGAAAACACAAAAACAGCTGCAACCGCGTTTTCAGAATCGGTCAAGACGATGGGAACCGGCGTTCGCGAAACACTTATAGAAATGAACACGGCACACACCCAATTGTCGGGGCAATCAGAAAACCTTATTAAAATGTCCCGCGAAACAACAGAACAATTACAGCCGTTGTCCGAACTGATTGAAAAATATTATGCCGCCCTGCCTGGATTATCGCGGGATTCAATGTCGGCGGGTGAAACATTGGGCAAAATTGTCGCCGAATTAAATACAACAATCGAAAAAATGCAAGCGACCGTCAATGAATCAACAGATGCAATTTCTAAATCTGCAACACAATTGGATGAATTGGCGGGTGATTCACGGCAGCAAATGATTGATTTAATGTCCGACTATGCCAAGGCGGTTGATACAATGCAGACCCTGAACAAACAAATGATGGTTGCGCGCGCATCAGCCCCAATGGATGCGATAAAGGCCGCACCCACAACACAATATGGTCGTGTAAGCACATCTGATTTCATCGCACAAAGCGAAAAGATTTTTAACAAGTTACACGAACAATCACTGGATTTAACACGCGCAACTGGTGTTGATATTCCAAATTCAATTTGGAAAAAATATCACGATGGGGATACGGCAATCTTTTCCAAATGGTTGGCAAAAATGCTGACTGCGGCAGACAAAAAACAAATTCGTGAAATGCTAAAGCGGGACAGCGTATTCCGTTCACAATCGGCCCAATTTGTACGCAGTTTTGACAAGATTATGACGGCGGCAAAATCGGCCGACAACCCGGACAAACTTGCAGAAGCCTTATTGAAAACAGATCTGGGCAAGATATATCACGCATTGAAAGAACAAATTTAGTTGACAAAAAACATATTTTGGTATAAACTTTTAAGAAAGGATATACCAAATGTCAATGCAGAAATCGTCAAAACTGATAACGATTATCATTCCCTGCTATAACATAGAACCGTACATACGGCCATGCTTGCACGCGATAATGGAACAAAGCATTGTCGACCGTTGCCAGGTTTTATGCATTGACGACGGGTGCACAGATGGTACAGAAAAACATTTGGAACGTTATGCCAAGAAAAACCCCAATGTTATATCGGTCTTGTCCAAACGCAGTAAATACGGTGTAAAAAACACAGGTGTTTCAGCGGCACGCAATTTGGGGTTGGATTATGCGACCGGGCAAACAATAATGTTTATCGACGGCGACGATTTGATTGGCGGGCGACCAAATTCGCTTCATTTAACCGATACATATTATTTGGAAGATTTTTACGACACGTTAATGAGTCATCCCGACACCGCAATGGTTGCCGGCACGATGGATTATGTCAATCGCAAAGGCAACGAAATTATTCCAACCCGCAGATTCGATACCCTTAACACACAGTTATATCAGGTTCACACGCAAGGCGCCCCCAAATACGACAAAAGTTTGGACTTTCTGGATTTACGCATTAGCAGTTGCAATACCCTTTATCGCACGAATCTTATTAACACAAAGAATCCGGCAAACAACCTGCGGTTTCTGCCGACAATGATGTATTTCGAAGATGTAAATTTCGTTATGCAATACGCATTTCGTGCCATAGAACAACAATTCCCGTATATCATACGCCCAACCGATTCCCCGACCCTTTATTTATATCGCAGCCGTCCAAATTCCGCCATGCACAAATTATCGAACCATTCGGAAAGCGATATGCGCCGATTGGAACGCACAAAAAAAAGATTGGAATACTATGCGTTTTTATTACAGAAATGCGAAACGCATTTCGGAATCGGGTCGCGTATGTATAATATCGCCGCGCACCGATACGCCAACAAAACCGCGACAGACATCGCAAAATATCATCGTTATGCGTATGAATCTGAATATAATATGATTTTGGATACGTGTATTCCAACAAAATGTCGCACCGGTTGCACCAACCACGATTGTGGCAATTGTCCGTACCAATACGAATTGAAATATATGTGCAATAAATTATTGGGACGCACAAAATAAAAACCCGCGTGGCGCGGGTGTTTTATTTCTGTTTAGAATGCATTATCATTTTATCTATGACGGGGCGCACAGACGCGAATACTTCATCCGGATTCATTCGGGTGCCGTCCGCTTTCATTTCATTAACCACTGTCCAATTTTTTGGATCTCTGCTTGCCAGCATTTTGTAAGCAATCGACACATTGTTCAGCAATTGCAAATCACTTTCGTGAATATCTGGTTTGCCATTTTGATATGATTTTAACCCCTGGTTTCGCATAGCATATGATACTTGTGCCGGCAAATACAGGTAAATATTATGATCTGGACGTCTTATCCCCATTTGTTCGAATTCCATTGTTTCCAGTTCCGCGACTAACGGCATCCACATCATCGAAGATTGCATTTTGGCAATCGAAAAAACGTTGCTGTATGTATATCTGTCAAGGACAACCCATTTGCCCATATCGACCCATTGTTTTATCTGTGGCATATGTGCCTGGCGGTCCAATGCATACGGCAACATCGTGTATTCCGCGGGCAAGTCACGTATTGCACCAAAATCGCCCTTTAAATAGCGCTTAATAAATTGCCCCCAATACGAATTATACTGAGGAAAATCAAGTGTTTCTGTGGCAATTCCACGATTGTTCAAATAATCCACTATTTTCATAACCTGGGTATGTTTGCCGGCTTTATCTGCACCTTCTACAGCTATTATCATATTTTATCCTTTTTACAAAGACCCGTATAAATGCGGGGCCGAAATTAATCTTCCAAGAAACTACGCAATTTGCGTGCACGTGTTGGATGTTTTAATTTGTTCAACGCCTTTTGTTCAATTTGCCGGATACGTTCACGGGTCACGCCGATATATTCGCCAACTTCTTCCAGGGTGCTGGTTTTATTGGTCGACATACCAAAACGTTGACGTAAAACCGTTTCTTCCTTGGGATCCAGTTCTGACAAAATCTGGGTAACAATTTTACGCAGATTCTTTTGTGCCGCCGATGTGAACGGGTTTTTCGCGGTTTCGTCGGCAATAATTTCGATACGGCTGCTGTCGTCTTCGGTGCCAACGGGCGCCTCAAGCGAAATTGGTTTAAGGTTAACCTTCATGGCCTTGTGTATTTTGTCCACCGGCAAATATATAATTTTTGATAATTCTTCGGCGGTTGGATTGCGACCATATTTATGCATAAATTGGCGCGATGCACGTTGAATTTTGTGTATATTGTCAATCATATGTACCGGTATACGAATTGTTCGTGCCTGGTCTGCGATACTGCGGGAAATGCCCTGCTGAATCCAGTTTGTTGCATATGTGGAAAATTTATTTCCCAAACGATAATCAAATTTATCAACCGCCTTCATCAAGCCAATATTACCATCCTGGACCAGGTCTGAAAAATCCAACCCCAAACCACGATTACTGGACTTTTTCGCAAATTTGATAACCAAACGCAGGTTGGCTTCTATCATTTCGCGTTTCGCGTTGGCGGCTTCTTTCTGGCCATGGCTGACCAATTCAACCACCTTTTTATATTCAGCGGTTGGTTGACCGGTTTCCATCGCAATTGCGGTAATGTCTTCTTGAATCTTTAAAATGTCGCTTTCGTGCTTTTTTACGAAATTAACCCAAGCTGTATTTTTGGACTTTGCCATTTTCTTGACCCAATTGCGGTTAATTTCATTACCGACATATTCCGCCAAGAAATCATCGCGTTTGATTTTGTTTGCCAAGGCCAATCGCAACAATTTGCCTTCAAGTCCCTGCAACAATTTGTTGCGTTTGGTCAATTGTTCCAAAATTTCGGCATTACGATCGTCGTTAAGACGGATTTTGCTGACGTTTTCGAACAATTCCAGGCGCATTTTGGCGTATTTCTTTTCCAGTGCCTCGTCTGGTTTGGATGACGTTAACAGATTTTCCAAACGTTTGGCCTGTAATTTCTGCATCCCGGTAAATGTGCGTTTGATTTTGGCAAACAATTCCAAAACCATTGGCATTAACGATTCTTCCATCACCGGAATTGGCACACCGGATGTTCCGCGCGGTGTATCTTCTTTCTTGATACCATCTTCTTCGTCGGCATCATCGTCTTCGTCATCATCGTCATCAGACGCGGTCGATTCTTCTAAGTCGTCCAAATCATCGTCATCCAAGTTGTCAACATCATCAACACCCTTGGACTTTAATGTTTCGGACAAAACCGCCAATGATTTTTGTTCGGAATCAGATGAATACATTACTTCCAAATTCACGATGTAACGCAAACGAATATCTTCGTTCAATAATTGTTGATACCAATCCAACATCGCACGAATCGTCATCGGGCTTTCGCAAAGGCCGTATACCATCAAACGCGATGCGGCCTCGATACGCTGGGCAATGGCAACTTCGCCGGCGGCGGTCAGCAACTGGACCGTTCCGATTTGTTTCAGATACGATTGAACGGAATCTTGAACACCCAAAACCAACGAACCGGTTTGGCTGCGTTCCAATTGTTTTGCAAAATGCTCGTAATCTTCGTCATTAACGTCGACCTGTTCGGCATCGGCGTTCAGCAAATTGCGCGTTTTATCACGATTTTCTTCGCCATCTTCATCATCATAGTATTTTTCAATGTTTTTCGGATAGGAATCAGATTCCAACATTTCCAATTCCAAATCTTGTTTGAAGAAATCCAGAACTTCTTCCTGTTCATCCGATGGAACTTCATCTGCTTCGGTCGCCGCCTTGAAATCCATCTGGGAAAAATATCCCACTTCGACCGCCATGGTCGCTAATTTCTGAAGATTTTCCGGCAACGAGTCAATCAGTAACTTGGTTGCGTCATCCAGCTTCTTTGCCATATGCCACCCTTCCGTTTTTATTGTTTAATACGATTGTTTCGATTATTTGTTTTTCTTTTGCGCCTTGGCAACCGCATCATGCAACGCTGATTCCGACACCAAACCCAAAACAATCGGGCTTTGAATCTGAATCACACTGTATGATTTATGTGTTTTATTACGAATAGATGCAACCGTCGGATTCGTACTGCGCATCAAACGGGCAACCTGGCCGTCGGACAATTCCGGATAATTTTTCAGAATCCACAAAATACCGCCCAACCGGTTTTGACGATGCAATTTTGGTGTATAACCAACGCCTTTTTTGTTTTGTGACTGTTGTGCGGCAACAATTTCTTCACGCAACGTCAGACGCGCATTTGGATCGGCTTCGCACTTTTCGATGTCTTCACGGGTAATCTGGCCATTCAAGATTGGGTTCAGCCCCTGAATCTTGTAGGTTTCAGCATCGGCGATATTTTTAACCTCTAATTCGTGCAAACCACAAAAATCAGCAATTTGTTCAAATGTTAATGCTGTGTTTTCAATCAGCCACAGCGCCGTAGATTTTGGCATATATGGATAGTTCATGGAAATTCCCTTGTGTTATAACGCGGACAAATATACACCACTAAACGCAAAAATTCAAGCAATTTTTATATTTTTTTGCCAAAAACAAAAACCGCCAAAACGGCGGTTTTTGACTATGCTTTTTTGGTTAATTTTGGTCCCGTTGGCGTATCAGTTAAAACCCAGCCTGCCGCATCAATCTGGGCGCGCAACGCGTCCGCCGTTGCCCAATCTTTGGCAACTTTGGCCGCCATACGTTGTTCTGCCAACGCCACAATTTCCCCCGGCGCCACTTCGGATTCGGCCGCAATCAATTTATTTGCACGGTCAATAAATTGCAATCCCAACAAATTATCCATAAATTCAACCAGGGCAATTTTAGTTGCAGAATTTACCGAATTATCCTTTAACAATTCCTGGAACACAACCAATGTTTCCGCGGTTTTAAGGTTGTCCGACGTTGGCGCCAACAATTTATCGTGCCACATATCATAAACCACCGTGTCCAGTTCGCCCGATTTGTTGGTTATTAAATCCGCCACACGACGCACGATGTTTTTATACCCATTTGTCGCCGCATCCATCGCATCCCACGAAAACGCCAGTTGGCTTTGGAAATGTCCCAGCACCACAAAATAGCGATAAACAATCGGATCATATCCGCGTTTACGCAACGCATCCATACCCAAAAATTCACCGGTTGATTTACTCATTTTTTCGCCAGATTTATCCACCAAAAACGCCCAATGCACCCAGTACGACACCCACGGTGCGCCCGTTATCGGTTCGCTTTGTGCTATTTCGTTGGTATGATGGATGCGCGCCAAATCTTCGCCACCAGTATGAATATCAAAATGGTCGCCCAACAACTTCATACTCATCGCGCTGCATTCTGCATGCCACCCTGGGAACCCAACACCCCACGGCGAATCCCATTCCATTTGTCGTTTAACATTGGTTGGTGAAAACTTCCACAACGCAAAATCGGTCGGATTTCGCTTTAATTCGTTATATTCCACGCGTGCGCCCGCACGGTTGCCCGCCATTGTTCCGCCGGTCAATTGCCCGTATGCCGCGAATTTGGATGTGTCATAGTAAATGCCATCCCCGGGTATTTCGTATGTAAAACCCAAATCTTCCAGTTTTTTAACCAATTCAATCTGTTCGGTGATATAGTCGGTCGCGTGTGGCATTTCGGTTGGGCGCAAATTGTTCAAATCGTCAAAATCACGCAGAAATTCATCTGTATAGAATTTTGCAATATCCCACACAGACTTGTTATCACGGGTGGCCCCCTTCTCCATCTTGTCTTCACCGGAATCGGCATCGTCCGATGTCAAATGTCCCACGTCGGTAATATTCATAACATGTTTTACATCATAACCGTTTGCGACAAACATACGACGCAACAAATCATTATGTATCATCGAACGCATATTGCCAATGTGCGCATAGTGATATACGGTCGGTCCGCAACCATAGAATCCCACATGTCCCGGAACCAACGGTTTGAATTCTTCGATACGACGCGTCATTGTGTTAAATAATCTAACCTGCATAATAATTTCCTCTGTGTTTTATGTGATGATAACGAATTGATTGATTTATTGCAAACAAAACCGTGTTTGCCGCGGCAGAAATAAACAATTAACGACAACAGTAAAAATTTATGAACAATATTATCATACCAATATGGTGCCAAATACGAACAAAAATGTCAAAACAAAAAACCGCCAAAACGGCGGTTTTTTAGCTTTGCCAATCGCGGGGAAATTTGTTGTGCGAATGACGTGCATAATCCGTATGTTCCATCATCTTTTGCATAATTTTGCGGTTTGCGGCGTGTTTTTCCATATCAATCGGGACGAACACAGAATCAACAGAGAACGCCCCTTTGGCCGCAGAATCCAATTCAACATCTTCGAACCCCAACAAGCCCAAATTTTGCTGTAATTTTGCAAACATCTGGCGACGTTCGGCCGATTGTGCCTGGCGTGGGATTAACCCGCCGGTCGGTATTTTCAGGCCAACAAATACGCGATTACCCGCAAATTCAACCTTGCACATATTACCGATTTCCCGCATCACGGGGTCCGGATTTAATTTGACCATCGCACGTCTAAAAATATTTTTGATATTCATATCTATATCCTTTTTGTTCCCGGCAATTGCATCATAAAAAAAACACAAAATACAACCAGTAATTGGTTATGGCGTGTTTTTTATTTTTCGCACTTGCAATTAAAAAACGCTTTCTATATAATACCAATCACCCGGAGCGTTGGCAGAGGGGTAAATGCAGCGGATTGCTAATCCGTGACCGTAGTAATGCGGTCCGTAGGTTCAAATCCTACACGCTCCGCCATAAAAATTAAATCGGCCCTGTGCCGATTTTATTTTTATCGTTTGGACGATTGGGGTTGGATTTATTTGTAAATATCAACACGTTACGGATTCTTTGTTAAAACACCTTGAAAAGCATTAAAAATATTCTATATTTATTTCTGTTATGAAAGAATATATTCTGCCTTTTCGTGATTTGGTTGTGAATCCGGGCCTGACGGTCCCGATTTATATCGACAATCCATTGTCTGTTGCCTGTATAGAATCCGCCGCCAATGCCGGCAAACAAATAGTATTGACCGCACAACACACATGGGGATATCCATCCGCGGTCGACGACATCTACAATGTTGGCACAATCGGCGAAATCGCCCAGGTTTTACGTATGCCGGATGGTTCATTGCACGCAATTGTGCGCACAACGTCCGCGGTTCGCATTTCCGACACCACAATCGAAAATGGCATCTTTACTGGCAAAATCACACCTATTGAAATCTTGGACGACAGCGAATTCGACCAAACAATCGCGCTGCGGGATAAAATTGCAAACAATATTCAATCTATGTCTGGGGCGCGAAAATTGAAAATGGATAAATTACGTACAGTTATCCAGAATTATCCCCTGCCGGCGTTTGTTGATGCCGTGATACAAATGTTGGACATCGACACCGATATCGCGATAAATATTTTGTGTGCGACAACGTGGCGCGAAAAACTGATTATTCTGTTGGAACAGGTAAACCTGATGGCGGAAACGATGAAAATCGAAGATTCTATTAACCGCCGTATAAATCTACAAATGGAAAAAGGCCGACGCGAAGCAATCTTGCAGGAAAAGATGCGTGCGATTCAGCACGAAATGGGCGAAGTCGACGAAGAAATGGATGCTGAAAATATACGCAGCCGTATTGAAAAATCAAATATGTCGGCCGAGGCCAAAGAAAAAGCAATGTCTGAATGGCGTCGTATGCGAACATTGTCACCAATGTCAAATGAAGGCGGACTTTTAAAGGCCTATCTGGATGAAATGTTGTCTATGCCGTGGGGTAAATCGGACAAACAAAAAATTGATTTGAAAACCGCACGCGCCGTTCTGGACAGCGAACATTCTGGTATGGATGCGGTCAAAGAACGCATTTTGGAACATATCGCGGTTATGAAAAAAACAGGCAAAAACCATGGCAGTATTTTATGCTTTGTCGGCGCGCCGGGCGTTGGAAAGACGTCGTTGGGTAAATCCATCGCAAATGCACTGGGGCGTAAATATCAAAGAATTTCCCTGGGCGGAATTTCGGACGAAGCGCATTTCCGCGGTCACCGCAAAACATATATCGGCGCACAAACGGGCCGCATAATGGATGCGCTGAAACGATGCAAGGCGAATAACCCTGTTATCGTGTTGGACGAAATCGATAAAATGGGACGCGATTGGCGTGGCGACCCGGAATCTGCGTTGTTGGAAATACTGGACCCGGAACAAAACAAAAACTTTCGCGACCATTATTTAGAAGTGGATTTTGATTTATCCAACGTTTTATTTATCGCAACCGCAAACAGTTTGAATATTTCCAACGCATTAAAAGATCGTATGGAAATTATCGAAATCCCGGGATACAGTATGGACGAAAAAATTCGTATCGCCCGCGACCACCTTGTCGAACGCGCGGCGCGTGACACGGGTTGGGCATTGGAAAACATTAACATTTCTGACGATGCGTTGAAACACCTTATTCAGAATTACACCACCGAACAAGGCGTTCGTCAATTGCAACGCGAATTAACGGCGGTGTTACGACGTCAATTGCTGAAAAACGATGGCGAAGACAAACCAACCGATTTTACACCGGAAAAAATAGACGATTTGTTATCGTTGCAACAATCCGCCGGGTTTAACAAAAAAATTGGTTTTGGTATACGGTTATAACGGAAACAAAAAATGATTCTTGTATTAAATACATCTGGTAATAATTTGGAATTTGTCTTGAACGACAAATACAAATCTGTTGCCGTGGAAAAACAATCGGTGGCATTGCCGGTCGAAACACAAAATTTTATGAACGAATGCGGTGTAAAATGGTCGGACATTGACGCGATTGGTATTGTGGTTGGCCCGGGCAGTTTTACCGGCATTCGCCTTGGTATCGCCTATGCCAAGGGATTGGCAATGGGATTGGGAATACCAATTGTTCCGTTGAACGCGTTTGAATTATATTTGGCTGCAACCCCCGAGGCGTTTGTTGCGTTGGACTCTGGACATGGTGACTTCTTTGTTGGCGCAAAAAATTTGACCCCGTGCACAATGACGATAGACGAAATTGAAACAAAACAAATGGAATGGCCACGCACCGTCGGCCATCGGCCATTTGATTTGAAATTTGGAACACAAATTGTCCAAAACAAATTAGACAACCACGCCAACGAACCGGTCGTGCCGATGTATCTGCGCCCCAGTTATGTTGAAACAAACAAAAACGGCAAATAAACCGAACAATTTATCATATGTTGCAGAAATTGGCACATCTTCATGCGTTATGTTTTCCAGACCGCCCATGGTCGGAATCAGAGTTTATGGAATTGAAAAAATCTGGATGTGAAATTGTTGCATCTGATAATGGTTTTATCGTGTGGCGCGCGGTCGCAGACGAAGCCGAAATAATATCTATCGGTGTTGCACCGGATGCGCGACGCACAGGCATCGCCGGGACAATGATTTTGCTGATGGAACAAGAATTAAAAAAACAAAGTGTTCACAATGTGTTTTTGGAAGTTTCTGAAGTAAATGTTCCGGCAAAAAAATTATATGAAAAATACGGGTTTCGCCCCACCGGGAAACGTCCAAAATACTATGATGGCGTCGATGCAATTATTATGACCAAGAATTTAAAATAATCGTTAACTATAACCCGTTAACAAATTCCAGAACACGATTATCAAATATAACATCACGTGGGCGCAATTGTGACGCCACATGCATATCGGCGGCACTGCGTGTACGCGACAAAGCAACATATGTTTGACCGTGCGCAAATGCGCCACGCGAAATATCAACCACCACCGCATCCAGTGTTTTTCCCTGGGCCCGATGGATGGTCATGGCATAACCCAAAGTCAATGGAAACTGTTTATATGACCCGATCTCGTTTTCAACGACACGGTCGTTTTCGTCACGCGAATATTCAATTTTTTGCCATTTTTCCGGCTTAACAACAACGACATCACGTGTTTTGTTCAATAATTGCACAATTATTTCACGCGTCCCCAATTTTTTCACAACCCCCATGGACCCATTATGCCATTTATCGCCATTTTTTACGAATACGACCAAGGCCCCCTGCTTCAGCTCCAATTTCATTGGGGCCGGCACTTCGCGTTCCGCAAAATTTCCAGATATTTCACCATTATATGTGACGGCAGGCATCGTTATTTGGTTTAACCTGTCAATATTGATTTTTTCGGCCACCGCACGAAACGGCGTTATAATAACCGCGTTTGTGCGTCGTGCGAAATCATCTATTTTGCATTTATTAAAAAATTCCAACGCCCCAACATCATTGTGTCGCAACCGCATAAGGTGATTTAGCAACGCGCCATCGTTTTGACGATACACCGTTTCAAAATTAAACGGGACAAAATCTGCGCGTTTGTATGCATGCGAATCAAAGAAATACGCGTTTGGATGTTCGTATTCGGCGACATAGTATTGTTCTGCTTCGCGCGTTATAACCGGTGGCAATTGAAATAAATCGCCAATTGCAACAATTTGAATACCCCCAAAGGGTTCGTTATTGTGCCGTGCGGCCCGCGCCAGATAGTCCATTGCGTCCAACAAATCGGGCGCCACCATTGAAATTTCATCTATTATCAACACATCGATCGCGGCCAGAATATTTCTGGGCTTTGCTTTTAATTTCAACAATTCCATCATTATAAAATCGCGTGGCTGAATCTGAAACAGCGAATGTATTGTTTGTCCCCCAACATTAAGTGCCGAAACCGCCGTCGGACACGCACACACGATGCGTTTTTTTGATACGGACTTTAAATAATTGACAAATGTTGATTTTCCGGTTCCTGCCGGTCCCAGTATAAGTAAATTAGAATGTGTGCGTTCCAATGTATTGAACGCCATTTGCTGCGATGGATTTAAAATTGGTGCAATATCTGACATACGACTATTGTGCCATAATAAAAAATCCCTTGCAAGGAAATCAAAAACATATATAATATGAGCCGTGGGTTATTAGCTCAGTTGGTTAGAGCGGAGCGCTCATAACGCTTTGGTCGTGGGTTCGAGTCCTACATAACCCACCACGAAAAACACATTGTTTATCACACGCCATTGCGTGTTTTATTTTTTTCTTTTTTCTCTTGCGTGATGGCGCGTTTTTTTTCTAACATAAAATGCATAAGAGAGGAAATTATGGGGAAGAAACGCGGAATTCTCGGCTTTTTTGTGGCTTTGTTTATGCTCGTTTTTTCAACGGGTGCGTTTGCCGTTGGC
>JAZLAV010000021.1:0-53246 GCA_045613315.1 Candidatus Enterousia sp. | reverse complement strand
CCGGGGCAGAGCCTTTCCTTTCATCGTCATCCCGGCCGCAGGGGCGGAGACCCGGAGAGCCGGGACCCATGCCTGAGTGGAAGTCGCCCGCTCGTCGGCCGCAGGTGGAGACGAGGCCTGCCCGTGATCGCCGCGCCCGCGGCGAATGCTCGGGCATGGATCCCGGCTCGGGGGCCGGGATGATGATTGGAATCACGACGCGGGGAAATAAAATCACAGGAATCAGTTATTATTGATTGCGGTGATTAATGCATCTGTGCCGGTGCCTGCACCTGCAACATTGTTTATCCAAGAAGACGTATTGGTTAAATTAGTATCACACGGACCGGCAACCATAATTATATTAACACGGCGACAATCTGGTTGGTTTTTGGGGGTGCTTGTTGCACAATCCGATGCGCCGATGCCGTATGTGCGAATGTTTGATTCGTTAAATGCGGATGTGATTTCCTCTTTGGCGGATTCTGCACGTGCCAGGGACAATGCGATGTTTCGTTCCGCATCGTTGCCGGCTCTGCTGTAAAACGGGTTTCGGGGACTAAATCCCTGGTGGTCGGTTTTGCCAACGATTATTAAACAGTAATCGGTTGCGTTTGTTAAATCAATACCGTGCTGCTTTGCGGTGGATTGGCACCCGCTGACGAATTCGGTCAACGTGGATTTGCCTTCTGGGGTGAGAGTGGCACTGCCAGATTCAAATAATACGTCGCTGCCCATGTTGACCTGTACGATTGTATTGCCTGTCTGTAGTTGTTGCTGGGGGGACTCTGTTTGTTGTTGTTGTTGTTGTTTAACACATTGTCCGTTTTCTTCCCCGTATCCATTTTGGCATTCGCATTTGTCGTTGTTTGCGGTTGCGTTATCGACACATCTACAGGCATTTGTGGCCGTTAACCCACGCAGGGAGCAATTTTGGGTCGTGGCTGCGCACGATGTTCCACTTTGAACAGGTTTGGTACTTGGACATACACATCCATCCCCATTGGTATTTACAACCAAATCGCCAGAGCATTCAACACAACCACCGTTTGTTGTGAAATATGAATTTGCATTGTTGCATGTGCAGTTTGGATATGTGCCGGTGGCATTATATTGCGAACAGGATTGTGTGGGTTGTGTGTTATTTACCCTTTGTTCCAATTGTTCAAATGGTGCACGCATTACCGAATATTTTTTCAAAATTTCCGACGATTTGTCGCCGGTTCCGTGGTTCACCGCGATGTTGGCGACGGCGGAACCCACCGCACCAACACCGGCGACAATTGCACCGGTTGTTAATTTGGAATTGGTTGAGTCACGCTGGGCGGCCCAACGTTTTGCATCTTCGCCATTGGGGTCCAATAATGCACGCGCAATGGATGCATATGCGCCACCGGAAATGCCGGTGCCGACGTCGTCGTAAAGACCGGTTTCGGCCTTGTCAATAACAATATCGGATTCGATGCCGGGGCGGATGCCCAGTGCCGTTTTGCGGATTTTTAAATCATTTGCCAATTGCGCGTATTCGGTATAAAGCCCAATCATATCGTTCCCGCCGGGCAATTCGACATTTGTTTCGCCACCACGGACGGTTGTTCCGGCACCATAATCACACCGGAATGTTTCCAAATATGCGCGCATTTCGCGTTCTGCGTCGTCGTCGGCCGCCCGTTCAGATAACGCCGCGCCAACCATTGTCCCACCAATACCGGTTGCGCCAATACCCACCGCACCAATCATACGATTTGCCAACGAATTTTCGCGGTCATGCATGGCGGTGGCGTTTTTCTTTAATTCAGAAATTTCTTGCCGATATTGTTCAAGGCTTAATCTGGGTTTAACGGGTTCCGGTTTCTGTTCTTCCGCCGCGGGTTCTTCCGCGGGTTCTTCCGCCGCGGGTTCATCTTGTGTGGTCGGTGTAGTACTGGTGTCAAGTTCAGCGAGTTTAACCTTGTCGGCAGGGATTGTTGCAGCCCCGGTGGTGTCGATGGTGAGATTGTTGGGTGTACTGATGGTCGTATTGGGCCTTTGTGCGATAATTTCGGCATCCTGCAGAGTTTTGGCATTTTCTTGCAGGACAATGTTTTGCCCACATTCGTTTGCGACACATTCGTGTCCCAAAAAGCCAACATACGAAAACAAAATACGGGCGTTGTGTGGAACATTGTTCAGTGTGAATGTGCCATTTATATCTGTGCTTGTTCCTTTGGTGTCGTCATTCTGGGTGCGGATATTTACACCAGGAAGTGGCTCTCCGTTTTGATCCGTAACCGTGCCAGATATTGTTATTTGTTTTTCTGATTGTTGGGTCGGGCCCCCACTGGAATTGTCGGGTGCGTTTTGTTTTTTCGTCAGGGTTGTTTTATAAATTCGGGCCTTTCCATCAAGTTCATAGTCACCGTTTTGTACAAGGTCATTTCCCGTACCACGCCATTCGTTATAGTCAGATGTGGCACCAATAACCAACGTGTTGTCAAGGGTGCTCATGGTCATGGCCCATTTGCCGTCGGCATCGGTTTGGGTGGAAGTGCCCGTGCTGCGGTCATTGATAGTAAATTCTTCGACGGTGATGTTTTGCAGGGGGGTGTTATTGGTATCCTGAACCAACCCAATTATGGTCAATGGGAACGGGTTGGCATACATACCGACCGGGCTTAAGAAAACGGAAATTAAAAATGCAATAAATATTTTTTTCATGATTATTATGCGCCTTGGGTATTGTTTCTGGAATTACTGTTATTTCGGCGCTTCCGGTTGCGCGGTGGATTGTTCACCACGGCATTCGGGGGCGTCGGCACCGTATGCGGCGGTGCATTCGGCAACGATGTCGTCCAATGCACTGTCCGCGCGGTAACGGTCAATGGCACGGTTAATCGCGCCCGATGTGATTGCGCCCGTCGCCTGGCCGGCACCGGAACCCAACATTGCCGACGATGCAGATGTTTGGGCGCGGGTTTCACGCATCGCGTTTTCACGATATGTCGTCACGTTAACGCCAAACCAATCCTGGGTACAATCAAATGTGGAACCGGCATATAATTTCTTGGACGCGAAAAGCGTCGATTCGTTGCCCGCATGGAAATTCACCGTGTAAACACAATCCAATGATCGTTCGTCAAACATCGCACCCAAATGTGTGCACACGTTGCGCATACGTTCCCGCAGGGCGTATAATTTCTGTTCGTCGGTCGCAATTTGACGTTCGGCGGTCTGTCGAAAATCGCCAAAGACGGCCATTGCGCGCATCGCAAGCCCCGAATCATATGTTGTGCACGATTTCGCAATCGATTCACATTTCGTAATTGCCGTGTCGCCCGCAGATTTCCCCAGACATTTCGAATAGTTCACACCACATTGGGCAATAATACACGCGTCATAATTCGTGCCACAATCAATCGTCGCGTTATAATTAGCGATTTTTGCATTGAAATCACGGTCGGCCTTTATCTCGGTCGAAAACAATGTATATTCGCGCCCCGTGCATTTCGTCGAACGACGGCATGTGTCCATTTTGTCGAAAAACGTTGTGTCGGTGTCGCCAATACACTTGGCAAAATTGTTACCGCATTTCAGGATCATGCACGCACGCAACGCGGAATCGCACGCGTTGCCACCGTTGCCGGCCGAATTTGTCGCAGTTGTGGTTGTAGTCGCGGTCGCACCGGCCGCGTCCAGGGTGGCACGTTGGGCCCGGACCAATTCGGCCAAATTGTTCGCAGCCGTGTCAATCTGGGTCGTGGAACGCGTCGATAAACCAGATCCAAACATGTCCGATTTGTTTTCAATGTTTGCTGTGCCTGTGTCAGATTCCGTCGGTGTGGTCGTCGTTGTCGTCGTGTCGGTTGACGTTGTGTCGGTCGTCGTGCTGGTCGTCGATGTGGATGTCGAACCAATGTTAACAGTCATCGATGGCATACGATTCGCCGCAACGGTGGGACGGGTGGCCGAAACCCGATTCGTCACGGTGTCGCGCTGGACAACGTTCGCGCCGGATGCGGTCGCAAATGTCGCCAATATCGCAACAATCGCGAAACACGCGCGATTGCCAAAATTGTTTGCCAAAAATCCGTTTCCACACATCATTTAACACAATCCGTTTATTTTAATGTTGCACATGCAATTTCATAAAACTTGCACAACTGGGCCGCCATAGAACGTTCCGTTGGGTATGCCGCATCGCATTTGTTGGGCATACTGCGATTGCAAATCGATGTTATGCACGCATCACGGCCGGAATTGTCCGCACACGATTTGTTTATCGCAGCTAAACGTTTTTCACGGGCATCACGATAGCCCGTGGCAATCGCCACAATCGCCGATTCTGCGTTCGTAATCGCGTTTGTGCGGGCGGTGGCCAATGTGGACCGAATGCCCGTCAAATATGCATCGCATCCGGTCGATGCAACCGAACATTCTGAAAAATATTTGTTGAAATCGTCGTCCGCACCACACCCGGCATAGCGCGATTGGCACCGCGTGTCGGCAATGATACATGCACTTATTTCAGATTTACATACGCTTTCCGTTTTGGTCTTGCGGGCGTTTTCAAATAATGTGGCCATCTGTGCGCTTATGCCCGCCGCAGTGCACGATTGTTCAATTAACACGTCGTACACATCAGATATGTCGTCGGCGGTACAATCGTTAACCATGGCCAGGCACTTTTTCGATGCCCAAACATAACGTTCGCCCGGATCGGTCGGGGCGGAACGCATTTCACGCGATGAAATGCTGAATTTCGCAGATGTTCCCACCGATACGGCACGCAGACCCGTGTCGTTCGGTTCGCCCGCATCCGCGGTGCCACAATACTGGCACCGGGCGGCCGGATTCGACGATAAATTAATGGCACACGCAGAATCCAAACATCGTGTTAAATTCGCGCGCGAACACGCCGCGTGCCCAATTGCCGGCACTAGCGCACAATATAATATTATAAAAGCGGTTTTTTTAATCATTTCTCTCTGGTGTTTAATTATACCAGAAAAAGGGGTGGGGCGCAAAGAAAAAACAAACGAAAAAGAAAAAAGCGAAAAGACACTTGACAAAACACGACAATTTGTCTATATTGTGGACAACAAGGTAAAACAAAAGGAATAAAAATGGCAAGCAAAGGAATAAAAATGGCAAGCAACGGCAATAACACAAACAAAGGTAATAACACCAATAATGGCAATGACGGTGCCCGCAGAAACATAGATAAAAAAACATGGGTGAATGTTGCCGCCGGGACAATCGCGGCTATCGCAATTATCTTTGGTGTTTCACAGTGCAATGATAAAAATGACGCAATCCAGGAAGCAGAAAATGCACGCAAATCTACATTGGTGGACGTGCGTAATGGTGTTGACAGTTTACGTCAAGATGCCCAGGATATAAAAGAATTAATTGAATCTCATGATGGCGATATCAAAAACAGAATCGATGCGCACGATGATGGGGTTAATGAAAAATTGGATTCGTTAAAGGCGGGATGCGACAGTCTGAAAAACAGTATGAGCAAACCGGCAACACAAACAAGACCGGCGAAAAAGAACAAACCCGCAAAACGTCAAAATCAACCCGTAAAAGTCAACCCGGCCCCGACAAAACATGACCAACCGGCCCCAGAACAACCAGCGGTGGTGGTGACAGTGGCCGAACAACAAACGTCTGTGGTGGCGACGCCGGATACGGTTGTCGTGCGTACAAATGCAAATGCACCGGTACAAACGGTTATTATCAACGGTGATAACAATGGTAATGTTATTGTGAACACCAATGGCGTTGTTAATGCAAATGACAATGTTAACGGTCATGACAACGCGAACAGCAATGCCGAACAGAACCGTCAGTGCCAAGGCGTCCGCACAGTCAGAGCCAGGGTGTATTTGGGTACACGTTCAAGATGTCGGTAGATCTTTGATTGACATAAAAATATCCCCGTGTTCGCACGGGGATTTATTTTTTGCTAGACAGGGTTGCGGAATCTGTGTTAAGATTATGCGTACAGAGAGAAGTTTATGAAATTTATGCGGATTTTCGGTTTTTTGCTGTTCTTGGTGCCGACTGTATCGTTCGGGGCAACCAATGATTTTATGGTCGCGGCCCAGTTGTTGTCCGCAGCAAAAAATGCCGATATTCAACAGGTTCAGGCACTTATTAACAATGGCGCGGATGTAAATTACGTCGATTCAACGGGGTTGTCGTTGGTTTGTACCGCGTTGATGAATAATGATGTGCGCGCGGCCCAGATATTACAAATGTATGGCGCCGATGCATCAAAGTGCGATCGTCAGATTAAGCAGTATAATTCCAAAAATAAACCAACCGGCAACAGTGGTGGGTTGTTCGGCGGGTTATCTTCTGCCCAAAGCATAACATTAACGGCGGCGGGGGCCGCCGTTATCGTTGGGGGTATTTTCTTGCTGACGGATTGGCTGAATCCGGGAAATGATAATAAATCATCATCGTCCAGCGGTTCGCATGGTTCTGGTTCCAATGGTGGCAGTGGCAGTACCAGTGCAACGGCCGCATTTACGATGCCCGATGGCCCGGCATCGTTGGCAGATGATTATAATTATACAACTGCACTGGATGTATACAGCCCAACCAGTAGTACGGACAGTATTTTCTATAAAAACTTTAATTTAATGACGAATACATATGGACAAAACTATCTGCTTATGATGCGGGGGTATTCGGCATTGGCGCGCGGATATTTGGGTATGTCAACGTTGCGAAATCAAACGACCAAGGCACCACTTAGCGTTTTGGATAATAATTTGGGGAACGATCCCGTGTTGGGGGGACGGCCGATTAACGTTGCGTTAATCACTGCTAACGGGATTAACGTGGCGGATGATACATCGTTGGCGGATAAATTTTTGCCATGGACAACACTTAATAACAACGGAACAGAAGTGAATGCCGCGTCCAACGATATGATTTCCAGTAAATACTATAATAACAAAATAAATTATGGAACAGATACAGCAACATTGACCGATGACACAACAGAAGAAGATTCTACACTGGTTGCATCGTTCGATTTGTCGGGTAATGGCACGGCAATTCATAATACGTCGGCAACAGATATGGATAATTTGTTGGCCAAAGTGGTGGCGGGATCCATAACAACCGGGGACACCGCAGATTTTATGGGATTTATGCCAAACGGGCAATTAACGATTTTTCGCACGGGCGGTGGCGTGGATAATAATGGCGACGCGATGGATTATATGAATTATCGCGCGTTGTTGGCCGGGGCGGTTCTTTATGCCGCGGGCGATACAACAACGTTGGGGCGGTCGCGTCCAAATATTTTGGCAAACGCATCTGTGATTGAACCAATGCATGACGTGGATGCTGCGGATATGGATGCTGTTTTGTCAAAAGACGCGTCCAGTTCCACCGATTACCAAAACGAATATGTAAATCTTGTGAACGAATATTATAATGCGACCGCCAACACATCCACCCAAGGCGCAAATGCACAAACGTTTTTCAGTGGTTTGGGGTCGTCGTATTCGCCGATTGTCCTGTTTTCAACCGGTGCGGTGGAAACCGATTCTTCGTATTCGAAACGCGCATATTCGGCAACATTTGAAAATGTGGCACCGTTGATTTATGACAATGTGGAACATTTGTTTGCATCAATTGTGGCCGTGGGACAAAAAGGAACCGGGACAAACGGCACATCGTCTGTGTCGGGGTATACGCCAGCAAATAAATATATTTTGACCCAATGGCAAAACACCAATGGAACGACTGATGATACATCCGACGATACATATTACCGTGCGCGTATGTGTGGTATTGCGGGAACCGGGGCGGGTGGCATTGATCCGTGGTGCTTTGCAGCGACGGGTATGACGGATGAATTGGCGGTGGCTGCGGCGGCGGGTGCGTTTGGTGCGGTAAAATCTGCATTTTCATACATGACTAACCAGCAAATATTTGCCCTGGTTGCGTTAACGGCGGACGGTGCATATCTGGGGTCGAATGACGACGGAACCGCGTTTACGACTGATTCACTGACATCGTATCTTCAGGGATTGTATGCATTACCCAATGAATATCAGTTTTATGTTGAAAAAGGAAAAATGGATTATTTGGATGCGTTCAAGGAAGTGTTTGGTTATGGTTTGATAAATCTTGAACGTGCAACAACACCGGGTAAAAGTGTTTATTATTATAATGGATCGGACATTGTGTCCAGTTCCGGCAACGCGTATTGGCGCGCGGCGTCGAATACGGCGTTTCGTTCCGCAGCGGCATTTGGTGCGCGTAATGCAACACTGCGTACGGCGGCGTTTGATGTGTTAACCAGTGTAGATGGCGAATTGTCGTTGCCACGCGTTTGGACAAATGAATTTGCGTTGGGGACGAATTCACGGCACGGGCTTTATATGGGCGATGTGTTGGGTGAATTGAAAACGCGCACTGCGGATGATAATCGTGTCCAGATTGGACAATTGGGTTTTTCGATGGCGGTGTCGCCACGCGCATATAACGATAATATGGGCGGTCTGGATAATATGAAACTGGATTGGACCACGGGTAATTGGAACCTGGCCGCGGGGTATCAGCGTCATTTGACCGACGGGGTGTCGCGTTTTTCGGGAATGTCCAACCCGATTTTGGGGTTGGCATCAAATGCGGTTGTGTCGGATGCAGAATATAATTTCGGCCAATGGTCGTTTGGTGCGCGTGCCTTTTCGGGTGCGATAACGGATGAATCATTATTGGAATATGACCCAACAATTGCGGCGAACTATGCACCGGCGCGCCTGGGGTTTGTGCGCGGGGCGGGCGCAAATGTTGGTTGGCGTGGAAAATATTTTGAATTTGATACGACATTTGGTTCGGCGAACGAAACGAACACTGTTTTGGGCGCATATACGGACGGTCTGTTGAATATGGGGGCGGGGAGTACAATTTTTGTCGATAACGAATTGCGCATACGCCCCACCGATTGGTTGGGAATTACCGCGCGTGCGACATTTGCGCGTACAACGACTGATGGGACGGGGGATTTTGTGTTGGGTGTATCGCCATTGGAATCAAACGCGTTTGGCATTGGTGCAGATTTGGGTAATTTAAGGTTGTCTGTGGCGCAACCGTTGGCGGTGTGTCGTGGCGCGTTAAAATATGCATATGCCGATTACAGTGTGGTGGATGGTGCGGACGGGAATTATGCGCTGGATATCGCCAATGCGCATATTGCGGAAATTGATTTGTCGGCGGACACGCGTGAATTGCGTTTCAATGTGGAATACAGGCATAATTTTGGTATGTTCACCGATGGTGCGGTTGGATTTATGTATCGCGTAAATCCGAACAATACGGACGAATTCGGAAACGAAACCATATTTATGCTGAAACTTAGTCACCGTGTTGGAATCTAGTTCGGATAAATGGTGGTTGACAAAAATAATTTTTTATATATAATCGTGTGGCAAAAACAAAGGTGACTTTATGACTATAATTGAACGTATAAAAAATATTTTTTTGGGGGCTGCACCTCGGGTGCCGGTTGCGACGATGCCGGTGGGTTTTGTTCGTAATACAGATTTTGATGCCGTATTATTGGCCGAAGTGTATGGTGATTTGCCGGAAATTATTCGTGCCAGTGATGGCAAGGCGTATGTATATTTTGAAAAAATAACAGACGAGCAGTTGACAATTGTTCGCCAAATGGGCTTCGAACCGGTTTTACACAAAAGCCATAAATATATTCCAGCCCGCGATGTATATCGTGTGCGTGTTCATCATGATATGCCGTCGTATGCACTGAAAACGGTAACCAAGGCTGCTGCGTTATCATATGGCGATGTTGATAAACAAAAGATGAATCCGGAATATTTGCGGTATATTGCGAATTACAATGTAAAATCGAAATAATAAAACCGCCCGATTGGGCGGTTTAAATTTATTTTATTTTTACCGGAATAATCGTTTGCACCTTGGCCGTGTCCAGTGGTGCGTACTGGAACCGGACATTGGCAAAGTCAATATTCTTCATATCAATTGAACGAATCGTGCGATTATACATCGTGTGGTAATAGACCACCCGGTTGCCCAGGTCTGTCGCAATTGTCCACTGGGTTGCAGATGGCATATCGGTTATCATTTTACCTGTGTTAAAATCGACACCCAATGGAACCTGTAAATTATCCAGTAATGCAAATGCCTTCATTGCGGCATCATATCCGTTCTTTTGTTGGGGTGCGTGGTTACTTATCATTGCGGCGCGCACAAAACGCGATGGTGGTGTAAAGTCCCCGGGCAGCCCCAGCATACCGCTGTCGGAACCAAAGGCACGCAATGTTAATTCGCCCAGTTTAGTCGGCCCCGTCGTTCCTGGTCGCAGATTTACATAGTTGTTAAGATTTGTTATTTGCCATGGATACCCGGGCGAATTTGTAATTGTTCCGATTTTGCTGTCATAGAAATGTGCCGCGCCATCAACGAATTCCAAAATAACCTGCTTGCCGGTGGCATCGGTAATGCGCCAATGCACGGTGGATGCAGATGGGTCAATATTTGTGACGGTAATATTTTTGATTGCTTCTTTGATTTGGTCGATTGTTGAAAACCGCGACAGCATCCATGCCACCAATTCAAAGTCCGCAATACTGTTTTCGCGGTCATTTTTATTATACCACGGATATTCGCCATAATCCGGGAAATAGAACAATCCGGCAGAAAGACCTGCTTCGTTTGTACCGTCTATTACAAAGTCTGGGGTTTGCACTGCAATGCCCACATACCCATAGACCGATGTGAATTTGTGGCCGTCCATTTTGCCACCGGGGGTAAGTGATGTTTGATTATGTCCGCGTGGAACTATTACATACATGTTGTCCATTTCTGTACGTGACCAATCAACCGTTCGCGCAACGACGGTGTCATTGTTTTTCGCGTGCAGGGTAATCCCCGTGCATGCGTTACCGTGATTTATTATTCCCAAGATGCCGACAAATGTTGCGGCGACATATTTAATATTCATATTTCCCCCCATTGTTATATTTTTATTATGCACGCAATGCATTGTTTTTTTAATAGGAATGAAATGTCGGTGGCGTCACCACGGGGGCATTGGTAAGTAACTAAGCACCGTTGTCCCGGCATCCACCGGGATGACGACTCTTTGGAATCAGACCGTAATCCCAGCCATGGGCGGGAATCCACTGTGCCGCAGGCAATCCGCTGACCACCTTTGTCATTGTCGGGCTTGACCCGACAATCCAGGTAATAATAATGCAGTGGGCGTTCCGCCCACACTCTATTTACCTGGATCCCGGCTCGGTGGCCGGGATGACAGGACTCTGCAATCTGTAATCAGATAAAAAACCGCTTTGTATATACACGAAATTTGTTGTGTTTCATTTTTAATGTGCTATTTTAATTGTTAGGAAAGATAAAAAATATACGGGGAAGGGTCATGCAAATAGATAACAAATTATTGTTGCACGGGGCATATATCCTGGGGGGGGTATGTGTTTTGGGCGCGTTGTTCTGTGTTGCGACATCCGATTCGCGTGCGCGTTCACATTTGAAAAAGCAATGTGGTGCGGGAATGGATTGTGCGTGTTTTGCCAATGTTGTTGACAATCGTCTGAATAATGCCCAGGTTCGCGCGTTTAACAAATTTTTGGATTCGATGCGAACGCGTCCAACGACCAACATATTGGAATTTGCGGATGAACCATCGGCCCAGGTTATTTCATCATCTATAACACTTTGTCGTGTTGTTCCGCAAAACGCGCCCGCGACGAATCAGGCAACAAACAAAAAGGCGTCAAAATAATAAATGGCGGCAACCATTGTGGTTACGCCATTTTTGCATTTCAATAACCAATACCGGATAAAAGAGAAAAAAGGGGGAGGCACCATGAAACAAACCAGAACCACATTAAAAGAATTAACCGCCATGTATCGCGCAGTTCTGCGCCACGGCATTTTGTGCAACGCAATTGCGTTGGGCCTGATTGCGACTGCACCCGCAATGGCGGTGGATATCGAACTTAGCGGTATACAGTTTGCTACGACAGAGGGGTTGAATATAGGTCAGGCTGGGGATACCGTAACGATTACTTCAACTGGTGATGGTTTGCGTGCGATTTCAACTGGCACTGGTGTGAATGCCCAATCAAAGTTTGCTGATATCACCGCTGATACAATTAATATAACATCGACATCCACCGGTGGTGATGCAGGTGTATGGATTCAAAACAATACGACGCCTGCGGATGGGGCGGACACTTTTTCTACAGTGAATTTAACCGCGACCGATGTTAATATTTCTGCGCCGAATTCGATTGGTGTTACCGTTTTTTCAGAGGGCCGTTTAAATATTGTTGGTAATACAACAATTACTGGCAAGGACGCAATTTTAACTCGTGGTGATGCCAAGGTTTATATCAACAAAGATACGGATGCGAATAAAACCGTTCTTAATGGCGATATAAATTTCAATTATAATAAGGCGACTTCTGGAACGGGTGTGAATGCCGACGTTAATATTAATTTGGTTGGCGCTCAGTCTTCGTGGACAGGTAACACATTGGTCAGTTGGGATGATGAAAAGCCAGAGGTTGCCAAGTTGGCAGTGGACAATGCGACAATAAACCTTAAAAACGGTGCAAAATGGACGGCGACAACTGTTGATCGCACTAAAGGCGAATTGGCAACAAATGGCAGTATGTATACTGCGTTGAATAATTTAAATGTTGACAGTGGTAGCGTCATTGTTCAAGATGTTAATGGTATAGAGATTGAAAATCTGACCGTTGGTGCAAATGGTCTGACGGTGTCTGGTGGTGAAATGACGGTCAGTAATTCTTTGACATCCACTGGTCGTACAGTTGTGAATTCCGGTGCAGCATTAACAATCAATTCGGATGCAAATGCGAGATTTACCGATGGCACAGCAACAAGTTCGGGTGGGGCCATATACAACGCAGGAACATTGACGGTTGGGGGTGATTTTGATGGCAACTCTTCTGTCTATGGTGGCGCAATTGATAACAGGGGCACCTTAACCGTATCTGATGGTACAACTTTCTCAAATAATTCGGCTCCAACTGCCGGGGGGGCAATAGCCAATACTGGTAATCTTACAATCGGAAATAATGTAAAGTTTGATGGTAATACATCGTTCTATGTAGATGAACAAAGCTTTCCAAGTGAAATGGGTGGTGGTATATATTCTGAAGGGACATCTTCTGCCCAAAGAACAGTGGCAATAGGAAATAATGTAGAGTTTACTAACAACCAAGCCTACAACGGTGGGGCAATGTATTTCTTTGGAAACAACAATGTGACAATTGGTGATAATTTGTTAGTAGAAAGTAATTTAAACTATGCACACGGTACGGGTTGGAACGAAGGTGCCAGTGGCGGTATTAATATTACTGATAGGTCAAATGGCAAAACCACTCTTACAATTGGCGACGACGCGATATTTAGAAATAATACTAACCGGTTAGGTGTGTATGGTGGAGTAGATGATGGTGGTGCTATTCATATTAATAATGCCGATAACAATGTAACAATCGGTGAAAATGCTACATTTGAAGGCAATATTGGTTCTGCAATATATAATACGGGCAATATAACAATTGGTTCTGGGGCATTGTTTAAAAATAATGTAGGTGGTTGGGCAGGTGCTATATATAACGATAGTTGGAAAGGCGGTATTTTAAATCTTAATGCAACGACAGCCGACATTACATTTGAAGGCAATAAAAACAAATATGTAAGTGCAGATAGTTATGAAGCAAATGATATATATAACACAGGTGTTGTAAATCTTAATACGGCAAGCGGAAAGAAAATTTCTTTAACGGGCGGTATTGACGGAACAACAAACGGCACAACGACCGGTTTGTTAAATGTTGCTGGGGTCGGCACCATTGAAATCGCAAACAGTTTGAAAAATCAAACCGTTGCGTTGAATGGTGGTGAATTGCATTTGAATAATGCTGATTTGACTGGGTCAACGGTTAATGTTGCATCGGGTGCAACAATCAACACGATTGACGATTTAATTAATGACTATTCGTCAACAATCACGTTGGCCAGTGGTGCCGGGATTAAGGGTGATATTGACTTTATAAATTCGTCTGCGGATAAATACGCGGCGACATCTGGTGCAACTGTTAATTACAAGGTTGGTAATTTAATCAGCAATGTTGGCAAGGGGGCCAAGACTATTCAGGTTGTATCCGATGGCGCAACGGTTGATATCAGTCAAGCCGTCTGGACATCCGAAAACGGTGCAACTTTCGCGTCGTCTGGGGCGGCCGATGGAATGATAAAGGTCCAGGGTTTCGACGGTGGCATCGCAACTGCGGCCGATGCATCGGCAACGGTTAATGAAATCAATTATCAATTGACCACCGACGAATCGTTGAATACAGCTAAATCGTTGCAACATACATTTGTTCTTAATGGTGCCGGCACGGAATCGACCGACAATGGGCTGGAACTGGCGGCGGCGGATTTGACGGTTGCCGACGGTGCAACGGTTGAAATCAACGATTTGAAGTTGTCTGGAACCGGTACATTGAACAATGCCGCAACGGGTGTTCTGTATATTAACGATTCGTTGCTTGGGGTTAATGTCCGTAATGCCGGTATCCTTTATTCCGACCCAACGACATATTCCGAAACACTGACCAATACGGGTGTCGCGAATATTTCGGGCGATACGTTCGCGTCAACCGGTGTGTTGGAAAACTATAATGTTGCGAACCTGTCCAACGATGGTTCTGACCAGGTCACATTTGCGTCGGGCGCAACAATCACCGGAACCGGGACAACAAACCTGGTCGCGGGACAAACAATCTTTAACAACACCGCAAATACGAACACAATCAAGGTCGCGTCGGGTGCGGACTTTACCGGTACACTGACCGGCGGTACGTTGGATTTGCACAACGGTGCAATTGACACAATTGCCGGTACATTCGGTGGCGGTAATGTTGTCCTGGATGCGAAATTGGGGACGACAAATTCAGCCGATAGTTTTACGGCCGGTGCCAATGCGAACATTACCGAAATCAATATCCTGGGAACTGAATATGGTACTGCGGATAATGTGACGTTGATCGTTGGTGGTAAACTGGACGAAAATGTGCAAATCAATGGTATGAATTACTATACCAGTGTGGTTGATAATGACGATGGCACAATCACATTCAGCGACAAGTTGATTAACCGTTCGGCGTTGACCACAACATTGGCGGACTATGCGACAACCAGTGCAATGAACACTGCGTTGGCGACAAAGCAGGGTACGTTAACCGCGGGTGATGGTATTGGTATTACGTCTGATACGATTTCTGTCAAGTCCACTGGCACTGCGCTGGATTTCAATGGTTCGGGTGAACTGTATGTCAAAACAGATGGCACAACAATTGAATCAGGCACAAGTGGTTTGAATGTCAAGGCCGGTTCAATCGGTGCGACACAATTGGATTCAACCGTTAATGCTTCGTTGGCGTTGGCCGACAGTGCATTGCAATCAACAAGCGCGTTGAATGGTGCAAACCTGACAGATAGCTCCGTCACATTGGCCAAGTTGGCAACAATAGATTTGTCACAGTTTGATAACAGCACATCTGGGTTCATTACCAAAGATGTTGCCGATTTGACAAACTATACAACAACGACCAATATGAATACGGCGTTGGCGGCAAAGGCAAATACCGCAGATTTGGCCACGGTTGCAACCAGTGGTAAGGCAAGCGATTTGACGTTTGATGCAACACATCGTGTTGTTACAGATGACCAGATAACTGCATGGACGGCCAAACAGGATGCTTTGTCCGGAACAAACAAGTTGAATACAGCGTATATCGATTGGTCTGATGCACAATCGGCGGCGTTGGCATCGGGTATCGATGCGACCAAGGTCGGCCAGATTGCAACAAACGCAACCAATATCGCAACAATCAACACCAAAATCGGCACGACCGATATCAGCAGTGTTGGTTCAACATTGACTGCGGCAATTGCCAAGAATGCGTCTGATATTTCAACAATCAATATCGGCATAAGTGGTTTGACTGGCAATATCACGGTTGAATCGTCCGAGGCAACAACCACAAATCACCTGACTGCGGGTACTGATTTGGCCGGAAATGTTGTTAGTGTTGCAAATGCGTTGGCAACAGCCGAAAGCAATATTGGTGGCCTGCAAACCGAAGTTGGCACGGCACAAACAACCGCGGCAACGGCGGGTCTGTTGAGTGGGCAAAAGATTGGCGACGATGTGAATCTGGTGAGTGCAATCAATACGGTTGCGACAACCGCAGCGGGCACTGCGTCGAACAACACATTTACTGGAACAAACACGTTTGAAGAACAAATTGTTGCAGAAAAGGGTGTAAAATTCGGCTCTGATTACAGCATTAATGAAAACGGTGTCGCAACGTTGGCGTCTGTAACCGCGGCAAACGGGTTCTCGGTTGATGCGAATAACACATTGACATCAAGTGGCCTGACCGCAAGTGCGGCAACAATCGCGGGTGCTTTAGAGGTGGTCGGTGATACTACATTGACGGGCGCATTAAACGCAAACGGTGGTGTTGCAACAACAACACTGTCGACAACCGGCGATGCGACAATCGGTGGTTCGCTAAAGTTTGCAGGTGATGCGACCGCAAATGCGATTGACAATGGCGCGGCCGCACAAACAACCGGTTCGGCAACAACATTGGCAACGACGGCGACGGTGTTAAAGAGTGCCGAGAACGCAGATTATACAGGCACCAAGGTGACCGGTTCGTCTGCGGGTACGTTGAGTGGCGCATTAAATGACACCAATGCCCAGGTTAATACGAATACGGGCGATATCGCGAAAATCGTAAATGGCACAACAATTGTTGCCAAGGCATATGGCGACGAAGATGGTAATAACATCAAGACGACATATGCAACCAAGGCAGAGGTGACAGATGGTGTGACGGCGGTTTATAACCAGGCACACGATTGGGCGGAAAGCCTGTTGGGGGTTGATGTTGATGAAAATGTCAACAACCAATTGCAGAACGCGTTGACATCAAAAGATGTTATCGGTTCGACAACAACCACAATTGCCGACGCGTTAAGCAATTTGGATGCCGGGGTCAAGGGAACCCAGAATCGTTTGGATAACCATGATGCCGCTTTTGTGACATTGGCGGCGGGCGAAGGCACGACCGGTTCTGTCAAGAATACCGTAAAGACCAATGCAGAAAATGCAACGTTTACCAACAACGGTAACGTAACATCGTTGGGTTCGGCCGCAACGGTCGGTTCAGCGTTGAACCAGTTGGGTGGCGTGGTTGATGGCAATACGGCTGCAATTGCGACATTAAATGGCACCGGCGATGGTTCTGTGGCCCAGGCGGCAGCGAATGCGGTCGCGGAGGCGAACACATATACTGATACTCAGTTAAGTTTGGCGCGTGTTGCAACATTGGCGGATGCAAATGCATACACCGATCGACGCATCGAATCACTGGACAAGGATTTGTCAGCCGGTGTCGCGGGTGCAGTTGCATTGTCATCGGTTGCGGTATCCGGGGTTGAACGTGGCGAAGTGTCGGTTGGTGCCGGATATGGCTACTTTAACGGTCAATCGGCCGCGGCATTTGGGGCAGCGATGGGATTGTCCGACAGATGGTCCGTCAATGCAGGTGCCGGTATATCCAACGCGGATGTATCGTTCCGTGCCGGTACAAACTATAAATTCAAATTGTTCTAAAACTGTTTGATTTTATGAAATAGAACCCGCCCCATGTGGGCGGGTTATGATTTTATTTGCAAAATGTAAAAACTGCGTATATAATGAGCCACGACATTGGGGCATAGTTTAATGGTAGAACACCGGACTCTGACTCCGCTAGTGTTGGTTCGAATCCAGCTGCCCCAACCAAGATAAACCAAAAATGTCCCAGCGGGACATTTATAAATTATTAGTTGCTAGCCACTAACCACTAGCCACTCTATGCGGCAACCTTCATATCGCGCTTTATATTACGGATGTATTTGCGTAATTCGTCAATCGGAACCAATGTGCCATCGCGTCGTTCGGCCGACCAATAGTCCCAGCCATTAAAACTGACCGACTTTTGCATTCGGGCCGCCATTACGTGGATGGATGCCTTGCCATAAAGGGTGTGGACCAATTGACCGTCGCGTGAAATCATGACACGTTCGCCACGTGGGCTGACCAGGGTTTGTCCAACATAGAGCAACCCTGCGTCAATAAGTTCGCGAAATGCAATTCGTGGTTCGGCACGTTTTGGTGCGGATACTTCAATCCCAGATAAATCGATTGGTGTTGTGTTCATAACGCGTTCGCGCGCCGCCGTGACATACGATTCTTCGCGTTCAAATCCGATGAAGTTACGGCCCAATTCGCGTGCCGCCGCCGCCGTTGTGCCCGAACCCATAAACGGGTCCAGTATAATGTCGCCGGGTTTGGTCGATGCCAAAATAACACGGCGTAATAAATCAAGCGGCTTTTGTGTGTTATGTAAACTTTTGCCATCGGCACCCTTAATTCGTTCGTCACCCAGACAAATGTTTATATCCCAATCGGAACGCATTTGTTTGCCGTTGTTCAATTTTTTCATCGTTTCATAATTAAATGTGTATTTCCCGGTTTTGGTCGGGGTGGCCCAAATAAGTGTTTCGTGGGCATTGGTAAAGCGTGTTCCGCGGAAATTCGGCATAGGATTTGTTTTTACCCACACAATGTCGTTCAAAATCCAAAAGCCCAAATCCTGTAAAATTGCGCCGATGCGGAAAATGTTGTGATAACTGCCGATTGTCCAAAATGCACCGTCAGGTTTTAATACGCGTTTACATTCGGCAACCCAACGGCGTGTAAATTCAGTATAGGCATCCGCACTTTCAAACGCATCCCATGAATCACGCACAGCACGCGCGGCCGTTTGATCTTCGGGCCTGTATAACGTTTTGTCGCCCAACTGCAAATTGTATGGTGAATCGGCAAATACTGCATCCACAGACGCATCGGGTACCCCACGCATAAGTTCAATACAATCACCCAGTAAAATCTGGTTCAGGTATTTGTTCATTCTCTCTGCCCGTTTTAACAAATATATTTTATCATATTTCGGGGGGATTAAAAAGCAGGACGCAAGGTGCCAATATAAAATAAATGTCTTGATTTTTATAAAAATACATTTTTTGCCCGATGCGAAATACAAAATGTACTTGCACGGGTGGCTTTTGATTGCTACCGTTATAGTAATCATGAGATGCCCATATTGTAATTCTAGTGACAGCCGCGTCGCGGACTCACGCCCCGATACCGAGGATTCAATTATCCGTCGTCGGCGTGTGTGCAACCAATGCGGCGCAAAATTTACGACCGTTGAACGTATCCAGATGCGTGATTTGTCCGTGCGCAAAAACAGCGGTAAATTGGAACCGTTTGACCGTGAAAAATTAACACGCAGTATTAAATTGGCATGTCGCAATCGCGATGTAAGTGATGACCAAATCGATAAATTGGTGACATCGATTCATCGACGTTTGGAAACCGAAACCGCAGATGATGTTGTGTCCAGCAGTATGGTCGGACAAATGGTGTCCGATTCGTTGCTTAATTTGGACCCGATTGCATTTGTGCGATTTGTTTCCGTGTATCGCAAGTTTTCAAAAATATCGGACTTTAAAAAGATTATTGACCAAATACCAGAGGATGACGAGGGGGCAGTGGTTTGTCAATTACCAAAGACCACTTTATTTTAATATGAAAAAAATCATATGTTTTTTTGCAGCAATATTTTTGCCACTGTCCGCGTTTGCGACGGCCACGCCAGATGTTCTGTCTGATGTAGATGCCAGTTTGTATTCGCAAATTTTTATGTTGCAGGACAAAGAACAAATCGATTCTGCAATAAAGTTGGAAAAGTTGTTGGAAGATAAACTGTTAATGAACGAAGTTTTGCTCCAACGATATGTTTCCAAAACGTATCACACCAAGGGTACAGAAGTCGTTGCATGGATGGACAAATATTATGATATGCCGGGTGCGGATCGTATGGCAAAATTGGCAAATATTAAAAAGGTGACGGTGCGAAAACCGACGTTGCCAAATTCTATATCGGGCAGTGAATCCATCGAGACCGCACAATCTGAAACATGGACCGCAAAACAATACAGTGGGCGGGTCGCAGATAAAATCGATAAATTCAAAAAAGCGATTCGCAGTGGCAGTACGAAAACCGCGCGCAAAATATTAGAGGATTCATCGTTTAAACGCAAAATAACCGAATCGGATTATGGGCGCCTGGCCGGGCGGATGTCATATATTTACTATACCAACGGCGAATTCGAATTGGCAAAGAAGTGGGGTTTTGTCGCGTCTGATGCGAATTCGGAATACGGGTTATGGTCGATGGGATTGTTGTATTTCAAAGAAGGTAAATACAAAGAAAGCCAAAAATATTTTGCGCGTATTTTGGATTTGCAACAAATTAACAATGCGCGCAAGACCGAGGCCGCATTTTGGGCCGGACGCGCGGCCGACGCCAATGGCGACAGGGCAACAGCCAAGAAATATTGGGCGATTTCGGCGGCACATCCCATGGCATTTTATGGTGCGTTGTCGGCAACAATGTTGGGGAATCGGACTGAATATGAATTTTTTGAACAGGACTGTACCGAAGATGACTATGACGCGTTGCGTGAAACAAAATATGGAAAAATGGCGTTGGCATTACTTCAGGTGGAAAATCGCGATCGTGCGGAACAGTATCTGAAATATTTAATCACCGCACGGGCATCGGATAGAACATTGCATGCGGTTAATTCGGTCGCAACGGCATATGGATTGCCGCGTGTATCCATCCAGGCATCCAGTGTTATTCGTGATCGTGGCATTTTGGAAATCGACGACGATATTATTTATACTGCACAATATCCATTGCCGGATTGGGAACCGATGGGTGGGTGGTCAATTGACCGGGCATTGTTGTTGGCAATCACAAAACAGGAAAGTGGTTTTCGTGCGGGTGCAAAATCGGGCGCTGGCGCAAATGGTTTAATGCAAATTATGCCCAGTACCGCAAAACGCGTCGCAAAACGAAATAATGTCAGTATGTCTGATATTGATATGTCCAAACCCGAACATAATATGTTTCTGGGGCAACAGTATATTGTGGATTTGTTGGCACACCCAACCATTGATAATAACATTATTAAAATGTTGGTGGCATATAATGCGGGGATGGGGAACCTGGTAAAATTCGAAAAAACGTTTGATACATCCGACCCGCTGTTATATATCGAAAGTTTTCCGGCATATGAAACACGCAGTTATATAAAACGTGTGATGTCAAACCTTTGGCTGTATCGTGCGCGCCTTAATCAGCCACTTTCGTCCATGGAAGAATTAGCGGGCGGCCAATGGCCACTTTATAACAGCGAAGACGAATATGTCCAAAACCGTTGGGCGATTTAATGAAAACTAATCCAGATTTTTCGTTGGAAATTGCGCGTGGCGGGGTAATCGCGGGTGTGGACGAGGCGGGGCGGGGGCCGCTCTGTGGGCCGGTTGTTGTGGCGGCGGTTGTGTTTCCACGGTTTGATATTGATATTCCCGTTGTTATTCGTGATTCAAAACAGATGACGGCAAAACAACGCGCCGTGGCGTATGAATGGATAACCCTGAACTGTGATTGGGCGATTGGCGAATGCAGTCCCGCGGAAATAGATGAATTGAATATTTTGTGGGCGTCCATGTTGGCAATGGAACGCGCGGTGGGGGGGCTGTGGCAAAAACCAGATTGGTGTCTGGTTGATGGGAACCGCGTGCCAAAAAATATCATTGGCGAATCGATCGTGCACGGGGATGCAAAATCTGTTTCTATTGCCGCCGCATCAATTATTGCCAAGGAAACGCGTGATAAAATTATGCGCGAATTGGCGTTAATATATCCGCAATATGAATGGGATAAAAACGCCGGATACCCAACACAATCCCATTTACACGCAATAGAAACATATGGTATAAATGAACATTATCGAAAAAGTTTTGGCCCGGTCAAAGAAAGGATAAAAAATGAAACTGTGCACGATTGATGGAATTGATGTTCGTGGAAAATATGTGCTGTTGCGTGACGATTTTAATGTCCAAATTGTCGATGGAAAAATTACCGACACTTTCAGAATTGAACAGAGTATGCCAACCATAAACGCACTGCGTGCGGCGGGCGCACGAATCGCAATTGTTGCGCATTTGGGGCGACCACGGGGCGCGCGTAATATGGAATATTCGTTAAAACCGGTCGCGGATTATATGGGCATCCCACTGATTCCAGATGCGTTGGATAAAAACTTTTTGGCGGATATGCATGATGGCGATGTGGTGCTGTTGGAAAATGTGCGTTTTTATCCGGGCGAAGAATCAAACGAATCTGGGTTCGCAAAACAATTGGCGGACGGATTCGATTTGTTCGTGAATGACGCGTTTGCCGTGTCGCACCGTGCGCACGCGTCGACTGTTGGGGTGACAAAATTTTTGCCGTCATATGCGGGAAATTTGTTGGCGTCTGAAATTGCCCAGTTGGATGCGGTAATGAAACACCCGACGCGGCCATTGGTTGCGATTGTGGCGGGATCCAAAATATCAACCAAAATAGGGGTATTGCGGGCACTGGCGCGGATGGCGGATAAATTGATAATTGGTGGTGCGCTGGGGACCACATTTAATTATGCGTTGGGTGCAAATGTCGGCAATTCGTTGTACGAATCCGACCAGAAAGATACTGCGTTGGGTGTTATAAAATATGCCACGGAAAATAATTGCGAAATCTTGGTCCCGATGGACAAAGGGGTCGCGACCGAATTTTCGCGCGATGCCGCACGTGTCGATAAGGCATTTGATGAAATAAACGATAACGATATTATTTTGGATGCGGGTGAATTGACGATTGCGCGTGATGTCGATGTTATTAAAAACGCCAAAACCGTAATTTGGAATGGTACGGTCGGTATGGCCGAATGGATGCCAACGTGGTCGGTGGGGTCCTTTGCGATTGCACGCGCGGTTGCCGAACAGACGCGCGCCGGTAAATTGACCAGTGTTGTCGGGGGTGGCGATACGGTCGCGTGTTTAGAAGCCTGTGGGGTCAAAAACGATATTTCATATGTTTCGACCGGTGGTGGTGCATTCCTTGAATATATCGAAGGTTGTGAATTGCCGGGGCTTGTCGCATTGACGGAATAAGGGGTGGGGCTTGTAAAACGGCATTAAAAGCCTATATTTGTATCAACACCCGATGAAAATTAGCGAATCGGGTTTTTATGTGGTATAATTTCGTTTGAAATAAAGGATTTGTAATGGCTCTTATACCTATGGTTATCGAAGAATCACCGCGTGGGGAACGGTCGTTTGATATTTATTCACGCCTTTTGCGGGACCGCATTATTATGGTTGGTGGTGAAATTGAACCGGGCATGGCGAACAGTATTGTTGCCCAGTTGTTGTTTTTGGAATCGGAAAACCCAAATGCTGATATTTCCATGTATATAAATTCGCCGGGTGGGGATGTTTCTGCCGGTTGGGCGATTATGGATACGATGCAGTATATTAAGGCGCCTGTTTCAACAATTGGTATGGGACTGGTCGCGTCGATGGCTTCGGTATTGTTGGCGGCCGGTGAAAAGGGAAAACGTTTTGCGTTGCCAAATGCCGAAATTATGATTCATCAACCATTGTCTGGGGTCAAGGGCCAGGTGACGGATATGGAAATAGAATTACAGGAATCTGTGCGTGTCAAAAAAACACTTATCAAGCAGATGGCCGGGTTTACGGGACGCAAAGAAAAAGAATTATTTGATGCGATGGAACGCAATAATTGGATGACACCGGACAAGGCCAAAGATTTTGGTTTAATCGATGGCGTTTTGACACGAAAATAATTTTATGTGATGGGATGTGGGGAAAATGAGCAACGATAAAACAATCGATACGACAAATACACCGGAAAATCAGCAGTTTTGCAGTTTCTGTGGCAAGGCCGTATATGAAGTAAAAAAATTGGTCAGTGGTCGTGGGGTGTGCATTTGCGATGAATGTATTGCCCTGTGCAATGATATTATGACCGATGAACGCGTCGATGAAATACACAAAGACGCGGCAAAGTTGCCGACACCACATCAAATCTATGATTTCTTGAACGAATATATCATTGGCCAGGAAGAAGCCAAACGCACATTGTCGGTTGCGGTTTATAATCACTATAAACGGCACAGTGTTGCCGCATCAAGCAAGGTTGAAATTCAAAAATCAAATGTGTTGCTGATTGGGCCAACGGGAACGGGTAAAACACTGTTTGCACAAACATTGGCGCGTATTTTGGATGTGCCGTTCGCAATTGCAGATGCAACCACTTTGACTGAAGCGGGATATGTCGGTGATGATGTTGAAAGTGTTTTGACACGGTTGTTGCAAAATGCGAATTTTGATGTCGAACGGGCGGGGCGCGGAATTATCTATATTGATGAAATAGATAAAATTTCACGCAAATCGGAAAATCCCTCTTTGACCCGCGATGTTTCCGGCGAAGGGGTACAACAGGCGTTATTGAAATTGGTCGAAGGTACCATTGCAAACGTTCCGGCCGGTGGGGCGGGGCGTAAACACCCGGGCGAGGCAACCGTTCAACTGGATACCAGCAAGATATTGTTCATCTGTGGCGGGGCGTTTGATGGGTTAAATAAAATTATCGCCAATCGAACTGATGCTCGTCGCGGAATTGGGTTTGGTGCAAATGTGGAATCCAAAGAGGCACGCGAATCGAAAAACTATCTGGGGGATGTGCAACCGTCTGATTTGGTAAAGTTCGGTATAATCCCAGAATTGGTCGGCCGTTTGCCAGTGATTACCACATTACAAGATTTGGACGAAGATGCGTTGGTGAAAATATTGACAGAACCGAAAAACGCAATCGTGAAACAGTTTGTCGCAATGCTGGAAATGGATGGCGTCAAATTAAATATCAAAGATGATGCGTTACGCGAAATTGCCAAAATGGCGGTTGCGCGTAAAACAGGGGCACGTGGGCTACGCGGAATACTGGAAAAGATTTTAATGCAACCAATGTTTGATGCGCCAGATAAGCCAGATTTGAAAGAAATCGTTATAGATAAAAATGTTATCGTCGGCAAAAAGGCGCCGGTTGAAATATTTGCCGATGCCAAAAAGGCGGCATAAAATCAAAATGTTAAACAAAAAACGGTCGCATGGAAAGAATGACCGTTTTTATTGTTGTGTTATAACACTTAATTTTGATGTACGTTTTCATACATACGATTGAATATTGCGTCGGCATCGGCCTGGGTCTGGGGATACGATGTGGTTCCCGTTTCATAATTTGCGCCGTTCAACACAATCAGTGTTGGTGTTTCGTTATCGCACTGAATAAAATAACGGTCCGTGTCATAATATTTCCCATAACATTTTCCATTTTGGACAGCAACATATCCATCGGGCGCCAATGTCGAACACGTCGGTTGGGCGCCATACGTGATTTCACCGGTTTCAATTGTTTCATCAACGTTTGATAAAATGCCATTACACCACACACGAACCATTGTGCCATTTACAGATGCCATTGTGCCATCGGTTGAGGTTTTGCGAACACCAAAGCAATCACCATTTAAAACGGTTAAATCATAATCCGAACTTATATTCGTGCCACGCGAAATGGTTGTTTTGCCAACGGGTGTGGCATTGTTTGTGTTTGTTAATGCGTCACCACAAATTACTTTTACACCCCAACAATTGGAACCTGCGTCCCACATTTCGCGTTCGTATCCCGCACCCATGGTTGTATAACAACTGGCCGGGTTTAGTCGACAAACCGTTGGTTGTTCCCACCACGGTATTGCCGATATCGCGTCCGACACGGCGAAAAACAAAGATAACAAAAATAGTTTTTTCATATCGATATTCCCATCATTTATATTCTATCAGATTTTACACGTGCCTGCAAGTCGGTTTGTTTCATTTAATTCGTCGTTTGATTTTCGGTGGTGTCGCCGGAACCAGATGATGTTTCCGTGCCGGTGTAGTATGTGGTAATCGTGTCGGGGTCGGCACAATATCCCCATTTTTTGTTTGCGCCGGTTTCATTATAGAATCGTCCAAATAATTTTATTCCTGTGTCGATGGTGATAGAATTATTCCATTGTGCCGCAACCCAATATCCGCCCAATCGTTCACATTCCGATTTTAATGATGCTGCCATTGATGCCTTGATTAAATCCATTGTTGCATTGACGTCTTGTAATAATGTGTCCGGCAACGAAGATTCTGTCGTAAGTTTTTCCATTTCGCTTGGGCGCATACAGGCCTGGACGGCATAGCGAATCAGTTTTTGATACAAACTGCCGGCATAGTCGGTACCACACGGAAATTCAAATGATGGCATTGTTGTGGTATCTTCAGTTGTTGATGATGTTGGACACCCATTGGTCGGAGAACATGGTAAACATTGGTTGCCTAATTCGGGTGTGCTTATAAAATTACCATCTGCGTTTGCCATATAGTAGCCACTGTTACAAGATATATATTTTTTACTGTTGGGACAGGTATAGGGTTTTGTGCCAGTAGTTGTGGTGGCATCGGCCCTGGTTTCTTCGTCCGAATTATTTGTGGCATTGGCGGTTTTGGTTTCTTGGTTGCAGAACCATTTGGATGCATACCGCTGTTCGCCGGGTGCATATGCGCGACATGCATATGGATATGAATGCAGTGAATCGGTGGATGGAACGGCACACAACTGTTGTGCGTATTCACGTAATGTCGCAAAACAGTTTTGCGCAATTTTTTGTGAAGTAATGTCATACATGGTGATCAATAATTCCTGCATTCCGTTTGTGCCGCCACCGTAAAGATTACTGCACGCATTTAATTTTTCACGACACATTTCTTCGGATAATTCCAATCGTGCACCAATCAACAGTTGATCGGTGATGTTGCTAAAATCCTTTAAAGATTCGCTTTGCATGTTATAACATTGGTTAACAACGTCCAGGCATTCATTTTTTACATTACGGATGCGTGTTTGTTGGCCTTGGTATATTTCAATAATGGCCTGGCGCATGAATTCGTCCCAAACATCGTCGGCCAAATCGCGGCACGTATCCAGACTTTTTTCTGCGAATATACGTTTGCGGTTTAATTCAGAAACCAGCAAACGATTTGTTTGATTCGTCAATATGTCGCCGGACAATGATAATGTGCTGCCCAACAGATAGAAGTTAGATGTGTATATCGGTTCGCCGGTTGTTTTGTTCAGGTATAATCCCGTTGTGTCCAGACAGTGTACATAGTCGGTGCCACATGCGGTATCTGCGGTAATGTCGTTTCGGACCATAGAGATACATTCGTTGATGGACGAAGAATTGTGGGCATCGTAATTGTCCAATCGTGCCAAATTCATTTCGCGTTCTGTTTCACGAATAGATGCATCCGCGGCGTTTTTCTTTTTATCCAAAGAATTGGCCAGTAATGAACAGTCGTTTTCGATGTACATACTGTATGCGGACACGACCATATTTAACAGTGATTTTGACGAACAACGATCCGTCACCAGGTTGGCGCATTGGCTGTGAACCGCGTTGTATAATGTTTCGCCCGTTAAATTGGAAATGTTTAATCCGGATGTTAAATCCGTCGTCGCCCAAATCGCGTTAATGTCACCGGCAATATCAAGTTGGCCCGCCGTGGACAAAGATTTTGATTTCGTGTTCGATAATACCGCACTTATACCGGCCAATTTTGTGGCAGATGACGATTTGTCCTTGATTATGGATGCCAATAATTCGCCTTCGCTGGCGGTTTGCATGGCTTTAACCTCGGCTGCGGTTTTGGGTATCACGGCCAGGTTCAAATCCTTGAAATCCTGTAATTGGTCCGCAGATTGTCCCAATGCGTTTTGTTTCTTTTTGATTTCATAAAGCCGTGACGAGCATACGCAACGACGATACGTGTCGTCCGTTGTCGCACAAAATTGGTCCATACAGGTAAAGTATGCATCGCGGCATGTGTTATACCCGGTGCCAAATGTTTTTGAATTTGTTGTATCGATGTGTGTCGCGACGCGTGCACGTGTTGTGGTGCCATTATTTGTGCGTGATTTGGTCATAGTGTTACGAAGATTTGTTGTCGGTGTTGCAGAACGCGTCACCGTGGCCCGTGATACAGTCGGGGTGGTTGTGCGTGTCGTGGCGGTGCGTGCGGTTTGTGTGGAGTGTAGATTTCTGGATGCGGAAACGGGTGCCGTTGATGCGCGCGACACGACCCGTTGAGTTGTGGTGCCCGGGCGTGAAACGGTTGTTTGTGTTGCGCCCGTGCGCGAAATGGTTGATGCGTCACGAACCGCGGCGTCAGTGACACCGATGCCAACGCAACACGCAAAAATAAACGGTAAAACCTTTCTCATCCTTAGTGTTATTATAATGATAACAAAAAAATGATTTCGGGCAAGGCCTTATTTAATAAAACCGCATAAAAAATCCCATCATGCGATGGGATAAAATTACTGATTTGTTTGGTCGGGTGTTGCGCGGTTTCGTTCAACAAATGTTATGCGCCCCTTGTCCAAATCGTATGGTGTCATTTCAACACGAACGTGTTCGCCAATGTTAACCCAAATGCGTGCCTTGCGCATTTTGCCGCACACGGTCGCCAATATTTCGTGACCATTTTCCAGTTTTACGCGGAACATTGTGTTCGGTAATTTATCTTCGACCACACCGCTGAAAACAATAACGTCGTCTTTTGCCATATGTATCCCTTGTATTTTCATGCTTTTTTGATGATTATTATCATATTGCGGGGCGAAAAAAAATGCAAGTTGTTTTTAATATAACTTGCGCCTGGGGGCTTTATTTGATAAAATATATCAAGATAATTGTAGGAAGGATTCTATGAAAATACACAGTATTGCATTGGTGTTATGCCTGGTGCCGTGTGTCGCGGGTGCGGCCACGCGCGATGAAAATGCCCGAATTGGTGTTAATCGCGTGTCGATGGCGGGAATGCGCAGTATGCCAAATTTGTCGGTTGATTTGCAGAATGGCGCAACCGGTGGCGGGAATCATGTGGCAGTTAATACAGACACCGGCAGCAAAACCGAATCGGGAAATGGTGGCAATAACGGTGGCACTGGAAACAATGACAATAACGGAAATAATGGTGGCGGGAATAATAGTGGCGGTAATGATACCGCGCCGTCTGGGGACAGTTCGTGTCGTGATGCGTATCGTGCGTGTATGGATGAATTTTGCCTGTTGGACGAGAGTGAGGGTTATCGATGCGCGTGTTCCGATAATATAAACAAGTCCAAAGATTTAATCCAAGAAATACAAAAGATTCAAGCCGATGCCGATAATTTGTATACCGAGGGAGTTGAACGTGAACAATTAGGCGCCAAGGCATCGTTGGTGTTTGGTCAGTCCGATGCGGCAAAAAAATCGTCACGTGTATCGGGGTTAAGTTTTTCCGAATGGCTGAACAGTGGGGTCACGACTGATGATGAAACATTGGGGGGCGATACAGATATTGGTTCGGGACTGTATTCTATGGCGGCAAATTATTGTGCCGATACATTAAAGTCGTGTGGTACACGTTCGGAAATGGAAACGGTTCTTTATTCGCGTCAAATCGTTGCCGATTGTAAATCGTTTGAATCGTATTTGGCTGATCAGAAATTAAATGCCCAGGCGAACAAACGTACAGCCGAAGCTGCTGTACGCAAAGCGCGTTTGGAAATGCTGGATACCACGAACAAGTATAATCGTGGCGAATGTTTGTTGGCGTATCGGTCATGTGTTGCCGACAAGGGTGGTTGTGGTGTGAATTTTGAAAACTGTTTGGATGCGGATTTGTTGGGACGTCGTGCAAATGCGTGCGAAAATGTTTTGGATCAGTGTATGGCATCGCGTTCGTATGTGTTGGCGGATTGGGAATCTGAATCTCAAAGCATTCTGGTTGATGCCGCCAAGTATGCCGATAAATATGCACGTCAAACGTGTTTGGCGCGTATTCAGGCGTGTTTAGAAGATAATTGTTCAACCGCAACAAATTCGGCGTGTTTAACAAATGTTGATGTTGCCGCTGGTATTTGTACGGTTATTACGGAATGTGAAGAATTGGTGCCGGGTATTCGTTCCGCGGTTAACGATAAATTGGGGTATTTGCGTACCCAGTTTTGCCAAAACGATGTTGACAAATGTTTGCAGGACAAATGTGGTCAAAACTTTACTGGGCCCGAATGTCTGGGCAAAAAGGCGACTGATATAGCGGCACTTTGTCCACAGTCTATGTTCCCATCGTGCAAAAACGAAACGCAATTTAACATTATATTGCAGGCGACACTGATGCAGATGGATTACAGTTTGATGCAGGGATGTCTGAATTATTTTGGGGACCAATTGGGGCGTGCGTGTGGTACAGACATGTCGTGTTTGCCGGGTGATGACACGGTTGCTTCGTTGGTAAGTGTGCCGGAAAAAGATAGCGAATTGGCCGAGTTGCGGTCGCGGGTTCGGGCGAATGCCGCGGCTGCGGTGGACGATTTCTTTGCCCAATTTGAAAATGATGTGACGGTTGCGGCGTGTCGCGACAGCCAAAAACCGGCGGGGCGTGCGAACCTGGGGACAAGTGTGTTTAATACAGCCAAATTGATTGCGAATATAAGTGCTGAAAATCGGGCATTGCGTGCACTGGAATCACGCATCGCAGAATTGTCGCGTCAACAAGATACGGAACGTGCACGTCAAAACTGCTATAACACGTATGCGGTTGAAAAACCAAACAAGGACGACAAAAATTACAGTTATATTCGTTCTGTAAGTTTTGAACCGGATTTGCGGAATTGTCACGTTTGTCGTATGCAGCAGGTTTGTGAAACCGGCGGTGAAAGTAAATGGACATCTGCGTTGAAGTCGGGCGCGGGGTTGTCTGCGGCCGGTGCGTCGGCTGGAACAATGGTGACACCGGGGTGGGGGACCGCCATTGGTGGTGTTGTTGGTTTGGTTGGTGGGGGGCTTATGGGATTGGCATCGGGTGGCAAAGAGGAATTTTGCCAGGAAATCGAATCCTGTGAAGACGTGAATATGTAAGGTTTCCCTGCGTGTGTGGAGAGAACATATGATATCAAAAAAATATTTATCATTGTTTGTATTTGCTATATCAGTTGTTGTCGGGGCGAATGCGACGACGGTCAAAAAGCAATCTGCGATACAATCTGGGACAACGGTGCGTGCACGTGTCGCAGCCACCGGTGTTTATGACCAGGCCTGTTATGACGCATATTATGGTTGTATGGATCAATTTTGTATCATAGATAACAGCAACGGGGGCAGTTGTGCGTGCAGTGATTTAAATGCAAATCTGGAATCACAATTGGCTGAAATCCGTGATACATTGGCCGAAGCGGAACGCATTCGCACAGTAGAAGTTGAACGGATCCAGGCCGGTGCCCAGGCAGATATTATCTTTAATGGCACCCGTAAGTATGATGAAAACGGTAATGTCGTTTATTCGGACAAAGAAGTCAAAGAACAAAAACGTGCCAGTTTGTTATCGTTGTGGGATAATGCGTCGTTCGATTTCGATGATGATGTGTTTGGGGATTCGATGGATAATATTGGCGATAAAACCGGTGGCGCATTGTTTCGTGCCGCCGAAGAGTTATGCCACGAACAAATGCCCGCGTCTTGTGACAAGGATTTAGCCTTTTTACACCAATTATATGCGCGTCAAATCACATCTGATTGCAAGGCGTTCGAAAACATCATCGCGCAAAGCAAGGCCAAAGCAACCGCAGAACTGGCCGATGCAAACGCGGATGTGCGTGCCGCGTTAAAAGAAAGTTTCGCAGAAGCCAATAAATACGATTTGGGCCAATGCATGGTCGAATTTCGCAAATGTATGCAGACCGAAGATGCGTGTGGCGATGGCTGGATAAATTGTGTTTCAACGATTGCGTCGGAAAATATGCAAAACAACCAGGCCGCCAGTACCGCCAAGACCAAGGTGCAAACAATCGATGTGTATGATATAACCGCATCAACAATGGAAATGTTAAGTGCAAAACGCACCATTTGTGAAAATGTGTTGGACAAATGCGTTGCGGTTCGCGATATGGTTTGGCCGGCATTTTTGCGCGAAGCTGCCCCGACAATAAAATTGGCGGAATCAAATGCAGAATCAAAATTCCGTCAATCATGTTTGACCAATATTTCTAATTGTATCCAAACTGCATGTCGTGATGATATTGCCGGTCGTGGGGTTGCAACAATGGATGCGTGTCTTAGCCGGCCCGATATGGCACGCAGTTTTTGCAAGGTCGAAATAGATCCGTGTGAACGTATGGAACCACTGATTTGGGGCTATGTGACCGATAAATTGGCGGCAATGCGTGTTGATGCCTGTACGGCCGAGGTCAAAGATTGCTTTACCGACGAAACACGTTGTGGCACCGATTTTGTAAATTGTATCGGTATGGATTACGATTATATTCATGATATTTGTCCGTTGGATAAATTGGTCGTATGCAAGGCAAATAATCCCAACTTTTCAATGGACGATTTGGATTCTTTGTTGATGGGGTTGTATTTGAACATAGATAATGCTGCGTTGGAACAGTGCCAGAACTTGGTCGAATCTAAAATGTTAGAGGTTTGTGGCAGTACCACAGATTGTAATAAATTTGCGGCCGATGAAACGATGGGCACGGGTTCGTTGCGTTCCCAAAAAGATGGCACGATATATCGTGTGACGGGTATGATTTCATTCGGCAGTATCAAGATGGGCGACGCATCCGGGAAAACAACAGATGTCGGCGATGAAACCACCAAAAAACTGGAACCGGGTGAAATAGGGGTCCAGGAATATTTGGCCCAGATTCGTAAACGGAATGCGGGGGTTAATAACAAAGACGCAATTATTTCAACAATCGAAGAAGAACTGAATAATATTGCAGGTACGATAAACCGTACAATTGAAATGATTGAACAAGATCCACAAATTCAATATTGTGTAAATGGGCGCGATTTGTCGCAAATTACCGGCAAAAAAGAAAGTACAACGGCGCGTTTCCCGAACCTGTTGACCCAGGTAAAGATGCAGATTGCGGTTGCCGCCCTGCGCCAGGCGCAAGACAATTATAATGCCAAGTTTACCAAGGCCGTGGCCGATGCAACCCAAAACGCGTCAACGGATTTGGCACAATATATGTGTCAAAAAATTGCCGCAACCGGTGGCGAATTTTATGGTGCATCCAGTGATATAGATACACCGTTGGCACCACCATATGCAATATCGTATGATGTGGGCGCAGGGATGACAAATGCCGACCTGGTCAAGGGCGGATCGTCCATTGTCGAGGGCGCCAAACAAACCAGCGATTTCAGCAGCAGTGGTATGGATTTGGGCTCGCTTAATTTTGGTTCCAAAAAACATACGTTCAGTGCGAATGGTGTCACGCGCGAGGCATGGTCGCTCTTTAATCGCGAAACAAGAAATTGCCATTTCTGTACCAATACAGTCACTCAATCGTGTGAAACGAAAAAGAGCAACGGATTTTTTGGTATTGGTGGCAGCCAGAAAACCAGTTGCAAGACATCAGAGCCGGTTGAAAAGTGTGAAGATATCGCAATGTAGGGTGTGAAAAAATGAATCCCGATGAAATTATAGAAACTACGACCGAAATTTTGCAAAAGCCGGCCGAAATATTGAATATAGAAGTGTCCAGCATAGATGCTGCACTGGAATCGTTAATACAAACGGTTGTTAATTTTGGCGTGAAATTATTGGTTGCTGTTTTAATTTTGGTTTGTGGTGTGTGGTTGGCCAACAAAATAACGCGTTCGATTAAGCACGTGATGCAGGCCCGTGATTTTGATCCATCGTTACAATCTTTTTTGGGATCGTTCATTAACATCGTTTTCAAGATTTTTGTTTTTATCATAGTGTTAACGACGGTTGGCGTTCAAATGACATCGATTGTTGCGGTGTTGGGGGCGGCATCGTTGGCGGTTGGTTTGGCACTTCAGGGAACATTACAAAACTTTGCTGGCGGAATAATTATTTTAATGCTTAAACCGTTTCGGGTTGGCGACACAATCGAAACCGCCAGTGGTAAAACCGGCGTTGTAAAAAAAATTATGATGTTCACAACGGAATTGCATACGTTTGATAACCAGGTATTGTTTTTGCCAAATGGCGCGTTGGCAAATGGAATTATAACGAACCTGTCGCATGGGAAAAATCGCCGTGTCGATTTGACAGTTGGTGTTTCATACGGCGACAGTGTTGATGTCGCGCGACGTGTCATATTGGATATTTTGTCCAAAGACAAAAGGGTTCTTAAAACACCGGCGCCGGTTGTCATTGTGTCAAGTTTATCAGACAGTGCGGTTGTATTAAGTGTGCGTTTTTGGGCGTCTTATTCCGATATGTTCGCAACATCTGCGGAAATAAACGAAAAGATTTATGAAACATTACCCAAAAAGAAAATACATTTCCCGTTCCCGCAGTTGGATGTTCATATTGTGAAATAGTGCTTAGTGGTCAGGAAACCGCCGCTCGGCGGTTTTGTTATTTTGTTCCTAGATATTTTTACCACATTGTTTGATAAAATATATATGGCGGATGAAAATATAAACAATGGGGGAAAAAATGAAAAAAATATCAATTGGTGCAATATTGTGCGTGGCCACGGTTTGTGGTGCATATGCCGCAATGAATGAAACAATGGTTGTCACGGGTGGTTTTAATGGAAACAACAATACCATTTTAACCGTTGACCAGGTCAAAGGTATGGGTGACGATTCCAAGGTCTGGGTCGAAGGTGTAATTGTTCAGAAAAACGGTGATGAAAAATATTTGTTCCAAGATGCGACCGGTTCAATTATTGTCGAAATAGATGACGATGCGTGGCACGGATTAGTTATTGGTCCAACCGACACCGTTCGTATCTATGGCGAGGTTGACCATGGCTTGTTCAATACTGAAATCGATATAGATTATATTGAAAAGGTTAAATAAAATCGCCCAAATGGGCGATTTTTTGTTTTGTGACGGCTAATTGAGCATGGTGTATAACACCCCATTCGTCATGTCGTCAGTGTTGTCATTTACAACCCTGACCTTATAATAAATCCGCCATCACTTATGCAAGCACTTGCACATGCACCTGAACAATTGTCAATACTACTTCCATCATTGAATACATACCATTTTATTTCCACGGGACTTAATATTTTACACCAACAATATGAACCGGGCGTACTTGACGGGGCAGGTTATTGCGCAGGAAAAAACATTGGCGCCGGAATGCAAGACCGAAGCAGTGATGGCCGAAATTGCGGCGGTCAAAGAGGTTATTGCCGGTGCGCCGGCCGCATGTGAATTACAAATACAACCAATCCGGACGGAACGCAATGCGTTGGCATTGGCGCTGATGGCGATTATTGCGCTGTTTGTGGCGCGTTTCGTGAAAAGGGTGGTGTAAAATGGAACAATACGACGACTTGATAGAGGCATTAAATGCCGCCCGGGAAACAGAAAACAGACCCAATTGGTTGATGCGTCAATATAATAAGGTGCGTGTTGCTGGTATATTGGCAGAGGAATTATCGCGCATGAACGATATAAATAAAGCAGTAACAGCATACAATCGTTATCTTAAAGCGCCCGGGGACAAGGGCTATGACGGCACAAAACTGGACGATTTTTACCACAAGCGTGCCATGTATCGTGCGGCGCAATTGGGTGCAGACGCGGCCCTGTTTGCGTTCAATTTGGGCGAGTTTAAGGAAAATAATTATGATTGGCCACGAAACAAATATGTTCGTGGTTGGAATGACGAAAAAAACGAAGCAGAACGCCAAAAGGACTTGCAAAATAATAAAAATGCTATTATAATGGCATTAAAGAATCCCGGTGTTCCGGTTGAACAGATGGTTCCGCATGCAGGCACAACGGCAGGTGTGTGGGATTCAAGGTTTAGAAAATGAAAAAGTGGATCAAAAGAGCATTGTTGATTATCGTAACGCCATTTGCGTTGTATTATGGCGCGATGGCGGCGCTTGTGGTTTATTGGGGGATCGCCGATAGTCGTGTGCAGGATTCATGTGTTGAATATCATATGTCAAACGGCGAAACGCAAGAATATGCGCGTGAGCAGTGTTGGCATTAAAAGTTTTGTGTTTATGTCATGGAACCGTCCGTTTGGGCGGTTTTTTTATTACCAAGGGGGAAAGTATGTACAAGTGCAAGTATTTCAAGATTTCGGAATTGGTTGCGCCTGCGCTGGTAAAAGCGTTGCCGGAAAACACGCTGTGGGCGTTGTTTGACGAAAGATTGTTGCGTATGGCCGATGCAATACGTGAAAAATACGGGCCATGTACAGTAAATGGTGGCGGATTGACCGATTGTGGCCTGCGCGACCCACAAAGCGCCACCGGGGCAAAATACAGCATGCATAAAATTGGTCGTGCGTTGGATATGCATATCCGTTCGATTGAATTACAGTGGTCGGGTAACAGATCCGGCAAGGCGGCGGCATATAATCGTGTGCGCGAACAATTGTTGGCAGACCCAGTATTTAATTGTTTGTGTTTTGAACAGAACAGCAAGGAATGTCCAAACGGCATTAACTGGTTACATATTGATACCGGTAACCGCGCCAATCGGTTGTTTAATGCTTGACCGCCCGGGGCGAAAATTATTATGATTTGTTGTGTGTCCAAATCCCACCATTCCGGTGGGTATTTTTTTGTGCAGATTTTGTGCAGATTTGTGCAAAAATATACCCATTTGTGCAAAAATATGATAAAAATACAATTACGAATTGCCGCAGATATAAGACAATAAAACAAAGAAAAAACCGCAGGAATCTGCGGTCTTTTTATCTTGGTGGCCCTGATCGGACTCGAACCGATACTCCTTGCAGAACTTGATTTTGAGTCAAGCGCGTCTACCAATTCCGCCACAGGGCCATAACCCAACCAAAAGCATTCACGATTATTTCGCGACGGCTTTCTTGGATTCAACCTTTTTAACCAAACGGGCACTGCGGTTTGCCTTGTGTGTGGGCTTCTTGGTCGGTGCCGCCGGTTTGCCGGATTTCTTTTCAATGGCCTTTTTAATTGCCGACATTTCCGGTGTTAAACGCGACACAGGTTTCGCCATTACATAACCATCCAATCCACCGTGTTTGGTCAATGTACGCAAACCGGCCGTCGAAATACGCAACGCAAAGTCGCGATTTAAAATATCACTGTGAAAGTTTAATTTTTGCAAATTCGGCAAGAACGTGCGCTTTGTATGGCGCATAGAATGGGAAACGTTCATCCCAACTTCTGTCTTCTTACCTGTTACATTACATACACGTGGCATAACTTAATCCTTTGATAACTGCGCCCCAATTTATAACAAAAAACCGAAAAAGTCAAGAAATGTTTTTATTTTTTGTGTTTTTATTTTTATGGCTTTGATTCCTGTATCTTGAAAGGCGAAAAAATGACACTATATACACAAATAACAGAAAAGTATTGGGGGCAGACAGATGAATCCAGAAGAAATGAACGAAACGCCGGCACAGGCGATTGAAAAATACACCACTGATTTTACCAAATTGGCGGCGGACGGCAAATTGGACCCGGTTATTGGACGCGACGAAGAAATCCGTCGTACAATCCAGGTGTTGTCACGCCGAACCAAAAATAATCCGGTTTTAATTGGTAATCCCGGTGTTGGTAAAACGGCCATCATAGAAGGTTTGGCGGAACGAATAATTTCGCGTGATGTGCCGGAAAACCTGGTTAATAAAAAACTGTTGTCGTTGGATTTAGGGGCGATGATGGCGGGCGCGATGTTTCGGGGACAATTCGAAGCGCGATTGAAAGCCATATTGCGGGCCGTTAAAGATGCCAACGGACAAATAATTTTGTTTATCGATGAATTACATAACTTGGTCGGGGCGGGCCGTGGCGAAGGGGCCATGGATGCGGGGAACCTGTTGAAACCAATGTTGGCACGTGGCGAATTGCATTGTATGGGCGCAACCACGTTGGACGAATATCGCCAGTATATTGAAAAAGACCCCGCGTTGGCGCGTCGATTCCAACCGGTGTATATCGAAGAACCAACGGTCGAAGACACAATTTCTATTTTGCGCGGGCTGAAAGAAAAATACGAAGGTCACCATGGTGTGCGTATTTCGGACAGTGCGCTGGTTTCGGCGGTAAAATTATCGAATCGATATATTACAGACAGGTACCTGCCGGACAAGGCAATCGATTTGATTGATGAAGCCGCCGCCCGTGTCCGTATCGAGGTTTCATCAAAACCAGACGCCCTGGACGAGGTCGATCGTCGATTGGCACAATTGAAAATCGAAAAACAGGCACTTAAAAAAGAAAAAGACGAAGAATCAAAAAAACGGTTGGTGGATTTGGAAAAACTTATTGCGGATGCCGCCGCGGAATCTGAAAAAATGACGGCCGCATGGCGCGCCGAACAGGAAAAAATGCACGGTTTGTCGGACGCAATGGCGGCATTGGATGCAGCAAAAGCTGAAGTTGCATCCGCTATGCGGGCGGGTGATTATGAAAAGGCGTCTGCGGTTCAATATGGCAAAATTCCAGAATTGGAAGAAAAAATAAAAAAAATGAACGCAGAATCCAAAGAATACAAAACCGTTTTGCCGGAACATATTGCCAACGTGGTCAGTAAATGGACCGGGGTGCCGGCGGACAGATTAAGTGTCGAGGAACAATCAAAACTGTTAAACATAGAAGATGAATTGCGTAAACGTGTCGTGGGCCAAGATAATGCATTGTCCATTGTTGCACGTGCGATTCGGCGGTCGCGTGCGGGGCTTTCCGATCCGCATCGGCCAATGGGGTCGTTTATGTTCCTGGGGCCAACTGGCGTCGGTAAAACCGAGGTGGCGAAAGCCTTGGCAGAATATCTGTTTAACGACGATACTGCCATGACCCGGATTGATATGAGTGAATTTATGGAATCGCATTCGGTTGCTCGTTTAATCGGTGCCCCCCCGGGGTATGTTGGATATGATGCCGGTGGTGTCTTAACGGAAAGTGTTCGTCGCCGCCCGTATCAGGTGTTGTTGTTTGATGAAATTGAAAAGGCGCATCCCGATGTGTTCAATGTGTTTTTGCAAATACTGGACGATGGGCGGTTGACCGATGGCCAGGGGCATGTTGTGAATTTCACAAACACAATTATTATAATGACCAGTAATTTGCCCGATATGGATGCGGTGCGGAAAAATTTCCGGCCCGAATTCATAAATCGTGTGGATGAAATAGTGTTCTTTAACGCACTGGGGCGTGATGTGATGACGGGTATTGTCAAAATACAAATTCGTAATTTAGAAAAACGTCTGATGGAACGGCGCATCACATTGGACATCACGGACAAGGCAATTAAATGGTTGGCGGACAACGGGTATGATTCTGTGTTTGGTGCACGACCACTAAAACGGCTTATTATGTCGGCGGTCGAAGATAAAATTGCAGATCTTATTTTGTCCGGGGCGGTTGTTGAAGGGGGCACCGTTGTCGTCGATACCCACGGCAAAGATTTGACGGTAAAATAAAAATCGCCCAATCGGGCGATTTTTATTTTGTGTGATGTTTTAATTTTTTGGCCAATGAATTCGCATGGTCCAAGATTTTTGTATATTTGTTCCAAAGTTTACGTGGAATGACAACCATTTGTTCCCGTTTTGATGGCTTTTGGGCCGGGGCTTGTTTATTTGTTTCCTGGGGCGCACCAGCCAATCGACCTGCGTCGGCCAATTGTTTAATACATGCGTCCAACAAATCTTGGAATGTGGCATGGGCACGAAAGTTCATAATGGTTATATGAAACGCCCGTTCTGCTTCGTGGATAAGTGCCAGTTCGTCCAAAGAATCCAAATTAAAATCGTCGCCCAAGCGCGAGCTGCCGTGGATTTTTTGTGTGTCAATTGCGAACATACCATTTATCATGGTTTCAAGTATATGTTTCACTGTGTCTGGCGTAAATGCACGCAGACGCTTTTCCTTTGTCATTTGTTCCGTCATTTTTTTGAACCCTGTTTTTTTTATGATGTTTGCGATATTGCCCAAATGGGCAATAATCGTTTTTATAATTATTTGGAATATTTTTTAATTTGTTGTTCCAACATAACCGCACGTTTCAGGGTAGCGGAATATTCATCCAAAAGTGCCTGGGGTACGGTGACCATTGATGTTGGTTTTGCGCCCTTGGCAACAATATCATCTGCCTTGGTCGCGGATTTTTGCGCGATGGCATGTTCCATGTCAATCGGCGATGTGGCATTACGTGTGTTATTTACAACCAACCGACCGTTTTTGAATAATTGCGTCATACACACTTCGAACAAATCCTGGAACGATTTCATGACGAAATAATCAGGAATGGTTATATAGAAACGACGGTTTGCCTCTTCCAAAATAAGAACCTTGTCCAAAGAATCCAAACTTAAATATTCACCATTAAGTGGTGTGTCATAATTAATGTTTTTTACTTCGGTTTTCGATATTTCCTTGATAATGGAATCAAGTGTTTGTTTTACTGTGTCCGACGTAAATGTTGGTAATTGGTATGCCGGTGTCTTTTTTTTACTCATAAATAATATCCTTTGTTTTTACATAATTTGTGTAAGTTATGAGTATAGTGTTGCACAGTTTGACAATTTGTCAATATTATTTTTTGCCCTTGCTTTTAAATTGGATGTCACGCAAATGTTTGTATTCGCCACCCAATGCACACAGTTCGGCATCGGTTCCGCGTTCGATGATTTGACCGTCTTTGATAACGCATATCATATCTGCGTCCAAAATAGTGGACAATCGGTGCGCAATAACAAATGTTGTGCGACCGCGCATCAAACCGGTTAATGCCGACTGAATCAGTTTTTCGCTTTGCGTGTCCAGGGCGGATGTGGCTTCGTCCATCAACAGAATAGGGGCATCTTTTAATATTGCACGCGCAATCGCGATGCGTTGTTTTTGCCCGCCCGACAACAAACCGCCACCTTCGCCGACCGATGAATTATACCCGTCCGCAAATTCCATAATAAAATCATGTGCGTTTGCCGCACGGGCCGCCGCAACAACTTCTTCGTGGGTTGCATCGGGGCGACCGTATTTAATGTTTTCTTCGATTGTGTCGTTGAACAAAAATACATCTTGGGATACTTCGGATATATTTTTACGCAACGAATGCAGGGTGTATTTCTTGATGTCGGTGCGATTTATAGAAATCTTTCCGCTTTGCGGGTCATAGAACCGTTGAATCAAATTAAACATGGTTGTTTTGCCACCGCCCGATTCGCCGACAAATGCGCACACCGTTCCAGCGGGTACATGAAAATCAATGTCGCGCAACACGGGTTCGTTTTCGTTATATGCAAACGACACATGGCTGAAATCGACAGACATATTTTTTGCCGTCAATTCGCGTGCATCGGGCGCATCAACGATGTCTGGTTTGCTGTCCAAGAATTCAAATAAGATTTCCGCCGCCAAAATACCGTGTTGCATGGATTCGCCCGTGCCGGTGATGCTTTTCGCGGGTCTGTATGCCGCGGTCAGGGCCAATAAAAACGCAGTAAAATCACCGGTTGTAATCGCACCACTGGTAATAAAGTGTCCGCCCATAATCATTGCGATACAAAGCCCGATGGAAATCATAAATTCCATTAACGGCGACCGCAGGGCACTGGCCTGGGTGTTTTTATATGCGTTGGAATTTGATTTGTTCAATACACGAACAAAGTTATCCAATTCGCGATCTTCGGTTGCGAACGATTGTATCGTTTTTATGCCGCGTAATGTTTGGTTTAAACACTGGGATACATCGTTCGCGATTTTGAATCCTTTGCGTGACAGTTTGCGTTTGCGGCGCATAATGACCGCCATCGGAATAAGCAGCGCCGGAACCAAAAACAACAATACGACGCACATTTGTGGTGCGTAATACACCATCAATGCCAATGTCATTGCCAATGTGGCCACGTTTTGGATAAATTGGACAACCGCGGTTGTGACCAACGACAATACCGCGCCCGCCTGGACCGTGAAATAGTTCAAGTTTTTACCAAACCCATCACCATAGAAGCGGGCTAAATTCATATGGACCATATGGTCATAAATACGTTTTTCCAGACGCGCGTATGCGATAAGACCGCCCTTGGACATGATAAGTGATTTGGAATATGTAAATACGCCCTTTAATCCATATGCGATAATTATTTGTACACCTAGAAAATATATCGTCGCCATAGATTTTTCGATAAATGCCTTGTCAACGACCTGTTGAACCAGGGTGATTGTGTATGCTTCGGCGGATGCCGCCAAAACCGTTGCCACGACACCGGCAATTAGCCATTTTAATTGGGGAATGCCGATTTCGCGCCATACGCGCCAATAAAGCGACCATTTAACGCGGCCCGCGTCAACATCGTTGTCGTGTTTGTTGAAAAGTCTTTTTATGTCTTTTACAAGTTTTGTCATAGTTTTCCTTTTCCCCATTATGCCCAACGTCTGTGCATCCACATATATTCGTCGGGTTTATTCTTGATAATACGGCCCATCGCGTCATTTACCATTTTGATACCGTTTATTTCGTCGTCGTCAGGATTGTCCGTGTGTGGAACATTGACGATTTCGTCAAAAACGATTGCATGATGCGCGCCGCGGGTGCGTTCAATATGCCCCAACAGGATGGGCAAATCAAATTTTCGTGCCAATTGGGAAATGCCGGTGGATGTTTTTGCCGGAACCCCCATAAAGTCAACAAGGGGGGCGCCATGAAAACGTTGATCCGAATTTATATTCAATATTTCGCCATTGCGCAACGCGCGAATCATTGGTATCGCGTTTCCAACGGGAATAAAATGGGCTTCTTTGACAAATCCCGCGCCATAGTTATGTAAAATAACATCGTTGGTCAGTGGGTTTCGCGCGGCCTTGTACGTGACGGCAACGGTCCTTTCGCTGTTCACAAATGCCAGTGACATAAGTCCCATATATCCAAAATGTGGCATGGCGATTAAAAACTGCCGATGCTTATAAAACAGGTCCCGATTACGAAACACAATGTATTTGTCCATTTTGCGACGATATGTTGGTAATTTTAACCCTTCGACAAAGGCGCGGCCCCAATTTGACCACACGCGTTTCATAAACTGTTTATTCGCGTTTTCCGGCATAATCATTTTAAGGTTTTCATACATTATTCGTTGGCGCTTTTTTAACAGTGGTCCAATTGCGCCCAATACAGTGCCACCAATCCACGATAAAACCGGTAACGGGGCAAAGAACAATAATACATTTGCAATACGATATCCGAAAAGTTCGCGTGGATGTTTCCACCAACGTTTGATGGCGTGGCGCGGTTTGTCGCCCTCGGTCCGGGACCATGGCATCATTACAGCCACAATTGCAAATGCCGCGTACACGACCACAATCGGCAACAGATAAACGGAATCGATATTGAAAACGGCCGTAACAATAATAAATAATAAGAACGCATAGGTCAGGGCGGCCGATGATTTTAATCCATGGGCAGTACATATCCATAAACATGCGAACATAAATAATGTTATCATTATTGTCCTTTTTTAATCCAAAAAATCTTAGCCCAGCGGGCCAATAAAATCAAGCAACAAAATATTTGACATTTTTTCGTAATGTGTGTAATATGGGTGGGCTTTGTAAAAGTTTTGGGGTTGTAGCTCAGTTGGTAGAGCACCTGCTTTGCAAGCAGGGGGTCGTCAGTTCGAGTCTGATCAGCTCCACCAAAACATTGGATTAACCACAATACAAATTCGCCAAAGGGGGTGAATTATAATATGGTCAAGGTTCTGGTTCGCGACAATAATGTTGAACAGGCATTGCGTGTTGCAAAACGTAAATCGCAAAAAGAAGGTCTGTACCGCGAAATGAAGGAACGTCAGCGTTATGAAAAACCAACAACAAAACGCAAACGTTTAAAAGAAGAAGCCGTTCGCAACGAAAAGAAACGTCAATCAAAACAGCGTATGGTCTTTGGATTCTAGCTCGCACCGCCCCTTCGGGCGGTTTTTTGTTTTTCGATGTCACAATTTATGGTATAATTCACCGAAAAAGCAAGGAGTGTATAAAATGGCTACAACCAAAAAATCGGTCAAAACAGTAAAATCAGTTAGAAAGGTTAACGATAAACGGGGGGCGTGTCCGTGTGGGTGCGGATGTGGCGCGGAATGTGAATGCCATAAAAATGGTGGGTGCACATGTGGTTGCGGGTGTGGCGCAAAATATACGGGTGTTTGGGCCGCGTGGCGCGCGTTTTGGCGTCGCGGATTTTGCGAGTGGGCCGGAACATCTTCGCGGTCAGAATACTGGTTGGCGTGGGTTGGTAATGTATTGGTAATGTTAATGTTTTGTGCGGTTCTGTCTGTCGTCGCCGGGGTGGAAATGGCATTGTGGGGCCATCCGGCATTATTGTCAATAATCGGTATGTTTGCGTTTGTGGTGTATTTGGTCGCGGCGATAATACCGGCAATATCGATGTTCACGCGCCGTATGCACGATGCGGGGTTGTCGGCATGGCTGTGGGTGCTGTACATATTCAGTTTGGTCCCCGTGTATGTTGGTGGCGTTTGGCTGTGTGGTGCGGAAATTGGGCTGATTGTGGCGTTGTTGCCAACCGTGATGGTCGGCAATCCGTATCAAAAAAACAATAAATAAGCAATCCGCCCAAACGGGCGGATTTTTATTTCGGGTTATTCATATAAAAATAACATATTTTTTCTTGATTTTTCGGTTTTTTTATCGTAGTATCGTGGCACGCTTGTCAAGCGAAGAACACAACCATTGGGAATGTTTCTGTCCGGGAATACGGTTTTTTACACCCCCGATGGCGAGGATAACAACAGAAAACAAAGGATAAATCATGGCATTGCCAACATTTACAATGAAACAGTTGATGGAAGCGGGCGTTCATTTTGGACACCACACACGTCGCTGGAACCCGTTAATGACACCGTATGTTTATGGGGTCAAGGATAAAATTCACATTATCAATTTGAATAAAACAGCACCGTTGTTGCATCGCGCATTGGTTGCATTGGAAGCAATCACCGCCGCCGGTGGCAAGGTTTTGTTTGTCGCAACCAAGCACCAGGCCAAAGACATCGTCAAAGATGCGGCCGAACGTTGCGGTCAATTCTATGTTAACAATCGTTGGTTGGGCGGTATGTTGACCAACTGGACAACGGTTTCACAAAGCATTCGCCGTCTGAAAAAGATGGAATCTGATATCGAAAATGCCGACAAATTGGGTTTGACCAAGAAAGAAGTTGGCGTTATGACCAAAGAAGTTGCCAAATTGCGTGAAATATTTGGTGGTATTTTGGAAATGCATGGCACACCCCAGGCAATGGTTGTTATTGATGTGCCACGCGAAATGAACGCTGTACGCGAAGCACGCGTGCTGGATATTCCAACAATCGCAATTTGTGATACGAACGCAAATCCAGAAATGGTTGATTATCCGGTGCCAGGTAATGATGACGCGGCACGCGCATGCCAATTGTATTGCGATTTGTTCGTAGATGCAATTTTGTCCGGTATTGAAAAACGTTTGGGTGGCGCGGCCGGAAAAAAGGTCGAATCAGATATGGCAACCGTTGCAGCTGATGAAATCGAAGCAGATGCACGTGATGCCGAAGCCAAACAAAAAACAAAAAATATGGTTGCACGTGAAACACGTCGTAGCAAATTGGCCGATAAAGCCGACAAATAATTGAAAATCCGGTGGCGCGATATTTTATGCGCCACCAGACAAATTTATACACATGGGGGAAATTATGGCAGAAATAACAGCAAAATTGATTCAAGAACTGCGTGAAAAAACATCCGCAGGTATGATGGATTGCAAAAAAGCATTGGTCGAAACCAATGGCGATATCGAAGCCGCGGCCGATTGGTTGCGCCAAAAAGGTATTGTCAAAGCCGCGTCCAAGGCCAGTCGTGTCGCCGCGTCGGGATTGGTGACCGTTGTTAAATGTGACAATATGGGTTGTGTGGTCGAAGTTAATGCCGAAACAGATTTCGTTGCCAAAAACGACAAATTCCAAAAATTGGTTGCCGATGTCGCGAACAAGGCAATGGAATTGGCGGGTGATTTTGATGCAACATTGGCGGCGGTCAAAGACGATATCGCCGCGACAATTTCCACAATTGGCGAAAATATGAATCTGCGTCGTATCGCACGTGTAAATGGTGACCATATATATTCATATATTCACAATGCATTGGTGCCGGGTATGGGTCAAATTGGTGTTGCGGTTGCGATTAACGGTGGAAACGCCCATATCGATGAAATTGGCCCAAAAATCGCGATGCATATTGCGGCAAATAAACCTGAATTTATGACGATTGCCGATGTTAATCCGGCGGCGGTTGAACGCGAAAAGAAGGTGTTCATTGAATCCGGTGCAACAAATGGAAAACCAGAAGCGGTCGTTGAAAAGATGGTCGCGGGTCGTATTAACAAATGGTATGCTGAATCCGTTTTGGAAGAACAACCGTTCGTTATGGATCCGTCCAAGACCGTTAAACAAGTTATTGCCGAAGCGGATGGTAAATTGGCCGGATTTGCGTATTTCGTTCTGGGCGAGGGTATCGAAAAACGCGAAGATAACTTGGCCGACGAAGTCGCAAAAATGTTGGGCTAGTGTTAGTGGTTAGTAAAAACCCGGCAAGATGCCGGGTTTTTAGATGCCCTGCGATTTTTCATTGGGTGGTTGAAACGCGCGAAAATAAATGCTATGATTTTGGCAAAAGGAAACAAAGAATATGCAAAACGAATTATTACACGAATTGGAACAACGTGGTTTCATTAACCAAACATCAAATATGGATGCACTGAACGACGCATTAAATAATGGCAAGATTTGTGCGTATTTGGGGTCCGACCCAACGGCGGATTCGTTGCATGTGGGGCATTTGGTGCCGGTTATGATGATGCGGTGGTTGCAAAAATTCGGACATAAACCAATTATGTTGGTTGGTGGTGCAACGGGGCGCATTGGTGATCCGTCGGGACGCGATACGGGGCGGCCAATGATGGACGAAGAAACATTGGCGAAAAACATTGCGGGACTTAAAAAATCTTACTCTAAATTTTTGCGGTTTGGTGATGGGGTGTCTGATGCGGTGATTGTTGATAATTATGATTGGATGAAAAATTACAGCCATCTGGATTTCTTGGCCGAATTCGGAACCGATTTCACCGTGCCACGTATGTTATCGATGGAAAGTGTGAAACGTCGTTTGGATAACGGTATGACGTTTTTGGAATTTAATTATATGACGTTCCAGGCGGTCGATTTTCTGACATTGTATAAAAAGTATAATTGCATATTACAACTGTGTGGTGCGGACCAATGGGGCAATGCGATTATGGGCATCGAACTTATCCGCAAGAAGTTGGGGAAAGAAGCATTTGTTTTATCAACCGCACTTATCACGGATGCAAATGGCAACAAAATTGGCAAATCGGCGGGCAATGCCGTTTGGGTTAACGAAGATAAATTGTCGGCATATGACTATTATCAATATTTCCGGAACACGCCGGATGATTTGGTGGAAAAATTCCTTAAAATCTTTACGGAAATCCCATTGGATGAAATTGCCGAACTGGCCAAAAAAAGTGGTGCAGAATTAAACGATGTGAAAAAGCGTCTGGCATTTGCTGCAACCGAAATCGCACACGGTACCGCGGCGGCGGTTGACGCAGAAAACACCGCGGCGGCGTTGTTTGGTGGTGCGGGAAATGCGGAAAATATGCCGGCCGTGGAAATCGAAATGGTGGCGCCAATGGGGGTGCTGGACTTTTTAATGGCGACCGGTTTGTTTGAATCAAAATCTGATGCGCGCCGTAATGTAGAGCAGGGTGGAATCCAAATCGACGGGAATAAAATTACCGACCCGCGGACAATGATTGCGCCGGCCGATGAAATTATTGTGCAACGCGGTAAAAAGGTTTTCCTGCGTGTGGTTTGTAAATAAGTTAAATGGGTAACGGCATTTCCGTATTGACGACAAACATTATTTTGTTGAACGTCGAAATTGGAAATCCGTGCCCGTTTTTATATCTGTGCCATTCAGATTCAGAAATACATAAAATGTTGCACATTGCAAAGTCGGGCATATTGTGCGTGCGCTGGTATTCCAAAATATAATCGCGGGGTGGGTTGGACATTGGTTTTTTATTCCTGTTGTTTATGCCAAAAATAAAACCACCCGAAAATATCAAGTGGTTGGAGTTAAAAGGCAATTACGCAGAATTGTCGCGCTTATTCAATATATTCACGCACTCCAACCACATAAAGTGTTGGAGATGTTTTAGGACAATCACTGTCCCTGCGTAATAGGAGCCTTTTACACCCCACGACACAACACGTGTTGATATGTTTATTATATTGTATGTATTGCCGAAAAACAATAAAAATCGTTATTTGCTTTTGTGGTGGTTTTTGATAAACTGTATCACAGAAAATGAAGTTTTCGCATTTTATTTTTGGTGTGGCATTGTGGGGTTCGTGTGCGCCGTTCGCGTACGCGACGGATGATTTGGCCAAAATACAAAGCCAGATTGCACAAACCGAAAAGAAAAACGCTGAATTGTCAATGCGGGTCGCATCGGGCGAACGCGATATTGCCAAAACTAAAAAGCAGTTGGTTAAAACCGCAGACCAGGTCAGTACATTGGAAGCCCAACGTGCCGAAATAGCACGAAAAATCGCCGAATTGGATGCAAAAATAGATTCCATTACACATGAAATAGAACAAAACAGGGGGCGCATATCTGATTCGGCGTCGTCGATTTTATTTGTGGCAATGAACCCCAGTTTTGATTCGGCAAATATGCACGATTATGTTTTGACTGCGTCTGTGTTAACCGGGGCGGCGGACCGGTTCGAAACCGAAATTGAAAATGCAAACAAACAGGTTGAAGATTTGGCGCAGGTACGTGCGGCACGTGCCACGGAAAAGGAAAAACTGGATCGAACCGCAAAAAAATATGCATCTGAACGAAACGAATTGGATAAATTGTTGCGGACGCGTTCGGCGCAAAATGAAAAATTGAAATCAGAACAGGCCGGATTACAAAAAAAATTGCGTGAATTGTCGGCACGTGCGAAAAGCATTTCTGAATTGTCTGCGGGGGTCGGTTCGTCCGCAATGAGTGCTGATGCATCGTTTTCACGGCGTAAATTAAATTTACCGGTGCGGGGGCGCGTGGTTGTGCGATTTGGCGAAAAAACGGCGTTGGGGTTAAAATCGGACGGGTGGCGCGTGCGGACGCGTGGCGATGCGCTGGTTATGGCGCCGGCCGATGGCGTGGTAAAGTTTGCGGACAATTTCCGTGGTTTTGGCAAGGTGATAATTATGTCGCATAAAAATGGTTATAATACGGTGATGACCAACCTGGGGGCGGTTGATGTTTTGCCGGAACAAGAGGTCTTGGCCGGTGAACCCGTGGGGCGCATGAGTGCCGACAAACAAGAAATGTATTTGGAAGTGCGCCGTGGAAATATGGTCGTTGACCCGGCGCGACTTTTCCGCGATGACGATTAACGGTCGGGTTTATTTGGAAAATTGTTTTTCAATTGCGCGTATTGCGGCGATTTGTGCCTGCATAAATTCGACCTTGGCCTTGTTATTCCGTACGCTTTTTTCGTTTTTCGGATTTGCGCGCAAATCCTCAGACGCTTTGATAAAGCGTTTAAGGTGAACGACAATTATGCGGTTCCTGATTATTTCACGCAGTGCGTCATTTTTAATACTGGGCATAGGGTATAAATTTTTGTCGTGCAATTTCGTATATGTTTCATACACTGGGCGACAAATACCCAATTCTGTTTGCAGTGGGGCAAATATATCACGGTAAATGAAATGATATGACGCTTCGGCAAAGTCAATGAACGACAAACGGTTGGTTTTAATATCATAAAATACGTTGCCTGGGTTTAAATCACAATGTGACCACGCCATGCGGGTCGGGTATTCGAATTTTGCAATATTGTCACGAATACGCGACATTTGACGTACTTCGTTTTTGCAGAACCAATTTGACATTTTGGTGTCGACAAATTTATCCAGACGGTCAAATTTTAATTCATCTGATATTTTGTGTTTAATTGGTTCCCCAATCGGTTTCAATTCATTCATATCAACCAAAAAACTGCCGATGCTGTTAATGATTTCAAATTGTTGGCGGCGCGACAGTGCGCGAAAAAGTTCCTGGGTCAGGGGCACGCCGGGGGCGCGTTCTTCAAGGATTTGATATTCGTCATCGCGGATGAAACGCATTGCTGGGACATTGTAAACCGGGTTGTCAACGGCCCGAATCGCGTCAATGGCGGCCTTGGTTTTGTGCTGCTTTTCCAACCATTTCGCACATTCGGCGTCGGACATATTTGGTAATGGACGTTTCAATACAAAATCGTCGCCGTAATAAACAGCGTATGTTTCGCGACCGTGATGTTGTAATTTTCGTATATCGGTGTTTCCCATTTGTGTCTCTCCTGGTATTAGTACTGGTTGTACAAAGATGTCTTTGCCATCGCCACCAGTTTGTTCCATGCGTAATTAAGGTTCCCCAACATATATCTTTCATATGATTTGTCGTCGCGATGGGCACGTGCACGCAACGCGTCATAGTATTTTGCGTTATCGGTACAGCGGTCAAATCTGAACGGGGGATGACCATTTTTCATTAACAATAAATCTGCGACAATGCGTGCAACGCGTTTGTTGTAATCGCCAAATGGTTGCAACGCAATTATTTCATAGTGAACATACATTGCACGGGTTATTGCGTCTGTGTCGGTTCGGCCGATTTCATACAAAAGGTTGTCAATTTTTTGAATCATAATCTCATATGTTGGTGCGTGCAGCCCCAATTTCATACTGAACGCGTCAAATTGTCGATATGTGCCACCGGGGACATCGGTATGACGTGCCAACCGACGATGAATTTCGTACAATGTTTCAGATGATATAGGGCTGTTTTTTGGCAAATTCATTGCGTATTTAAACGCATTTTGTGCGTTCGGCAATGTTTTGGCATAGTCCAACACATATTCCCGATTGGGGCGCGAAACCTCGCACTGGTAAAGGTTGGCGGTTTCGTTTCTGAAACAATCTGAAAAATAGCAGGCAAAGGATTCGATGCGTTTGAAATTATGCCGCCCAGCAAGAATTTTTTGGAATTCTTGCTGGCTGGCGGAAATCTGTAATCGTAATTGTTTGCAACTTATCGACATTTTTGCCCCTGGTTATACAAACTAATTATAGACAATATTTGTAATTTGTCAATATGTTTTGTTAAAAATCGTGTTGCGATTGGGGGTGTTTGGGTGTAAAATAGACCCGTATTTACAAAGGAAAAATAGGGTATGTTGAAAAAATTATGTGTCTTGATGGCGATTTTGGTGCCAATGTCGGCATTTGCAGCGCCGAAAAACAAGAAAAAAGAAGAACCGATTGTGCATTTAACCGATGCCCAGATTTACGATGAATTGAAAAAACTGGCACTGGTTTTCGAAACGGCGCGCGACGAATTTGTCGAAGAAGTGGACGAAAAGAAAATGTTAGAGGCCGCAATGAACGGTATGTTGGCGGAACTGGACCCGCATTCGTCATACCTGTCGGCGGATGATTTCAAGGAATTTAATGATAAATCGCATGGTGAATTTGGCGGTTTGGGGATACAAATTACGTCCGACCGTGGGGCTGTTCGTGTTATTTCGCCAATTGACGATACGCCGGCGGCACGCGCCGGAATCAAGGCGGGCGATTATATCACACATATCGATGGCGAACAGGTGTTTGATTTAACATTGAACCAGGCGGTCAAGAAAATGAAGGGGCGCCCGGGAACCAAGGTTAAACTGACGGTGATTTCTGATGGCGCGGAACCACGCGATATCATCCTTAAACGCGATATTATCAAGGTAAAATCGGTAAAATACAGTGAAAAGCAGGCGGCCGATGCCGATGAAGATGCGCCAAAAATTGGGTACCTGCGGATTTCCGATTTTGGGTCCACAACAACCAAAGAATTACACGACGCATTAAAGGCGTTGGCCAAGAAAGATGTCGTCGGATACATTGTTGATGTGCGTAATAATCCGGGGGGATATTTAACCGCCGCAATCGAGGTTTCTGATGCGTTCTTGGACAATGGTGAAATCGTTTCCACCCGGGGCAAGGAAAAAACAGATATCGAACGCGCATTTGCAACGCCCGGTGATATGACGGATGGTAAACCCATTGTGGTGTTGATAAATCATGGGTCGGCATCGGCATCTGAAATTGTTGCCGGCGCATTACAGGACAATCACCGCGCAATCATTATGGGGTCCCAAAGTTTTGGCAAGGGGTCCGTTCAGCAACAAAAACCATTGGGGGATGGAACCGCAATTCACATTACAATTGCGCGATATTACACGCCGTCGGGCCGTTCAATCCAGAACGAGGGTATTACCCCCGATGTCGAGGTTTTACAAAGCAAAGTCGAAGTAATAGAAAAAAAGGAAAGCGTTTATTCCGAGGCGTCTTTTAAAAATTCACTGAAAAATGATGCGGCAAAAAAGAAAAACAAAGACAAAGATACCGCTAAATCCGCCCGGGACGATGTTGACGAAGACGATGAAGCGAATTTAACCGACGAAGAAAAAGACGCACGCGATTACCAATTGCAACGTGGAATCGATATGGTTATCGCGATGGCACGTATGCGTGACGGGTTGACGTTTGTGCCGGCAACGCCGGATGATGCACCGGCGGTCGCGTCGGATGAATTGGCCGCGTCCAGGGACGCCACCACAAATAACGATTCCGACAAAGATGGCAAATCGGACAAGAAATAAAAACGGCGCGATACCTTATTCTTTGTTACACACCCAAATGTACCGCGTCGTTTCTGCGTTGTCAAAACAACTAATTCCCAACCGACCCGAACACACCCTCGCGGAAGCCGACTTGGGCACGAGCTCCTCGGCCGCCGATTGTGCGTCTGCCTGTGCCCGCTACTGCGGTAACGGCGTCCGTTACTGTGCCGACTTCCGGTCCGGGGTGTTTTCGGCCGTCGGCGACTGATACAACGGGTCCGGGTCCCATGCGGCCTGCCGCAT
>JAZLAV010000020.1:0-2686 GCA_045613315.1 Candidatus Enterousia sp. | reverse complement strand
CCATTAACCCGACCCCCAGTGCCTGAATCATCATTGCGCGTTTCGTTTCGGATTCCATACGCGTGGACATTTGCGCCATATGCCCGCCCAGTGTATGCCCTAATTCGTGTGCAACAACGGCGGTCAATGCGGCGGGCGATTTTATTTGTTTTAACAACCCGGTATAGATATATACATCTTCGCCCCCCATAACAAATGCGTTAAAATCGTCATCGGACACAATGTGCACCCGCAGACGCCCATCTGGTATATTTGCCGCCGTGGCCAGTGGCGCGATAATTTCAGTTAATAATTTTTCCGTTTCAGTGTCGTTAATAATGGACATCGCCCGTGCCGGCACGGTCAAAATCAACGCAACAAAAATCGCAATAATTTTACGCACCGACATTTACCCCACAATCAAAGATATACATTAAATCGTGTGTGAACGCATCAATTTCGTTGTCGCGGGCCGCACGGGCTGCCAATTTGAACAGGTCGCGATGTTCGCGATAATCTACAAAGTGGTATTGAATCCACCCCGATTGTTTCGTTCCCAACAATTCGCCCACGCCACGCATCATCAAATCTTGTTCGGCAATAGCAAAACCATCGTCCGTTTCGCACAGGACATTTAACCGTTTTATTCCATCGGGCGAAACATTATCACCATAAATCAGCACGCAATACGATTGCGCATCGCCACGGCCAACACGCCCGCGCAATTGGTGCAGGGCCGCCAAACCAAAACGTTCCGCGTTCTCAATAACGATAATTGTTGCGTGGGGGACATCAATGCCGACTTCGATTACCGTGGTTGCGACCAGAATATTCATCCCCGAGTTATCGTCCGCAAATGCGGTCATAACGGCATCGCGTTGTTTCTTGTCCATTTGCCCGTGAACCAGGCCAACATTTGAAAACACGCGTTTAAGTGCATCGTATCGCGTTTGCACCGCGGTCATATCAGATTCATCTGACTCTTCAACCAATGGACACACCCAAAACACCTTGGCACCGTTAACGGTTTGTGGTTTTATGCGCGATATCAAATCACCTACGCGCGCCATGGGCAGTCTTGTCGTCTTAATCGGTTTGCGCCCAGCGGGTTTTTCGTTGATAATTGACACGTCCATATCGCCGTAAATTGTCATGGAAAGTGTGCGTGGAATTGGCGTTGCAGACAATGCCAATAAATCCGGGTTATTCCCCTTGGCCCGTAACGCTTCTCGCTGTGAAACGCCAAAACGGTGTTGTTCGTCAACGATAACCAATCCTAAATCACGATATTTTACATCGTCTGAAAAAAGCGCGTGTGTTCCCACCACCAACCGTGTCCGTCCAGATTCCAACGATACCAGTTTTTCGTGGCGCGCGACCCCTTTGTCCCGACCGGTTAAAATATCGCACACAATTCCGATTTTATCGCACAGCGGTTTTAGTTTTGCGAAATGTTGCGCCGCCAATGTATCCGTTGGCGCCAACAATGCCGTCTGGGCCCCGGTTTCCGCCATTTTAACCGCCGCGGCCAATGCGACAATTGTTTTGCCCGAACCCACATCCCCCTGGACCAGGCGCATCATCGGTGTATTCGCCGCCATATTCGCAAAGATTTCATTTATTGTGCGGTTTTGTGCACCTGTTAAATCGAACGGCAACGCGTCTCGCAATTTTGGAATTAAATCGTATTTTTTCGGTCGTGGCGTGCGGTGATTTTTTACACTTTCGCGATTGCGACGGCTTATAACAATCGCCGCCTGGTGTGCCAGTAATTCGGAATATGCTAATTTCGCCATAAATGTTGCGTTTGGTGCCAAATCATCGTTGTTCCCCGGAAAGTGCAAGTGTCGCAACGCATCAAAAAATTCAATCGTGTTTTCATCCGCCCCGCGCAGTTTTTCCGGCAATGCGACAAAGATTTGATCGCGCACATTTGCGAATAATTTTTGTGTTAACCCCAATCCAGATGGATAAATTGGCTGGTTCGTTGGTATTTTATCTGCGTTTTGTGTTTCTTCGATAAAATCCGGGTGCGTCATCGTTGGACGATTCGCTGTCATTTCGATTTTTCCGCTGACGATTCGCCATGCGCCAACCGGCAATTTCTTAAGCCAATAATCCAGGTATGACGAATTAAAGAATTGAATCACAACATTTTGCCCGGTTTTGTCGGCGCACACGATTTGTGTTGGTCGGCGCCGCCCGCGACCAAATGTGCCACCCGCCCGGTGTGATTTCACCAGCAGCGGAATTGTAATAGTATCACCATATGTCGCATCCATAACGCATTCGGTAATGCCGCGATTCCGCACTGCGCGTGGCGTGTGCAAAAGGAAGTCCAACACGCGCCGGCCACCCAACACTTCATCAAATCGCGTGGCAATCACGGGGCCGACACCGCGAATAAATTGAATGTCGGTATTAAGAAAATCATATAAATCTTGCTTCATACACAACATAATTTAACGAATATCGGCAATTTGTTCAATAAAAAACTGGCGATAAAACGCGGGACGCGTTTTTACCCGCCCCACCACGGGGGGTGCCGTCTGGAATCACGGTCGATGGTGGCCGGGATGACAGGAATCTGGAATCGGATTTCGGGGAACCGTCATACCGGCGGATGCCGGTATCCAGTTGACGCAACGCGTCAACCTGTTATGCGCAAATAAATTGGTAAAATTGTTCCGTAAATATGAACAAACAG
>JAZLAV010000019.1:0-55505 GCA_045613315.1 Candidatus Enterousia sp. | reverse complement strand
CGCGCAAGGTTAATAACAAGGCGTTAAGCGCGGACATTTCGTTGACTGCATCCGATGTTGGTGCAGCGGCGGCATCGCACAACCAGGCATCTAATACAATTAACGCGATGACAGGCTATGCCAAGGCAGAGACAGCTGCGGCGATTGCAACAAGCGATTCACTGAATACTGCGATCGGTAAATTGGAAAAAGCGTTGGACGGCAAACAGGCGTCCGGCAATTATGTTCTAACGTCGCGCAAGGTTAATAACAAGGCATTAAGTGCGGACATTTCGTTGACTGCATCAGACGTTGGCGCGGTGGCATCAACCCAAACGACCAAGGGTGGTATATTGACAACCAACGCAACCAGTGGCACCGTAGAGGTTTCGTCCACCATCGCATCCAGCAAAGTTTCGGGCCTGGGGTCGTTGGCAACCAAAAGCGCGGTTGCATCAGCGGATATCACAGACGGAACAATAGTGAATGCGGACATTGCAGACGGAACGATAACCAACGCAAAATTGGCAAACATCGCAGCTGATTCATCGGATGGCGACGAAAACGCAACCAATTTGGCAACTGTTGGTATAGTATATGAAATTGCAAATGCGTCGGCGGGTGCGTCGGCTTCCAGTGCGGCCGCAGAGGCTTTGGGTACGGCAAAAGCATACACAAACACCGAAGTGGCGAAGAAAGTTACGACGGCCCAGGGTTCTGGAAATGCGAACAAGGCGGTTATTACAAACAGCAGTGGTAATATTACGACCGGGACAATTGCAAGTGGTATGATAACGGATGGTGCGGTGACCAGTGCAAAGCTAGCCTCCAACGCGGTGACGAGTGCCAAGATAGAGGACGGAACAATAGCGAACGCGGATATCAGCAGCAGCGCCGCAATCGCGACATCAAAGATAAGTGGTCTGGATACAGCATTGGCGAATGCCCAAAACAAGATTCCGTCGGGAAGTGAAAATTCTACCACGTTGGCATCTATTTGGGTTGAATAAAGTTATGGTGTGTTTATAAAACCGGCGAAACCGCCGGTTTTTTGTTGGGCTGACATTTTGCCAGACCGCAACTAAAAACAACCAACCACTATATAAGACCCATTAGGCCGATGCCCAGACCCGCTGCAACAATCGCGCCAACGGTTAACGGCCAAAAATATTTGTTTACAATTTTGTTCGCAGCCGCCTGAAAACGCCAGAGCAAAAATCCGACCAATATAAAACGGCCCGTGCGGAATATTGCCGATACACCAATCATCACCCAAAACGGAAAACCAATAAAACCGGCCGTTAAACACATTAATTTGTATGGAATTGGCGTAAACGCCGTAAGTATTATTAAAAATATACCATGCGTGATAAACATTTGCTGGGCCAAATAAAATTTGTCCATCGAAGCAAAATTATTGATAAGCCACATCCCCACGGAATCAAAAACCCAAAGCCCAATCATATATGAAATTGCACCACCAACAATCGAGCCCAATATTGCCGCCAATGTTATTGGTATCGCGCGTTTACGGTTCGCAATTATGGCGGGGGTCATAAATACTTCGGGCGGGACAAAAAGGAATATTGATTCACACACGGTCATTAAAAAGACTATCCATGTGTAATATGGTTTTTCGGCCTGGCATAATATACATTCTGAACATTTCATAGTTATTGGTTCCTTTTTCACACGGGATATGTGTTTTACATTCTTTGCTTGATTGTAAATAAATATTTGATATTTTACAAGGGAGTTGTTTATATAATGCCTGGGGCGCAATGGTTCCCCGTCGCGAACCGCCCACGCAACAAGTTGCGCGGGGCCTGGACGCGGGGATGACGGGTGGCGGATAATGGAGACATAAATGCAAAAAAGACAAACAAATTCTAATCGTGGGGATCGTGTCGCGTCCAAGGTACAAACGTTGGTCGCGGAAATTTTGCGCGATAATTTTTCTGATGACGCGTTGTTGTCGGGTGTGTCTTTGGTTGGCGCGGTGTCGCACGGTGGTTTGCAATTTGTGCGTTTGTTTTACTATTCGCGAAACGATGATGTCGCCACGGTGCAAAAACGACTGGACGATGCGACAAAAACGATTCGGTTCGAATTGGCCACGCGTATGAATCAAAAGTATGTACCGGAAATCAAGTTTGAATATGATGATACACTGGAACGCGCGCAACGTATTGACGAATTGCTGAATAATTTACACGATTAAAAAATTGCCTTGATAATTCCTTTATACGGGTTTATTATTGCCGCATGGAGAGGTTAGTGTTAAGGGGCTAGCAAGTCGCCTTTGGCGACTGGATACCGGCATCCGCCGGTATGACGAAAAGAATAAGGACTGGAGTGGTTTTGATGGGCCAAAAGCACATAAGAAATTTTTCCATTGTTGCACATATCGATCACGGAAAATCGACGCTGTCGGACCGGTTGATTGAAATTACGGGGGGGCTGGAACACCGTGAAATGAAGGCCCAGGTTCTGGATTCTATGGACATTGAACGCGAACGCGGAATCACGATCAAGGCGCAGACGGTGCGATTGAATTATCGTGCAAAAAATGGCGAAATGTACCAATTGAATTTGATGGATACGCCGGGACATGTTGATTTTTCATACGAGGTGTCGCGCAGTTTGGCCGCGTGTGAGGGTGCGCTGGTCCTGGTTGATGCGACCCAGGGGGTCCAGGCACAAACACTGGCAAATGCATATTTGGCGTTGGACAATGATTTGGAAATGCTGCCTGTGTTGAACAAGATAGATTTGCCGTCTTCCGATGTGGCGGGGACGCGCGAACAGATTGCGGATGTTATTGGGCTGGATGCGAATGATGCGCTGGCGGTATCTGGGAAGACAGGTGCGGGCGTTCCCGAATTATTGGAAGAAATTGTGCATAAATTGCCCGCGCCACGTGGCAATGAAAACGCACCCAGTCGCGCATTATTGGTCGATTCGTGGTACGATTCTTATTTAGGTGTTGTGATTTTGGTGCGTGTTGTTGACGGCAAATTATCACGCGGACAAAAAATAAGATTCGTTGCAACCGGCGCGGAATATGTAATCGATAAAATCGGATTCTTTACACCAAAAATGGAATACGCCGATTCGCTTAATACCGGGGAAATTGGTTTTATTATTACGGGTATGAAAACAATTCATGATTGCCGGGTTGGGGACACAATTTGTGACGCAAAACACATTACCGTCGCATTGCCGGGGTTCAAACCATCGGTGCCGGTGGTGTTTTCGTCGTTCTTTCCGGTGGCGGCGGACGATTATCCGGCACTGCGTGAAAGTGCGGAAAAATTGGCACTGAACGATGCTTCATTTATGTTCACAACAGAAAAGTCGTCTGCGTTGGGGTTCGGGTTGCGTTGTGGTTTTTTGGGGCTGTTGCATATGGAAATTATCAGTGAACGATTGGCCCGTGAATTTAATCTGAACCTTATAAACACGGTACCCAGTGTGCTGTACAAGGTGCATTTGCGCGGGGGTGGTGAAATGGATTTGGAAAACCCCGCCGATATGCCCGATGTAACAAAAATCGAATCTATCGAGGAACCCTGGGTGCGCGCAACAATTATGATGCCCGACAAATATATGGGTGGGATTATGTCGCTGTGTACAGAACGGCGCGGGGTCCAGGAAAATATTTCTTATGTTGGAAATCGCGCGGTGTTGGTATACCAGTTGCCGTTGTCGGAAATCGTGTTTGATTTCTATGACCGGGTAAAATCTATATCATCGGGTTATGCATCGTTTGATTATGCGGTATATGGTTATCAGTCGGCAGATTTGGTCAAGGTTTCAATTTTGGTCAATGATGAAAATGTGGAACCGCTGTCGTTTATTTGTCATCGGTCGTTTGCGGAAAAACGTGGTCGGCAAATCGTGGAAAAATTAAAAGACCTTATCCCGCGGCATCAGTTCAAGATTCCAATCCAGGCTGCAATCGGTGGAAAAATTATCGCACGCGAAACAATCGCTGCATATCGCAAGGATGTGACCGCAAAGTGTTATGGTGGGGATATTACGCGTAAAAGAAAATTGTTGGAAAAGCAGAAAGAGGGTAAAAAGCGTATGCGTACATTTGGTAATGTTGAAATACCGCAAAGTGCGTTTATAAATGCGTTAAAGGTATCTTGATGCAAAATAAAATTGGTGGGTAATCAAAATGATGTTTTCAGAACAACTGAAAGTAAGAATAGCAAGAATCAAAGAATTTATGAATCTTGTCGTGCGTTGTTGGCACATTGAACGCGATTTGGTTACGGCGGAAAAGGATATAATGCGGTTGGTTGCTTCGGGGAATGTTGACACGATGCACGCCTGTATCAAGGTGTATTGTAATTGCGAACAGAATGTGCTGGACCAAAATACGAGGGATGATGTCTTTTCGCGTGTTCGTTATTGTCCACATTTTGAATCAAAACAATGCAAAAAATTTGATTGTATGTGTCATAAACGAAACAAAAAATATACAGACACGTTGTCGTTGTTATGTCGAACTAAGTCTGACAAACGGTTGGCGTTTAAACGCATATTTGAACGTATAAAGTAAAAAAGAGGTGGACCATGGCACATCAATTCTTTTTTAATCCGTATATATTGGATAATCTGCCGGCGCCGGTCAAAGGGTTTGATGTTGTCCAAGATATTTCCGAACCGCGTCTGCGAATGTATATAACCAGTCGTGGTGTTAAAACATTCTTTGTTCGTAAACGTGTCCATGGAACTGACAAAAGAATTCTTATTGGAAATTATCCAGATGTTGATATTGAAACGGCGCGTGCGGCGGTGACAACTGTTTTAGACAATGCGATGAAAAAACCAATTGTTCGCAGGAAACAAATCACGTTTAAAGAACTGTTTGATTTATATGTGGCCCATCGGATTCGTCGCAGTGAAGATTCACAAATGAAACTGGTTCGGTCGGTAAATCTGCATTTGGTGTCGTTGTTTGATAAATATATATCGGAAATTACGCGCGATGATGTCGTTGGTGTTGTGTCAACCATAGGTGGCACGGCAATTGCATCGCGTATGCAGGATTTATTACAAAGTATTTTTAAATACGCCATAGAGCAGGGGTATATCAAACAAAATGTTGCCACCGATTTACCAAAAATTGAACAAACACGTCGTGTGCGACCATTGAATAAAAATGGGTTGCAACGTTTGGTCGCAGCCATCGAACAAGAACCAGACGATGTCATTCGTGCAGCGTTTTTAATGTTGGTATATGGGTTCGCGCCACGGTCCAAAATATTTTCAATGCAATGGGAAGAATTGGATTTTAATCACGACCTTTGGCGGGAATGGCCGTTGACCGATCGTGCGGTTGTGTTATTACAAGATTTACCCCAGGACAGTTTTTGGTTGTTCCCAGGGCGTGGTGGGTCGCATTTGGCGGATCCACGAACGGCGTGGAAACGTGTGGCGCGTGTGGCGGGGATTCCGAATCTGACAATGGACGACGTATATAAATTCCTTGTACGGCGATTGGAATGGGCATCCGACCGTGAACAAATCCGCCAAAATATGAACGATTTATTGGATGAAATGTTAAGTGAATATTAAAACCGTTTTTTGTCAAGTTCGTTATTGTTTGTTATAAATTCTTGACACTATGGCGATAAAATGATAGTTTTAGTACAAGACGTTCGTAAAAGAACCAAAAAATAACCTAAACAAAGGATATGAAATGACAACTTTTGAAAAAGTAAAGAAAATCGTAGCGGAAAAATTGGGCGTTCCAGAAGCCAAGGTCACAGAAGAAGCGGCTTTTGTTAATGATTTGGGCGCAGATTCGCTGGATGTTGTTGAATTCGTTATGGAAGTTGAAAAGGAATTTGATATCACAATTCCAGATGAAGAAGCCGCAAAATTGGAAAAAGTTGGTGATGCTGTTAAATATATTGATGCACACAAGAAAGCATAAGATTTCATTTTGATAATGTAAATTGTCCGCCGGTGTCGTTTTTTGTCGGCGGATTTTTTTATTGGCATTTTGACTATAAACAGGGTATGATTACGGCGTAAATGGAACAAAGGAATTGTAATATGAAAAGAGTCGTTATAACGGGTATGGGTATTGTCGCACCAAATGGAACCGGTGTGGAATATGCATGGAAAAATGTCGTGGCGGGCGTATCTGGAATTCGCCCAATTGATAATTTTGATGCGTCTGATTTAACATGCCAAATTGCTGGATTGCCGGTTCATGGAACGGAACCAGGTCAATATAATCCAGATGCCATTGTGGATGTGCGCGAACAACGCAAAATGGATAAATCGATGATTTATGGGATGGTTGCCGCAGACGAAGCGGTGCGCGACGCGGGGTTAATTGAATACGATGGAGATAAAACAAGAATCGGTGTTTCAATCGGCAGCGGTATTGGCGGTATGCAGACCATTTATGATACCTGTGTTGATTTGCATGAACACGGTCCGCGTTATGTCAGCCCGTTCTTTATTCCGAAATCTATTATCAATATGACGGCGGGATTGGTTTCGATTAAATATGGGTACCAGGGACCGAACCTGGCGGTGGTGACCGCGTGCGCGACATCGGCGCATTCGATTGGCGAAGCGGCACGTTTAATTCAGCACGGTGATGCCGATATTATGATTGCCGGCGGCGCCGAAGGCGCGGTCTGTAAAATAGGTGTTGCTGGATTTTGTGCAATGCGTGCATTGTCAACGCGTAATGATAACCCAACCGCAGCATCACGTCCATGGGACCAGGGACGCGATGGGTTCGTTATGTCCGAAGGTGCTGGCATTTTGGTTTTAGAAGAATACGAACATGCCGTTGCGCGTGGCGCCAAGATTTATGCCGAGATTGCTGGATACGGTTTGTCGGGTGATGCGCACCATATTACCGCGCCGGCCCCGGGGGGCGAGGGAGGCAAACGCGCAATGATTGCTGCGTTGAACGATGCGGGATTAAATCCGTCTGATGTAGATTATATTAACGCACACGGAACATCAACCGGTTTAGGCGATGTCGGTGAATTGACAGCCGTGCGTGAATTGTTCGATGGAACAAATGCATGTATGTCATCAACCAAATCAACAACGGGGCATCTGTTGGGGGCCGCGGGGGCGGTAGAGGCGATATTCTGTACATTGGCCATCCGTGATGGTGTTGTACCACCAACAATAAACCTTAACGACCCTATTGAAGAAGTTGGGGATTTCAATCTGGTGCCAAATGTCGCGCAAAAACGCAATGTCAATGTCGCCATAAGTAATTCGTTTGGATTTGGCGGGACAAACGCGTCGTTGGTTATTAAACGTGTAAAGTAAAAATGTAAAGTCCAAATAGAAACGCGGGTTCAACCCGCGTTTTTTATACCTTTTTATTTTCTTTGTCGTCCAGACCGATAACACTTTTTGCACTGTCGATCGTGCGAATAAGTGCGCGGCGGATTTTCCCGGATATTGTCATTGGCAAACTGTCCACAAATTCAATCACACGCGGGCATTTATAAATTGCAGTGCGTGATTTTACATGATCCTGTAATTGTCGAATCAGGACGTCCGAACCAACAAAGTATTTGTTCAAAACAATGGTTGCCTTAATCGCCATACCACGAACGGGATCGGGAATCCCAGTGACCGCCACTTCGGCAACGGCCGGGTGTTCCAATAAAACGCTTTCCACTTCGAATGGGCTGACGCGGTATCCGGTTGTTTTTATTAAATCGTCGTTGCGACCAACAAACCAGAAATATCCGTCCGAATCGCGGTATGCAACATCGCCTGTGTGATAGTATCCATCGCGATAAACAACATTGGTTAATTTTTCATTTTTGTAATATCCGCCAAACAACCCAACGGGCTTTCCGTTTTTAAGGTTTAAACATATTTCGCCAACGGTACCATCCGGCACGGGGCGACCACGTTCGTCCAACAATACAACATCCCATCCCGCCGCAGGCATTCCCATGGAACCCGGTTTGGGTTCAATCCATGGGTTGTTAAACAACATAATACATGTTTCTGTTTGACCAAATCCTTCGCGCATTTTGATGCCGGTCGATTCCATAAAACGTTCGTAGACCTCGGGATTCAATGCTTCGCCGGCAACATCGGCCTTGACCAAAGATGATAAATCATATTTGGAAAAATCTGCGTGCAGCAACATTTTATATGCCGTCGGTGGTGCACAGAACGATGTGACGTGGTTTTCCGAAATAACGGTTAATAAATCGTGTGCGGTCATAACACCGGATACATCATAAACAAACACCGTTGCGCCGGCCAACCATTGACCATACATTTTTCCCCATGAACATTTTGCCCAACCCGATTCCGATATTGTAAAGTGGATGTCGCCATCGTGCAGGCGTTGCCAAAATATTGCCGTGTTTATATGCCCCAATGGGTATGCATAATCGTGTGCAACCATTTTCGGCATGTCGGTCGTGCCCGATGTAAAATAGACAACCATAGTGTCGGTGTTTTCGTTTGGAACGCGTTCAATCGTTGATGGGTATTGTTCGATTGCGTCGTCGATTTCCATACAATCAATCGTCTGGATATCGTCGCGTTCCCCAACAGCCAATTTTATTTCGTTAACAATATGCCCGTCGTCAAATGATATAATGTTTTTACACGCGGCGGCATCAATACGGAAACGAATATCTTCGGCCTTTAACTGATTCGTTGATGGAATTGGAATTGCCCCCAGTTTATGTAACGCCATCATAAGCACCCAATATTCCCAACGGCGACGCATAAATAGCAACACCGTATCACCACGATTTATGCCACGTGTTCGCAGAAAATTTGCGGTTGCCCCCGACATTTGCGACAAATCACGGAAAGTAATTTTCTTTTTTTCGCCCGCGTCATTTACCCATAACACGGCGACGACATCGGGTGTTTGCGTTGCCAACACATCAATGACATCATATGCGAAATTAAAGTGTTCGGGAACATCAGGAATCGCATTTTCCAAATAATCATCATAACTGTCGAATTTTTGTTTTTTCAAAAATTGCAATGCGAACATATTAAGCCCTTTTTGGTGTTACCATATAAATATGGCACATAATTGACGATTTACAAGTATAAAGATTGAATAAAAAAGTTGCATTTTTTCCGAAAAGGGTTCATAATCGGCGTGGTTTCAGTTCGCGGAGTGTAGCTCAGCCTGGTAGAGCGCTACGTTCGGGACGTAGAGGTCGCTGGTTCGAACCCAGTCACTCCGACCAAAAACGTAACATAGAAAGTGTATACCTTCTATGTTATTTTTTTATCTAAAATAATTTAATTATGTTTTTCAATGAGTTAATGATTATTTTTCTTTGGATAGCAAGAGGGCGACATTCGATTGTATGACAATTTTTACACATAAAAAAGTATACCTTAGGCCCAAAAGTATACCATGCCTAAAAAAATAAGAAAGAGTGACAGCTTGGTATAACACATTGAAATAGATATATTTTTTATCTTGATGTCGCCAGTTCAAATCCACTCAAGAGGGGTTGAGATTGGTTGCGAACTTCAAGCGTAACATATTGATTCTGAATAAAATATTTATTTGACTTTTGGATATATCTAAGCGTTATTACAATCTGCATCATTTTTGTATAGCATATTGAAATAGCTACATTTTTTACCTTGCTGCCAGCATTTCTAATCTGCTCAAGGTCACCAGAGTGGATTTGAACTTCAGAAGAATAATAATGCATGTAAGACATTGAATTACAATGATTTATCGACCATGCTGCCAAATTGTGTTGTCAACATGCTCGAGTTTGTTTTGGTAGGTCAAAATTTGTTTACCGGTCGCTAGCTCATCATAAAATAATATATGGTTGAGGTCTTGTGTTTTGAAATTTTTTTTGATAGAATATCCAAAGATGCATAGAGGCAAAATATTCTTGAATTTTAGAATTGGATTATCAAATGGCGGAACAAAATTTTAGAACATACAGAAGAAGAAACGTAACACGAGAAAGTGGATTCCATACATGTGATGAGACCACAGGTGGAGAATGCTATTTGATAAAGTCAATAAAATGCATTACTAAGCAAAAAGTTGAGAAGTTTACTTTTAAAAGGGATAAAATTGGTCTTGTAGAACTTTTTTCATCTAAAAAAGCTATTATAGCTTTTGGGGGATATATTCGTCCTTCAAAAAAAGTAACACTAAAAAGTCAAATATCTTATGAATATTCAGGTAAAAAATACTCAAAAAATAAGGAAAGTATTTTGGAGTGCGATGTTTGGAAAAATGTTGGAATTCACGATGAAATATTGCTACAAACAAATAAACAGGCCCAGAATATTCAGGTAACGCTAGAAATTAATGGAGAAACGAACACAGATATTGAATTTGCATGTTTTGATTTGGACGCTGTAACCAAAAAAGAATTTCAAAATTCAGATTTTGAAAAAACTTTTTATCAAAAAACAGAAATGCATGTTCCATATTTGTATTACCTAGATCCCTCACTACCATTTGAAAAGTATTTGGTTAAAGCTCATACATTCCAAAAAGGAAGCATAGTTGTTTGTAAAAGTTGTAATCGTTGTGGGCGATTTTTACCTATTAATGTTGAAAATGAGATGAAAACATTAAGTTTCTCCTTACATTGTAAAAAAAGAGCCCCATGTAAACATTCAACTTTTTGTTCTTATGTTATCCAGAACTTAAAAGATTTTACAAAAAAGGAGTTGGCTGGATTGCCTATAAAAGGAGACAAATTAATTTCCTATTACGGGCATCAACTAGAATGTAAAGCGTGTAAAAAATTTTTTGTAAACGCTCCTTTAAATCCTCAACGCAATGCTCAACAATTTAAGGAAGATGGATTAAGGAGACGTGCTCTTGAGATTTTAGTGAACAAATTGTTAGATAGGAATCTGGTTCATTTTGAATTTGAACGCAAAACGAAAAAAGAATTCTCAGAATATATTTGGAAAAAATTTGGAAAAAAATGTTTTAAATGTGGGCCATCATCTAAAGAGATTTCTCTAGATGATATGGCACTTGATCATACAATGCCTCTTGCTTATTTGTATAGGTTAGATGAAACCGCTACATGTTTGTGTAGTAGTCATAATTCTCAAAAAAGTGACCATTTCCCTGTAGATTTTTATAGCGAGAATGAATTACTCAAGCTGAGTGAGATTACGGGATTAGATTACAAAACTCTACATTCTAAAACAGTGAATAAGGATGTTTTAAAATTGTTGATTGAAAATGTTGTCTGGTTTTATGATGAATTTTTAATGGATCCGGAATATCAAAAAGAAAGAGATGGGATCAAGACTGCAGATAAAATAAACGATTCATTGAAGCGGGTTATTGGTTCTGAATTTGATTTAGTAGAAAGATACAAATCTATAACTGGCCATTATCCAAGATCTGTCACCATAAAATAAAATTATTTTTTCATTAAAAATAAGTATTGGTGCTCTATAGTTCCACCTTTATCTTTAACTCCATGTTTTTCTAATTGAGTTACGTTTTCGGTACCTCTATACACTTCTTCGAACCACTTTTGTGCCCTTTGGGCTAATTCGGTTGCCATATCAATTTTTGCAGTTTTTCCTAAGTGCAAAATCATTTTTCCTTTGGGTTTTAATAACTTTGCACATGTTTCAAAGAAATCTAAATATACATCAAAGTTACGGTTCTGTTTTTGATCTAGAAATAAGGTGTCGGCTTCTTTATAATTTTCTTCATCCCAGCCACACAGCCACAATCTTAGCCAATTTTGCATATAAAATCTTATTGAACCGGCAAAAGGAGGTGATGTTATAATTGCATCTGCATGTATTTTACTATGTGTGAGATCCTTATAATCACCAAGAATTGCGAAGCCTTTTGTAAACTTATCGTTCTGTGTATTTTTATAAGAAATATCTATCTTTGCTTTAATATGCTCGATTACATTCTTATATAAGAAATCTCCTTTTGGTCTGTATGGAGTTAATGGATGAGAAATTCTTGATAATGCGTAAGGTCTATTTCCATGCAAAATATGTAATAGACAAGAAAACACCATGCAATCAGCAGCAGAAAGCTCTTTTTTTTCTAAAAAGTATTTTCGTGCCCACAATATTTCTTTGAGTGTATCAGGATGATAATATGAAGAAATACTTCCATTAAATCCAAAGGTTTCGCATTTTTTTATATCATCTTTAATAATAGCGTTATTTACATGGATATTTGTCTCTATATATTGCTGAAGATTATATAATTCGGTCATAGCCCCATCATATGAGGGTTTTTCTATTTTGGCCTTGGTTACTACATAGGCTAATTTACTTAAGTCGTTTCCAACTCCAATTCTTCCCAATAAACATGCTTCAAGAGGAATGGTGCCAACTCCACATAATGGATCAACAATTAAATCCCCTTTTTGTGTGAATTCTTTTACTAAAAAGTGAGCAATAGATGGTTTTAATTTCCCATGATATGAACACAATGAGTGCAGTGAATCTCCCCAATTTCTACTATTGTACGGCTCGTTATGATATGGCATGTTTTCAATAAAGTTAACAGCCTGATTATAAAACAAGCTTCTATGATCAACATCTTTATGTAATTTAAATTTCAACAATCTTTGAGACAAAACCATATTATTTTTGGATCTTCTGTTTCTTAAGACCTGTTCCTCATAAAGTTCAAATCCATAGTTTTTACATATTTGGGATAGAATTTCGTGAGTCGGAACGTGTATACCTGCAAATTGTGAATCACCTATATCCATTATAAAATAGCCGTTATTTTTAATTGAATATGATAAACGTTCAATGACTTTTTCCATATCATTAAAATAACCGGCTATCATAATCGGAATCCTTTTATCATACGCTACTTTTTCGAGCTTATTAATGATATCTTGCGCATATGGATTAGATGTACTGCAACTTCTCCTCTTAGATACATTATTAATGCCTGCAATAATACCTTTTGAATGAAATTGAGGAAGATCTGTTTCACTCATGATGAAATCTGCTAATTTGAGTTCAAGTTTTGTGTTTCTAATGTAATTAGTTCCGTTTAAATATGGCGGTGAAGTAATTACACAATCAAACAGATTATTAGCGGGATTGTCTTTTGCATCATCAGATAGACAATGGGTCTCATTGTAAATGGGTGCTGTCTTTATATCATCTATATCAGCTATTGCTTGTTGCAACTTAGTGATATAATTTGAAAATACATCTTTATCATGAACCGCTTTTTCATCCTTTTTAGCGACCCTCAAATCTCCCTGACGTATCATTTTGGAAGATTGTACTACGATTGAACATAGTAGAATTAAAGCAATTTGTCTTGTTTCAATATCTGGAATATTTGATATTATAGTTTTTATATTTAACAGTTTTTCTAATACATCTTCATCAAAAAACTTTTCAAAACCATTATAATTGATCTTTTGAAAACTCATTGAATAATTATAATTTCTTATACTATTTAATAATTTTTTTAGATTTACACTGCCAATTCCATTTTCCCTTAATTTCTTGACATTGTTAATTTTCGAATCAATAACAAGTCTCATGAAAGGGTTTGTTTCGCTATAATAAGAATCTACACCGTACTTAGCGGCAACTAGAGAAGTTGTTCCAGTTCCACAAAAAGGATCATATACTGATGAGAGTTTATCTGGACCTATTTCTTGTATAATAGAATCAACTAAAATAGAAGAATACCCTTCTAAGTAACTGTACCAACGATGAATTGGTTCTATCTTATTTGGGGAAAAAGTTCCCAATGTTGATTTATTTGTTTGTTTCATTAAATAACCTCTCGCGGCGCATAGTATAAAATATTTTTTCTAAAAATGCATGTTTTTTTTGCAAATATACAAAAATTATTTTTTCCCTTCATGTTTTTCATCTTCTTCTAAAACATATAACTTTGTTTTTTCTTTTGGCTTACAGAGAAGATTTTTCTCAAGGCGTTTTTCAATAATCTCCCCACTTTCCACCATCTCTAAATAATTTAGCAAATCTGGTAGGATGATGTTAACAATTTTTTCTGTTTGCTCCGACATTTTGCCTCCATTTTTATAATTCAGATTACTATAACGCTCAAAAAAACATAAAAATCAACTCAAAAAGCAAGTTACAAGTATCTTTTTATTAAAAATCAATATGTTATATTTGAAGTTCGCAACTTAATGTCAACCCCACCATATCGGATTAGAAACTCCGCCCTCTTGGTCATAAGTAATTGTAAAAGAATAATTTTTTGTGAGTCAAAAAAACGGTATCTTTTTCTCGATTTTGGTGGGTCAACCCGACCATAAGTTCAAACCGCCCAAGTGGCGGTTTTGATTTATTTATACGGTTTGGGAATGTTTTCTGGTATCATAACAGTAATACAGTTGATGGATGGGGTGGGGCATATGAATAAAAAATTTATAGATATGGCGATTGCGGAAAGTGACAGAAGTGTAAAAAGTGGTTCTTCACCATTTGGCGCCGTGGTCGTGCGAGACGGGGTTGTTGTTGCACGGGCGCATAATACCGTCGTTGCCAAACATGACCCAACCGCGCATGCCGAAGTAAATGCGATTCGTGCGGCATGTAAAAAAATTGGAACATACGATTTGTCGGGTTGTGATTTATATACGTCTTGTGAACCGTGCCCAATGTGTTTGGCGGCGATAACATGGGCGAACGTATCACATGTGTATTATGCCGCCAATCGAAACGATGCGGATAAAATCGGATTTCGCGACAAGCGGATGTTTGACAACAAATGTCGTGTGCGTATAAAGCATATTGACAATCCCGCGGCGGTTGACATTATGGCAAAGTGGCACAAATTAAAGACCAGAAAAAAATACTAAGGCGATATTTGCATTTGGTTTTTTATCTGTAATAATGTTGTTCATGATGCGGCGCAGAAAAATATTCCCAAATAAGAAATCACGTAATCAATTTATTGCGCTGGTCGCGATAATTTTGGGTTTGGTTATTTATATAATGGGCGTTTGGTCGCCGGTGCGTCGTGATGTTTCGTTTGTTATAAATAATGGTGACAGTGTGTCATCGGTTGCAACAAATTTGCGTGCAAATCATATTGTGTATTCCGAATCGCTGTTTAAATTGGCGGTCCGGCGTATGGGTGGGCGTGTACAACGTGGGGACTATGATATCCCCCGGGGGGCCAGTATTTGGCGCGTTGCGCGGATGTTTGCACGCGGGCGGGTTGCCACCACAGATATTGTTATCCCCGAAGGTTATACCATTAAACAAATCAAGGTTCTTTTGTCAAACACACAACGATTGTCCGGTGATGTGGAATGTGTGCGTGGAAATACCGCGCCGGTTTGTGATTTGCATGATGGTGATGTTTTTCCCGATACATACCGCGTGGCCAAGGGAACAGCGCGTTTAGCGGTGTTGGATTTGGCACGAAAAAAAATGGGATCGACCCGTGATTCGTTGATGCGTGCGGGGTATATTATTCCGCGGCCATTAAAGAATTGGCACGATGTTATAACACTGGCGTCGATTGTGCAACGCGAAACACCGCGCGAATCGGAAATGCCGGTGGTGGCCAGTGTGTATATAAATCGGTTGCGTAAAAATATGCGATTACAGGCCGACCCGACAGTTGTGTATGCGTTAACCAATGGATATGGCGATATGCAGGGAAAACCATTGTTGACGGGACACCTTAAAATAGACAGCCCGTTTAACACATATACCCACAATGGTTTGCCACCGGCGCCGATTGCGAATGTGGGGGCGGCGGCAATCCGTGCGGTGTTGCGGCCGGCGGACACAAATTACCTGTATTTTGTTGCAGATGGCCGTGGTGGGCATATTTTTTCCAAATCATACGAAGAACACCAAAAACATCACGCTGACTGGCGCGAGATAAAAAAATTGCGAAATAAAAATTGAAAAACCGTCGGTTTGTTAAAATGCATAATTATTTATTGTTCTAATAATATCAAAGAATAAACAAAAAACACCGCAGAATTGCGGTGTTTTTATTCGATTCGGTATTCCAAAATTGCATAATGCGCATATTATATCATTTTTTTCAGAATAAAGCAAAAATCTTTAATCTTGCAGGGGATTTAAATCCCAGATAAAATTAGTATTAAGATCAGGAACGAATTCTGGTCACAACCAAAACGAAAGGAAAAGTTATGAAAAAATTAGCTTTAACGTCTTTGATGGCATTATTTGTGGTTTCTTCTGCAAGTGCAGCAACCAATTATTTTGTCGGTGGCAGTGCAGCATTTTCATTTGGTGATGAACATGCAACAATTTTAGATGTGGCTCCAGAATTTGGATGGAAAGTTGATTCCAAATGGGACGTTGGTGTCATGGGTGAATTTGGTTATGATCGTAAATATCAAAAGAATGGCATCGAAGATGACGCAGAAACATACGGAATTGGTGCATTTGCGCGTTATAATGTCGCGCAGTTTGGCGGTGTGAACTTGTTATTAAAGGGCACTGTGGAAGCGGGCTTTTTGCACTTTAACGGTGAAACGGCGTCCGAAATTGGTGCCAGCGTCATACCTATGATTACGTATGATGTTTCCGAATCATTTACGTTGTACGCTAATTTGAACTTCTTGGGCGTACGTGCGGGTTATACGTGGGCAAATGATAAGATGGGTATAGAGAAAGGTTGGGGTGTTGGTGCATACGCAGATGCTAATGATGTTGCGAATACCAGCGATTTCCAAATCGGGTTCACTTATAACTTCTAAATGTATTAAAAAGAGTATAAAAACCCGTCCCGTGTGGGCGGGTTTTTTTCCTTGAAAAAGGCGGGTTCTGATAGTAAAATAGGCGAAGCTAGAATAAAATAATTCTGGTGTAAAAACCAAAAAAAGGGGATTTAATATGAAAAAATTGGCTTTGACGTCGTTGTTGGCTTTTGCGGCGGTTTCCGGCGCGAACGCGGCAAACTTTAACATTGGTAATCCGATGTATCGTCCAGACAAGGGTGCGTTCTATAATGAAACAACATTCGCAATGGATACGGAATTCGAACACTATGCATTGGGTACGGAATTTGGTTATGGTTTCTATGATTGGTGGACCGTTTCGTTGGCAACCGCTGGTTCATACGATTCGTCTGATGCGCCACGTTATAACACAAAATGGAATTGGGACTATGTTGAATTGGGCCTGAACTATCGTTGGTTCGATTACGGCAATGAATGGAAGGGCGACATCTATGGCACAGTTGCACAAAACTATGATGCACGTGACGATATGAATGTCGAATTCTATTCTTGGACAATCGGAACACGTTATGGCTTTGTTGTTGACGGGTTCTCGTTAAACGCGGTTGCAGAAGCACACAACGTTTCGTTGGATCATCACGCATGGGGTATGGATGCCGGATTCGAAGGCCAGGTATATTTGGGTAAACACCTGAACTTGGTCGGTGGTGCGACATATGGTTTCAAATTGCATGACGCGTATGTTCCTGCGGAATTGAACCTGAAATATCATCACCAGAAACCGGTTGATGTTAAATTGGGTGTCAACTATAACTTCTGCAAAAATTCCTATGTTGGCGTTTATGCAGAAAAGAATGTTGCCAAGGGCTTTAATGTAGCCCCGATGACATTCGGTGCAAAATTTGGTATCCAATTCTAGTGATTGGGATATAAACGCAATAAAAACGCGCCGTTGGGCGCGTTTTTATGGTCTTTTTTCTTGACAATCGGGCGGTTACGGTTATAATACAATCGCTTTCCACGTAAATAGGGAAGGCATAAAACATACAGAAAACCGGGCGTTTTGACATATTTATAACCCATGGCGTGCCATGGAAATAAGTATGGGGTCGGTTTTGTGTACGAAAAAAATGGACAAATAACAAAGAGATTTTGAATGCCAACAGTAAACCAACTGATTCGGAAACCACGTAAAAAGGTTGTTGTGAAATCCACGGCGCCTGATATGATGGAAAATCCGCAAAAACGTGGTGTTTGCACGCGTGTGTACACAACCACGCCAAAGAAACCTAACTCTGCCCAACGTAAAGTGGCCCGTGTTAAATTGGCCAACGGTCGCGAAGTGACCGCATACATTCCGGGCGAAGGTCACAATTTACAGGAACACAGTGTTGTTATGATTCGTGGCGGTCGTGTAAAGGACTTGCCGGGTGTGAAATATCACATTATTCGTGGTGTCTTGGATACCAAGGGTGTCGAATCCAGAAAACAGGGTCGTTCATTGTATGGTGCCAAGGTTGCAAAATAATTAAAGAATAACAATACATGCGGTGACGCCGCATGAGTAATTCGGAAACGAATGAAGAAATAAAAGGAAAACAAAATGTCAAGACGTAAAGCAGCAGCAAAACGTGAAATTTTACCAGATTCTAAATACAACAATTTGGTTGTTGCAAAATGTATTAATGTTGTTATGTGGGACGGCAAGAAAGAAGTTGCCGAAAACATCGTTTATGGTGCGTTGGAAAAACTGAAGAAAGTTGCAAAAGACGGTAATGAATTGGCCGCATTTTTGGAAGCGGTTGATGCCCTTAAGCCAAGTGTAGAAGTCAAGGGTCGTCGTGTTGGCGGTGCAACATATCAGGTTCCAGTCGAAGTGCGTCCTGCGCGTCAGCAGACATTGGCATTGCGTTGGTTGGTGATGTTCGCACGTAAACGTGGTGAACGCAGCATGGAAGAAAGATTGTTTGCAGAATTGCGCGATGCATTGGCGGGCAATGGTGGCGCATTCAAGAAAAAGATTGATACCCACAAGATGGCAGAGGCGAACAAGGCGTGTGCGCATTTCCGTTGGTAATTTAATGAGAGAAAACAAAAGGAAAGAATACAATGTCTGTTGGAAAAACTGCCCCATTACATATGTACCGCAATATCGGTATTATGGCGCACATTGACGCGGGGAAAACAACAACTTCTGAACGTATTTTGTTCTATACCGGTAAAACATATAAAATTGGTGAAGTGCACGATGGTGCCGCGACAATGGACTGGATGGAACAGGAACAGGAACGTGGTATTACAATTACATCAGCGGCAACTACATGTTTTTGGCGCGATCATCGTATTAACCTTATTGACACCCCGGGACACGTGGACTTTACCATGGAAGTGGAACGTTCACTGCGTGTTTTGGACGGTGCGGTCGCGGTTTTTGAATCTGTGTCGGGTGTTCAGCCACAAACAGAAACCGTTTGGCGTCAGGCCGATCGTTACAATGTTCCACGTATTTGTTTTATAAACAAGATGGATCGTATTGGTGGAAATTTCTTCCGCTGTGTTGATATGATTCGTGAACGTTTGGGCGCAAATCCGTTGGTTGTTAATTTCCCAATCGGTGCAGAATCCGAATTCAAGGGTGTTGTTGACGTTGTGGAAATGAAGGGTTTGATTTGGGAAGATGAAACAGGTTCCCACCCGGTCACAATTGAAATTCCAGATGATTTGAAAGCCAAAGCCGAAGAATTACACAACAAATTGATCGAAGAAGTTGTGACCCTGGATGATGAAATTATGGAAGCCTATATGGAAGGCAAGATTCCAGATGTCGCCACAATCAAGAAACTGATTCGCAAAGGGACGATTGCTCAGAACTTTAATCCGATTTTGTGCGGAACCGCATTTAAAAACAAGGGTGTTCAACCATTGTTGGATGCAATTGTTGACTATTTGCCAAGTCCGTTGGATATTCCTGCCATCAAGGGAACCAAATTGGATAAAGAAACGGTTGTCGAACGTCATCCGGATGCCAAAGAACCTTTCAGTGCATTGGCGTTCAAGGTTGCAAATGATCCATTTGTCGGAAACCTTATGTTCATCCGTATTTATTCGGGTAAATTGGTTTCGGGTTCGTACATCTATAATTCCAACCGTGATAAACGTGAACGCGTTGGTCGTATGTTGTTGATGCATTCGAACAATCGTGAAGAAATTAAAGAAGCGTCCGCCGGTGACATTATCACCCTGGTTGGTATGAAGGAAACGATTACCGGTGATACATTGTGTGATGAAGCCAATCCGATTATTTTGGAAAACATCCATATTCCAGAACCGGTTATTTCCATCGCCGTTGAACCAAAGACCAAGGCCGACGTTGAAAAAATGGCATTGGGATTGCAGGCATTGGCCAAAGAAGATCCGTCTTTCCGTGTGTCGGTTGACGAAGAATCTGGTCAAACGATTTTGGCGGGTGTTGGTGAATTGCACCTGGAAATTTTGGTTGATCGTTTGTCACGTGAATTCAAGGTTGATGTTAATGTTGGCGAACCGCGTATCGCGTATCGTGAAACATTCCGCAAACCGGTCACTGAAGAATATACACACAAGAAACAATCTGGTGGTTCGGGTCAGTACGCCCAGGTGAAAATCGAATTTGAACCGTTGGAACCGGGTTCTGGATACGAATTTGAAAACAAGATTGTTGGTGGTGCGATTCCAAAAGAATACATCCCAGGTGTTGAAAAGGGTTTAAAGATAGCGCAACAGACGGGTGTCTTGATTGGCTATCCGACAGTGGATTTCAAGGCTACATTGGTAGATGGTAAGTATCACGAAGTGGACTCTAATGTATTATGCTTTGAAATAGCGGCGCGTGCGTGCTTCCGCGAAGCGATGAAGAAAGCGGCGCCAAAGTTGTTGGAACCGGTTATGAAACTTTCGGTTAACACACCGGAAGAATATGTCGGGGACATCATCGGTGACTTGAACAGCCGTCGTGGTCAAATCAACGGGATTGAAACGCAATTTGGGAATCAGTTGATTTCTGCATTTGTGCCGTTGGCAAACCTGTTCGGATATGTCAAGACATTGCGTTCTTTGTCGCAGGGGCGTGCAAATCCGTATATGGAATTGTCGCACTATGCCGAAGTGCCGCAGAATGTTGCAGACGAAGTTATAAAGAAACTGACAAAATAAACAAAAAAAAGATTGTGATTTAAAATTTCTGGGTTATGATTAGGTTCAGAAATCCATAACCCGGAAATCGAAAATCAGATTAACAAAAACAAGAAGCCCTAAGGAGAAAAACTATGGCAAAAGAAAAATATATAAGAACCAAGCCGCATGTTAACATCGGTACCATTGGCCACGTTGACCACGGTAAAACGACTTTGACAGCCGCTATTGTTCACTACTATGGTGTTGGAACCGATGCGCAAAAGGGTGTCGATCAAATCGATAACGCACCAGAAGAACGCGCACGTGGTATTACAATTAACACCGCACACGTTGAATACGAAACAGCGTCACGTCACTATGCACACGTTGACTGCCCGGGACACGCGGACTATGTTAAAAACATGATTACCGGTGCTGCCCAGATGGACGGTGCAATCTTGGTTGTGGCTGCAACTGATGGTCCTATGCCCCAGACACGTGAACACATCTTGTTGGCACGTCAGGTTGGTATTCCAAAAATCGTCGTTTATTTGAACAAATGCGATTTGGCAAACGATCCTGAATTGTTGGAATTGGTCGAAATGGAAATTCGTGAATTGTTGTCTGCGAACGATTTCGACGGTGACAATGCTCCGATTATCCGTGGTTCTGCCGTTTCCGCATTGGAAGGTAAATCCGATGGTTTGGGCAAAGAATCGATTGATGCATTGTTGAAAGCATGCGATGAATACATCCCAATGCCGGAACGTCCGGTTGACAAACCGTTCTTGATGCCAATCGAAGACGTGTTTTCAATCACAGGTCGTGGAACCGTTGTGACCGGCCGTGTTGAATCAGGTGTTGTCAAAGTTGGTGACGAATGCGAAATCGTTGGTTTGCGTCCAACCCAGAAAACAGTTGTTACCGGCGTCGAAATGTTCCGCAAAATGTTGGATCAAGGTGAAGCCGGCGATAACGTAGGTTTGTTGTTGCGTGGAACCAAAAAGGAAGAAGTGGAACGTGGCCAGATTATCTGCAAACCAGGTTCTATTACACCACACACAGACTTTGAAGCTGAAGTTTATATCTTGACCAAAGAAGAAGGCGGACGTCACACAGCGTTCTTTAGCAACTATCGTCCACAGTTCTATTTCAGCACAACAGACGTAACTGGAACAATCACTTTGCCAGCAGACAAAGAAATGGTTCTGCCGGGTGATAACGTCCGCATCAGCGTGCAATTGATTGCACCTATTGCTATGGACGAAGGCCGTCGCTTTGCTATCCGTGAAGGCGGACGCACAGTTGGCGCAGGTGTTGTGTCCAAGATTGTAAAATAAGGTAACAAACGGGTCGGTGTAATTGGATGAAAAACGCCAATGATTACCGGCCCGAATAACGATAAGGAAAACGAACAAATGGTACCAGCATCAAAAATTCGTATTAAATTAACAGCGTTCGATCATCGTAATTTGATGGAATCTGTTGATGAAATTGTCAAGACAGCCAAGCGCACAGGCGCGGATGTCGTTGGACCCGTTCGCTTGCCGACATTGGTTCAAAAATTTACAGTGAACCGTTCGCCACACGTTGATAAAAAATCACGTGAACAATTCGAAATCCGCAATCACAAGGCGGTCGTAGATATTGTTAATCCAACCCCTCAGACAGTTGATGCGTTGATGAAGTTGGATTTGACATCCGGGGTCGATGTAAAAATTAAATTGTAAAACTGTTAGCGTTGGTGTGGGATGCAAAAGATAAAACGCGCCAACCTCTGACTAAAAAAAGGCAAAAAAATGAAACGTAGCGGATTAATAACAACAAAAATAGGTATGACACGTCTGTATGACGATGCGGGTGTGGCACATCCGGTAACAGTATTATCGGTTGGTGATTGCACGGTTATCGGTAATCGGACAATGGAAAAAAATGGTTACGTCGCAAATGTTTTGGGTTTGCGCGAAGCCAAGGCAAAGCATGTGGCAAAACCACAAGCGGTTGCAGCAGAAAAAGTAGGCGTTAAGCCATTTCGTAAGGTTGCGGAATTCCGCGTATCCGATGATTGCATTATCCCTGTGGGGACAATAATGTCGGCGTCTCATTTTATTGTCGGACAATTTATCGATGTCCAGGCGACAAGCAAGGGTAAAGGTTTCCAGGGGGCAATGAAACGTCATAACTTTGGCGGTAAGGAAGCGTCCCATGGTGTTTTAAAAGCACATCGTTCACTTGGTGGTACGGGTATGCGCGAATGGCCAGGCCGTGTTTTAAAGGGTAAAAAGATGGCAGGTCAAATGGGTAATGAAACCGTAACGGTTCAGAACCTGAAGGTATTTGGTATGGACGAAGCAGAAAACTTGATATTCGTCGAAGGCGCTGTTCCGGGTGCAAATGGCACATTTGTATTGGTAACCGATGCAATCAAAAAAGAACAGAAAGATTTACCAGTCCCAACCAAAATAAACAATGCCGGTGCGGACACCACAACAGAAACTGTTGCGGAATAATAACGGCGACAGCAAGGTAAGGTGAATAAAATGCAAATAGACATTATTAATTTTGATGGTAAAGCGGTCGGCAAAGCAGAATTGCAAGACAGCATTTTTGGTTTGGAACCACGTGCAGATATTTTGCATCGTGTTGTCACATGGCAACGCGCAAAATCACGCGCAGGCACACATGCGGTGAAAACGGTTTCGGATGTTGCGGGCAGTGGTAAAAAAGCGTTCAAACAGAAAAAGACAGGTAACGCACGTCAGGGTGAAAAATACAATGTTCACATGCGTGGCGGTGGTGTTGTGCACGGCCCAGTTGTGCGCGATCATGCAATTGATTTACCAAAGAAAATTCGTTCTTTGGGCCTGAAAATGGCTTTGTCATCCAAGGTCAAAGACGGTTCTTTGATTGTGATTGATTCCGAAAAATTGAAAGCAGCCAAGACGGGTGCATTTGCGAAACAGTTGAAAAAACTGAATATCGCGTCTGCGTTGTTCGTTGGTACCGACGTTTTGGATGAAAACTTCAAGAAATCCGCAGCCAATATCGAAAACATTGATGTGTTGCCGACAATTGGTTTAAATGTTTTGGATATCTTGAAACATGAAAAATTGGTTTTGACAGCAGATGCAGTCAAAGCAGTGGAAGCAAGATTGGCATAATAACAATAAGGCTATTGAAATGGCAGAAAAGAAAGTTAAAGCAGAAAAGAAAATCGTTGCGACCGCCGGTGCTTTTGATGTACTGCGTCGCCCGATAATCTCGGAAAAGGCAGCAAAACTGTCTGAAATGAACGGCGTTGCATTCGAAGTTGCGGCAAAGGCGACCAAAGAAGATGTTGCACGTGCCGTCGAAGCGATATATAATGTTAAACCTACAAAGGTTAACATCGTTGTCGTGCACGGCAAGGTGAAATCTTTCCGTGGGCGTAACAGTGGTACGCAGCGCACAGTTAAAAAGGCGTACGTCACATTACCGGCAGATGCAAAATTGGATTTGTCAGCAAACGTACAATAATAAATTAACCGCCATAACAGAGAACCCATATCGTTGGACGTTATTGTTATGGTAAACAAAGGTAGAAAAAATGGCATTAAAGCATTATAAACCGACAACCGCAGGAACCCGTGGTTTGACCCAGGTCGATCGTAGTGGTTTGCATCGCGGCGCTCCAGAAAAGGCGTTGACAGTCGGAATCAAGTCCAAGGGTGGACGTAATAATTTTGGTCACGTAACCGTTATGCACCAGGGTGGCGGTCACAAACGCACATATCGTTTGATCGATTTCAAACGTAAAAAGATGGATGTTCCGGCAACTGTGTTGCGTTTGGAATATGACCCAAATCGTACAGCATTTATCGCGTTGATTGAATACAAGGATGGTATTCGTTCATACATTTTGGCACCACGTGATTTGAAAGTTGGTGATGTTGTTATTTCTGGTGATCGCGAAGATATTAAACCAGGTAATGCGATGCCATTGAAAAATATGCCAATCGGTACAATCGTTCATAACGTCGAATTGAAACCGGGTGCCGGCGGCCAGTTGGCACGCAGTGCAGGGTGCTATGCCCAATTGATGGGTAAAGACGGCGTTTATGCCCAGATTAAAATGAACAGCGGCGAGTTGCGTAAAGTTCATTCCGATTGTTTCGCCACAGTTGGCAGCGTTTCCAATCCGGATCAACGCAATGTTAACTTGGGCAAGGCCGGCCGCGCGCGTTGGTTGGGTGTTCGCCCATCTGTCCGCGGTATGGCGATGAACCCGAACGATCACCCGATGGGTGGTGGTAATGGTCATTCTAAGGGCCACGAACCGGTATCACGTACAGGTATTCCGGCCAAGGGATATCGTACCCGTAGCAATAAACGTACTGCAAAGATGATTATTCGCAGCAGACATTTGGCAAAGAAAAAATAATAAGAAATAAAAAACGGAGTAAATGATGTCTCGTTCAGTATGGAAAGGTCCTTATGTTCATCCGTCTGTTTTGAAAAAGACGGCGGCTGCAAATGCAAAAGATGACCGTAAACCAATTAAAACATGGTCCCGTGGCAGCACAATCGTGCCGCCAATGGTGGGGTTGACGTTTGAAGTTCACAATGGTAACAAATTTATCCCTGTGGCAATCGTAGAAGATATGATTGGTCATAAATTGGGAGAATTTGCACCAACACGGACCTTCAAGGGGCATGCAGCGAACAAGAAAGCCGCAGCGGCAGCGAAAAAATAATTTCATATAAAGATAAGGTGTAGTTATGACAACAGCAAGATATGGGATCAAAGATAATCAAGTTCGCGCGTTTAATAAAATGATTCGCGTCAGCCACCAGAAATTAAACCTGGTGTGCGATATGGTGCGTGGATTGCCCGTTGATCGTGCGATTGATGTGTTAAAGTTTTCAAAGAAACGCGTTTCTGACGAAGTGTTAAAGACATTGTTGTCTGCGATTGCAAATGCAGAACACAATAAAAATTTGCCGGCAGATTCTTTGTTCGTCAAGGAAATTTGGTGTGGCAAGGCATTGACCATGAAACGTATTATGGCCGGACCACGTGGCAGTGCGCGTCCGATTTTGAAACCATTTTCGAATCTGACCATCGTGTTGGAATCGGGGGCGGCGCCATCAAAGAAAGCCAAGAAAACGGAAACCAAAAAGAAAACAACAAAATAAAAGAACCGTGACGCGTGGTATGGGGAAACCCTGAATAAAGCAAATGCTTCAAGAACGCGCATCACAAACCAAGGAATAAAGAAATGGGACAGAAAGTATCGCCAATTTCACAGCGTCTGGGAATTAACAAGGTAACAGATTCCCGTTGGATTGCCGGTAAGAAAGACTATGCCAAATTGTTGGCAGAAGATAATGAAATCCGCGCATTTATTACAAAAAAATTAAAGAAAGCGGGTTTGGCCAAGGTCGTTATAGAACGCTTTGCCAAAAAGGTTGTCGTGACCGTACACACATCACGCCCGGGTATGATTATCGGGAAAAACGGTGCGGACATCGAAACATTGCGTAACGATATCAAAAAATTGGTTAAAAATGACCAGGTCGTCGTTAACATCTATGAAGTGCGTCGTCCTGATTTGAACGCACAATTGGTTGCCCAGGGTATAGCCCAGCAAATTGAAGGTCGTGTTTCATTCAAACGCGCAATGAAGAAAGCAGTTCAAAACGCCCAGAAAGCCGGTGCCCAGGGTATCAAGGTTATGTGCAGCGGTCGTTTGAATGGTGCGGAAATCGCCCGCAGCGAACAGATCCGCGAAGGTCGTATTCCATTGCACACATTGCGTGCAGACATTGACTATGCCGCAATTCAGGCCAAAACCACATACGGTGTTGTTGGGGTCAAGGTTTGGATTTATACTGGCGATGTCGTGAATAAAGAAAAGTTGGCATCAGAAATGGCGAGACCCGCTGAATATGCCGGCAGTAGCGAAAGAAAAAGCAAATAAGTCTAAACAAACAGAATAGAGGATTTGTACCATGTTAATGCCAAATAAAACAAAGTTTCGCAAACAGCAAAAAGGCCGTATCCACGGTGCCGCCAAGGGCGGAAGCGAATTGGCGTTCGGTTCGTTTGGACTGAAAGCCATGTCACCGGAACGCATTACAGCGCGCCAGATAGAGGCCGCACGTCGTGCAATCACACGTCATATGAAACGTCAGGGAAAACTTTGGATTCGTATTTTCCCAGATGTTCCAGTCACAACTAAACCGGCCCAGGTCCGTATGGGTAAGGGTAAAGGTGCGGTTGAATACTGGATTTGCCGTGTAAAACCGGGTCGTATTATGTTTGAAATCGATGGTGTTAAACCGGAAATCGCATTTGAAGCGTTCGCGTTGGCGGCCGCCAAATTGCCGGTTAAAACCAAAGTTGTTGAACGTAAAATCAACTAGTTTAAAATCCAAAGCAAAAAGGTAAAAAAGATGGCAACAAAAAAGCAAGAAAAAGAAGCATTGACAAAGGAAGCGTTGGAAAGCAAATTGGTTGATTTGAAAAAAGAGCAAATGAATCAACGCTTTCAGCACGAAGCGGGTCAATTACCGAAAACGCACGTTATGCGTCAAACACGTCGGGAAATTGCACGCGTCAAGACCAAGTTGAATGCAGCAAAATAAAAAAACACCGATTTTTGTTGAGATTTCTAAAAAATAAGATATCATATGCCAAAATCGGTTAACAAAACAAGAAACAAGTTAAGGGACAATAGTTATGCCAAAACGTATACTGCAAGGAACCGTTAAAAGTACAGCAAACGACAAAACAGTTGTTGTAGAGGTGGAACGTCGTTTCCGTCATCCGCTGTATGGCAAGTTCGTGAAGCAGAATAAAAAATACAAAGCGCACGATGAAAACAACGAATACAAGGTTGGTGAAATTGTTGCGATTGAAGAACATCGTCCGATTTCCAAGACAAAAACTTGGGTCGTTAAGGGACGCGTTGGTGTTTCCAAAGACGGTGAAGTCGAGGTTGTCGACTAAAAAAACAAACAGGTCGGGTTCTTTGAGGGGGTAAAACCCAGTCGGAGCCCAGAAACAAAGCGGTGGGGGATTGCCCCATTTGCAGGAAAAGGGTGAAAAAATGATTCAAAATGAAACAGTTATGACAGTTGCAGACAACAGTGGTGCGCGTAAAGCAATGTGTATCAAGGTTTTGGGCGGTTCTCATCGTCGTTATGCAACGGTCGGCGACAAAGTCGTCGTCGCCATCAAAGAAGCCATCCCACGTGGCAAGGTTCAAAAGGGGACGGTTCAACGTGCAATTATCGTGCGTACCAAATTCCCAATTAAACGTCCAGACGGTTCGATTATTCGTTTCGACGATAACGCGGTTGTTTTGATAAACAAAAACAACTTTGAGCCGATTGGAACACGTATCTTTGGCCCAATCGCACGTGAGGTTCGTCGTAAATACGATGTCCAGAAAATCGTGTCTTTGGCACCAGAAGTTTTGTAATGGCGTCATAAACAAAAGGGTTACAAGATGAAAATTAAGAAAGGCGACGAAGTCGTAGTTATTTCGGGAAAATACAAGGGCGTCAAAGGTAAAGTACTGGAAGCACGTCCGTCTGAATCGCGTGTTGTTGTCGAAGGTGTAAACCGTCACAAATGGCATGTGAAACCAACCCAGGACACACCGGGTCACATTGTTGACCGCGAAGCACCGGTCCATGTATCTAATGTTGCATTGGTTGATCCAAAAACCAAAAAGGCAACACGTGTTGGGTACAAGGTATCTGGCGATAAAAAGGTTCGTGTCGCAAAAAAATCTGGGACAGAATTATAATAAATCGGTTTCCGCTGTTACGGAAACAAAACGTTAAGGAATAAAAAATGCAAAGCAGATTGCGTGAAATATATGAAAAACAGATTGTTCCTGAATTGGTCAAAGAATTCGGGTACACAAATGCGCTGGCCGTGCCGAAATTAACCAAGATTGTTTTGAACATGGGTGTCGGTGAAGCGGTTTCTGATAAAAAGAAATTGGATGCGGCAGCGGCCGATTTGACGGCCATTGCGGCACAAAAATCGGTTATTACACACGCCAAAAAATCTATCGCGACATACCGTTTGCGCGAAGGCCAGGCCATCGGTACCAAGGTCACATTGCGTGGTAAAAGAATGTACGATTTCTTGGATAAATTAATCACGGTTGCGTTACCGCGTGTCAAAGACTTTCGTGGTTTGTCAAAATCAAAGTTTGACGGTCGTGGAAACTATGCGTTCGGTATCCGTGAACATCTGATTTTCCCAGAAATTTCTGTGGACAAGATTGATGCAATCCGCGGAATGGATATCGTTATCGCGACAACTGCAAAAACAGATGAAGAAGCACGTGCATTGCTGACCAAAATCGGCTTGCCTTTGGTTTTAAAATAATAAAAAGGTATAAAAATGGCGAAATTATCGTTAATTAATAAACAAAAAAGACGTGAAGAATTGGTCGCAAAATATGCAAAAAAGCGTGCCGCGATCAAGGAAAAGATGTCCGTCAATGCAACACCAGACGAACGTATGGATGCAATGAAAAAACTGGCAAAATTGCCACGTAATGCAAATCCGACACGTTTGCGTAATCGTTGTTCGGTTACGGGACGTTCGCGTGGGTATTCCCGTATGTTCGGTTTGTGCCGTCAACAGGTTCGTACCCAGGCATCCGAGGGTAAATTGCCGGGCGTTCGTAAATCCAGTTGGTAAAAACAACTGTTTAATTAACCCCCAGTTGTGGACAATGCGGCTGGGTCGAAAATGTGGATAAAACCACAGAGAAGGAGTAACAAAAGATGTCATTATCACACCCAATCGGAGACATGTTAACCCGTATCCGTAACGGACAAATTGCGGGTAAAGAAACGGTCGCCGTTCCAAACAGCAAACTGCGTGCAGCGGTTCTTAATGTATTGAAGGAAGAAGGTTTTATTACCGATTTCCGTCAAGAAAAAATCGATGAACACCGTTCAAATTTGATTATTGAATTGAAATATGTAAATGGCGACGGTGCAATACAAGAAATTTCTGTCGTGTCAAAACCAGGGCGCCGTGTGTATTCAGGCAGTGCCAAAATGCCAAAGGTTTTAAATGGCCTGGGTATTGCGATTGTTTCAACGCCAAATGGGGTCATGACTGATCACAAAGCGCGTTTGATGAACGTTGGCGGCGAAGTATTGTGCAAGGTTATATAATCAACAGCAGAAGGATTAAGTTATGTCTCGTGCAGGAAAATATCCAGTAAGTTTAAAAGATGGCGTTACAGCGGCGATTGTCGATAACGCAATTGTTATCAAGGGACCAAAGGGTGAATTAAAGGTTCCTGTTGATACAAAACACGCAAATTTGGTTGATGTCAAGGTTGAAGCAGGCCAGGTTGTTGTCACACCAAAGGATGACACCGACAAAACATCGCGCGCAATGTGGGGAACAATGACCCGTAATGTTCGTAATGCGGTGATGGGCGTCACAACCGGATTTGCCAAAGAAATGTATATGAAGGGCGTTGGTTACAAGGCGTCTGTGTCGGGCAACAAATTGGTGTTGGTCGCGGGTTATTCACATGATGTTGTCATTGAAATCCCAGCGGGTTTAACCGTTGAAATGGGCGGTGCACCAACAGAATTTACAATTCGTGGTATCGACAAATGTGCGGTTGGTTTGTTTGCAGACAAGGTTCACAAGGTTCGCAAAGCAGATCCGTACAAGGGTAAAGGTATCTTCTATAAGGGCGAAGTAATCCGTCACAAAGAAGGTAAAAAGAAATAATAACTAGGGTCGTTCCCGCTGTTACGGGGGCCATTAAAAAAGGAAACGAAATGTTAAAACATTTATCTACAGAGGAAAGACGCACAATCGCAAATCGCGGTGCGTTGAAAAGAAAAAATCCTGGCAAGATTCGTTTGTCGGTTTTCCGTTCTGGACGTCATATTGAAATCCAGGCGATTGATGATGTGCGTGGTCATACACTGTGCGCGGCATCAAGCAAGGAAAAGGGCTTCGCAGGTAAGGGATGGAATGTTGCGGGCGCAGAATTGGTCGGCAAGGCATTTGCAGAACGTTTGGTTGCAGCCAAATTGACTGATAATTGCTATTTCGATCGTGGCGGTTACCGCTATCATGGTCGCGTAAAAGCATTATGCGAAGCAATCCGCGCCGGTGGCGTAAGAATATAATTCAAATTAAACGGAGTATATAAATGGCACGTTTTGATGATAAAAGATTACAGACGGATAACTTGGTAGATAAATTGGTTTCTATCAATCGTGTATCTAAAACTGTTAAGGGTGGTAAGAATATGTCGTTCTCGGCGCTGGTTGTTGTCGGGGACAAGGCCGGTCGTGTTGGTTTCGGCAAAGGTAAAGCGTTGGAAGTACAATCTGCTGTGCAGAAAGCAACCAAGGCAGCCAAAGCGAAAATGATTCGCGTTCCGTTAAAAGAAGGACGCACATTGCACCACGATATCGAATCCAGATACGGCGCATCTAAATTGGTTGTTCGCAGTGCTGTTCCCGGTACTGGTATCATTGCTGGTGGTGCGTTGCGTGCAGTGTTTGAATGTTTAGGGGTCCAGGACGTTGTTGTTAAGTCCCAGGGTTCCAACAATCCAAACAATATGGTTCGTGCGGCGTTCTTGGCGTTTTCTAAAATGAATTCTCCAAAGACGGTTGCGGCACGTCGTGGTAAATCTGTGTCTGAAATTATCGCCGGTCGTGACGGTAAAAAGTTCGAAGAAAACGCAGAATCAGCAGAATAATAAGACGCGGGGGTAATCACAATGGCAAAAATTATCGTAAAACAAACACGCGGTTTAATTCATCGTCCGGAATCACAACGCAAAATTGTTTTGGCGTTGGGTTTGGGGCGTATCGGCAAAATGCGTGAAGTGAATGATACACCGGCTGTACGTGGCATGGTTGCACGTGTTGCGCACTTGGTCGAAATCGTTGAAAAATAAATAATAAAAACCGAGTACATAAACTTGTTTATGTGCGACAAAGAACTACATATAGTTCGCAGGACAAAAAGGAAAAAAAATGAAATTAAATGCATTGATGGATAATTTTGGTGCGCGCAGTAACACAAAACGTGTTGGTCGTGGTTTGGCATCGGGATATGGTAAAACGGCTGGTCGTGGAACCAAGGGACAAAAGGCACGTGCGGGTTCGCGCAAACAGGCAACGTTCCAAGGTGGTCAAATGCCGATTTTGCGTCGTTTCCCAAAGTTTGGATTTAACAATCCGTTCCACAAAGAATATGCAACAATTAACCTGGGGGATATTGAAAAGTTTATCGCATCGGGTAAAATTGATGCCGGCAAAGTAATCACGATTGAAACGTTGATGGCCGCAAAAATTATAAATCGTGAAATGGACGGTTTAAAGGTTTTGGCCAAAGGCGAAATCAAATCTGCAATTAATGTTATTGCGGACAAATGGTCCAAAAGTGCCGAGATAGCGATTGTCAAAGCCGGTGGTTCCATTAAAAACAAATAATATAACCTGCGCACCCCGGAAACTGGGTGCGCATAACTGGTTAAAATTTTTAGCGCAATGAAATTCTTGAAAAAATACTTTGGAAATTTGACCGATTTACAGAAACGCATTTTGTTCACATTGGGCGCGTTGATTGTTTATCGAATTGGGTCATTTATTCCATTACCGGGGGTTAATGCTTCTGCGATTTTGCACCTGTTCAGTGGTGAAGGCAGTGGCATGATGGGAATGTTTGATATGTTCAGTGGCGGTTCGTTGTCGCGTATGTCGGTGTTGGCATTGAATATTTTCCCGTACATTTCTGCATCCATCGTTTTGCAGTTGTTGACCGCCACCAGCAAGAATTTAAATGATTTGCGTAAAGAAGGTGAATCGGGACGCATTAAAATTAACCAATATACGCGTTATTTGGCGGTGTTTTTGGCGGTTGTCCAGGGTTGGGCGGTTGTTCGCGGTTTGGAATCGATGGCACCGGTTAATGGTGTTGCCGCCGTTGTGAATCCGGGATTTGCATTTGAATTATCGGCGATAATTGCGCTGGTTGGCGGAACCGTGTTCGTGATGTGGTTGGCTGAACAGATTACTGCACGTGGCGTAGGCCAGGGGGCATCGTTGCTTATTTTCGCGGGTATCGTTGCCCAGGTCCCCAGTGGTGTTGCGAAGTTGTTCAGTTTGGGTTCTGTGGGTCAAATGTCACCGGCGATGATTGGTTTAACCGTTGCATTTGTGGTTGGTATTGTTGCCTTGATTGCGTTTTTCGAACAGGCGCAACGTCGTATCCAAATTCTTTACCCACGTCAAGTTATGTCCAACGGTGTAATGAATACAAACGCGTCATATTTGCCGATCAAGGTTAATATGTCGGGTGTTATGGGACCGGTGTTTGCGGCATCTATTATGATGTTGCCGGCATTTGTGCAACGTTTTGTGCAAAGTGAAAACTTGATTGTTCAACAGGTTTTGGGATTCTTTACATATGGCGCATGGTCATACATTATTTTGTACACTGTGTTAATCGCGTTTTTTGCGTATTTCCAGACCGCGGTTGTGTTCAATTCCGAAGAAACCAGCAATAACCTTAAAAATATGGGCGGGTATATTCCGGGGGTTCGTCCGGGCGAACAGACAATGAAATATTTGGACGGTGTTGTATCGCGCACAACGGCAATTGGTGTTTTGTATCTTATTGTTGTTTGTGTGATTCCGATAATTCTTAATACACACGCGGGAATGCCGTTAACCGTTGGCGGAACCAGTGTGTTGATTGTTGCCGGGGTTATTTTGGATACCTGGAATCAGATTCAATCTTATTTGGTTGCAAAACAGTATACGGGCGTTGTTGGTCATACGCAACACCATGGGCGGTTTCGCAATTAAAACAAGATTTGACTTTTGTTGGATTTGATATAGAATAATCCAGCAAAATAAAATACATTCGTTAATCCGGACGGCGGGTTTTCGGATGGGTAGAACCGGCGCGACATTCGCGTCAAAGTAATAAAAAGGAAAATGAAAAATGGCACGTATAGCAGGTGTTAACATTCCATCGGAAAAACGCATTGAAATCGCGTTGCGCTATATTCACGGTATTGGACCGGCCCGCGCCGCCAAAATTTGTGAAGCGTTGAAATTAAAAGACGGTTTGCGCGCGAAAGATTTGACCGATGCTGATGTTATCAAAATTTCGAATTATATCGAACAGAACTTCAAGGTCGAAGGCGATGTTCGTCGCGAAGTCGCAATGAACATTAAACGTTTGCAGGACCTTAAAACATATCGCGGTATTCGCCACCGTAACCGTTTGCCGGTTCGTGGTCAACGCACACAAACAAATGCCCGTACAAGAAAGGGTAAACGTGTTGTGGTCGCAGGTTCCGCGGTCAAGGGTAAATAATAATTTTGGGTAGAGATTAACACGTTAGTTAATTGAAGACATCTAAATAAAAGGTAAAAATAATGGCAGTTACAAAAGCTAAAAAGAAAGTAATCAAAAAAGTATCGCATGGCATCGCGCATGTCGTCGCGACAAATAACAATACACGTATCACAATTACGGATCCGGCCGGTGCGGTTTTAACGTGGGCAACGGCGGGTGCCAATAATTTCAAGGGTGCCAAAAAATCTACGCCATATGCGGCCACGGTTGTTGCAGACGCGGTTGGCAAAAAGGTCGCTGAAATGGGTATGAAAACAGTTGATGTTTTGATGCGTGGTATTGGCCAGGGGCGTGAATCCGCAGTTCGTGGTTTGGCAAACGCGGGTTTAATCGTACAATCGATTACAGATACAACACGCATTCCGCACAATGGTTGCCGTCCAAAGAAAGTGCGTCGTGTATAATGATGGACTGTTAATAACAAAAAAACCGCCGTTTGGCGGTTTTTTGTTTTGTTGCGAGGGGGGCTTATTTATAATGTTGACATTTTAATTTTTTGTGTTAATGTTCGTGGTATGAAAGCACAAAAAAACGTTTTTGTACCAAATGATTATGCGGATGAATTGCCACGGTTAAAGGAAAAATATTTTTCCTGGCAGGTGAATTTTACGTCAAAAACCGATTTGGGGACCATGGGTAAAATAACATATTATTCGGTGGGGGACGATGTGGCATACGGTAATTTTGTATTGGTGCCGGGGTTGGCCAGTAATACAGAAATCGAACCGTTGATGTGCGCGTTAAGTTACTGGGCGTTTAAACACAAATATAATATTTATGCAGTTGATACTTTCTTGGGCGATTTTAAACCGGAAATTTCCGAAGATTTGGCGAAAAAGAATACTTTTGCCGAATTCGTGGATTTAATGGATGTCGGATTGGATATCATTGCAAAAATGTCCATTGACAAATGGACGTGTGTGGTGGGACATTCGTTGGGGGGAACGGGGTCACTGGCGGTGTTTAATCGTCGTGTTTTAAATAAACAGCCAATCGGATTTTCCGGGGGAATATTTTTTGCACCGTATGTGACAAAAGAATGGTGCAAGTTTTCCAAAGAATTTATGCTGACCCACCAGTATCCAAATTTGTCCATCGAAGAATCCAGCAAATTGCCGATGGGGATGATGAGCCCACATGACATCGCATTGGTAAACGCCAGTCGATATGTGTCGTTGCCGGCGGATTTTTATGATTCGCTGGACGAGTTTGGTCCGCGGCCGGATTTAATGGCGCAATATAATATTCCAATAACATTGGTTGCGGGTGGGCGCGATAAAAAGGCACCAATCGAATATATTCGCGGAATTTATAACCAGGTAAACGCATATTCGCCGATGCAGACAATGCGTTTCGTTGAATTCCCAAAAAGTAAACATTCGTTTATAAACCAGCACGATGATTGTGCTGCGATATTACGGTTGATAAAAACGCAATATACGCGTGCAAAAAGAAAACAAAAATAAAAAATCACCCGTTTGGGTGATTTTTTATTAGCGCAAACTCTGTATCGTGATTAAAAACCACATTTGTTGCATTTTGGTGTCGCGACCGCACGAACAGTTGTGTATGACCCCGCCGGAACATAGGATACGACCGGACGATACTGTTGAACAGTTTCACGAACGAAATATTCACGGTTAACAATACGTTCAAATGGTTCGCCGCAAACACGGCCAGAGCATTTATCGCATTGGGTGCATGTTGGTTTAGCAACTGGTTTTGCAACGCGTTGTGTGCGAACAAAATCTTCGGCCGTGGTTTTCATTTCAGTGTTGTAATCACTATAAACACCGCCATCGGACGCATAGACCGGCGCGCAGATAACACATGCAATCACACCAGATAAAAGAGTTTTCTTCATATTTTTTCCTTTTGGTTTGGATTGATGTGATACTAGGACACAAAACCCCGGTTGTCAAGTTTTTTGATAAAAATAAATTTTGTCAAATTTGCGTATGTTGGTGACCGGTGTGCGGGGGGGCAAGTGGCGGTTTAATCGACGGATTACAAGCACTTTTGGGTTGACAATTGGCATTTGTCGGTATAAAATAACGCACGTGCACAAGGGGTTTGGGCGCAAATTGGTGAAAATGATAAACTAAGCCATAAGGAAAAACATATGATTGAAAAAAACTGGATGACCCTTATTAAGCCAAAGAAACTTAATGTAGTGGTTGATGAAAATAATCCGAATGTTGCGACACTGATTGCTGAACCGTTGGAAAAAGGGTTCGGTTTGACACTGGGGACGGCATTGCGTCGTGTTTTGTTGTCTTCGCTTCAAGGATGTGCGCCGATTTATATTAAAATTGATGGTGTCCAGCACGAGTTTAGCAGTGTGCCGGGTTGCCGCGAGGATGTGACCGATATTATCTTGAATTTAAAGGGTGTTTATTTCAAGGCATTAACAGAAGGTCAGCACAAGGTGTATTTAAAGGTCAAAGGACCGGCCGTTGTGACCGCAGGTATGATTGAAGCCGCCGGTGGTGTCGAAGTTATGAACAAAGATGTCGAAATCTGTACGTTGGACAAGGGTGCAAATTTGGACATGGAAATCACATTGGGAACGGGCCGTGGTTATGTGCCGGCGTCGCAAAATGCTACCGATTTGCCTTTGGGTGTTATTCCGGTTGATTCAATTTATTCGCCGATTTTGAACGTGGCCAGCACCGTTACACAAACCCGTGTTGGTCAGTCCACAGATTACGACAAATTGGAATTGACGGTTAAAACAAACGGCAGTGTTGCACCCGAAGATGCAATCGCATTTGCTGCGCGTATTTTGACCGATCAATTGGTTGTCTTTATTAACTTTGAAGATCCGGCACAAATCAACGCGCCAAGCGAAGAAGACAAGGCGAAAGATGCGTTGCCGTTTGATCCAAAATTGTTAAAGCATGTTGATGAATTGGAATTGTCTGTTCGTGCAAACAACTGTTTAAAGAACGACAAAATCAATTGGCTGGGCGAATTGGTCCAAAAGACCGAAGCCGATATGTTGAAAACGCCAAACTTTGGCCGCAAATCCTTGAACGAAATCAAGGCTCAGTTGGAAGCTATGGGATTGGGATTGGGTATGGAAGTTCCGGGTTGGCCACCGGAAAACATCGCAGAACTTGCGAAGAAATATGAAGACCCTTATAAATAGGGAATAATAACAAAAACCGCAATTCAGGGGGCAGCTTTGGTTGCGGGTGTCTCAAAAATCCCCGGATGGTCTGGGGCTGAAACAAAAATAAAGGAGTAATCGATGAGACATATGAAAGCGGGTCGCACATTTAATCGCGACACAAATGCACGCAAAGCACTGTTTGTTGGCTTGGCGAAAAACTTGATTGAACGTGAACAAATTAAAACAACTTTGCCTAAGGCAAAAGACCTGCGCAGTGTGGTCGAAAAAATGATTACTCGCGCCAAGGTTGATACGGTGGCAAATCGTCGTTTGATTGCGTCTGAATTGGGTAATGGGTCGGATGCAACGGTCAAAAAATTGTTCACGGTTTTGGGGCCACGTTATGCCAAACGTAATGGCGGTTATACACGCGTATTAAAGGCGGGTTTCCGTTATGGCGATGCGGCACCAATGGCGATTATTGAATTGGTTGATCGTGACGAAGGTGCAAAAAAATCTGCCCCAAAAACAGTTGCGGTGGAATCCAAAGAAGAAGTTGCAACCGCTACAGAAGAAAAACCAGTGGCAAAAAAGACATCGGCCAAGGCCCCAGCAGCCAAGGTTGAAAAGTCTGCGCCCAAGGCAGCAAAGGTGTCAGGTGCCCAAAAGGATGTTGCCGTTAAACGTCGTGCGACGGGTAAATAATAAAAACGGGGCATTTGCCCCGTTTTTATTTTTACATAATTTGTGAAATCACGCCATCGTAAATCAAAAAAAGTGTTTTTAATAATGCCCATATTATGATAAAATATCAAAGATAATATGGGGGCGTGAATGAGAAGGTTTGTGATATCAATCCTGTTAATTATTGGTGCGGTTATAAACGCAAATGCGGCGACACCGGTGGCGCGTGGTCGTGGTTCGACGGCATCGACACCCACGGCGCAAACGGCGGACGCAACCGCGCGCAGTGCGGTACGAACAACCGCGGCGCGTTCGGCCACGCCCGCACGGGGAACGGCCGCCCGCAGTGCCACAACCCCGACCAAAACCGTTTCTGCGCGTGCGGCAACTGGTACGCAAAAAGTTATTAATTCTGGGACCAAGGTGTCCGGGGCGGTTGCGAATACGGCCGTTAACGAAGAATGTCAAAATAAATACTATGGGTGTATGGACGCATTCTGTATGTTGGATAATACCAGTGGGGGGCGTTGCCTTTGCAGTAACAGAAATGCGGAATTGGATACTGTATTGGCAGAAATAGAAAAGTTGGACCAACAATCGTATCAAATGGCGACTTACGGGGTTGAAAAAATCGAAATGGGGTCCGACGCCGATGCTGTTATTGCCGCCGCCAATGCAGCCGCCGCCGCGGCAAGTGGCAATGTTCCTGATTCTGCATCAAATCGCAGAAGAACATTGGATTTGTCGGCTTGGGACAACACGTTGGTGTTTGATGATGATTTGGATGTGTTTGGGTCGGATTCGCCGATTGATGGAAAAACAGGCGATTCTTTGCACCAGGCAGCGTCTGATTTGTGTTTTGCGCAAATACCGGAATGTTCGGCGGAATCGTCGGTATTGAAATTGTTGTATGCGCAGAAAATTAAATCGGATTGCAACGCGTACGAAAACAGTTTGAAGCAACAAAAAAGTGCCAGCCAAACAAAATTGTCGACCGCGGAACGCGCGTTGCGCGATGCCGCATTGGAACAATTCCAGTCGGCGAACAAGTATGATTTGGGCCAATGCACATTGGAATTTAAAAAATGTATGCAGACCAAGGCCGAATGTGGTGACGATTTTGCATCGTGCGCGTCGGTTTCAGCATTTGACAGTACCAATGTTCGTCAAAGCACATCTAAAAAAGTTAAAAATTATGCAATCCAGGGTTCCGTGACAACAATTGAAATTGCAGCATCGACATACGACACATTGTTGGCCAAAAAACCGATTTGCGATACTGTGACAAAACAGTGTGCCCGTGTCGCAGACCAGGTTTGGGATACATTTTTGCGCGATGTTGCCCCGCAAATAAAATCGGCCGAACTGATTGCCGAAGATAACGCACGTCAAAGTTGTATTGGTAATATATCGTCGTGTTTCCAAAAGGCATGTAAAGATAATATTGATCCGAACGATCCCGATGGTTCATATGATATGTGTTTGACACGTCCGGAAACAATGTTGAATTTGTGCAGGGTTCCACTTAATGCGTGTGGCATCGACACATCAAGTGCGTCCAAGGCCCAAAAATCACAGATTTGGGATTTTGTGGTGGCTCGGTTGGCATCTATGCGTGTTGATTCGTGCACAAATGCGGTAAAATCGTGTCTGCAATCGGATGACCGTTGTGGCAAGGATTACACACAATGTATTGGTTTGGATATGGATTCAGTGATTGCACTGTGCCCAACCGATAAATTGGTCGGTTGCCAGGAAAATGGTACGAAAAAATCATTGTCAGAAATATCTGATTTGGTGATGGGGATATTCTTGAATCTTGATGATGCAATGCTGAACCAATGCCAAAATGCGGTGACGGAAAAAATGATAGAAATTTGTGGCGATACCGCAACGTGTGCTGCGTTTGATACAGACAACGCCATGGGGACTGAATCGTTGTTGTCGTACAAAGATGGTGAAGGAAATTATGTTATCGATGGTTTGGTTTCGTTCGGTAATGTAAAAATAAGCAAGGTCGACGATGTTCAAGACCCCGAAGATGTACGGTTTGGTGAATACGAACTTAATATTTCAGATTACAAAAACCATTTGGATGACGATAATGTGACGGTCCAACGTGTCGTTTCGGCGTTGCAATCGGCGGCAAATAAAATCAATCAAAAGATTGCGATATTGTCCCAGGACACTATCATCAACATGTGTGTCAATGGACGCGATATGTCGCAAATTCGTGGTGCTGGTCCCAGAACACAATCCGTGGCACGTTATCCGCATTTATTGGATTCATCTATTTTGGCGATAATTAATGGTGGTCTGGAACGGGCAAATCAAAATTATACAAAAAAATATAACCAATTGGTCAGTGAAGCATTGAAAGCACAAAATAGCGAAATCAAGTCCGTCCTTTGTGCGGCGATGGCATCCAGCAATAAACCCGTTTGTGTGGAATATGGGACGTTGGACGAAAATGATTCGGTACCGGTTTGTGTGAAATATGAAAACACGTTCAGCAACGTATTCACGGCCGCCGAAGACAGTGGCATGTCGGGCAATGGTTATGAAACCAAATATGTGATTTCCGGTGCAAATATGGCAAGGTTGACCCAGGCACAACAAAGTGGTCATTCCGAATATGTGCAAACGGATACATATGGCAATATGCTGGGGCGCATTTCGATGAGTGCGGTATTTTCTCCATCGTCGAACATATGCACACTGACAACAGAATCTGTGATATGCAAAGAAGCCGAGGCCGTAATCACAACAAGTACCAAAAATTCATCCGGCGGATATAGATTTATGGGGCTTAAAATCGGCGGAGATTCGGCTACCAAAATCCAAGAATATCATGGTGCAATGTGTAAAGAATTTGGTGAACCGGTTGTCACAACGAATACCGTTGAAATGTAAAATTTAACCGCCCCCGTTATGGGGCGGTTTTTTATTATGTCAAATCATCCAATTTGTCAATTACGCGAACGCCGTTGGATTCCCATTTGGCACGTAATTCGTCAATGTCCATAATGTTGTTCGCCCCCAGGTATAAAACCGGTTGGACATTGTTCACGGTCGCGACGGCCGAAACAGATTCAATTGGCGATAGGCGTATTTTGCCAGTGGCAAACCATGATTCATTTTCAGCAACCCAAAAATCCGAATCGGTGTGTGATGCAATTGCAAATTTGTCTGTGATTACCACGTCGCCGTCAATCGTATATGGCACCGATTTCGCGGTCAGGTATTTTATCACAATATCGTTGTCATCGGTTACGGAACGGACATCGGATGTTGTGGGTTCAGTGTCATTGTCGGTTTCGTCGTTCGAATCGAAATCAATGTCTGTGAAAACCGGTGCGTCGCCGATAATGTTTTCTGTATCTGATATGTCAAAATCCATCGGAATTGGTATATCTGTATCGTCGGCCAACGATTCGGTTTGCGCGGTCTGGGCGGAATGTTGTGTCATGTGTGCCAAATCAAATGCGGTTTTTTGTGGGTGTGAAATATTGTCGCGTGCGCGGGCATAGGCAACACGCATTTCGGCCGGCACTTCGTCGGGAATTGGCGCGATTGCGGGCGTGTCGGTTGTTTGTGTGGAATCCGCATCGGTGGTTGGGGCGGAATCCGGAGTGGGGGGCGTGTTGGTGCCTGTGGTGGTCGCCGGTTCCGTATCGGGCATTGGTGTTTGTGTAAATGCGTTTTTAATATATGTTTTTATAAATGATGGAATCGTTATTTTGAAATTAAAAAGTGGTGCTTTGGTTCGGGTAATAACAATGGTCGTTGCAATGTAAAGCGGCACCATTGCCAAAATTAAAATGCCAAATACGAACCCCGCGAATCCATAAAGGTGTGCATGAAATAACTGGTGCCAACGGTGCGCCGAAAAAATGTTGAAATTAAACATATATCGCATAATGGCCCACGTCGCAAATACATAGCACGCCGTCCAAATAATTGCGTATCTGTTCGAATTGTAAAAATCTTTTATTTTATTCCACATCATTTGTATTATAGACAAGTTATTGTTTTTGTCAATATTTTAAGTTTTTTACATAAAAAGTGGGACAGGGGCAGTAAAAAAACTTTTTGTTGGGGTATTTTTATGGTATAATTGTTAAAAACTGTATGGGGGGATTTTATGAAAAAATCATCGGGTTTGTTTGGTGCAATCTTTGCGGGTTTTGGTGTAATGGCGTTTGCGTGCACCGCGTTTGCGGCCGATGCGACATCGCGTGCGGCGGCAAATGTTCGTGCTGGAAATCGTATGGAAACACAATCGGTGCGTATGCCGTCTATGCCGGTAATGACGATAAATCCCGCCAATATGACGGCGGATGTTGCGCAACCGACCCAACCGGAACCACAACCCCAGCCGGATCCCCAGTCTCAGCCGGAACCGCAACCACAACCGACCCCGGAATGTCCGGACGGTGGTGTGCGTAATTCTGAATATACGGTCCAAAACTGTATGAACGATGTTTTGTTATGTGTGAACAACGGTGCATTGCCGGGTGGATTGAACGATTTGTTTAACGAAGATATGCGTAACGCGATTATGAACGGAATGGGACTTTGTTCAATCCAGGTGGAAAAATGTATGACCGAAGTGCGCCGTAATTGCAAACCGATTTATCGTGCAATCGCGGATGTTTGGGTTGATTTCAATTCTCGTAAAATTCAACCGGAATATTATAACTTTGTTTTGCGTAAAACAGGATTGACACCAAATCAGGCGGAAAATACATGTTTGTTATTGGATGTAAATACATATGGATCGTCGTTTAATGCCGTTGCCAACGGCGGGGCCACAACGGCGGAATATAACAATCGTGTCGGTGCATATAATAATCAAAATGGTGGTGTGTTAATCAAAACAAATCCGATGGGTGCAAATTTAAACTATGGCAATTCGGGTGTTGATGGCGCGCGTGGTCATTATGCACGTTGGGATGCAACAACGGCAACGTGCTATCTGCGGGTGGCGGCGTATAACAAAGACACGCATATTAAAAACAGTTGGCTTTTTGGCGCATTGGGTGACGACCAACCGGCCGAGGTTTGGCGTGCCGCCGGTGATACGTTCAGTTGCAACAAAGATTTGTTCGGATTTTCGTTGCTGAATAATACCAGCACCGCCGCCGTTGTCGGAATTGGTGGGGGAACATTGGCCGGTGCCGGAATTGGCGCGATTGCGGGACATGGTAAACGCGCGTTCGATTGCGAAAACGGGTCTGCGGTAAAAACGTTAAGTGAACAATTGCGGAAAAATGTTAATATGTATTCGTTGAACAGATATTTATCCGAAGGCGACAAAATCACAACGGCCGATTTGACACCGCGTCAATGTCTCGCAATTGTCGATTTGTATGCAAATTACCAAACGGTCAAGGCGGACATGGGTCGTTGCTTTGGCGAAGATGTGCTTGATTGCACTTTTTCGACCGCAGATATATCCCTTGAGATAGATGTTGAAGGCTGGACGGATGCGTGCAGTCGTGCCCAAAAAATGGATACCTTTTCGTGTATAGATTATCTGGAAACACATATGGGGGTAGGAAAAGGAAAGTTGGACAAAGCAAGATCTAGCTGTGAAAAGGTCGATACAGTTGGGTGTAAATTCAGATCATTGCGTGATGTGAATAATTTGGCAAGTGGGTTAAAATGCGAAGCCGGTTCCATCGGGCGATGTGCGGCCCCAGAAGAAACCCAGGTCGAAGTCGCCGAATTGGATGGCGTGTTTGCCGGGTTGGATGTTTTGAACGGCGAAAAATCCAATATGGGCAAAAGTATTGCAACCGGTGCAGCAATTGGCGCGGGCACGGGTGGTGTTGCGACCGCAATTACCGCGTTTGTTGAACGCAACAATATTAACTGTCGCGTGGGCGATGGATTGAATACGGTTGGGTTTGGTAAATCGCATTCAATTGACACATTGAAAGATTTCTATGTGAAATGGAATCTGCGTTTGCCGGATACCGTTTCGCCAACGGCAACCGCGGTTGATTGCAAATCGTGGAAATTGTCATGCGCACAATTCACAGATTTGAATCAGTGTCGGGCCGCGGCATTGAATTACAAATCGTCCGTGGATGGAACAATTACATTAATTCGTTCGGCGTGTGCGGTGTCGGGCAGTGTGTGTATCGAAAATGCCACCGTCGCACAATCGTATGGTGCATGTGAATAAACGAAAGAAGTTTCTTTAGGTGTGTCCCTAAAGTGCCCGCCCCGAAAAAGTTTTCACGTTAATCCTTGTCGCGTGAAAATGGGGCGGTTTTTTATTAGTGGTCAGTGTTAATAACTACATCACAAAATCTTCGCCCAGGTACACTTTTTTGACCATTTCGTCGGCGATAATTTCATCGGTGGTTCCGTGTTTCAATATTTTTCCGTCGTGTAAAACATAACTGCGGTCGGTAATGCCCAATGTTTCACGCACGTTGTGGTCGGTGATAATAACACCCAAACCACGGTTCTTTAATTGCGACACCAATGAACGAATTTCATTTACCGCAATTGGGTCAATGCCCGCAAACGGTTCGTCCAGCAAAATAAATTTTGGATCGTTTGCCAACGCGCGCGCAATTTCAACACGGCGTCGTTCACCACCCGACAGGGCGGTTGCCGGACTGCGCCGCAGGGATGAAATCGCAAATTCATCCAATAACGCATCCAATTTTTGTTGACGTTTTTTACGATTGGGTTCGACAACTTCCAATATTGCCATAATGTTTTGTTCAACGGTTAATCCGCGGAATACACTGTTTTCCTGGGGTAAATAGCCGATGTGCAAACGCGCCCGCTGATAAAACGGCAGGTGGGTTATGTCCTGGGAATTAAGAAAAATTTGACCCCCTGTGGCATTTAATTGGCCCGTGATACAATAGAACGCAGTTGTTTTCCCCGCGCCGTTCGGCCCCAGCAGACCGACCGATTCGCCCTGGCGCGCGATTAACGATATGTCGCGAATAACCATACGTTTGCCATATGATTTTGATAAATGCTCAACACGTAATACAGATTGTTTCATAATTTTATCACCATTTCGTCTGTTAATACCTGGTCACCGGTCGTTGAATTCATATGCACATTACCACTTAGTGTGACGCGTTTTTGTTTTATGTTGTATTGGCCACGGTCGGCGGAAATGTTGTTCGTTTCCAATTTGCCATCCATTTTTCGTGTAATGCGACCGCGGATTGTGTCCAAAAAAACAATGTCCGGTTGGTCATATTCCTGGCGGGCGGATTGGGCCGTTATGTGAAACGGATTGCCGTCGCGGTCAATTCCAGAAAAAGACGCGTCCGTCATTTTAAATTGGTTCGTCGCAATGTCGTGCATGTTAATGGCGGCAATTGGGGTCCATAATAACTGGTGCGTGAACAGCGTGCCGGCCACCAATGCGGCGACCATTACCAGCCCCCAGCCCGTGAAAAAGAATTGCCACAGGCGTTGCAGACGGCGGTGTTTGGAAAAGATTATAAATGTACGATTGTCAGCCATATCAATCATACTTTAGCGCGCCCGACAACAAAAAGCAATTTTTATATTTGAGTGACGTGTTTTTTGTGGTATAATGTTCGGCAAGAGAGATGAAAAAAAATCTGGCGTTGTTTGTCGTGATGGCTTGGTGTGCGACCACAAATGTGGCCGTGGGTGCGGTCACTATTAAAAAGGCGGCGCCCGTCGCAACCCAGGAAGCCAGTGCCACAAGCACTGTATCCAGTTTGGTGCCGTCGGTGATGGGATTGGTGTCAGGGGTGCAATCACTTAGCGCCCAGCAGCGCGAATTGGACGCACAGTGCATACCGTCAAATGCGGAAATAGAATTTGTAAATAATGTTATCAAAGAATGGGCAAAAACAGGCACCGCCACTTGGGAACAGGTTTCAACAAAGTTGAACCAGGTGCCGTGCACAGATAACAATTCCTATGCCAACCAGGTTGCGTTGTATGCGGGGACGGATTCAACGATACTCTGTTATGATACATTCGATACGGCCGCGGATAGTGTTATGGTTTGGTATAAATTCCCACGCGCTAGCAAGGCAACATATTGTCCCGATGGTTCCAGAAATTGCCCAAAAGAACAAAAAACTGTTTCCAATATTTATGAAATATTTGACTTGGTTGATTTCGGCGTTTCTGATTACAGCCGGCAAGAAGCAACCATGGCCGCCAAATTGTTGTCGCGCGCCGAAGAATGTTCGAATACACGGTTAAGCAAAAAGAAAAAAGAAATGTGGGGCAGTTTCTTGGTGGATACAATTGGTAGTGTTGGACAAAGTACCAACACATCGCAAATTATGCAAACGGTCGGCAATATTTCCCAAAGTGGTTCTGGGTTTGGGGGCTTGTCATCGTTGGGGTCGATCGCGTCGCAATTTTTGGATAAATAAACAATCAATATTTTTTCATCGCGGTGTTTTTATGCTTTACTAATTTCGCTAAAAATCGTATAATACAGAGAATCAGGAAAGGGGACGATTTATGAAAACGCAAAGTTCAAAATACAAACTTCATTTGTTGTTGGGCGTGATGGTGTTTGCCGTTGCGGCGTGTGCGCGCGATAATTCGGGAGATGTGGGTTATGTCGCATCAACACCAACCGTTGATTATGTCGAACGTTTGGATGTGTATTCGGCCCCACACAAAGATTCTTTCTTGAATCAGTTGGCGATGAATTATCGTTCGTATGCAATTTATAATGCACGGACGTCCGGGTATCCGGAAATGGGCGAATTGTTCGCACAAAAGGCCGTGGCGGCGTTTTCTGGTGAATTGCCGTTCCCGGAAACAATGGAAAATTGGCCGGTTGATGACGAACAGACTTCGTTTGAATTATACACGGCGTATAATGATTTAATGGAACAATTGAAAAACGATGCGTCTGATACACAACCCGAATTAGCAGCCGAAGTCCAGGCCAAATATGATTGTTGGTTGTCTGCCACCGCCAGTGGCCAGGATGCTACCGCGCGTCAATGTCGTGAACGTTTCCAAAAGGCGTTAATTGCATTGCGTGATTGCAAGGGGGGCAGGGTAATTGCCAAGACCCAGACACCTTCTGTGGGGGCGGAAACCGTAAAAACAGAAGTTGCGGTGAATAGTGTTCCGCGCAGTGCCGGTGAATACTATCCGGAAACACGTAATATGCGTGCGATGGCGAATTCGTCTCGTACACGCGAAGGGGTGATTATTGTTAATAATGTGAATGTCCCGGAACATTTGATTAACCCTGTGCCGGTGCAACCAATGGTGTTTAATCAGAATATTTATGGTGGCGACAAGACGGTTAGTAAAAATATGTCAAACAACGGCAATTCTTTGGATGTGCGCCGGTTTAATATGGCCAACAGTGGTAACGAAGTTGATGCGCGCAGTTTGGGTGTTGTGAACGCGGTATCTGGGGGGTGTCCGTGTGCAGCACAAAAATGTGAATCACAACCGTGCCCATTGGTCGAAGAACCAATCCAATGTGATTGTCCAGACTCAGAACCCGTTATCGTTCCGGTTGTTAATGATGATTTGGTGACGCGTGCCGAATTCATAGATATGATGATTGCTATGCGTGAAGAGTTGGCGGCGATAAATGCGCGTTTGGACAAAATCCAGGCGGCAGCCGGCGAAAAAACGATGATTAAAGTACAGCAAATTCCGTTGGAGCCAAAACAGCATGTTATGGAAGAAGTGTTCGAGGTACGCTTTGATTTCAACAAGGCCGTTATTAAACCGGAATATCGTGATTTGATTGAAAAGTTGGCGACGGCAACCCAGGAAAACAAGAATATCAAGGTTTCTGTTGTTGGTCATACCGATACCGCGGGCAGTAAAAGTTATAACTATGCATTGGGTGGGCGCCGTGCCGAAGCGGTGCAGAAAATGCTGATTCAATATGGTATCCCGGCCAGTCAAATCGTCGCCGTGTCCAGTGGCGAAGAAGATTTAGCTGTGCCGACACCGGATAATACACCAAATGCGGCCAATCGCCGTGTTCGCGTAGTCAAGGAAACGCATTATACGACAAATGAACCGGCGGGTAATCCGGTCGCCATAGAGGTCGGCGAATATTCCGACGCGACATGTGGTGAATATGGTTGTGGTGATTAGTGCGGATGGTGAAATAAAACACTTGACAAAAACCATGGTGTGTATATAGTTGGTTTGTCAGAGAGATGTTTTGAATAAAGGTAAAAACATGACTGATAATGTAAAAAAGTTTGAGCAGGCAGGGCGTAAAGTGGGCTTTAAAAAGGCGGTTGCAAAGGTTGATATCCGTGCAGAATTGTCGGCACGCCTGGGGAAACTGCCCGAAGAAATCGAAAGATAATATTTGTTCAAGCATCTGAAAAAAATGAAAAAAACAACGGGGCATTCGTTCCGTTGTTTTATTTTTTTGTTGCTTTGAATAATGACCATATCCATGCAACAATGGACCATCCCAATAGCCACGATCCGATTCGAATGCGCGCCATATCTGTTTTGTCACAGCCCGTTTGGCGCGCTAAATATGCCGGCGCACAAAAAACAGCAATCACCAAAATGATTGCAATAATGTATTTAATCAAAATTATCACGTGTGTCATCTTTGTCCAAAAATAAACGGGGAATACAATTATTCCCCGTTTCCTTGGGTGGTATTATATACCATACTTTGCCGATTTGTCCAGTTCTTCTTCTATGCGTATCAACTGGTTATATTTTGCCATACGATCGGTGCGCGACATCGAACCCGTCTTTATTTGGCCGGCATTTGTTGCAACGGCCAAATCGGCAATTGTGGTGTCTTCGGTTTCGCCGCTGCGATGGGATACAATTACACCATATTTTGCGTCCTGGGCCATTTTGATTGCACGCAATGTTTCGGTCAGTGTGCCGATTTGGTTCACTTTGATTAAGATGGCGTTGGCGGCACCCGTTTCGATTCCGCGTGCCAGTCGGGTCGGGTTTGTCACAAACAAATCGTCGCCAACCAATTGGCATTTGTTCCCAATTCGTTCGGTCAATATTTTCCAATTTTCCCATTCTTCTTCGGCCAATGCGTCTTCGATGGAAATTATCGGATAATCGGAAATAAGTTTTTCATAAAATGCAATCATTTCGTCGGCGGACAATTCGTGGCCTTCGAAATTATATTTGCCATTTTTGTAAAATTCAGATGACGCAACATCCATACCAATTGCAATATCGGTGCCAGGCGTGTATCCAGCATCTGATATCGCAGACATAATTGTGTCCAATGCGGTGCGTGTTGAATTAAAGTTTGGTGCAAAACCGCCTTCGTCGCCGACATTTGTGGAATTGCCACCGCGTTTCAGAATAGATTTAAGGTGATGAAAAACTTCCGTTCCCATACGGACAGCGTCTGTTTCAGATTTTGCACCAACGGGAATAATCATAAATTCCTGGGCATCCAGGCCATTGTCCGCGTGTGCGCCACCATTAATAATGTTCATCATTGGTCGCGGCAGTACGTATGGATTTTTTTCACCGAAAATTTCGGCAATGTATTTATATAACGGAATCTGTTTTGCGTTGGCCGATGCGTGTGCCAATGCCAACGACACCGCCAATATAGCGTTCGCCCCCAGTTTTGATTTGTTTTCGGTTCCGTCAATGGCAATCATTTTTTCATCAATTTCGGATTGTTTTGTTGCGTCCATCCCGATTATTTGCGGTGCAATAATTTCGTTTATATTTTTTACCGCCGTTAAAACCGCGCGTCCCATATATGTTGCACCGCCATCACGTAATTCAAGTGCTTCGGCTGCGCCGGTTGATGCGCCGGACGGAACAGATGCGCGCCCAAATGCGCCACCGGATAATGTAATGTCGCATTCGACGGTTGGGTTGCCACGGCTGTCCATAATTTGACGTGCGTGAACGTTTGTGATTTGAAACATACTTTTCCTCCTTGGTTGAAACAATATAGAAATGTTTTTCTGTCTTGTTATATTTGCTAAATTATGATAAAATGTAACAATAAAATTAACCATAGTAAACGAAAAATACAATGAAAAAATTTTTAGCACTTATATCGTGTGTTGTTCCGTTTGGTGCGGCCGTTGCGGATCCTATTGTTATTGACCCAAATACAACACCAAATTCAAATGTTATGGATGGGTTGACGGTGGCGTCTGATAATTATGCGCGTGTTGTGTCGGGCGCGGGTTTATCGTTGGGTGCGGGCGGGTTGTCCGCGGGGGCGTTGTATGTCGGAAAAGACAGTACAAATCCCGAAACCCCAACGGGCGAGTTGTTTGTTGAAACAACCGCGTCCAACCCGTATTCAATTGTAAGTGATGGCAACATTTCTATTACAAGTTTATTAGAGGTTCTGAATGGCTATGCGTTGGGAATTGGTGCTAAATCCCAGGGAACAACAATTTCTTTGGTCAATATTGGTGCCATAAATGCAAATGGCTGGCTGACGATGCAAAATATCGGGACACTTGGTACCGGTAATATATCCAGTAACGCCAATTTGGGGATAAGTGCAAATGCGATGAACGTTACGGGCACAATTCATTCGACCGGTGGAAATACAACGTTGGATGTTGTGAACGCATTATCGATAACAAATGATTTTATTGCAAATGGTAATGCGGAAACAAATGTGTCTGCGGGAACATTGTTCGCGCGAAACATCCAAAACATTTCGGGGTCAATGATTATTGAATCAGGTGGTGACATTACCAGCACCGGCAGTGTTGAAAACAGTGGCACACTGATGCGTATAACGGGCGCTGATATGGGTGTGGCCGGTACAATGAAGAACGATGCCAATGGTGGTACGATGAATTTGGTGTTGGATTCGTTGGAAGTTGATGGTGGTTCGTTATCGGCGGCATCTTTTGTTAATAAGGGGAATTTGTCGCTTGATGTGGCGGGTGAAACAAAACTGGCCTTTGGTTTTGATTTAAGTGGAATGAACGCCGCCAATACCTTCGTTCTGAAAACGGGTACGTTAGATCTGGGTGGGGGCGCGGACAGTTTGTCCCAGGTGTTCGAAAACAATCATTTAGCAAATTTTGAATTGGTGGTACGTGATGGTGTCATTTCTGCAAATAATATTACCAACGGAACGAATACCAACAGTGCGACAAATATGACACTTACCGCGGGTGCGAATGGTATAACCGCATCAACAATACAAAACCGTGGCCAAACATTGACGGTCAGCACATTGGAAGATACGGCCGGAAATATCACAATTTCAAATGTTGGCGGTACTAGTGTTTATGGCGCGTCTGGTTCCACAACAAACATTTTTGCCGATGGAACATTGTCTGCAACTGGCGCGGTTTCCAATGCTGGCACAATGTTGCTGGACGGTAATATCATAGAAATGACAAATACGTCTAATACCGGTAATGGGCAATTAACAATCGTGGCGCAAACCGATCCAACGGGGCGGGTGCATATGTCCGGCGGTGTAAGTAATTCGGGTGGCACAACGAAAATAAATGCGCGTGAAATTGCGGTTGACGACGTTGTTTCAACAACTGGTGGAACAACAATAATTTATGGGTCTGATTCAACCGGGGGCGGTGTTGTTGTCGGCGGAATAAATACGAACGGCGGTGTAACCAACCTGGATGCGTTGATTGGTGGCGCAACAATAACCGGTAATTTGCTGGTTTCAAATGGTGCGTTTAATGTTGGGCAAAACACATATAATTTAAATGTTGGTGGCGGTACACAAATCGGTGGTAATTTAACGTTCAGTGGTACTGATGCGACAACGGGGGGCGATGTTAATGTTGCCAACAGTGGTGTTAACAGATTTACCATAACATCCGCCGGCCAGATAAATATTGGTGGTGATGTTGTCGCAACCGATTCATCCATCGCGCGCAGTGCAACATTGGCGGCTAACGTAATTGAAATTGGTGGCGATGTGACCACTGGGGGTATGGGAAATATTGCATTTGGAAACGCATCGACATCAACAACACAAACAACGTTGGATGTCACAGGTGATGTTGTGGCAAATATCGGCGGAACGGTCGAAATGTATTCCGGCGCAACACAATTAAATTCGTTGTCTGGTAACGGTTTGTTCTTGTTGCATGGGGACAGCGTGACCGCCACGAACGGTGATATTAATGTTGCCAACGGCATATATTTTGACGGTGTAACGGGGTTAACCCGTGGTGTGATTATAAGTGACACAGATGAAATAACATTAAAAACAAATACTGGTAATGTTGTTGTTAACGGTGGCGCGTCAATTAAAAATGGGACGTTGAATATTATTTCTGGGGACGACGCGACATTGTCTGGGTTGGTTGTTGCCGATACGACAAACGGTGTGTTAAATGTCGTTGCGGAAAATGATGTTTTGTTCAATAACGAAATAACGACCACAAATGGTGGTACAGTCACCGCAATGGGTGAAATCGTTCAAACCACGGCGATTACCAACGGCACAAACGGCACGGTGTCATTGGGTGCAAACGATACTGTTTCGGTTAATACGACCGGAATTGTCAAAAACGCCGGAACATTGGATGTTCGTGCCACGGATATAACGATGGCCACATTACAATCGACCGGTGGAACAACAACTGCCACGGCCACAGATGAATTACAGATTGCGACTGTTGATGTTTCCGGTGGCGATGTGACATTGAATGGTGCATCCATCGGTGGTGATACAATGAATCTGGGTGGTGGAACAACAAAATTGGCCAGTTCGACAATTAGCATAGACGATGAAATCGTGGTTAGTGGTGGTAATATAAGCCAGGGCGGTACAATTGGCACATTGATATTGCAAAATGGTGGAACCGTGCAAACGCAGGATTTGACCGTATCAAATGGTGCATTGTTGGTTGATGGGAATAATGTTGAATATAACATCACGAATAATGTGACATTTGCAAATGGTATAAATGTCACGTCGGGGGCATCAACAATAAATGCAAAATCGTTTGCGATAACGGCCGTTAACGGTGGTATTACAAATGCGGGCACGTTGGCATTGAATATTACCGATGATTTATCGTTGGGGATTATTACAAACACTGGCGCATTGTCGGCCAAAACAACATCCGGTTCAATAATGGCGACGTCATTGACGAACAATGTCGGTCTGGCAACCTTTACTGCGGACGAAATGACATTTGATGACACATTAAATGCGGGCGGTATTTTGCGTCAAAACTATACCGGTGCATTGGGGGTGGGTGATGTCAATATTGTATCGAACAACCACACGTTGACCGCGGGCAATTTAATTACGGATGGAATTACCCAAACGTCTGGAACGATGCTGATTAAATCCAGTGATGTCACGGTTGGCAACAGGGGCATAAACGCAACGAATTTGCGCATCCAGGCAAACCCGTCGAATGATTGGTTGGACGTTGATGTTGGCGGCAGTGTGTCCGGCGGTGTTCAATTTGTTGGTCTGGAACATATGAATATTGGTCACGATTACACGTTTGACGATAACAGTATGATACACGCGGTAATTTTGCCGAATCCGGGCGTCACGATTGATTCAACGACGTATAATTATTGGTCGACTGTATCATTGGCTGACGATAATACATTGGGGCAAATCACCAACGCCACTGATGGTAATGCAGCGCCGTTGATTTCGGTTGGTGGTCGTTTTATAAACGCGGCAACAAATTCTGGTTCGGAATTGTCCGGCACGGAATTGGTTGCGCCACAAATTGGAATTGACATATTTGATATGGTTGATAATGGCACGGCCATTTGGTTGTTACGCGCCGACAGTTCCGAAGGTTTGGCCGAATTGGCGAACAAGATTCGCAACCTTAATGTGAATTTCTGTAATAACGATGGCAGTTTGTGTTTCAAATATTTTGAACCATCGATTGCCGAAAGTGGCACAAGTGCCGACGAAACGCAAACCAATTTGCCGGCATATTTAAGTGTGCGTGATGTTGATAACGATGGCGTCACCGACAGTATCTATATCGTGTTTGATTCGCGGTTTGGTGGCCCGGTCGAAGTATTCAAGATTCAGCCGATTGTTGATCGCGTTCCCGACCACACCGCGGGCGAACACGCCGCCGCCGGTGCGCTGGACGAAATGATTGCGGGGCAATTACAGGACAAGGGTTTCAATAATCGCACACCAATCGAATCTATACCGGTTGTGTTCGCGGGCACGAATTTGGAAACGTTGGCAAACGAAGTGTATGATCGTATGGAACAATATGTGATAAGTCCCGACGGAACCGCGTTGGCCCGGATAAGTCGGTTGGTCCAACCCAGTGAAATCGAAGTATTGGCGGGCAATATTGCGATGAACGAACACATAACATTCCGTGATTTCGAAGATCGTATGGTGGATGAATTTATTTGGAATCGTCATCGCAGTTTGAATAAATTGTGGGTTGATGCCGACTACGGTCTGTTTTACCAGAATATAAGCGATGGCAAACACGCCAGTGGTGACCGGTTCAGCATTACGGCCGGTTATGATCGGCAACATTCGTCGACGTTGATATTTGGATTAACTGGGCGCGTGTCGCACACATCGTCCGATGATGCCGATGTCATAGATTTAAGTTATATTTCGGGTCAAACAATTACCGGTCGCACCAGTTTTGATGTCACCGATACAGACATCGGTCTGGGGGCGTATATGATGAAAATTTTGGGGACAAAAATGCGCGTATATGGGAACGGGTTCTTTGATTTGCATTTGCTTGACATATCGCGCGAACAAAACTTTGTGTCCAGTATAAGTGGTTCTGGTTCCGCGTTCAGTTTGATTTCTGAATGGGGGTTGTTGCACGATTGGTTGAATCAGTACATCGTTGGCAATGCGTATGCGCGCGTTGGATACAACTTTGGTTTTTCTGCGACGGAAAAATCGGCGGGTTCTGAATATATGCGTTTGAAATCGGATGGGTACATGATACTTACGCCGGGCTATTCGTTAACTGTCCAGAAACGTATATATCCGACATCGTGGTTCCAGGTTCGTCCATATGCATCGGCGGGGGTGGAATACGATGTGTTGGGGGTGCCCGATTATGCCCAGTTTAAATTCGGGCCTGCGAAATCCTATACCCGGTATGAATTGGATATTGATCCGTTGTGGGCAAACATTGGTGGCGGTCTAGAATTGTTATCGTCGCGTGGTTTCCAATTGGGTTTGGATTATCGTTATCAGTATAATAACGATATGCATTTCCATAAATTCAAGTTGTCTGGTTCATACCGATTCTGAATTAAACCGCCCGTTCGGGCGGTTTTTTAATGTCGGGTTGCCCATCGGGGCGGTTTTCGCCGGCTGGAATCACGACGCGGGGATGACGATTGGATGAACATATGGGGGTAAATGTGGGAAATAAAAACGCGGAACGCGTTTTTACCTGCCCCCGGTGTGGGGCGGGAAAGGGTTGGCTTAATGGCGTATGTCATTTAGCAACCCTTGGGT
>JAZLAV010000018.1:0-124889 GCA_045613315.1 Candidatus Enterousia sp. | reverse complement strand
AAAATTGCCGAATCAAAACCACCGTTTTGGTTCGGCATATGCGGATTTGTGGGCGGTTGCAACCGTAAAATAACCCAATGGGGGAAGGAAAATGAATTTATCACAAATAACACATATTGCAATAATGGCGGTATGCGCCGTTGTCGTATCTGGCGCGGTGCACGCGGATAACACATGCACAACATCGGGGGCCGTTTCGATAAATGTAGATTATGAGGTTACCCCGGATGACGGATATGACCATAATGTTACAGACGAAACATGGACGGTGCACTTTCCCTATGGCGATGTATCGGGAATTTCACAGTGTAGCACAACCGATGGGGGGACCTATACGACTAAAAGCACGATAGCAGTCAACTCAGCGGGGACTTATTGTTGGGGAAAAATGTTAAGTCCTGCGGAGTCGCAGTGGGTCTCTTTCGGCTACTATCCCAGTAGCGAATGTGTTGAAGCTTGCAACGATGAATTTCCTACTGATCTAGAAGAGAACATTGAGATGAGAGAAGCTGTTTTCGGATCGGTGGGCAATTAAGCCGTTTCGTTCACAAATTGGCTCTGGTCCGATTTTTTGTATCACCCACCACAATTATAACCCAAAACCGCCCAATTGGGTGGTTTTAACTGATAACTAATCACTAATAACTATTTTCCGAACTTTCCACTGCGGGGAAAACCAACCGGAATTGTGCGCCCCTGGGTCGCGCGTTTGCCCGCCCACGGTTGCCAATCGTCCATTTTGGTTGTGCCACGGCCCGTTGTCCAACCAAACCCGTCCGCCGCGCGGAAAAACATCGCATCCAAAACATATGTGCGTTCGGCGTTGTATTTCTGCAAAATTACGCCCTTGCCCCGCGACATTTCGGGAATTTCGGATGCACTAAATATCAGCAATTTGTCATTTGAACCCGAAAATGCAACCATATCACCCGCAACATTTACACACAAAATCGCCGGATTTTTATCGTCCGTGTTCATAACCTGTTTTCCATTTTTGGTCTGGGCCAGGCAATTTTCCCCCGACACAATGAAACCCGTTCCGTGTCGCGCCACAACCAGATATTTAGCAGATGTATCCAATACAAACGCACGCACGATATTTTCATCCGCGCCAATGTCCGCCATCATACGCACCGATTCCCCGAACCCACGTGCCGACGGCAATTCGTTCGCGGCCAGCGTAAACATTTTTCCACTTGACGCAAATATGTTTATTTTATCGGTGGACATTGCGTGAAACGCCGATTGCAATTCGTCACCCTCTTTGAATTTCATATCCAGATTATTCAAATCCAGGTGCCCACGCGCCGCGCGAATCCACCCCATTGTTGATAGAATAATGGTCAGTGGTTCTTTTTCAATAAATTCATCCGCGTTGACGACAATTTCTTCGGTTTGTTCCGCCCATGTCGTGCGACGCCGCCCCAAAGTTGTCTTTTTATCATAACGTTTTTTAATATCGGCGAACCATGCCTTTAATTGTTCATTTTGCATATCGGGCGAAGCCAACAATTCTTGTAATTGTTTTTGCTCTTTCTTTAATTCGGCATCTTCGCGACGGATTTCCATTTCTTCCAGTTTACGCAGGGAACGCAGGCGCGTGTTCAGAATTGCTTCAACCTGAACCTCGGTTAATTTAAACTCTGCCATCAACACAGATTTTGCATCATCTTCGGTTCGTATAATTTCAATCACACGATCCAAATTCAGATAAACTATTAACAATCCACCCAAAATTTCCAACCGGCGCGTAATATTCCCCAACCGCCAATTAGTCCGGCGAATTAAAACATTTTTCTGGTGTGCAATAAATTCGCGCAACACATCACCAATGCCCATAACACGTGGTACACCATGTGAATCAATCACGTTGAAGTTCATATTAAACCGATATTCCAAATCGGTCATTGCGAACAGGTGCGCCATTAATTTTTCCGCCGGCACATTGCGCGATTTTGGTGTAATAACAATGCGCACATCGGTTGTTGATTCATCAACAATATCGTCCACCAACGGCAGTTTTTTGGAATCGATTAAACCGGCAATCTGTTCCACCAATTTTGATTTAATCAACCCGTATGGAATTTCTGTAATCGCAATTTGATATCCACCGCGATCCAATTCTTCGGCCGCCCAACGCGCGCGAATGCGAAACGCCCCCCGCCCCGTATCATAGTTTTTACAAATTGTATCAAAATTATCGATTAAAATACCACCTGTTGGGAAATCGGGCCCGACCAGTTTTTTCATAATCTGGGACGTGGTCGCATCGGGTTTATCCACAACCAAATTCAGTGCATCACATATTTCCGCAACATTATGTGTTGGAATGTTTGTCGCCATACCAACCGCAATACCCATACCGCCATTTGCCAACAGGTTCGGAAACGCACCCGGCATAACCGTTGGTTCAACCGTTGTGCCATCAAAGTTCGGCATCATATCGACACTGTCTTCGTCAATTCCCTCCATAATCAACATGGCGGCATCGGTCATTTTGGATTCTGTATAACGATACGCCGCCTGGGGGTCACCATCAATATTACCAAAATTACCCTGGCCATCAATTAATGGATAACGCACGGAAAAATCCTGGGCCAGGCGCACCATCGCATCATACACCGACGAATCCCCGTGCGGGTGATAATGCCCCAACACGTCACCAACAACGGTCGCACATTTACGAAACGCGGCCGCCGGCGACAATTTTTGCCGCAACATAGAATACAAAATACGACGATGCACGGGTTTCAACCCATCACGAACATCGGGCAACGCACGCGATACAATGGTTGATACCGCGTATGATAGGTATCGTTCCGAAATCGCTTCGGATAATTGTTGGGAATCGATTCTTTCGACAAAATTAGTGCTTTTTGACATATCTTTTTCTTACTTTTTACCCATAAAACTTAAAACATTGCGAAAAAAATAACAACAGAAAAAATATTACAAACCATCAAAAACATAAAATAAGACACTTTTCCGCTTGACTCTTTGGGTTTTTTGAATATATTTGTATATACAAATCATTGGTTCCCTGAATATTTGGGGCGGGCTGCCGAATGAATTAGTGGCAAGCCGGAGCAACTGGAAACAATGTTGCCTGAATGTACGTTGTGTCTTTTCACGACGAACCAATCAAATATTATAAAAATAACACGGTTCGATTTATCGGACACATTCTTGGCGCGTACCAAGGGGGGGAACAGATATGTACAAAAAACGCAAAATGAAAAAGATTTTTACCGGCATGGCCATCGTTTGTATGACAACCAGCACAAAATTCAATGCACGCCCAATCACATCGGGCAAATATGAACCAAACGAAATAGATACTGACGCGTTGCGTGTTCAACTGGACAATTATGCATATAACGTGGAACCAACCATCAACATACAACAATTGCCCGGATATGCGCGAACAACACAAAATGAACCATATGTTGTTGAAACAACCGCAACTAAAAACGGTGTTCGGTACGTTATGAGCAATGGCGACAATGTTGAACGTCGTGGCGGAACAATCGCATGGCGAAACAACAATCCGGGCTGTATCCGGTATTCCCAGCACGCCGTCCAATTGGGGGCCACGGGCACCGCAAGTGGATTCGCGATATTCCCGGATGAAAAGACCGGAATCCGGGCGATTGAATCTTTGTTGCGTTCGGACGGATATATAAATTTAACGATTGGCGCGGCAATAACAAAATATGCGCCACCCCACGAAAACGACACATCAAACTATATCGCCCGGGTAAGCAAAATGACGGGCCTGTCCGCGAAATTACGAATCCGTGATTTGAATGACGAACAGATGTTACGTGTTGTTGACGCAATACGCACAATCGAAGGCTGGCGTGTGGGGACAGAAACAAAAACCCTGGCGCAAACTGCACCCGATTCCACATTTAACAAACACACACAAAATGTTAAATTAAAATATGGTCTGCGGATGATGGAATATACGTTGTAAAAAGAAACGCACCAAACGGTGCGTTTTGTCAACCTATCTTGTGCTTAATTTCGCGAATACGAGCCAAAATTTCGCGCAAATCGGCATCCGACACGGATTGCACCGGACGGTTCTTTATTTCATCCGCCATAACAATACACAACGTCGCCAGCAGTGAGCTTTCCGGCAACGGCCCAATTTTATCCAATATTTCGCGCGCACGCGCATCGACCATTTTCCCCAATTCAATAAGGCGCGGTTCCTGGCCATCTTCGCACCCCATGGTATAGTTTTTATTAACAATTGGTATCGACACAACACTCATTGCAACTTCTTTAGTATATTCAACGATTTATCTATCATATCCGTGGCACGCTTGTTTTTATCACGCAGATTTTTTACCTGTTCGGTAAGAATCGCAACCTCTAAATCCGTTTGGCGCCCGGCAACAACCGCCGATGACCGCAAACGCGACACGGCATCTTCCAATGCAGTCAGTTCTTGAAAGATTTGTTGTTTTATATCAGACATACCGTCATTTTACGATATTTTTTATATGCGTTCAACCCCAAAATGTGATATAATGCGCGCATAAGGGTCATGGGGTTTTGGCATGAAAACAAAAATCATTTATATTTCTGGCAACGAAGTTTTTGATATGGCGGACATTCGTGCGGCATTTGACACTGTCCGTGGGGTGTTGGGATTGGATAACGACACGGTGCTGTTTGGGGTCCCGGTCGATAAAGATGATGCGATTGCAAACACCGATGAATCTGGGGTGGAAACAACAATCACAAAACCGGTTGTTTCCGTACCAGAAATCGACCACCACGTGACTGATTCAGTCCCAGAATCAGAACCGATCCCCGTGTTACCCGATACTCACACCGAAAAACCAAAACGCGCATCACGTCGCACCGCGGCCAAGGTTGTACCTATTTCATCCGTCAAAGACGCGACCGACAATGTGGATAATCAACCACCCGCCGATGAAACCCAAAAACCTGCAATTCCTATTTTATCCGTATTGGGCGCAAAACCCGAAGACATTACACCGGACGAAACGCCGGATGAAACACCGAATACCGACGCAGACACCGCCCCAGACACAATCGACATCACGCCAGTTGATAATACAAACATTGAAACTGATAATCGCGCTACCACAACCATTTCTGATTCAGACACACAAACCGTATCTATTGCCGATATGTTGGCCGATGACACAATGCCAACCGAACCCGGTGAAAAAACACTGGAAGAATTGTTGGAAAGTATGACACCGTTGGCCGCGGATGAAAAACCGGCGCCGATTATAGAAACACCAGCCGAACCCGATATGGAATCCGAACCAAACGAAGAACCCACAGACGACACCGATGCGACACTTGAATTATTAGCGACCGAATTTGCAGAAGCCGAAGACAAAATTGTTCCCTCCATCAAACCAGAATCCCGCGGAAAAATCGGAAAACTGAAAAACATTTTACCGTTTAAAAAGGCCAAGCGCGACGACGGCGGCATAATGGGCGACCTTTTTGGTTGGGCGGGTGTTGCCAATGACGAAGATTTCACGATACCTGGATTCTTTACAAACGCATCATCCAAGAAATAAAAATGAACGCACCAGAAATCGTACGATTATTAAAAAATTCCGGCATTCACGTATTGGGTGCCGATTCCACATCCATATATATCGAAGACCCATCATGTATATTACGCGGTTTCGAAACATTTATTGAATACGCGTGGACCATTATAACAATAGTGACCGCGGTGTTATTATTTGGTTGGGCAATATCTATGATACGTGGCGCAAAAAACGACATCGCAACAAATATTCGTAATTTATTTTTGATGTTTGCAACATTGTCGTTGGCCGGACCAATTATAAATGTTATCTATGGTGGCGATGTATTTGGTGCCGGATGTAAAACAATTGCTGTATCCATTGACGATTTAAATAAACTGTTGGATGCACAACACCGAACATTCTCGCACCCGACCGACAATTTGCCCCCCGATTCACAAATTTATAATTCGGACGCGATTCAATCCGTTCATATTGCTGACGGATTTTCAGATTAAATGCATTTTTCGCGCGGAATACACAACATCGTTCGCCACCACAAAATGGTCATAAAGTTCTATGTTCAATCCCGCCAATACAGATTGTACGATTGTTGTTATTTCAATATCATCTTTGGAAAAGGCATTATTTGATGTTGGATGATTATGCACCATTACGATTGACCGCGCATTTTTATCCAGCGCACACCGTGCAATTTCACGCGGATAAACGGCACTGGTATCAACGGTGCCGGTGGTGTGTATTTCATCACTTATCAATTTAAGATTGTTATCCAAATACAATATATGTAATTCTTCGACCGGTTTACCGGCCATTATTATGCGGCAGTAATTATGCAATATTGTTTCATCGTGAAATATCGGTGAATCTGTTATTTGGCCCCTGTAATTTATGGTCATCATTTGCTGAACCAATTTCAGAAAAATCGCCGTATTACGTCCAACACCATTCACGCCAACCAAATCATCTATTGACGCGGATAAAACCTGGTATACACCACCAAATCGTTTTACCAAACTGCGTGCCAACGGGCGCACATCACGACGCGGTATCGCATACGCCAGCAATAATTCTAATTTCTCGTAATCGGCCAACTGGTTGCTAACGAATTTAGCGCGCAATCTGTCACGATGGCCGGCATAGAAATTTTCATCTGTGGACGACATTTATTTCCCTGTTATATCATACGTTCGGTAAATATTGTGACACCATCTTCGGTAATACCCAACGTATGTTCCCACTGTGCGGAAAGTCCCCCATCAACCGTACGTGCGGTCCACCCATCTGCGTCTATCTTGCATTCGGGACGTCCCGTGTTAATCATTGGTTCAATTGTGAACACCAATCCAGGAACCATTTTTACTTTGTCCCACATTTTATCATAGAAATGATATATCTGTGGATCGTCATGCATAACCTTGCCTATGCCGTGGCCAACGAAATCGCGCGATATCGAAAACCCGTGTGGTTTAACAACCGCTTCTATTGTTTTACCGATTTCAGATAACGGCACCCCCGGCGCACAAATCGAAATGGCGGCATTAAGAGCATCCTGGCACGTTTGGACCAATTCACGTGCACGTGCCGACACATTACCAATCATATACATACGCGATGCGTCCCCATGCCACCCCTTGTATTCTGCGGTTAAATCAACATTTACAATGTCACCCTCTTTTAAAATTACATCGTCACTGGGGATTCCATGAACAATTACATCATTTACCGATGTACAGATGCTTTTCGGATACCCTTCGTACCCCAGATCAGACGACCGCGCCCCATTTGCGCGTAAAAAATCTGCGACCATACGGTCGATTTCGCCGGTGGAAATGCCCGCCCGTATATACGGTGAAATATAATCAAAACAGCGCGCGACCAAATCGCCCGACACACGCAAACGTTTAAAATCTTTGGGCGCATATACTGATGCCAACATTTGTTTAGTTCCTTCTTTTAATAGCCATTTTTGATGCCCGCATTGCCAGTTTTAACGAAAAATCGCGCAACAATATTTCCGTCGGCATACCGGTTGTTCGTAATTGTCCCTCTAATTCACTTAACCGTGTTAATACCGATGTGATATCCGCGGCCGACCATATTTTTAACGCGGTACGGAATTTGTCTTCGACCTTCCAAAAAAGGCGTGGCAATTGCCCATCAACGACCGCAACCAATAATTTCTTAAAATGCCCATCCAACATACGAATAAGCATATTTGGTTCCGCCCCACTGTATAATAACCTGTCCAACGCCATCATTGTTTGCGACAAATGCCCCGCCGTAAGCGAATATAAATAATCGTCTGTATCAACAGCCCCCGTATCCGGCAGGCACTTTTCCACATCTTCCAATTCAACAATATGTTTATCACTTACATACACCGCGATTTTATTAAGGAACCCACGTGTTATCCCGCGGTCACCCCCCAAATGTGTTGTCATATACGCCATTGCATCGGGGGTTATTTGCTTAATACCGACATCCGCGGACAAAACCCCACGAATAAGTGTTTCCAATGTCCGCACATCGTCATTATAACACGGCAATGCCGCAACATCTTCGCCACCTTCAAACAAAGAACGCAGCCCCCCACCCGCACGCAATTCACCGGCGGCCACAATAACAATGGCCGACAACCCCGGATGCGATATCAGTTCGGAAATAACCCTGGCATCACTGTCGCCGGCATTTGAAATCACAACCATTTTTTGTCCGCCAAACATTGACGGTGTGCAACTTTCTGCAAATAATGCTTCCTGTTTTACAATCAAATCATCGGCATCCAGCGCAAAAAGATTATCTTTTTCAATACCCAATTTTTCAACGGCGCGGTCACAATATTCATCAACCTGGCCGGCATCGGGACCATATACCAACAATGCGCGAACCCGTGCGATACCCGTTTTAAAATCAGAATCTTTCCATTTCATTATTTTTTGCTTTCCGTATGCGCATATTTGTACGTTTCGGCGATTGCACGATTCCCAATTTTATCAGCCAGAACAATTATCGTGTTTTTTACCGCATGGTTATACGACGCATTTGCCGCCACCAGGTACCGCACAAACGAATATGATTCAGATGCACTTTCCGCACCCGTTGCAATTACCGTGTCACCGGCACGCAATGTGTATGTCGCGGTAAGCACTATTTCCTGCCATGTGGAAATCCCGGTTGCTTCCAATGCCTTGTATTTGGTGTTTGGTTCGTTTAACACCACGTCCAGGGTATATGCGGCATTGGCGTTCCGTTGACCACCGAAATGTGAATTAAGGGCGTTTCGCAATTCTATGCCGTTAACGCCACTGGCAATTGGCGCAACATAAATATCGGTATCATTGTCCGAAAACATTGGGCGAAAACCGCACCCCGCCAACAACAAAATCATTATCAGTTTTTTCACAGCACGTACCTTTTTTTATTTGCCTTGGGTGTTTTCCTGTTGCATTTTATCTTTATATTACCTAGACTTTTAATAAATCGCAAGGGGGAAAGATGAATATTTTTATTATGATTTTGGTTGCGCTGTTTATGGGCACATATTACCTTATTTCCAGCCCGTCATTACGCATCCGCGAACAAGAAATCGATTACACCATAACCCGTGCGGATTTGCGATCAACCGCGGAATGCACATTAGCGGCACACAATGCACAAATTAACAACCAAAAATTTGACGATGAATGCGTAAAAAATAATGAAATCAAAACGAAAATAGCGTGTATGAATTCCAAAAACACGATTACCCCATGTGATGGCGAAAAAAATAAAAAGGCAACGTATACCTATATCCTTACCACGGCGAAAAAGATTGCCGACGACAAATACAATGACATGATGGAAATATTGGAACAATATTACACGGATGTCGGCACTTTTGGGGTTGTTATTGACGAACAAATTGTGTCGGCGGGTGGCGCAAAACGAAATATTCCACGCGCTATGTTAAAAGACGATGATATTTCCGATGGTCAATTGGTGTATTTAACCCAGTATTCTATTCCCGACACAATGATAGATTATGAACGCGCCGATTACGACGACGTTTTATGTCCATCCGGCACCGCCAAGGTGTATCGTTTTGGCCGTTGGCAATGTGTCGCAATAAACACAAAAAACAACTGCGCGGGTGATATGATATGGGATTCAGATACGGGTACATGCGTTCCCGACGAATCGCGCAAACCATTATGCGCAGCACAACAAACCGCGGTTATTGTGGACAATGTATGGGAATGTCTGGACCCATTTGCCGACAAAACCTGTGCCGGCGGAATGGTTGCCCGCTTAAATTATAACACACTGGAATGGGAATGCATAACGGACCCAAACACAACAAAACCAACAAAAAAGTGCGACCATATGATTGGTGGTGCGGTGTACGGTAAATCGGGGGCCACATTACGTATTCCGCCATCTTCGTGTACCGATTGCGAAACATTATACATCGATTCAGACACGTGCGCGGCAACATGCATACCGGACGAATCCAAAATGAACGATTCACGTTGTTATCCGGCAAACACCCGAACATGTACGGGATCAACTCGCGGTTTTTATTTTGGGTTTCCAGATCGCGCATATATTGCAAATGTATCGGCGGTTCGTGGAATATCGGTACCACTGGATGTGGCTCATTCAAAAAACAGAATGTTTAATTGTATGGATTGTGGCGAAAACGGTATAAACGAATCAAAATCGTTACCACCGTATGTAATTGTATGTAATTAAAAACGCCCGAACGGGCGTTTTTAACTATTTTTCGTTTTGGTTTATTCTGTCTATGGTGTCGCGTAATTCGTTCACCCCACGCGATCCCAAACCACCACGAACCTGTTGCGCGACCATAATCAACGCGTTCAGTTGGCTTTTCAACAACTTTCTGCCCTTTTCAGCGGTTTGGAATTTATTGGTTTCTGTTGCCAACCACCCTTGCAATTTTTCGATTTCAGCCTGTAATTTTTCGATTTCAGCCGTTGCTTTGTTTGTTGCAGATTCCAACCGGGCATTGTCACGTTTTAATTCATTGTTTTGTTTATTAAATTCTGCGTTTTGTGCGCGAATATCGGCGATTTGCATAACAATCGAATCATCAAATTTTTGAATATATTTTGGATCGTTGGACAAAAGGATCTTGTTCACATCATATTTGTCGTTGGCAACATTAAAATATTCTTCAAATTCTGCGTGTTCATTTTCCGGCAACCGTCTCAGATATTCCATCAAATTCATGGACAAATAAGATGGATTACGATAATGTATCACCGATGTGGCGGACTTGGGCCCACTTGTTGCGACATTCAGTTTCATTACATCTGGAATTTCGCGTTGTAATTCCTGGGCGATCTCTTTATCCGCCATCGCGAACAGGGCATTTACCACCTGGCGCGCTTCATCAATTGTATCGCAATATCTCAAAACATTCAACACATCTTTTTGGGTCGCGGATTTATTATTTGCCAACAAATACGTGATATATTTTTGTGTTTTTACACTGCATTTGTTAATTGTGGATTGGTGAATAAATTTTATTGCACGATATGCGACGGCCTGGTCCTTGAATTGAGAAACCCTGTTCACAAAAACATCTATATTATTACCACCAATGTTGGTTCCCGAATAAATTCCATTAACAAAGGCAAGCCTATCCAGCGCATCTTGCTGTTCTTGGTGGTTCATTTGACCAATTAACAGAATAACATCTTCGACGGACTTTGGTATTTTCCCTTTATGCGATTGCTCACTTAAATATTCGCGCGCATCGGTCATCATAGCACCTGGGGTTCCCTTGTTTTGAGGATCATAGAATGCCATATGCACACGTTCCCAAAAACGTATTGTATAATCGCCGCAGCTGTCAATCTGGGCCAAATCGGTATATGCCCGAACAAGGTTTTCCAGTGTTAATGTTAATTTTTCTGCCATAATTAAATTCCTCCTTGGGGTTATATCACGTGTGATTTTATCATAAAATTGCGTAATAATAAAGCAAAAACACCCGAACGGGCGTTTTTATCGTTTATTTATTTGTACTTCACTCACAATACTTTTTATGTCTGCACGGGCCTGGCTATACTGGCGATACGGCACATATTTGCGATTGTCCATCGTTATTTGTGCACTTTCCAACGCCTTGTCCACACGTTCTTCTTCCAATTCTTCGGGCCCCATATCCCACCAATTAACCGTTTTGGGGGTGTACGATTGCGCACGTTCCGCATCACGATTGCCGTTCGGGTGCCGTGTGGCAATAACATTTAACATTTGGACACGATATGAACTGATTTTGAAATCCGCCATATTTTGTGCGGTTATAATTTTTATCGATTCCCGCAATAAACTTAACTTCTTGTAATTATCATCTGAATGCCCATCAACAAATTTTATTGCGATTTTTTCATCCTGGGCATCTATTTTATCGTACCATTGACCGCCGTTTTTACTGTTAAGCATCATAAAACCAATCAATTTGCAACGAATTTTTTCCAGTATTTCGGGTGCTGAAAATGTTTGTGAACCCACACCACGACAAAAACGAAAAATGTTTTCATCGCCATCATACTTAAACGGCGACACATTACCAAATCGCATGGGGTTATACGACATTTCATACCACAATGCACGACAAATCACACCACCATCGATATTGCCAACCAAAACATTTGCGGACCGGATTGGATTATCCCATTTCTGGGAATGTTTAAACACAGCGTACGCGTCGACCAATGCCGCCCCGGTCAATTTGCCAAAATATGCGCGGTTCACGTTGTACTTCAACGCATCCCGCCCAGAAATTATTTCCCGTTTACTTGTCTTATCCATTCTTGCCTCCCTGGGCTGTATTATATATAGCACGTATTTTTATTTTGTCAACCGTCGGTATAGCCCAAAAAGAAGTGGGGCCAATGCCCCACCCCGCTGTTTTTATCCGTCAAAGCGCTGATATTCACCCTTGTCCAACAAATCCTTTACCATAAAGTGTTTAATCTTTTTGGCGGATGTTTGGGGTAATTCTTTGTCCGTTATCGCAAAATGTTTTACCCATTTATATTGCGCGATTTTAAGATTCGATGCCTTGACCAGCAACGCAATGTGTTCCGGTTTGGTTCCTGGTTTTACCTGGAACACCGCATATGGGACCACTTTGCCATTGATTTTGTATTCGAACACCGCGGCGGCCAAAATATCTGCATTTTGCAGATAAAGGTCTTCCATTTCTTCGGGCCAAATCTTTTTACCACTTTCCAGCACGATTAACTGCTTTTGCCGTCCCTTGACCACCAAACGTCCCTTGGAATCCAGCATTCCGACGTCACCGGTTTTGAACCAACCATCTTCGAATGCGGCGGCGTTTGCTTCATCATTACCGATGTACCCCGGCATCAACATTTTTCCGCGGAACCAAATTTCACCAACCCCATCTTTGTCCGGGTTATGAATTATCAATTCGTTATCCACCAACGGCCCCGCGTAATGAATTCCGCGACCATCTGGTTTTGGCACAGCCCAGTTGAACAATGCGGGCCCCGTTGTTTCGGTAAGCCCAAAACAATCACCAACCGAAAATCCCAATTTTTCATAAAATTTACGAATTGTCGGCTTTAACGGCGCTCCGGCTGAAACCAATACACGTGTCCGTCCACCAAATATTTTATGCACGGGCGATGTGACTTTGTCCACCAATTTACCCAACCCGATTTTACGCAGCGGTTTCTGCATAGACAAAATTATACGCATAGCCAACCACATGTGCTTTTCGCGCGCCTGGTCCACAATCTTTTTATAGAAAACTTCCCAAATGCGTGGGACGGCGGGTATAACCTCTGGCTTGTACTGGGCCCAGTCTTTGACAAACTCGGCCGGTTTCAACACCGGTTGCAACAACAGTTTGCCCTGCATTGTAATCGGACACACAACATTAATAACGATACCATATATATGATACAGCGGTAAAAATCCGTAAAATGTAAAGCCGGGTTTTACGACATGTGTATAATATTCCGCACCTTCGCACAGTGCCAAAAGGTTTCCGTGCGTAATCCCAACAATTTTCGGGTTCCCGGTTGATCCAGATGTAAAAGACATTTGTGCAACATCATCATGATTCACATCGGCGGCAACAAATTCCGCTTCGTCTGTATCATCGATGTTTTCGATATTGAACATCGGGACATCACAATCAAACATATGTGTTTTATCCGCCAATGCCAATTTCGCCCCGGTACGCGTCATCATATTTATATGTTCTTCGTGCGCCAAACCGGTATCCAACAGCAACGCGCGTGCGCCCTGGGATAAAATAGCATAATACGATTCAATAAATTCTGGGATATTTGAACACAGCAATGCAACCACATCCCCTTTTTTAATTTTGAAACGTTTTGCCAATAACACCGCACGCATTTTAACCCGACGAATTAAATCGGCATAGGTCCGGTTTTCACGAACAAAGAACACCTTGTCCTTATTGCGCGCACACGCATCAGCCAACATTTCATACATATTTTTCATTTTGTATTTTATTTGTTCTTTCATTGTGTACTTTCCTTGGGTTTAACAACGGACACATCAAACAATCAAATTGTATCCCGTTGATGCAATTATAATGCTTTTATTTTGTGAAAAACAACCAATTTTATGCTTTTATTCATATAAAAACGCACCAGCACAAAAATCAACATATTGATTCCAAATCGACTTTTTCCGATTCTTTTTATCTATATTTTGTATTTTTCGGTCAAAACCGAATCGTTTTCTTGTCAAAATACAACACAAAAATATGTTTTGTATGACGCATGACGTTTCTGATTCGTGATGAAACACGCGGAAAATATGCCTTTTGAAAAGTAAAGTAAAAAATTAAAAAATTTTTGTTTTTTATATGTTGTTGCTCACACACAAATACTATATATTGTTATCGAAATAACAAAACAGACGCTATATATTGTGTTTTGACAAAAAAGGGTTAGTCAAATGTCCGAAGCAAACGACAACGTTCCAACGATGCTGAATCTGTCGACAACGATGACAGCGGCACAAAAGCGCAGCGGTGAAACCGTCCCGTTTGATGCAATTAAAATATACAATGCCATAAAAAAGGCCGTTGCGGTCACAACTGAAATCGATGACGCAAAAATCGCCGAAATCACCCAGGTCGCATTAAACAAAATAGATACAAGATACGCAGGGAAAACCCCCAAGGTTGAAGAAATCCAGGAATCAGTTATCGAGGCACTGATGGATGCCCGCGCGTACAAAACCGCCCAGGCATACATTATATATCGCCAAAAACGTTCCGAAATTCGTGATTCATCGGTTGACGCAGTCGAAGTTATCGAAGGTTACGTCGGCGGTTCCAATTGGCGGATTAAGGAAAACGCCAACATCGGATATTCCATTGGCGGATTGATTTTGCGCACATCCGAACGCGTAACCGCGGAATATTGGTTGAACCTTTATCCGCGTGCGGTTGCCGAAGCGCACAAATCCGCTGCGATTCACGTCCACGATTTGGGATGGCTGACAGGTTATTGTGCCGGTTGGTCCTTGCGTGAATTGTTATACGAAGGTTTTAATGGCGTTCGTGGTTATTTACAATGTGAACCGGCACGCCACATGGCAACGGCCGTGTCGCACATGGTAAATTTCCTGGGGACATTACAAAACGAATTCGCCGGCGCCCAGGCATTTTCATCGGTGGACACATATTTGGCGCCATATGTTCGCATTGACAATATGTCCTATGCCGATGTAAAAAACGCCATGCAAACATTGGTATTTAACTGTGCGGTGCCATGTCGTTGGGGGACCCAGACACCATTTATTAACTTTACATTCGATTGGACCTGTCCCAAGGATTTACGTGACCAACGTCCATTTATCGGAAATAAACAGGTTGATTTCACATACGGCGATTTGCAACCAGAAATGGACATCATCAACAAGGCGTTTTTGGAAGTAATGACCGAAGGTGACGCCATGGGTCGACCGTTTACATTTCCCATACCGACATATAATATCACGCCCGATTTTCCGTGGAATCACCCAAATGTAAAACCACTGTTTGATTTGGCGGCAAAATATGGGATTCCAAATTTCCAAAACTTTCTTAATTCTGACCTGAATCCGACCGATGTGCGTTCGATGTGCTGTCGGTTGCGTCTGGATGTTCGCGAATTATTGAAACGTGGCGGTGGCTTATTTGGTTCGGCTGAAAAGACTGGTTCCATCGGTGTTGTGACAATTAACCTGGCACGATTGGGGTACACACACCGCGGTGACCGCGAAGGCCTGTTTACAGAATTGACACGTCTGTTGGATTTGGGGCGTGATTCTTTGGAAATCAAACGTCAAATCATATCAAAAAATATGGAACGTGGCCTGTATCCATTTACGAAACGTTATTTGGGTAATTGGAATCATCATTTTTCAACAATCGGTGTAAACGGTGCAAACGAAATGGTTCGTAATTTCACAGACGATCGTGAAAACATCGCGACACCTATGGGTAAAAAGTTGGTTTTGGATGTGATGGATTTCATACGCGAAAACCTGGCCAATTTCCAGGAACAGACCGGCAATTTGTATAATTTGGAAGCAACACCGGCCGAAGGTTGTTCTTATCGTTTTGCGAAAACAGATAAAAAGAACTTTCCAGACATTATAACCGCCGGCACACCGGACGCGCCATACTATACCAATTCAACTCAGTTGCCTGTGAATTTCACGGATGATCCGTTTGTCGCCCTGGAACACCAGGAAGAATTACAACGTAAATATACCGGCGGCACGATGCTACACCTTTATATGGGGGAACCGGTGTCATCTGGCGAAGCGGCGCAAAAGATTGTACGGACAATTTTTGAAAACTATCGAATTCCGTATATGACATTAACGCCGACATTTTCCATCTGTCCGAAACATGGATATTTGCCGGGCCGTCATGAGTTTTGTCCGAAATGCGATGCGGAAATTGAAATCGCCGCAAATCAAAACGAACAAAAAACAGCCAATAACTAAACAAACAAAAAAACAAAACAAAGGGGAGAAAAAAATGCAAACATCAACATCACAACGTACGCCATGCGAAGTCTTTTCACGTTCAATGGGATTTATTCGCCCGGTATCAAACTTTAACATTGGTAAATATTCTGAATTCTGTGAACGGAAAACATTTACGGAACAAAACAGTTTATCCGCTGGCGCACGCCATTCTGATTTGATGAAAAAGGCGGCATAAAATTATGAAAGATATCCAGATTGGCGGATTGGTATCGTTTACCACAATTGACTATCCTGGCAAATTGGCGGCTGTGCTGTTTTTGGTTGGGTGTCCGTTACGGTGTGCGTATTGTTCCAATCCGCATTTACTGGAAATCGCACCGGGCGAATATGACCCGGAAAAAATATACGAATGGTTGCAATCGAGTGTCGGGAAATTAGAAGCCGTGGTCTTTTCCGGGGGCGAGGCCCTAATGCAGGGCGACGCAACCATTTCTTTTATAAAACGTGTTCGCGATTTGGGATTTGCAATCGGATTACATACAAACGGTTTTTACCCGAAAATGTTGGAACGCGCCACAGAATTGGTCGATTGGATTGGCCTGGATTACAAAGCGACGCGGGACAAATATGAATCATTGGTTGGGAACGGAATTGCGTACGACAATATGATTCAATCATTGACGTTGTGGCAAAAAACCGGCAAACCGTTCGAGATTCGCATAACATGTGATCCCCGATTTATAGATAAAAACGATTTAATTGCGATTATACGCGATTTATCGACCCGTGGGGTTGGGACCGTTGCAATACAAAAATACATCGCCCATTTTGAAGATGACGCGCACAAAACAACACCTGAAATGCGGGAACAGTTTTTTAACGACCCTGCATTACGCACCAAGATTTCCGCCATGGTTCCCAACACTATCTGGCGGGAATAAAAGAACGCCCACCCGGGCGTTTTTTTATTCTGGCGAACTAGAATTCTATTGCACAATTTCCTATACCTAAATGCGTAAATACAGGGTATTTATCCGCTGATTGGTTCAGAATTGCTAGAAGAAAAAATGCTAATAATATGGCAAACGAATTCGCAGAATTTATAGAAAAAGCAACCCTGTCATCCCCAATCCAGTGGTTTAACTTTTATAATTTCTTTAACGAATAACACAAATCCTCTAAAAATCTGCTTGACAATCTATATTTTTGTCTATATTATGTATGCAATCAAATTAAGGAGCAAGTAATGAATGTAACGAAAAAAGATGTTAAAAAGGCTTTAACCAGTCCCATCGCAACCCATGTCTACACTTTTGTAGCGGGTGCTTTGTTGACATGGGGATTAATCAATAATGCCAAACAAAATCGTTTTGAAGATCGTGAAGACGATGCGTTGAAAAAATTTCATACAGAATATGTTGATCCAGTAACGGGCGAACGTGTCACAGCTGAAACATTCAATCCTGCGACATTAAATCGTGCGTATTTTGATCCGAATTCATATCCTGAGATTAACTGGACTAATTATTCGAACCAAAAAGTTGGTGAAGTTTTCGGTGAAATTGTTGCCAAGGAAATGGCTTTGGGTATCGATTCTGTTAACCATAATTTGACCACACCGGGCAAAAAATATGGTTTGGATTACAATTACTGCAACAAATCTGCGACAACAGCTATCCAGGACGCACAAAGACGTTGTGGTTTGGTAAAGCGTGGCAAAGTTGATGTGTTTGATAAACAACAGGGTCGCCGCGATGCTCTTTATAATGGAGATTCCTTTGTTTCTTATTTCCAAGGACAATATGGCGAAGTTGCTGGTGCAATCATAGAAAATCCAGAGCCAGCTGATTTTGCAAATATTGGCAATGGTGCTATCGTTAGATTCCCTGGCCACACAAAAGTATTTATTGGTCGCGGATTTATCGATCAGTCTCGTAAAGTTTTTGTACCAGATGGTCGTGGTCAACCAGTAATTGTATCCGGTTATAATGATTCTTTTGAATACTTTACCGGTGGAAATTGTACGGTTGTTGATATGTCAAAAGTCGTTCAGTACAAATTACAACATGAACGTGGCCGTCATACTCGTTAAATAAAAAAGACCCATTTCTGGGTCTTTTTTACTGTTAATTTTAATCTGGCGGAGTTGAATTATTTAACGGTATTATATATGAAAAATACAGGGATTTACAGGGAAATCTTTCGTAGCAAGAACGAAGTTTTTGCATAAGCCCCCGACATTCCAACATCTTATGCCACAAAACCAAAATTATAACAGGGAATTTATTTTAAATATCAGCGATTTTTAGTAAACAACACTTTGATTTTACGCGATTGTCGTTTTTACTGTATTTCACGTGTTCCGTCGGGTACCATTTGGCGTAAAATTAAGGAGATTTAGATGACCGATTTTTTTGCTGATAATTTTAAATTCCAATCTTTATTTCAACCCCACTTAAGCATTGCACTCACCGCTTGGGGAATAATACGCCCAGATATTGCTGAAAAATTAAAACATAAACAATATGATGTTTTAACGGCAGACATTCATGATTTGATGGCAAATACTGCTAAAAAATATGGTGGTGATTTGGTTGGCTTTTTAACCCCCGGAAATCGAAAATTGTATATTCAGCCTGATTATGAAAAAGAACTGTGGCGAAAGGCGGGTGTCAAATCAAGCGAAGAAAACAAACTGTTTCTTATTGGGGAAGTGTTTATCTTGCTTGATCAAATATGGCAACAAATGTCAGAACCACATCAATTGGAATTACCAAAAGATAAAAATTTATTTTTTATGCGTACCGACACATTGCGCGGAATAGTTGATGATTTATCAACGGTATGTATTAACGGTAAAAACGCTAAAACAGGCGGTGAAAAACGCAGTACCAGGCAAGCACGATGCAAAGCAATAATTCAATCACCAGAATATAATATCAGACCGAGTAATGCCCAAACGCATTTAACGGACACAATCCAAAAAATCAAAGATGTATACTTTGAGATATATGGCGAATCACTGCAAAAACCGAACAAAAAAGGTGGCATCACCCCATGTGATAAAACAATTACGAACTGGATTTATGAATTTTCCATAAATCATTTACCCGGTAAGCGCGCTTAGAGAAATCACCATTTGAAAACATATTTTTACCTACATATATTGGTTGTGAAAAATAACCAGGAGGTAAAAATATGACAGAATTAAAAATTGAAAATATAAGTATTGAACAATTAAAACCGTATAAAAACAATGCGAAAATTCACAGTCCAGACCAGATTAGTCAGATTGCCGATTCCATTCATCAATTTGGATTTGTGAATCCAATATTGATTGATGAAAATGACGAAATTATCGCCGGACATGGGCGATTTGAGGCAGCCAAGGTATTAAATCTGCCACAAGTGCCTGTGATACGTATTGGACATTTGACCGATGTTCAAAAACGCAAGTTGCGGATTGCTGACAATCGAATATCTGAAAATGGTGGTGGTTGGGATGCAGATTTATTAAATATCGAAATCGGTGAATTATGCGAATTAGAAGACATCGCAGATATCACAATTACAGGGTTTAACGATATTGAAATTGACCAAATCTTGGCAGAACCGCGTACAAAGGCCGAAGTCAAAAAACTGGATACGGTTCCATATGTAGCAGATGATGAGATAATCACAGTCCCGGGCGACATTTGGGAATTTGACGGCAGGCACAGAATTATTTGTGGCGACAGCACAGATCGTGATACGTTTACGAAACTTCTTGGCGACAAACTGGTAAATCTGGTTTTGCAAGATCCGCCGTTTAACATAAAAATCGACGGCTTTGTATCAGGCAACGGCACTGTTAAACATCCCGACTTTGCAATGGCCGTTGGGGAAATGTCAGATTCTGAATATACAGAATTTCTTGGCAAAAACTTTGCCCTGTGTTCCGAGTATGCAACCGACAATGCCATGATATTCAATTTCATAGATTGGCGGAATATTATGCCTATGTTGACCGCCTGCAAACAAAATTTTGCACGATATATCAACCTGTGCGTTTGGGTTAAGAATAAGGCGGGCATGGGAACACCATATCGCAGTCAGCATGAATTGTGCACGGTATTCTTAAACAAAGGTGGTACGGTTCCCGACCACATCAAACTTGGGAAATACGGACGAAACCGCAGTAATGTTTGGCACTACTATGGATGTAATTCGTATGGCCCACACCGCAACGATTTGAAGATGCACCCAACCGTCAAAAGTTTCGAGATGTTAAGCGATATTATGCTGGACATAACAAGTATCGGTGACACGGTTTTGGATTGTTTCTTGGGCTCTGGCAGTACACTGATTGCCGCACAACGACATAAACGCATTTGTTATGGAATTGAATACGAACCAAAATATGTCGATACCTGTGTAAAACGTTTTTACGAGGCATTCGGTATTGATGCGATAAATCTGCGTACTGGTAAAACATATACTCAATTGTTAGAAGAAAAACGCACACACAAGGAGGTTCAAAATGCCTGACGAACAAAAATGCGGTTTTTGCTTACCGCCCAAAGAACACCAATATCAAAAAGGACAATCTGGTAATCCGAATGGACGTCCGCGTGGTGCCCGCAATCGTAATACGATTGTGCGTGAGCAAATGAATCGCAAAATAACTTTGACAAGTCCGGACGGTAACAGCCGCCGTATCAGCACCAAAGAGGGCATTATTATGAAACAGATAAATAAAGCATTGCAAGGTAATACCGACTCTGCAAAATGGATGATTGAGTTAAGCGATGCCGCAGATGCGGAATATAACGAGATATCCATGGCACGTGAAACACTGAACCACGATGATGCTCAAATATTAAAGTTATACGTTAAATCGCACAATGGACAATAATATTACTGAATTTGATGTGTTTTATTCGTTGTTGCGAACAGATTTTAAATCGTTCGTTATCAAAGTATTCAATGAGATATCAGGCGGTGGCGGATACATAGATGGCGAATATATCGACCTGGTATGTGATTATATCGTTAATGTTATCAATGGTAATCAAAACCGCCTGATTATAAATATTCCGCCACGATATATGAAATCGATTATTTGTTCGGTTGCATTGCCAGCATTTATATTAGGACATAATCCAAGAACTCACATAATATGCGTCAGTTATTCTGATGACCTGGCAACAAAGTTCGCAAATGATACCCGGACGATTATGACATCAGATTGGTATAAACACATATTTCCGCAAACACGGATTTCAAAACAGCAATTCGCCAAAGATGATTTTGAAACGACTGTTCACGGAGGGCGATTTGCAACATCTGTTGGTGGTGTTTTAACTGGACGTGGTGCAGAATGGATTATTATAGACGACCCGATTAAACCAGTTGACGCCAATTCAGAAATTATGCGAAACCGAGTGAATGATTGGTATCATACAACGTTATTTTCACGGTTAAATGATAAAAACACTGGTCGCATTTTACTGATTATGCAGAGATTGCATCAAGATGACCTGACTGGACACTTGTTAGAAAACAGTGATGATTTTCAACTTCTGCGATTGCCGATTATTGCGGACACGGATGAACAAATACACTTCACACAATCAAATCGTATTTTTAAGCGAACGATTGGGACACCACTACATCCGGAACGTGAATCCATTGAAACCGTTATGCGCATCAAAAACAGTGTCGGTGCATTGGTGTTCGCTGGACAATATCAACAATTACCTGCGCCCCAGGAAGGTTGCATAATCAAATCTGAATGGATGCAATATTATACGGCGATTCCAGAAAACTTTACACATATAATTACATCTTGGGACACCGCATCAAAAACAGGCCCGACAAACGCATATTCTGCATGCATAACGTTTGGGATTTCTGCAGACAAACATATTTATCTGTTGGACATTTATCGCGACAAACTTGATTTTCCACATTTGGCAAATATGGTAAAATCCAAATTTGATTTACTGTTCGCGACATATCCAAGGGCACAACACAAGGTTGTTATTGAAGATGCATCGTCAGGAACTCAACTTATTCAATTTCTACCAGAACTCGGTGTCCGTAATACATACATTCAAGCCATCCATCCGGATGAAGACAAGGTCGCACGAATGAACGGTGCCTCAGCACACGTTTATCGTGGAACGGTATTGTTCCCGTCAATTCATAATCATTTCTGGAATGATTTTGAAAAAGAATTGTTGATGTTCCCAAATTCCGCATTCAAAGATCAATGCGACGCGTTCGCCCAAGGTGTTCTATACTGTGCCGAAATCATCGCCAAACCAACCCCGCGTTTACTTGTCCTATAAACTTGAAAAAATACCTGTTTTGATGTAAAATAGACTTGATATCGGGGATCCCGATGTTGGGGTGTAGTTACCTCTCCAAATGCGTCAGCGCTGACGTTAATAGCCCTGCAGCCTTATGGTTGGAGGGTCGGTGAATAAGGCATTCGCCAAATAAGCCACACTATTCATTTGGTAGTAACTAACCTCCAACCGCTCTCTTGATGATAGCGGTTTTACTTTAATTATACTAAAGGGGAGCAAACAATGTCCGAACGTGTGACAAAAACGCCTATATTAATTGATAAATCTAACAAATATGAAAAATTAAACCGTGTGTTGCTCTCACAAGAAAACATTGACGAAGGCTGGTTGCAAAACTTATTGGCCAAGCACCCATCTGTTTTACCCACTGCTGATGTTGATCCAATTTACGCACCATTGTTTTTAATTGGACGTGAAATACCGACAGAAAACGGCAGAATTGACAATCTGTATGTCACCCCAAGTGGTCATCTTGTCATTGTTGAAACAAAACTTTGGTCTAATCCAGAAGCCAGGCGTGCCGTTGTTGGTCAGATTCTGGAATATGCCAAGGCAGTTAAGAACTGGGATTACGAAAAAGTAAATGAAGCGTATAAAGCATATAACAAAACCAAAAAGAACTTATTTGATGCATTGGTTGCCGCAGGTCACAAGGATGCCTCCGACCAAATTGAATTTGTTGACGTGCTGACTAAAAACATCCGCAAGGCACGATTTTTACTAATGATTGTCGGTGATGGAATTCGTGAAAATGTTGAAGAATTGTTGGAACATACCGGCAATATGATAGATATGCACCACAACATTGCCCTCTGTGAACTTGAAATATATAAAATCGGTACATCAAAAATCATTATACCGCATTTAACGGCACATACCCAGGTTGTCACACGCGGAGTTATCAGTATTGAAGATGGAAATATAAAAGTAAATGAGATTGAAGAAGAAAAACCAACATCCAAAGCCCAACACAACAAAGCACTTTTGACTGACGAAGAGTTTATCAAAAATTACATCAAATCGCATCGCAATATCACCGCGGAACAAATAAGCACATTTATGGACGAGGTAAGAAATTTAGGTTTTTACATAAATTATGGTGAAAAAAGCATAATTATACACTTGGCTGGTGTGGCACCGTTGATAAACATTAGTTTCAAGGATAATTGGTTCGTGCCAATAAAGATAGTGAACACACTGAAACGTCGCGGCTATTCCGAACTAATGGCTAATTCGTTGTTGGCGGACTTGAAACCATTGATAAAAAGCACCCCTCGTTCTAAATCAAAGCCGTATGATAAGTTGGATGTATTTTATTACCTGGACGACAATATCTTGACCACCAAACGCGAACTGTTCCTAAACGCACTAGAATCATTTAAAAACAAATTCTAAAAACCGCCCATATGGGCGGTTTTTTATCTCAATTTAGTAATAAGTACCTTAGCAAAGTATCACTATTTATAATCAATACCAATCACTTTTATTGCTTTAATATGACTGTATTGACCCGAGGATATAATGTTGTTTGCATGTTGCTGTAATAAAGAAATCAAGTCATCAAATATATTCTTACCCCATTTTACTCTATCTATTCTCGCTAGTAATAATATCCCATGTTGATATTTTGGATATTTTAAATACTTTCTTACCAACTGTTCATCTATAGCTTCTTTTAGCTTTTTAAAACTCCAATTGTCTACGATTTTGCATTCTATATTTATGCACCAGTTTTTGTTCCATATTTGCAAATCAGGTTTTTTATTATTGGCTACTTCAGGCTCTCTAACTGCAGAATAAAGCTTGTTAGAAACCCTTCGCATTTCCATCAATACATACTTTTGAAAATATGTTTCTTTTGTTAATTTCTCTTTTGTATCAGAATTTTGTCGGACTTTCAGGTGCTTGTACAATTCTTTTATGCTATAATCAGATGTTTCAATGTCTTCTTTTATATCAATAAGCTTATTTAAACAGATATTGAACAGTTCATCTGCATTTGTTGGGTCTATATAATCTTCATATTCAAATTTTACCACCCTGTTTTCCTGCCAAATTGCATTCTCATCCTTTAATAACAACTTATCTGCATTGCTACGTAAATAATTAGCGATTTTTGGCTCAATAGAATCAAAAGATTTTGCTAAATTATGTAAAGCAGGAATATCTTTATGTGATAAATATCTATCACTCAATAAATTTAACAAATGACTTCTAAAATGTTGTGCATTATCACGATTCGTTGGTGTAAAAATCCCCATGTTTTCCCGATGAATATCCTGTTTAAGTTGTATATATTTGTAAACCATTTGCACAAGATCAATCAGGGTTTCAATATCAATGTTTGTGCTATCTTGCTCGGATAATTTGGCAAACAAATGCTCGAAAAATTGATATAATGCTTCAGGTTTTTTTGTATACTTTGTTTCCAATAGTTTGATTCTGTCCACAAACGTTTTTGGCGATAATTGATACAACAAAATTAGCCAATTATATATATTTTCGTTTCGTATATTATTTATTTTTGAGATTATATATCTGATAAACAAACGTTTTTTAGTCTCATTCATCTCCATCTTAGATACTACTTTTGCAATTTGGTAACAATTTGGATTTGTAGGATACTTTATTAATGCACGAAGTAATACTGGCTCTAACAGGTTTAACAATTCTGCAGGAAACTTTTTCAATTTCCACAGCACAGAATTATCTTCTGTATCAGATATCGCTATTTTATCAATACAAGGTACCATTATCTCCATAAATACATCAGGATGTTTTTTTGCACACGATATAACGTAGTCAGGAACACTATTTAATGTTTGTAATCCATAATATACCATTTTCCGTGATAAATCCTTGTTAAATTCTGCATTTGGATTCTCTTTTACAAATAAAGAAATTCCCATAATGCAAACCAAACTTTTTACCAATATTCTATTCGTACAAAGGATTTCAAAGAAATCGTCCAAATTAATATCTGTTATTTGCCAATATCTTTGGATGCTTTCAAGAAAAACATTCGATATATTTTCTTCATAGTTATGGAATAGTTTATCTATGTTTAGTTCTTCATTAAAACCATCTATATCAGATACTATTGTCCATAATATTTGGACGCCTTTTTCATCCAGACTCTTTAAATGTTCTAAGTCTTTTGTAATTGCTTTTATTTTTTGTGCCCTTTTTTGTTCAAATTTTAGTTCTTCATTTTTTATAGTTTTATCAAATTCAGATTCTTGATAGGATTCTTGTCGTTTTGATTCTTTCAAAAGCATTTCCAAGTCAGGATTTTGTACGATATATGGTGTTAGTTGCGATTCTGCATATGCCAATGACGTCTTTTCCCACTGCGTTTTAGCATAATAGAACAATCTAGCCCTCATATCCTGATTTGTCACTTTCTCTAGGTTCTCTAGACAAATATGCGCACATCCATCATCAATAGTATAATATTGGCTTGAAACATCAAACCAGTACACATAACCACCGCTGTGGTCGTATGGTATTGATGAACATTTCTCTACGGCACGGCTAATAATTACATGATTCAATCCTTGGCGATTATCCACTGCTTGTTTTATGTCAGAAGTTCTCGTTTTTTCGTACCTATAATTGTGGTATTCAAAATCACATAAAATAAAGACATAATTAGCAATAGTATTTAAATTTTCGCACACATTTATTAATCTGATTAAAAAAATCTCATATAATTCACACAATTTTTCATCTTTTAAATGATGAGATAATCGGTTTAAAACAGCCTGCAAAATATTTTCATCATGTAACTTATCAATGATATCCTGTAGTTCGTAATCAAATGGGAATTCATATGACGTATTATTTAAAACAGAATTTCTGTAACTGATTATTATATCTATAACATCCACTAAAGATACATACTGTGGATACAATGTCTTTAATAATAGGTCTATTGTGCTTTTGTCTTTTGTTGCCTCGGCCATATGCAGTTTATCTAACAAATACGCAACATTATCGGCATCAGTAAATTTTGTTAGTATTTCTAAGGCATAAGACTGTAAATAACTTGTATCCGTATCAATGATTTTATACAAAAATTTTTTTAATTTTTTTTCTTCTGTAGCAATTAAATTTTGGGGTTGTATCCCATTCATAAGTTCAAGCACAAATAAACGTTTATCTTCCGAAGATTTATCAATATGATTCAATTTGTGTAGCAAAAAATCTACCCCGATGTTATTAGCAAAGTTTGCCACGAATAACCTTTGCCCCCATCCAGACATCCAACGTATACGGTGTTCATATTTTTGTAAAATATCGTTTATAATATTTTCTTTATCCCGAGACGGCAAATTTGGACAAAGGTGAGAATTGATTATAAATGCTTCTGGATGATTTTTTATTAAAAGTTTATGAATTTTTGGTTCACTATTGCTCAAAGCAATCAGTGCTGGAATAAATTGTTCTTTAGGATGACCGTTTATGAAAAGGTGTTGTACAACATCTCTATATTTTCCGTTAGCAATTCTTTCTTTTAACCATAAATAAGCCAGGTAATCTCTAGCCGTTTCATTCCAAAATTTAACTCTATTTAACCCATTTGAAGAAAATATTGTAGAACTTATAAAGTCTTTTATTGTTTGATGATCTTCTTCAGGAAATAATTCTAAAACAGAAACACTGTCTTGTGTTGCGAAAGATCCATAACTCTCTTTTTTACTGATCGAAAGAGTCTGTTTAAACAAAGTGGATACAGCTAACCTCTTAGCCATTTTTTCTATTAATTTTATTGGCATATTTGAAGTTCTATGATTGTTCAACTCTCTATATCTGTATCTTAACTGATACAGGAAAAATTCATCCATATCATAATTGGTTATCGAGTGTTGTTTAAGGAATACTACTAACTGTATGCATTCAAGCGGTGTATTAGTAAATTGATTAAATAAATTATTTGTTAAGCTCTTTCCATTCAAACCATAATTTTTTGCTATAATCTTTTTCTGTTCTTCCGACAAATCTTCTAAATGAAATATTTTTATTTTTGGAACAAAGTTTTGTTTGTCATCAACAGAATTTGCTTCGTTTTCTGGTACAAATAAATTATTAAAACTTTCATTTATAAGTTTTGCATCTAAATCACCTTCGTATTGCTTTTCTGTATACCACCCCAAATTGCCACGCCAATCACTTCCTCGGCAAGTAAATAATATTTTTGTATACTTCAATTTTTCTGGAAATTTTCCCAATACTTCACACAAATTATCAAGAGCAACTTTAAATGCATCTTGGGCATTGTCTAACATACGACATTCATCTATAGAATCTAACAAAATGTTATAACTTGCTACATCACCAGAAAACAATCTGAATATTTGGTCTTGAAATCTATCTTTTGCATTCACAACATCGTTTAAATGCCCCCACACTGTATTATTTTTATTTTTACAATAAAATTGTTTTAACTCTGTTGTCTTACCACTCCCCTTATCTCCAATTATAACAATTATATTACAAGAATCGTCTAGTAATAATTCTGACAACATCTTCGGTGATTCTATTCTATATTCTATACTACGATAAGAGCGATTTAATTCTATAAATTCTTCAGCCATTTTGCTTCCATGGGTTAATTAAGCTAACTTGTATATCTACTTACAATTTATACAATAGGATAAAAGGGCTAAAAAATCCACTGTTTTATATTGTTATTTGATGACAATTATGGATAATCGCCGTTTATATTGTAAATTATCAATAAAACCCATTGATATATGTTTTGCCATTGTGCTTCAAACTTGTCGCATATCACAACTATTAAACATTTTTGTTTTATTAACTTGACTTCTGGGGCTTTCAGAGCGGTAATTGCGTGACGTTATAAAGGAGCCGATATGTCATATAAAGATAACATGCCCAAGACGATGGAGGAGTTAAAAGCCCTGTCATTTGATGAACGGGCGCGATTGTGGGCAAAATATTCACAATATCCGTTCAAACGGCAAATGCGATCGCTTTGGTATTATATTCAATGTGACAGGTTAAATCTTCGAATTGAACATAAATATTTGGTAAAAATTCGAAAATACAAGGATAATCCAGAACAATGTTTAGACCATGCGTGCCCAAATAAATATAACTTTGTCCCAGGTATAATTTTAACAAGATATTTCAAGGGGATAAAACACCTAGTGTTAGTCAATGACGATGGCAGTTTTTCATATAATGGCGACAAATATTCCTCATTGTCAGCAGTTGCAACCAAAATCGCAGGTATGAAAATGTCTGGTAATTTCTTCTTTGGAATAAACAAAAGGATAAAACATGACAATTAAGTGTGCGATTTATACACGCAAATCAACTGAACATGGACTTGAACAGGAATTTAATTCTTTGCAGAACCAAGAAGAATCGTGCAAGGCATATATAGCATCACAATCGTTTAATGGTTGGCAATATTATAAAACTTACAGTGATGCGGCGATATCTGGCGGAACCATGGAACGCCCCGCATTAAAACAAATGCTGGACGATATGGCGCACGGTTTGGTTAATACTGTGGTTGTTTACAAGGTTGACCGATTATCACGTTCCATATTGGATTTCCACAATATGATGAAATACTTTGAGAAATATGGTGCAAACTTCGTGTCCATTACCCAATCATTTGATACCAGTACATCTATGGGTAAATTAACATTGAATATGTTGCTGTCGTTCGCCCAATTTGAACGTGAAGTTTCAAGCGAACGTGTACGCGATAAAATCCGTGCATCAAAAGCCAAAGGACTGTGGATGGGTGGTGCACCACGTTTGGGTTATGACCTGATTAACAAAAAGTTGGTAGTAAACCCAACCGAAGCAGAACAAGTGCGACACCTGTTTGAAAAATATCTAGAACTGCAATCTGTGAATGATTTAACCGAATACGCAAAACAAAATGGTATATATGGTAAACGCTGGGAAACCAATAAACGAAAAATACGTGGTGGCAATCCTATTGCTAAAATGAGTATGCACCGTATATTGCGCGATAAGATTTACATCGGGCAAATCGAAAATAAAAAAGAAGGCACTTTTGCCAAAGGCGAACACGAGCCAATTATTTCTACAGAACTATTTAATCGTGTCCAAATTGCGCTGGCTAATAATGCGAATAATAAATCCCAAAGCACACATGCCCCCAATATATTGACTGGAAAATTATTTAATCACAATGGTGTAAAATTTATAAACCAGCGTACCAGTGCTAAAGGCAAAAAGACCGCGTATTATTACGCGACTAAGGGGTTCTATCTAACCGCTGGCCGTGTGGATGAAATTGTTATAAAAACGATAACAGATTTTCTGAACAGCGATATGTCGAATTTGCCCATAAATCTGGCAACTATATTAAAACGAATTGATGTTACAAACATGAATTTCGTAGAAAAACGCAACCTAATTCAATCACTGGTTGAGAAAGTTGTATATTCACAAGAGCAGCTGATTTATGCAATTACGACCGATGCACAAAAATTACAGCCTTTTATCAAGGAAAATTATATGAATCCAAACACAGACAAAATGGAATACATAATTGGTGATAACAGCATAACAATCACAGAGAAAGTATTCCTTCGTAAATATGTGAATACAGTATATGACCGTGGTAAAAATGGTGTGCTAAATGTCACTGACAACAACCATCTGATTCTAAAAGCCTTTGCCACCGCATGGAAATATAGGGAACTATACGAACAAAATGGCAATGTAGATAATGTTATACATAATGCTCGTACTTCACCAAGATTATTTTATAAATATTTATCTCTCTCGTATCTGAGTCCGTCAATCGTGAATAAACTATTAAGTGGCAAAATTAATATGGTAGTTAGAGATATTTTGGATAAAGCATCAAGAAGTGATGACTTTGAGTATCAAGTCAAACTGTTTAATCTATAAACATATTGATTTTTTATCTGTTTTATGTTATATTGTGCGTATGCCTGTTGGAAGGCTAGCCCGTTCGTGTAAAGATTTCATCATCCAACAAATAAAATAATATAAACCTCCGAGCTTATTATCTAAGCCAAGAGACTACGAACGCAAAATCAATATTAGATAATGAACTTGGGCAACTCCGCAAACGCGGTAAAGGATTTATATTATGAAAAATATAGACTACTTTAAATTACAAGCAAAAAATCTGCTTAAAGACTACCAAACCCGCTACCTTTCTGAAGATGGTGATATTTATGAATACGAACCAAAGTTTTTTGATATCGTTGGCATATTCCTTGAATATGATATAATGGACGATGATAAAAATTTTGAATTCAAACTAGGCAATGCGCAACATCTGATCGCACAAATGGCCGGTTTTAATGGTTGGAAAGATTTAATAACATCGACAGAGGCAGAACAGTCAAAAGCTCGAAAACTTCTGGAAGAAAGTGTTCATAATGAATACGGATGTACAAGTTTTATATCGCATAATTTTACACCTGATGGTCGTGAAATAACAGAATATTCACACGAACCATTGGATAGTGATGTGCCTTATCATGAAGAATTGTCCGGACAGGATTGGCAAGATGGTATAGATGAATGCCGTCAAAACAGTATGGGGTTTGAACCAGATGAAATTGTTGAATGCTTACATTGTGGAAACCGGTTTCCATTTAAGGAAGTAAAGGTTAGACGATTGAAGTCCGAGTACAACAATGGCAAAGAAGATGACTTTAAAGAAATTGTATGCAAACACTATCCAGAATGTAATGGTAATTTACTAGATTTAATACCGGTGGAAATGCTTGATGCTAAAGGAGGTGATGAAAATGAGGAATAAATTTGCATCTTATTCTCGCAGTACGTCAAAAACATATACTAATGCCAATGGATATAGAGTGTACAAAGATTCAGGGCAGCTAGTTCATCGTCATATGGCAGAAATAAAACTTGGTAGACCTTTACAATCTGGTGAAGTTGTGCATCATATAAACCGAAACAAACAAGACAATCGTCCATCAAATTTGTATGTGTTCCATGACCAACAAGCACATTGGGCGGCTCATAAACAGGACGCCCAAAATTATGGCAAAGATTATAGTTTTAAAGGTAAAAATCATTAAAAGTGCCTCAACGAAAATAGCCAAAGTATATCAATGCTTGCTATTTGGGCTGGTTTGATAAATTTGGCGATATACATTGGAAATATCGTGGGTAAAAATCGCCAGAAATGGGGCGAAAAAGAACATCCCGTGGGATTACCACGGGATGTCCAATATTACTGGCGGATGGGGAGGGATTCGAACCCCCGGAAGCCTTGCGACTTCAACGGTTTTCAAGACCGTCGCATTCGACCGCTCTGCCACCCATCCTAAACTTTTTCGCCGCCGGTCTTTCAACCTGCGGTTTTGTTCGCTGACCTATTCTATATTTATTTTTTCTTAAACGCAAATATATTTTCTGGCTTTGATATATTGCATACACCAACAATAAAGTCTATTAAAGCCCATATTGTTGTTATAAAAATCCCAAAAATTGTACATGTCAAAATTAACATACACAGCCCAGACCCCGTTTTGCCAGCATAAAAACGGTGTACACCTATCACACCAAACACCCAACAGAAAACCAAATAAATCGCAACAGATTTTGTATAGTCGTACTCACGATAACCGCACTTTGGACATGCAACCGCTCTGTCTGAATAATGACGACCACATTCACGGCAATAAATCATAGCCATATTTTGCCTCCTTTATTTTTTTCGCAATGCAACCGCAAAAATTATTGCGCCGGCGACAAACATAATCGTCGATAACAGTGTTCCCATTGTTAATCCCCACGATGTCAGAAAACCAATCTGGACATCGGGTGCGCGGAATTGTTCGCATATAATTCGCGCCACGGCATATCCCATGCCCCAAATACCCGCCAACACCCCCGGATATCGACGCAACCCCGCCCAACGATACAAACACGCCATTATTGCCAACAATATGATGCCTTCGCCAAATGCTTCATAAATCGGGCTTGGGTGACGCGGAATTGTGGTTTGGTCACGGAACACAACCGCCCATGGAACATCGGTGGGACGCCCCATTACCTCCATATTTATGAAATTAGCAATACGACCAAAGAAAAGGCCAATCGGCGCAACGACCGCCATCATGTCCAGCAATGACCAAAAACGAATCTTGTTTTTACGCGCAAACAACAATGTCGCCAACAAAACTCCGACCAGTCCGCCATGAAAGCTCATCCCGCCGTGCCACACCGCCAAAATTTCCAACGGGTGCGCAACAAAGAACAACGGATTATATATTAACACATATCCCAACCGGCCACCCAATATTACGCCCAATATTACGGCGGTCATCAAATCTTCCAATTGCTTTTTATCCAGCACAATTGGTGATTTCGGCGACGCCAGCATTTTTTTCAGCACCATGTATCCCAAAACAAACCCTGCGATATACGCCAACGCATACCACCGCACATCCATCCCAAAAAAACTTATTGCGACAGGGGAAATTGGATTGATTGTTATTGCCATAATTGTTTTTCCGTTTTAACCTTGAATTTGCACGGATATTGTATTATATAAATACCAAATAACAAGGAGAAAATTATGGCAAAAATTACAAGATCAGGTCACACAGACGGTATGTCTTTGTATCTTAAACGCGTGTTTGCGTTAATGTTTGGCGCGGTTGGAATTACCGCAATTGCATCATATTTAACCATGTATACCCGGTTGGGATTATTTTTGATAAACGGCACGGGCGGTATGTCCGCAATTTATTACATTTTGTTGTTTGGCGGGTTGGCATTGTCCATCTGGGCCCAGGTTCGCGCATTTCATATCAAACCAGCCACGGCGGCATTGTTATTGGCGCTGTACGCCATTATTATGGGCATAGTAATAAGTCCGATGTTGCTTTTTGCCGTTATACGAAATCCGTGGACAATATTGTTTGCGTTTGGAATTTCTGCGGTGATGTTTGGCTGTATGGCGATGTTTGGTTATAAAACAGTCCGCGATTTATCGTTCTTGCGCATATTTTTGTTTATGGGAATGATTGGGTTGATTTTGGTTGGTCTGGCGTCGTTCATTTGGCCGGCGTTGATTGGTGGCACGTTTGGCACAATCGTATGCTTAATTGGTGTATTGGTATTTGCGCTTTTCACCGCGTACGACATGCAGACATTAAAATCCGCATATAACTATGTCGGCGACGAAACAAGCAAGAATCAGTTGGCCGTATTGGGCGCATTGCACCTTTATATCTCTTTCATCGCAATGTTCCAATATGTATTAAGTTTATTTAACCGCAATTAAAAAAAGGAAAGCAAAATGGCATACAAAATAAATCAATCACAGTGCGTTGGTTGTCACACGTGCGCGGGTGTTTGTCCGATGGGCGCAATAAAAACAAATGGTAACGACAAATGCGAAATTGACCCATCAAAGTGTGTATCGTGCGGAACGTGCGCCGCAATGTGTCCGGTTAACGCGATAAGCGCGGAATAAAAAACGCATCACGACACGGGGCCAATTGCCCCGTTTTTTATTTGCATTTGCCCCTTGCAAAATGTCTATTAAGTTATAGAATATGACCGTAAATAAATTGGAGTGATACGATTATGCCAGCAAAAACAGTTAATGATATTGTCGCATTATGCAAGCGGCGCGGGTTTATTTTCACCGGGTCCGAGATTTATGGTGGCCTGGGTGGTGCGTATGATTACGGCCCATATGGTGTGGAACTGATGAAGAATATTCGCAACGCGTGGTGGAACGCCATGGTTTATTCTCGTAATGATATCGAGGGACTTGATGCGGCATTAATTTCCAATCGTTTAATGTGGAAATATTCGGGGCACGAGGCTTCGTTTTCCGATCCACTGGTTGAGTGCAAAAAATGTGGTACCCGCATGCGCCAGGATAAAATGCGCGACCCCAGCAAATGTGATAACTGTGGTTCGACCGACATTACCGAGCCACGCGCGTACCAGTTGATGATGGGTCTTTCCATTGGTGCAATGGCGGACGGTGCGATTAATGCGTATCTGCGCCCGGAAACGGCAACAACCACATATGTGAATTTCAAAAATGTACTGGATTCCAAACCACACAAATTGCCGTTCGGTATCGCCCAGATTGGCAAGGCTTTTCGTAACGAAATTTCCCCGCGTGGCTTTGTGTTCCGTATGCGCGAATTTGAACAGGCGGAAATGCAATATTTTGTAAACCCTTCAACCGACGAACAGTATTTTGAAATGTGGAAACAAACCCGTATGGCGTGGTGGATTGACACATTGGGTATTCCGGCGGAAAAATTACGCTTCTTGCCACACGAAAAATTGGCCCATTATGCCAAGGCCGCAGTTGATATCGAATACGCGTTTCCAGATGGCTTTGACGAAGTCGAAGGTGTCCACAATCGCCAGGATTTCGACCTGGGGTCACATACGAAATCCCAGGACGAATATAAAATCAACGCGAACGTCCTTAAAAACACGGACAGTACGGTCAAATTGTCTTATTCCGATCCGCAAACCGGCGAAAACTTTATCCCATACGTCATTGAAACGGCTATGGGTGTAAATCGCGCCATGTTGGCGGTTATGATAGAAGCATACACCGAAGAAGCACTGTCCGATGGCAAATCGCGCGTTGTTTTGAAATTGAAACCGTGGTTAAGTCCGGTCAAGGCTGCGGTTATTCCATTGGCGCGCAATGTACCCGAATTGTTGGAAATATCAACCAACATCGAAAACGCTTTACGCAAATTGGGAATCGGGCGCATTGAATTGGAAAACAGTGGCAACATTGGTAAAAATTATCGCCGTCACGACGAAATCGGCACACCGGTATGTATAACCGTTGACCACCAAACAATCGAAGACAGCACCGTCACATTGCGTTATCGTGACACAATGGAACAAATTCGTGTTCCAATTTCGGATGTTCCGTCACGTGTATTGGAAATCGTAAAACAATAAAAAACGCGCCAACGGCGCGTTTTTTATTCGTCGACATTCGGTATCACAACCATATCGTTATAATACGATAAAAACCGTGTCCCCGTCATACAGTAAAATTTCTGTAAAGAATCTTTGTATTCACGCACCGCGGAAACCCAACGTTCGTCAATATCGCTTTGGGCGCCCTGATATGCGGTAAACGCCCCCAATGCACCGCCGGCACCGGCACCAATCATTGTGCCCTTTAAGCGCGCCTTGTTATCCAAATCGATAATGCCACCGTCAGACGCCCTTACATACATTGGGTCAAAATCATCCACCGATGCGTTTGATTCTTGGCCGGCCGAATTACCCTGGGCATCACGGTAATGAATTATTGTGGTTGGGTTGGATTTTTTCCACGCGTACCAATCGGAACGTTTAACGCCAAAGAATTTATCATTAAAGCCCCAAATCATTGCCGGTTTTCTGGTTGTTGGACGCATGGCCGACACAATACGAACATATGGACCCGATTGCGACGCCGACATTTCTTTCGTATCTTTGTTCATTTGGAACAAGTTGTACCCGCTGTTCCGGATGGCGTTTCTTTCCGCCGTATTTAGCGATTGTGCGGTGCCCCGTTGTTGTGCGCCATCTTTTGCTGTGGCGTTATTAACCATTACCGATACCAAATTATCCGTTTTACAATTTTTATTATTTTCATCACAGGTTGTCACAATATCGGTATCCAAATCATAATACGCATAAAAACAATTATTCTCTTTTTCGCACAATTTACCACCGTCGCCCGCAGTCATACGCGTTCCTTCGACCAGATACCCCCACAGGCATTTTGACGAATTACCGTTGGTATCGCGGCAATCTTCGATACGCAAAACATCATCACCCGACGCCATAATATTGCCCACAACACCACCGGCCGCCGCATTTATTCCGGTCGACATAATCATATCACCACCGACCTTGCCTGCGTATGCGCCACCGGCACCAATTGCCGCCCCGGACAATGCACCAATCACGGTTCCTTGGACTTTACCTTTGTCTGTACCAACCAGTCCACTTTTGCCGACATCATTTTTACCCGCGATATTTCCGCCAATTGCCCCGACCAATGTTGCCGCCGCAATCTTAAGTCCTGCGTTTTGTTTCTGTTCGGCGTTCAAAACGCTTATCACATCATCTGTTGTCGGTTCGGAATCGGCCGGAAAAACCACATTTTGTGCATCTATGGTGTATGAAAATTCTGGGAATTCAGATATATTACATTTAAAGCCATCGCCGGCCGCCACATTGGCACGGGCCAAAACCACATCAGATCCGCCCGCCCCCATTTGATAACCACGCAATTCAACAATTGCCACACACGCATTTGCACCACCGGCGCCAACGCCAACGGTCGGTTTATCCCACGCGAATTCGCCATTTGGATATATACGATTGCACCTTTCCAACTGGGTTGCACTTATACTGGCATTACCATTTGCAATCTGTTTTGCCAAATTTTCGTCTGCGACACGCACCGGCAATTCAGTCGCCGTAGCGGACGACGTGGCATTATTGGACACAACATTCGCCACCATATATTGGCGGTACACATCGTTTTTTGTTTTATTTCCGATACGTACCGCGGCATTGGCACCACCATCGACCAACATCGCAACGATGCCCACAAACAAAGATATCTGCAAAATCTTGTTTTCGTGTTTCATATTCTGTTTAACCATTGTGCAATGCGCACCCACGTCTAGAACTGTAATCTTAGACGAACGCCAACATCAACCATTGCCAAACGCCCGCTTTCATACCAATCGGTATAGTGATAGACACTGTCGTATGGGGCTTCGTATTCGCCACCAGCACCATCGCCCAACCATTCCGTTTGAGACATAACAATACTGCCCGATGTTTTAACCTTGCCCAGATTCGCATAACGAACAAAGAAATCCAATTTCAGCCCACCCGACAGTTCGGTTGTGACCCCTCCTTCCAACATAAACGCCAACTGTTCCGTGGTGCCACCATTGTGGTATGCATAAATGTCGGACACACCGGTTAAATCGCCAACACCGGCGTTTATTGGATCCATTTCAGAATAAAATGTGTTATCCAAAACCACATAGTCCGCAATTGTGTTTAACGACAACCCAACACCAACCCCAACATATGGACGCAACGCGCCACCGGCAACATATCCGGTATATGAATCAATGTTGTAATACACATTTAACATCGTTGTGTTTGCTGTAACCGCGCCACCACTGACCGATGCATTTGCATAACCGCCCGCACCATCGGCCGTTTCGACATGTTCGGCATAACTTATCCCGCTGTAACGCAAAAACGAAAAATCAACACGAACATCGTTATTTATGGCGGCACCAACCGATATTTGCAACGGAATCACACTGTCGGACCGGAAATCGGCATCTTTGAATGCCCCCGGAACGGCAAACGCCTTGTTTTCACCAGTGTAATCGGCCCCCATCGCCCCCATAACCGACGCGCTGTATCCGGCCGACAGTCCAACATACAACCCACTGTCCGCCAAACGGTCATAGTCCGCCGGTTGGTAATATTGACGCCCCGCGGCGGTTGCGTTTGAACCAACCTTGGGCAACATGCCGGTTATACGACTTGGGTTCGCGGCCACCGCTGAATTTGCGACAATCACCTGACCCTGGGTCGTGGCAACCGTACCATTTGTATTTGGCATAACCACCTGGGTTCCACCCGGGTATGTCACAACACGACCATTGGCAACAATCTGATTATTTGTACCCGTATTTTGATAAACGGGATACGCTGCGCCCGCGCAAAGTGGCGCGCCGAACACAATACCCATCAACATGGCAGAAAAGTTAAACTTTCTCACTCTGGCCTCTATTTTCTTATGATGTATTATATCATAAAACGCGGGTATAAAAAAGCGTTTTGTACGAATAAAAATACCCCGCACGAATGCGGGGCATAATTTTCAAGTCTATTGTTAGAACTTTACATTCAAACGAACACCTGTTTCTACCTTGAAATCGGTGGTATTTGCGTTCAAATGTTGACCATTATCCAATGTGTTTTCGAAATATGCCGCAACCTGCATATAATCAGTTGCCTGGTACGCAACAACGAACGACTGGGCAAATTCGCTGAATCTGTCGTGCATTTCTTTGTATTGGGCAACAAGTGCATTTGTTGCCGCAACACCGTATGGGTTGTCGATTTTCGTATGAATCTTTTTCAATCCATTTTGTGCGTGATAAATATATTTCAATCCCAAACCAAACGACCATCTGTCGTTGACCTGATAAAACGCATTTGCACCTAAATCAAATTCGGTTGTTGATTTCAAATCAACCGATATTTTGTCTGGAATACCCAATGGCAACCCACCCAATGCCGCAGACAATGCAGGTGTCACCTTGGACACATCAATTTCGTTGTTGTGGTTACCCCATGTACGCAACAATTCAACAAACGCACTGGTTGTCCAACGATCCCAAACCTTGCCCACCTTGGTTCCGACATGATAACCCCAACGGCCGTTGGAATAGTTATCATAATCAAACGCGGTTCCCATCGAAGTCATTTTCAACGACCCCTTCATCTTTTCCATACCACCCATGTGGAAATCGCCATACAGGTCCCATACCCAACCATCACTGCTGTTAATCACGCGGTATGTTGTTCCGATACGGCCCAAATGGAAACCATAACGGCTGATGTCGCGGTTGTGTGTATAACCGATTTGACCATGAACCGCCCAACGATCAGTTATACCATACCCCAAATCCAATGACGGGCGCCAAATTGGAAATTCCTCGGCACCATCGTGGAACAATTTTTTTTGTGCATCATTACTATCGGTGATTTTGTACATGATACCGAATCCGATTTTGCTGAATGCTTCACCGGCGGCCGGTAAATACAACGGATTTTCAATATTACGCAACGTCCCCGCAGTATACGGTGTGTCCGCAAATGCCGGCACAGTTAATAAAGTTGCAGCCATTGCGATTTTCACAGTTTTTTTCATCTGTTAAACTCCTTGTTTTTTGATGAATACACCAACCCCCATTTTTGGCAAGATTGGGAATCGTATCAACGCCGACACCCACCGGTGGCAAATTTTTTGCGACACGATCGCGACAATTTTGCTATATTGTGTGAATAAAGTCAAAACAAACTTTATCTTGACATAACTCTTGAATATTATTACGACACGCGCTATAATATTCATCAAGGAATACAAGAACAAAAAAAACAAAGGGGGATGCCATGACACAGAATAAAACCATGGCCAAATTTGCCAAAACCCAAACGCGAAAAAAGAAAAAATCACCAATAAGCAAAGAAAATGCGAATAAAATTCTGCGCGCATACATTGCGCTTTACAATGCATTTTTGTTACAAAATTTAATGGCGAATAAAACATTGGGCGCGTCATCACATAACGCACTGCAATTATTAAAGGCAAAAATTGCCACAATGGACAAGAATAATCCGGTCACAAAATTACTTAAACGGATTCATAAATATCATTCCAAGAAGATTACAAAACTTATTATGACGAACAAGCATCGTGATTCGCGTGCAACGATTCGTCCAGACGACCGGAAAAAACTGACCACGTATATTGCAAAACGGTTTAACGAAGCGAACAAGACATTAAACACAATGTCTGCAATGTATAAACCGAAAACGGTTGCGATGGCACCGGCCACACGTGCGCCACAAATGGTTGCGGCCACGGTTCGCGTTGAAAACAAACAACCGGTTGCAAAAAAACAAAAGATGGTTTTGCAATTATGGCTGCGCCGGCATCAACAACAACGCGCCGCATAGAGTGGTTAGTGTTAGTGGTTGGTGATTAGCAAAACCGCCATTTAGGCGGTTTTTTATTTATAACCAAATTCCAGAAAGCCGTCATCCCGGCGAAGGCCGGGATCTACTGCGCCGCAGGCAATCTGTTGCCCACGGCAACGAACATAATATAATCACTGCGTGGCATTGGATTCCCGCCTGCGCGGGAATGACGAACCTGCAACCTATTTCCGTTTATATGCCACCGTCAACGGCACCAATTTATCGTAATTCGTCGCGACCCACGTGCGTGGGATTAAAATGCTGTTCCCCTGGCCTGCAGACATTTTGGGTTGGCGTTCGCCGTTTTTTGCATTTATGATTTCCGGCAATTTCACAGTTGCCTTTTCCGCCCCGCCCGGAATCAAAAACGTTATTTCATCACCGATGCGTGTTTCATTACGCAATTCAAATGTAATTTTTTCCGCGTCCCGCGCCACGACAACGCCCGCCGCATGAAAATCAGACACCGACCGCGCAGATTCATAATTATGCGCATCCGGCGTTACAGGCCCATCAAAGAACGCCGTTGTATAACCACGCGTTTCTAATTTATTCAAATCGTCCATAAACGGCGCGGAACCAAAGTGTTCGGGATTCGCCGCCCATGCATCCATCGCCGCACGATACGCGTGCACGACCGATGCAACATAGTATTCGGAACGATTGCGCCCCTCTATCTTTAATGAATCCGGGTGGGATTCCAACACATCCGCCAATCGTGGCATAAGGCATAAATCTTTACTATTCAAAATATATACGCCCCGGTCGTCTTCTTCGATTGGCATTTCGATACCGGTTTCCGTTTCGCGCAAAATCACATCATATTTCCACCGACACAACTGCGCACACGCCCCACGATTTGACGGCCGACCCGTTATAAAGTTTGACAGCAAACACCGCCCAGAATAAGCCATACACATTGCCCCGTGAACAAATATTTCCAGTTTTACATCCGGGCACGCGGCACGAATAGTTTTGAAATCGTTGTGCGACACTTCGCGCGCCAACACGCACAACGACGCCCCCGCACGTTGCCAAAATTTGACCGATTGGGCGGAACAGATGTTCGCCTGGGTTGAAATATGAATCGGCATATCGGGGAAATTTTCCCGCACCCAGGTCAACACCCCCGGATCCGCCACAATCAACGCATCGGGTTTTAAATAGCGTATCGTTTCACCAACCCGTGGCATATTGGCGTATTCCGCATCGTGCGCAAAAAGGTTAAATGCCAAATACACGCGTTTCCCCGCCGCGTGGGCCAAATCGATACCAGTTTTCACTTCATCGGTGGTGATTTTCGCCCGTGCGCGCATTGAAAACCCCGGCAGACCGGCATAAATTGCATCTGCACCGTATAAAATTGCGGTTTTAAACGCGTCCAGTGTTCCCCCCGGCGCCAATAATTCAGGTAATTTTTTCATAATATGTATTTTTAACCGTTATTTTATATTTGCAAGTAATTTATGAATTTTTACACTTGATATTTAGAAAACAACAATGTAATATATGCGTTGCATTAAACGCCAGTTTAGCTCAGCTGGTAGAGCATCTGATTTGTAATCAGAGGGTCGTTGGTTCAAGTCCGACAACTGGCACCAGGAAATAAGCACCGCCCATTCGGGCGGTGTTTTTTAATTGTCGCTTTTTGCCCTGTTATGATGTTTGCATAACATTTGGCAATTTTCTGGAATGGTTTTGCCACCCTGGGACCACGGCATAATATGGTCGCCCTCCATTTCCTCGAATTTCCACACTTTGTTTGCGTTTTCCGTGTTGGCACAGTACGGACAAATGCCGGCCTGCTTTTGATAAATTGTGCGTTTGGTTGCGTTATCAAATTGCCGCAGGTTCAGGTGTTTTTGGTTCATATCAAACAGAAACTCGAAAATGCCACGTTTGTTTTGTATTTCTTCGTCTGCCATCAGTCCCGAGACCGCGCGTGCCATAACCGATTGGTCATATTTACCATATCGATATTTATTAAAGATTAATCCCCACGGCAACCCGCGCATTTCGTTATAGTATTTTTCACCGAACACATCGTGCACCCAATCAACAACCGATTTATAGTAATTTATCAATTCATCTGCATTTTCGTCTGCGCGGTGAATCGACATATAGTTTTTTATTTCCGGATATAATTTGGGGTTGCCGTCCACAATCCACCCCAACACCAAATGCAGTAACGCCTGGCGATTGGCATCATCGGCGTTAAGTGCAATTAAACTGTGTTTTCGGTCGTTGTCATAATACCGATAATTCAATGCGGGATTGTTGTCTTTTTTGGAAAAGAACGCCTTGGCCGATGTCAGCCATGTTCCCGTATAGTCGGCATTTAGTAATTCTTGTTCCTCCATCACTTTGCCGGCAATGTTTATGGTATGGAACCATTCCAATTTTTCGTCTTCGGTGCCATCGCAAACATAGACCATTAATTTATATTCGTCCAATATTTCGCGCTGTTTTTCCGGTGACATTTGATTAAATGTTTGCGTTCGGCGACCATCAAAGTTAATTGCGATTGGATTGCCATAACCATCATCGTTCGTGATAAATTGGCATATGGAAATTGTGCGCTGTTGTCCATCAATAATTTCAAATGTGCCATCGGGGTTGCGTGCCCAATACATAACATTTAACGGTAAATTATCATAAACCGATTTCATAACCATGTCTCTATCACGTGGCGTATAAATAAATTCGCGTTGGAATGCGGGTCGCACATTAAGTTTTCCACCAAACGCAACAACACCGTTGTCGCCGGAATCGCGGTAACCATCGACCAATTGCCGAACGGTTAATGTATCAAACAACTTTGCCTTCATCACCATATTAGTTCCCCTTTTTCTTTTTGATTAAAATTCGCGCATAAATGCTGGAATACAATTGTCCTGTTTCAACATCTACAAAGGCGGGGTTATCTTTCGGATTGTTTGGGTTGTATTTCCTGTACAACGTTCCCTTTGCATTAAATGTAAATTTACCCGTCCTGTTGCCTTGTTTGTCCAAAATTTCCATTTTTTTATTACTAGTAAAATTACAACTACCAACTATACCCAAGGCAACAATTTCAAATTGTTCTGGATTGTACCTATCAATAAAAGTAATAGGTACGCCCATTACGCCGTCATAGTCCATTGGGATATCGTCCGTCTTATTGACATTTATTGCATCGTAATTTTCGTATTGGGAATACATGCTTTCGTATCCGTAATATTTTTTACCGGTTTCTATCTTTTCATTACGTCGTATTGTTGGTATATTTGTGTACCAAGAAACATTACCGAACTGCTGTATTTCCCCATCTGGTTTTACAAATTTTTTTACATGATTATATCCACTCCAGAATCTGTTACCTTTTATCAATTGGAATATATCTTTATAGGTTCGGCAATTATCATTACCAATAATTATGAATTTCTTTTTATATTCCATTAGTTGCGCAACATACTCACCAAACAACGAAAATGGCGGGTTTGTAATTACGATGTCCGCGGTTTTTAACAATTCAATACACTCGGGCGAACGAAAATCGCCATTACTCTTTAATGGTATTTCTTCTATATCCTCGCTGCAAATAATACCATCGCCGGTGTTATCGTGGTCCAACACATACATTGTGGATGCGCCATCGCGTTCATAATGGGTGGCGATTACTTTTTTAATGCCAAATGCCTCAAAATTATCGGCAAAGTATTTAAGGAAGTTTGATTTTGGTGTTCCCAGCCCAATTCCCGCGTGGTCATCGCAATTGCAATAAATCACCTTGTTCTTGAAATACTTGGCATAGTGATTTAATTCTTTTTCGATATCCTCATAACAAGTATAAAACTCATCGTTTTTATTACGTTTTGCGTTATCAAAATGTACATTTGCCATGTTTGTTCCATTGGTTATAAAGAAAAAGACCGCCAAAGGAAAAGCGGTCGGGGAGTGGTAAAGACCAAAAATCAAGTCTGTTCCCCGACCAAACAATCGGGGATGTATAACGGTGCAAAAGGCACCGAAAAACATCAGATTACGATGCTTTTGCACCGGATTTTTGTAGGCTTACCACAGCCCGAACCCAATTCCCATTGGATTCAATACTCATTATAACACAGAAAACCCAAAAGGGAATAATTTTGTTTGGTGGGTGGGTGGCGGCTTTGTCATTGCGAGGGAGCGTAGCGACCGCGGCAATCCAGGGTGTAATAAAGCCGTGAGCGGAACGCCCATACACTATTGACTGGATTGCTTCGCCGGCGGCCCCCGCAAAATGCGTTGCATTTTGTGGGTACCCTTTGCTCGCAATGACAAAATGAAACGGGGGCCTGGGAAACGCATTGCGTTTTTCTGGAAACTGGGCCCAGAGAATAATTCCCCTCCATCGGAGGGGATGGCTCGCAGGGCGGGGAGGGTTCCAACCGTTCATCGGAACAAACGACACCGAATACCCACCCCGTCACTTCGTGACACTCCGCCGCGGGCGGGAAATACAAAATTTTGGATGGGGATTACCCGCGTTTGTGATTGTCGCCGTCAAATAATTTGTTGAATATTAAAAACCACATCAAAAACTCGGCAATGATTGTGCCCCACTTGCGTGATTTTTTACAAAAATTTTTCTAACGATTGTTTTGCATATTTTTATCATAATACACATTCCGCAATACCCAACAAAAATCACCGCCCATACGGACGGTGGTTTTTATTTATCTTTGCAACCAACGACTAATCGTTTTGGTCGCCCTGATTGGCGGACTCGCGTGCCTCTGCCGCCTTGGCTGCGGATTCAATTTGCATTAACTGATTTTCCAATGCAGTGCGTTCCGATGTTTTATATCCAGTTTCCGCCGGTTCTTCGGCCGGCTTCTTTGGTGCGTCCGCACCCGAACGTTCGCCCGACGCGGTGTTTGCGGGACGGTCAGATACGGCCGGGTTGATAAGATTATTATAAATCTTCATCTTTTCTTCCATTCCGACACGATCGCGTGCCAACAACCTGTTTTCGGTCCCCGGGATAAACCATTTGTCCAACAATTCCGCCGTCGTGTGCATAACGGGACGCATACGCGACATATCCAACCACCGCGGCAAACGTGGTGCATCGGAATAATACCACAACGCACCCCAATACACGACCCCCATTACAACAACACCACGAACAATACCAAAAATCACCCCCAGTGTTTTATCGGTAAGGTTCATAATGCTGTCCTGGATTTTGTCGCGCAATTTTTGGTTAAAGAACCCGACAGTTATCAATATCACAAAAAATACAACAAAATACGACGCAACCAATGTCCCAACCGTTGATTCAGACAATTTGAACCAATCCTGTAACCAACCGTCCAAAATGGGCGACGCAAACCGTGCAGTCACCGCCGCAATCACCCATGACAATGTTGCAATGGTTTCATATACACCACCGCGCATTGTCGCCCAAATGGTCGAAACCAAAACCACGATGATGTATATATAATCCAGTGTCGTTAAATCAAACATTGTTTGTTTTACCCAACATTATTTTTTATTGTCTTTTTTTAACAAGACGAACCCAAGTCCCGCGACCAAAACAACCAGTAATCCATAGAACCAAATGGTCGAACCACCGTTATTTTTTTTTTGCCGCATCGTCTGATGCTGACTTGTATTCAGAAATGGCATTTGCCCTGTCTGCGTGTTCTGATTTAAATTTTTCTGCGTTTTCTTCTAATGCCTTTTTGTTTTCGGCGGCGGTTGCTTTATCTGCATCGCTTAAGTCAGCCTCGACCGCTTCGCGTAATTCGCCCTGCATAAAATCGGCATAGCCCTGGAAACATTTTTCGCCGACAACCAACACCGGCACGCCACCAGATTCATATTCACATTTCTTTAACGCATCCGAAAACATTTTGTTGTTCGATTCATCGAAAACGTTAACTTCACTGACCGTCAAATTTGGATATTCATAAATCAGTGTGCTGGAAATAAATTCACGCGCGTGATGACAATGTGGACATGTCGGGGAATAATAAATTGTGATGTTCGCAGCCGACGCAGCACCCGCAAATGCAATCCCGCATGCCGCAAAAAGTGTTGATAATGTTTTCATGTGTGTTTCTCCTTTGCTTTGTAATTGGATTATAGAAAATATATTTTATTCGTCGCAAGTGCTTTTTACAAATTATGCGAACTTTTTTTTGCGTTTGTGATATAATGTTATTTAACAGGGGGAAATTAAAAATGAAAATAGCAATTATTGGTATTGGGTCGGTCGGATCGGCCGTCGCCACCGCGGTTAAAAATACGGGTCTGGCACACGAAATAGTTTTATATGACCGCGATGCCGTCCGTGCACGCGCCGCCGCCGAAGATTTGGGGCACGCCGCCGCATTTTCATTCGATGTTAAAATTACCGCAGCAAACAACTATCGCGCAATACGCGGTTCTGAAATCGTGATTATTGCCGCTGGTGCAAATCAGAAACCCGGCGAAACACGTATGGATTTATTACAGAAAAACGCCGATGTTATTTCCGACATCGTGCCACGCGTGATGGCAAATGTGGACAACAAAAATGTAAAATTGGTCGTCGTCACAAACCCGTTGGATGTAATGGTTATGTTGGCACAAAAATTGTCTAAATTGCCCCCTGCCCGCGTGATTGGAACGGGGACAATGCTGGATTCGGCACGTCTGCGTGTGATATTGTCGCGCGCACTGGCGGTATCACCACAATCGGTAAATGCATATGTTTTGGGTGAACACGGCGACAGTTCTGTTGTTGCATGGACACCGGCAACAATCGGTGCAATTGAATTAAACGATTTTTGCAAACAGACAAAAACACCATTGACAAACAATGCACGCGCAACAATCGAACATCGTGTCCACACGGCCGCATATGAAATTATTCGCGGACGTGGCGCAACATGGGACGGTATTGCTGGGGCGGTTGCAGATTTGATTCGCTGTATTGCAAACGACGAAAACAGAATCTTGACGGTCAGCACCGTTTCAGGCATCGGCGCAAAACGCGTCGCCATGTCGTTACCAGGTGTGGTGGGCGTAATGGGGGTGACAAAAACACTTATGCCGAAATTGGCCGCGCCCGAATCCGCCGCACTGCGTCACAGTGGCAATATCATTCGCAAAAACTACGACAAAATTAGAAAATAATCAACGGGGCAAACGCCCCGTTTTATTTGCATACAATCATATTTATATTATGAAAAACGAGTGCTATGATTTGCCGTAAATGGGGGGGGATTATGGCAAACGAAATCAAATATATACCTTTTCCGAACGGCAACGGATTTTTCGCATACATCGGCGGACATGTTATCGGCAAAATAACATTTGTTCGCACCGGGCCAAACACTGTAATTATCGACCATACCGAAGTCGACGATGCATACCGCGGTGGTGATGTGGAATTAAACCTGGTGCGGTGCGTATGTGATATTGCCCGCGAACAACATCGGCATGTTTTACCACTGTGTCCAACGGCACGCACAATGTTTGGAATGTATCCCGAATTTGACGACGTACGAATGCTGCGCACGCGATAAAAAAAAGGGGCATCCGCCCCATTTTTTTAATATGATTTTGCAACGAACACATATGTCGGGTCGTTGTCATCAAGACAACGCCGGGAAATCTTGTATTTTTCAACCATTTCTTCAAATTTATCATTTGTTGTTAAATCATATTTGATACGAAAGAAACCAATTTTCCCAGATTCCAGCGCAGATTCCAATTCCGCCAAATCAGCAACATTATGAATCATTGTTTCGTTGCGTTTTTGTGCAGCCACCAACATATCAGATTGGATTTGTGCCAACATATCGTTAACACCGGCAATCATTTCCGCCGAGGATACAGTTTTCTTGGAATCTTTGCCGATATCGCGACGGGTCACAGTCACGGAATCAGATTCCATTTCGCGTCCACCGATTTCGACACGCAATGGCACACCACGTTTAATCCATTTCCACATTTTGTCTGGGGCACGCATATCTGAATCGTCAACCCAAACACGAACGCCGGCACCACGCAATTTGTCCGCCAATGAATGCGCATACGCATTTAATGCGTCCGCGGTTTCGTCACGCGTAATCGGAATAACAACAACCTGGTACGGGGCAACGGCCGGTGGTAAAACCAAACCATCGTCATCGGAATGCACCATAAATAAACCACCCATCATACGCGTCGATGTTCCCCACGAATTTGTCCACGCATATTGTAATTTACCATCGGTTCCCAAGAATTGGATTCCGAACGATTTGGCAAAATGCTGTCCCAGGTCATGCGACGTTCCAGCCTGAAGCGCCTTGCCATCCTGCATAATTTGTTCGGTTGTATATGTATGATCGGCACCGGCGAAGCGTTCTTCGGGTGTTTTTTCGCCCATAATAACCGGTATTGCCAAAACATTTTCCATAAATTCGCGATACATCGCATGCATTTTACGCGCGTCGGCGTTTGCTTCATCGTGTGTAGCAAAGACATTGTGGCCTTCTTGCCAATTAAATTCAGATGTACGCAAAAACATGCGTGGCCGCATTTCCCACCGCATAACATTTACCCACTGGTTCAATTTCATTGGCAAATCACGATACGATTGCACCCAACGAGACATCGCTTCGCCGATAATGGTTTCAGACGTTGGACGAATCACATATGGTTCGGTCAATTCGGCTTCGGAGTCGGGCTGTAATTTGCCGTCTATTTTTTTCAACCGATAATGTGTGACGACCGCGGCTTCTTTGGCGAATCCGGCGACATGTTCCGCTTCGCGGTTAAAATAGTCCATCGGTATCAACAACGGGAAATTCGCGTTTTGCACCCCATTTGCCTTAATCCGTTTATCCATCTGGTCGCGCATCAGTTCCCATATTGCCCAACCATATGGTTTTATCGTCATACAGCCGCGCACAGGCGAATTTTCCGCCAAATCGGCGGCAACGATTAAATTTTGATACCATCCGCTAAAATCTTCGGCACGTGTTGGTGTAATTGCTGTTTTCATTTTACTTTCTCTTACTTTGTTGCAGGTTTATCTTTGATTTCCATATATTTATCTGAAACCATTGTATACAGTGCTTCCGCAATTTGTTTCCGATTCATACCGGCAATGTTTGGTGCCGGCAAAACTGTAATTTCGACCATAAAACCACCCATTGCCATCACGTGAAAAAGTTGTGCAAACGCGCTGCGTTCACGCATGGCCAACGGCCCCATATCCATTTTAGCATTTGAAAAATATGCCAAATGATTTGCAATATCTTCATCTCTTATCGCATCGCCCCGACGAGTGCGGTAATTTACCACAACGGGTTGAACCGTTATGTTCGAATTTTCAACGATACTGAACATCGCGCTTTTGAACGGTTTTACATACGCACCGTTTGTGGTTGTACCCTCGGCAAAAATGAACAGTGGGTATGTCAATTTTGATAATTGTTCGTTGACCGCGTGTAATGCCTGGTTTGCGGTGGCGGGGTTACGGTCGATAAATACCACACCAAATTTTTTTGCGATTGGGCCAACAATGGGCCACCGCGCCACCTCGCGTTTACCAACAAAACTGCCCCCGAATACATATGACAACATAGCGATTTCAAAAAACGATATATGGTTTGATACGACCAACAACGGTCGCGCAGTTGTTAAATTTCCGTGCACCCGCACGCGCAACCCCGTTGTCACCTTTAACCACCACATATACACGCGCATATACGCAACCGAACGCGGTCCACGTGGCAGCAAAAATATGATTGGCACCTGGATAAAAATACCGCCCCAGAATAATACCATACGAATAACGGCCAACACCTTGCTAAAAAAGTTAGGATTTTTCATTGCCATTTTTATTCAGCGTCCCCATCGTTTTCTTTTTCTGCATCTTCGACGAATTCAGCATCGGCGGCATCTTCGCGCAACATAAAATCAAAGAATGTTCGCACCAATTTAATTGGCACGGTCACCGGGCTTAATACAATTTTCCCCAGTGTTTTTATCGCGCCGTCGCGCACATCAACATCCATATCAGCCAATGCGTCGGCCCGCCCCAAGAAATGTTTTTGATACGCGGCATTTATGTCCTTGGTCTGTAAAGTCACAAAAACATCATACGAATTAAACACAGGATCGATGAATACGCCCTTGCCGAACGTGGCCCCCAAACTTAAATACCCCTTGATAAGCGGGGTCATTTGACGACGTGCCTCGTCAGGGTCAACAAATACCGCCGGCAAAATATTCATCCGCGTCAATCGTGGGTCAATATCGTCCGCCAATTTTTCCAGTGCGATTGTCGCCCTCAGGTGTGGTGGCGTCAAATGATTGTAATAAAGATACGAAATCGCCTGGGCCGATTTTGCAGATTTGGTTCCGACGAACGACGCGACCCCAAACAGCACCGCAATTTTCCGTCGCATCACATATTCCGCCAACCCCGCCCACAACATTCGCATCACCAGTGCGTTTTCGCGATAATTCACATCGACGCACGCGCGCGACATTTCGGCGATATTACCGGCGACCTTTTTAATTTTGGAAATGTTATATTCAGATTCCGTATAAAAACCGCCCATTTTTTCCGCGGCATCGCGGTCAATAATGCGGTATGTTCCGACGATTTTACCATTATGGAACACCGCCATATAATCTGCGAACCGGTCGAATGCATCATATTCTTCGCGCAACGCGCGTTGTTCTTCGGTTGCGGACGCGCCCTCTTCTTCGACGAAAACATCATATCGCAACGCGCGCACCATTCGCCGTTCTTCTTTATTTCGGGTTAAACGCACTTCGAAATCGCGCACCTTGATGGCCATAAAAAATCCTTATTTTTTCGTTTTACCAGACACAGGTTAGCAAAAACCGTGTCAACTTTCAATTATTTTTATTCTTTGACATTACCGCGCATATTGGTTATAGTTTTCATTGCCGTGGGACATCCCGTGGTCTTTGTCTTCAAACGCAAAGGGAAACAATAATGAAATCATTAGAAAACGCGGGTCGCACCACGGCCACGCCATCGCACACCCCGCGAGTATCGGTGTTAATGACCGCATATAACTCTGAAAAATATATTGCCGAGGCGATTGAAAGTATTTTATCACAAACATTTACTGATTTTGAATTTTTCATCATAAATGACGGTTCCACAGACAACACCGCCAACATTATTGCCCAATATGCAAAACAAGATAAAAGAATCAAATTTATAAACAACCCCACGAACAATGGACGTATTGTGGTTCTTAACCAGGGACTTTCTTTATGTTCTGGCGAATATATCGCGCTTATGGACAGTGACGATGTTTCATTACCAAAACGTTTTGCCACCCAGGTCGCCTATATGAACACCCATCCCGAATGTGGGGTTTTGGGAACATCGTATCATCAATTTGGATGTTCTGACACAGATGTACATATGAAACAAAATATTTCATATATCGATATGTTGAATATGTGTAATATTGCAAACCCAAGTGCTATGATACGCAGGGAAATATTTATCAAACACGATTTACGGTATCGTGCGGAATACACCAATGCCGAAGATTATGATTTGTGGGCCCGCATGATACAAATTACACAAATACATAATTTACCAGATATATTATTGAAATATCGTTGGCACGGCGAAAATGTAAGTATCCGGCAAAAACAAATCCAACAAGAAAGCACAGCCAAAATCAAATTATATATGTTGAATTTTCTGTCGGACAATCCTGTTTTGCGAAAAAAATTACTGCAAGTGGTGCGCAAATCCCGATTTTTTAATCCGATGTTTTTATCAAAACACATGCTTTTTCATCACCCAATAAAATATTTCAAATTAAAAAGGGCCGTAAATTATGAGTAAAAAAATAAGCATCATAACAATATGTTATAATGCCCCAAACACAGAACAAACATGCCGAAGCATTATAAATCAAACATTTCAAGATTTTGAATGGATTGTTATCGATGGCGGTTCAAACCAAGAAACATTGGACATATTTGAAAAATATAAATCGCATATGGACTATTTTGTATCTGAAAAAGATAACGGCATTTATAACGCGATGAACAAAGGTATCAAACGCGCCAGTGGCGATTACCTTTTGTTTATGAATGCCGGTGATTCATTGTATGATAAAAACGTGTTAAAAAAATTTGTATCTGCCGGATTGGATGCAGATATTATTTATGGTCACAGATACATAAAAGAATACGATAAAGAGTGTACTGTTCCGGATACAATAGATACAAATTTTTTGATTCTGGATACTTTACCACATCAAGGAACGCTGATAAAGCGTGATTTATTTGAAAAATACGGTATGTATGATGAAAATTTAAAAATAGTAAGCGATTGGAAAAAATGGGTTGAATTTATTCATATACACAAATGTTCGTATAAACATATACCGTTCAGGGCGTGTTATTTTGATGTAAATGGTGCATCCGGGGAAAATCGCTGGCAAAAAGAAAAATCATACATTGTAAGTCAAATGTTTACGAAACAACAAATTCATCATGCTTTTAACAGCCAATTGTCTTTGATACAAAAAATATTTTCAATAAACAATTTTATGTTTTTTGACAAAAAGGTAATCACAATTTTCGGATTTCATATATTGTTTAACAAGCAAGGTAAAAAACAATGAAATTATACAAAAAATTATTATTAAAAATAATTCCTTTCCATGGTTGGCGCGTGGCAATACGACACCACGAAGCCGGACGAAATATTTTATATAACGTATTTAATGCAAAACACCGAAAAAAACGGGTTCTTGTATCATATATAACCACACCATTCACAAAAGGACTTTCAAGGGCACATACAAATTTTATGGAATGTTTTACTGCTGCGCAAATATTTAATGAAATGGGTTATACCGTTGATGTTGCAAATTGGGACACATTATTATCACATGATGAAATAGAAAATTATGATGTTATTTATGGTTTTGGGCATAATTTTCGTATAGCGTGTTCAAACCCAAAAATAAATACTATTTTTTACAGTCCGGGTTGCTCAATCGATTTTTCAAATATTGTAACCATACAGAAAGTTATAGATTTTTACAACGCGACCGGCAAATGGTGTCCTGATTCTGCGCGTTATTGTGACCAAGATAATTCAGTAATAAATAATTTTGCTAAAAATATTATCGTATTGGGTAATGATTTTGTTAAAAACACACATAACGTAAAAAATCGTATTTTTAATTTAAATGCATTTTATTATGACACATATGATATTAATATTGACAGTAAAGATTTTACAAACATAAAAACAAACTTCCTGTTTTTTGGTTCGTCCGGTGGTTTGCACAAAGGATTGGATTTAGTAATCGAATTATTTAAAAAACACCCCGAATTGAATTTAACAATATGTGGTTTTAGCAGGGGCGAACAAATATTGTATGATTATTATAAAGATGTGTTTACCGGCAAACACAAAAATATAACATATTACGAATTTGTTGATGTTGAGTCCGATGATTTTAAACGTATTATGGATAATAATGTCGCCGTAATTACACCGTCTGTATCCGAAGGTGGCGCGGTTGCGACTTTAATGTGTATGGCAAACGGCGGTTTAATACCAATTTGTTCACAAAGTACGGGATTAAACATCAGTAAATACGGATTTGAGTTTAACAAGATATCCATAACCGAAATAGAAAAACGCATAAATAAAATGCTGGAAATGTCGGAATCTGATTTAAGAAATTTATCAAAAAAGGTCAAAGACGAAACCAGACAAAATTATACTTATCAAAATTATAAGCATAATTTGTCTGATATTATAAGTACGTGTTTAAAATTTTAGTTTGCTATTATACCAGAAACACACCAACTAACCCGTTGCATATAACCTTCGCCGTTACGGTTTGTTGTACGAAATGTACATGTGTTTGTTGTGTGTGCGGATGACCCACACCAATATTCGACAGAATTTATACAAGTTGCGTGAATATTATATTCTGAATTGTTCATTGTGATTGGTAATGAAACCGTTACTGCAGATGTGCCTCCCGCATTTAGTATTCCCCCCTGTTCGACCCAGCCACTTTTGTATTTTCTGTACCATGTGTAATTATTTTCCGCCGTGGGTAATTGTGTTTCAATTACATAATCAACATTTGTTAAATCGGGTATTTCGCTTTGTTTCGCCAAAACTGTGCCACCCGCGGTTGTGCCATCGTGGACCCGGATTGTTTTGTTGGTTGTATCCATTGTAAGTTCACCGATTGCACCGGTAAAACTGCTATGCTCGGCTGCGGTACCGCGCCGAATTTGTATTTGTTTTGACATATATTATCCTTTGATTTAGTTTGAAGTAAATTTTGGAATAAAAAAACGGGGCACCAACCCCCGAATTGCGTTGTATATTATATCATAAAATACACAAAAAATCAACCTATTTCAATGCGTCTGACAATTCCGCGATTGCTATTGCATACCAATTCGAATTGTTCCACTTTTTAATGCGATAGAAATTCGGATATGTCAAATATGCCGTTATCACTGGCATCGGTGCAACGTCAACGTCTGGATTTTCTGATTCCGCCACGGTGCGCGCGGTTTCAATTGCCGCGACATCTGCAACCAAACCCGCCGTCATATCATTTGTTGGAATCGATGTCCCATCGTCATTCAAAACACCCATTGCTGCCCAATCTGATAAAGGTTTCTTGACATCACCCCGCAACAACGATGTATCAAAATCCGCCGGCAAAACCACACGGCGCGCAATGCGTTCGTTCGGATTCCACCCCAATTTGTTCAGGTAATTACCCGCAGAAAACATTGCGTCCCCTACACTGTTTATAATATCAACACGGTTGTCGCCGTTGCCATCGACCCCATATTGGCTAAGTGTTGTCGGAATAAACTGAAAATGCCCCATGGCGCCGGCCCAACTGCCCCGTATATCGTTTACATCCAGACCGTTTTTATCGGCAATCTTCATAAGCGCAATTAACTGGTTGGTAAAAAACTCTTCCCGACGGCCGTCGTACATTAACGACAAAAACGCGTTCGTTAATTTATGACGCGATTTCACCGCACCATAATTCGATTCCATACCCCAAAATGCCAACATAACATGTGACGGAACACCATATGCCTTTTCAACCCGCCCCAACATTGTCGGGTACCGTAAACGCATTTTTTTACCGTCCACAATGCGCGTTTGACTTACCGTGCGATTAAGATATTCCGACAAAGACAATTTGAATTCTGATTGATTCTTATCGCTTTTAACAACTGACGGAACAAACACCGGCGCACGCAATGTGTCGTCAATCACTTTTTGCGAAACGTTTTCCGCCGCCGCCCGCGACCGCACACCGTTCAACACAGATTCCCAACGCGCCATATCAAACGCACCTTCGTCTGCACGTACAACACACGGCACAAATAATACCAGCGCACAAAAAGCGGAAAAAAACGTCTTGTACCCCATGGGACACCCCCATATTAAAATGCGTATTTAAACCCGATATGCAGACCGAACGATTGCCATACGGCCTCTTTCAATGATTCCGATATTTTTTCGGTATGCGCCGGCGTCGTTTCAATAATCGGCAACCCGTTATCGTCCAAAATATATTGACCGTTTTCATCAATCCAAAATGCACTGTATGACGCAACGTATAATTCGCCACCTATTTTACCAACGTGGAAATAGTTTGTGTCCGCCTTGATAACCAGTTGCAACCGATTGGACAGGCGCAAATCATATTCCATTTCCGCGGTGTATGTGTACGCACCTTTGGACCCCTCATCCAGGAAACTTGGGTTTTGTTGCCAATCGTCACGATTTGGCCAAATACCTTCGGATGAATATTTTGGCAAACCAACCTGGAAATAAAAACGCAGTTTGTCCGACAATGTCATCTGCTTTTCAATTTCCAACCCCAAATAGAACCCAGACCATGTCGTGTTATAAATATGCGTCGTGCCGTTAATACGTATCGGACCATCACCACCAATAATAATACATTCATTTGGTCCAACACCCCACGGTACATATCCCATCGATTCGGTATATGGCGTCGTTGAAATTGACGTCCCCAACTGAGAAAATCCGGCCGTCGGTGCCGATGCCAATGCGATGTCTTCGGGACTTAAACAAACCTGGTACCAATCAGACGGGGCTTCTGTCCCGACGGGCAACGTGTAATAATACCCTTCTTCGTCGCCATAGACATAGTCGCCCTTGTCCGACATCATGGGTAAATAAATCCCCGGATTCGGATACAGGTGATCCGACATTTTAAGATTATGCTTAAACACTTCGTACCCAATCGATGGCGACAATTTCCACCCGGCAATATCCCAAATATGATGTGCACCAATACCAACCTTGAAACGATTCGTGCGCCCCGATTGGTCCCCCATAGATATTGTGAAAATACCGTAATCCGGATCCGCCCAATCATACGGTTCCAAATCATAATCCATCGACAAACCACCCGATGTCATATCACCAAATGTATAATCAGCATACGCAAATAAATCGAAATTACGCAGCGAAAAATTATGACGTGCGCCGACGTTGATTTCGTTAAAAATCATATCGTCCCATTCCAAAACAGAATTTACACCCGTTTTGAACTGAAAATCCGCAAAACGACGCGAATACCCGGCATATATACTGGTTTTTGCTTCGGATTCAATCGGCATTGCGATTCCATTTGCCGTAAATGTTCCGTTTGCTGCGCCAACATATGTTCCATCGGTAAATACCGCACTGGAATTAGTTGGGTTCACAATTTTTTGGCGTGGAACCTGGTACGTGTATGTGTTCGTACCAACAACTTGTTTTTGGCCAGATTGCCCGACATATTTTGTATATCCATTGTTTGCATATTTACCATACGCGACGCGATTTGCGGTCGTTTCCGATTCCGCCTGGTAATACGATGGCACGCCCTCGTTTGCTGCAAATGCCGCAAAAGGCAACAAAAATGTCATTAAAAAAGCGATTTTACCTGAACGCATTAGAACAACTTTTACCCTATTATACCACAAAAACAAATCGTATGAAAGAGTTTTCATTTATAACTTGCGATTATGCCGCACGGCATTACAATACACAATCATGACCGGCGCACACAACATATATATTCACGTTCCATTTTGTATGTCTAAATGCAATTATTGCGCGTTTTTCAGCCACGCATGTCCAACCCCCGATTGGCGTACATACACGAACGGGATTTTATCAGAAATTGAATTTTGGGCGGACAAATTGGGCAAAATCGATGTTCCAACGATATTTTTTGGTGGTGGCACACCATCGTTAATGCCGACTGGCAATTTCACCGAAATTATCAATAAAATTCGCAATCGGTTTAATGTCGCACCAAACGCAGAAATCACAATTGAATCAAATCCGGGGACATTGGACGCAGTGCGCATGGGCGAATTTATCGGTGCGGGGGTCAATCGGTTATCGGTCGGGGCACAATCGTTAAACGACGACGAATTGCGTTTCCTGGGGCGACGGCACAGTGTCGCGGACATTCACAGAATTATCGACGCCGCAATGTCTAAAAGCATCCGGGTTTCTGCGGACTTTATTTATGGGTTACCGGGACACACGGCCACGACGGTTGAAAAATTATGCTACGATATAAACAAAATCGGGCTGACACATTGTTCAATGTATGAATTAACCATCGAACCCGATACACCATTTGGCAAAATGCACCTGAACATGCCGTCAAACAAGGACATGGCCGACATGTATAACACGATTGACGCAACGCTTGCTTTGCCACGGTACGAGGTATCTAACTATGCCGCCCCCGGTTTTGAATGCCGGCACAACCAAAACATTTGGGACGGTGACGCATACATTGGCATCGGCACCGGTGCCGCGGGGCGTGTTTTTATGAACGGCGTTTGGTACGAACAGTTGGGCGCGGGCGCGCAATTTACACCTATGTCCACCGATGCACGTGCGGTTGAAAAAATAATAACTGGTCTGCGGACAACGCGCGGTTTGTTGATTGGCGACGACGTAAAAAATGTTTTGAATATGGAATACATAAATAAAAACCCAGGACTTATTACAATCGCGAACAATCGTGTTTGCGCGACAAAACGCGGGATGTTGATTTTGGATGAAATGGTGTTAAACTTGGTCAAATAGGAAATAAAATGGAACACAAGTTTCTGAATATAATTAGTGCTGTGGCCGTTATTGCGACCACGACAATTGCGATTTATACATCAAAGGGGAAAAATATGGACGCAGGTATCAAGATTGAAAATATGGATTTAACCGTTCGGCCGGGCGACGATTTTTACGACTATGCCACACGTGGGTGGGCGACCAAGAATCCGATTCCAGACGACTATACGCGTTACGGCGCGTTTGATGTTTTGCACAACACCAATTTGGAACGCGTTCGCGAAATTGCAGAATCGGACACGGGAAAAATCGGCACGCTGTACCATATTGCGATGAATGCAGAAAAATTAAACGCGGACAAAACATCCCCTGTTGCACCATACATTGCCGAAATTGACGCAATGGAATCGATTGACGAATTACCGACATACCTGGGTAAAATGCACACATTTTCATCGGCGTTTTGGGGCGACGGTGTTGGTCTGGACGAAATGGACAGCAATCATTACATCTATAACATTGGCCAGGGCGGTTTGGGTCTGTCACGTGATTACTTTTTTGACACGGATGAAAAATCGGTCAAAACCCGCGCAGAATATAAAAAATTTATTGCGAAACAAATGAAAAATTTTGGTATTGCGGCCGACCCAGACAAAATCTATGCATTGGAAGAACGCATGGCAAAATCTTTCTACCCCAAGGAAAAATTACGCGATCCACGCGCAAACTATCACAAAATGACATTAGATGCGGTACGCGAAAAATTTTCTGGATTCGATTGGGACGCATATTTATCTGCACGCGGGGCGACGGCGGCCAACGAAATTAACGTGAATCAACCCGAAGCAATTGCTGAATCCGTTGCGATAATGCACGACACAGATTTTGAACTGATAAAAACATATTTGAAATACCGCATTGTAAGTGGCGCAGACGCGTTATTGGACGATACATCGTATAACATTTCGTTCGATTTTTATAACCGTTTTATGGCGGGGCAAAAGGAACCAAAGCCACGTTGGAAACGCGCGGTTGCGATGTTGGACGGAACACTTGGCGAAGAAATTGGACATTTATATGTAAAAAAGTTCTTTCCGGCATCGGCAAAATCGCGTATGGAAAAATTGGTACAAAATCTGCAACGCGCATTGGGCATACGCATACGCAACCAGGAATGGATGGGCCCGGAAACCAAGGAACGCGCGCTGGAAAAACTGTCCACATTTCACGCAAAAATCGGATATCCGGAAAAATGGCGCGACTATTCCAAATTGCACATCGATAAAAACGCAACATTATGGGAAAATATGGTAAATGTTGCGAAATTCGAAGACGCGTTTTGGTTGAACAAAATTGGACACGAAAAAGACCCAACAATTTGGTACATGAACGCGCACGAGGTTAACGCATATTATGACCCGTCAACAAACGAAATCTGTTTTCCTGCGGGAATTTTACAGTACCCGTTTTTTGATATGGCGGCGGATGACGCGTTTAATTATGGCGCAATAGGTGCCGTCATTGGTCACGAAATGACACACGGGTTCGACGATTCCGGTCGTCATTTTGACGCGAACGGCAACCTGCGCGATTGGTGGACGGCAAGTGACGCCGAAAAATTTGTTAACCATGCAAACGTGTTGCGTGATTTCTTTGATAAAATTGAAATTGCACCGGGCATTCATGCAAACGGCACATTTACATTGGGGGAAAACCTGGCGGACTATGGCGGGGTGACGGTGTCATACACGGCATATAAAAATTTTGGGGCACCATCAAATGACGTGATGGGACTTTCGGCGGATATGCGGTTTTTTATTGCGTACGCAGGTGCATGGGCGGGCAACATACGCGACGACGAAAAATTGCGTCTGACCAAGGTCGATGAACATTCCCTGGGGCGGAATCGTGTGAACGGCATTTTACCACAAATTGACGCATGGTACGACGCGTATGGCATTACGGAAACAGATAAAATGTACATTGCACCGGACAAACGAGTCAAAATTTGGTAAAAAAGCCGGCATCCATCGGTATGACGGGACCTTGAAATCTGATTCCAGAAAACAAGTATTTGCCCCCTGCACTTTTAACTTTCGTAAAAATGGACCGCCGACAATTACTTGTCGGCGGGACTCCCTTCCTTTCCGTAACCGGAAAACTGTTCAAATGCCCACAAAACCGACACGTGCGTGTCGCGGGCAAATTATGCGGCCATTGCGACACCCGATTTGACGGATGTATCGGCGACATCCAAAATCTTTTTTGCTTCGGCAAAGACCATAGATTTTACACGCAATGCCAAATCACGTGTTTCCAGGCTTTCCGCTGCAACTTCGAAATCGTCGGTACGAATTTGTAATGAAACATATGCACCGACCAATGACGGACGGGACAAATCTTCGATTGAACGTGGCGAGTTATTTTTACCAATTTGCAATTCATCGGCCAATGATACAATTTGGCGGTCGGCATTGACCCAAACAGTTGTTGTTAAAACCTTGTTCAATGCGATCATAATATCTTTTATATTTTTTGACATGCGCGTGTCCCCCCTGGTTTGTTTGCGTTGTTAAAGTAAAATTGATTAGATTTTGTATTTACACGATGTATTTACAAAAATCGGCCTCAATCTTTCCCTGTCTTTTTGTTTTTTGCAGAAATCCGGGTTTTATTCGGTTTTCTGGGCTTTTTATAGATTCCTTCCTTGTCTATACAACTATCATAGAACAAAAACGAATCGGTCGTCAAGCATAAAATTAAATTATTTTCATTTTATTTTAAAATATTTGTTTTTTACTTATCTGACCATAAAATCCCATAAAATAATTATGGTTTGTCATTGACAACCAGAATATCACGTGCTATGTTTCATACACGGTCCGATAAAACCGGCAGCAAAGAAACCAAGGATAGCAATGTCATTGTTTCTCTCATCTTATGAAAATCGTTTGGATACCAAGGGACGTATTTCTGTGCCGGCGACATTTCGGGCCGCCGTTTCATCTGAAAAATTTGCCGGGGTGGTTTTGTACCGTTCTTTTACCAACAATTGCATCGAAGGATTATCCATGTCGCGCATGGACGCATTGGCGGCGGCCACCGACAAAATCGGGGTTTTTGATGACAAATTGGACGATTTAACGGCGATGTTATTTGCGGATGCACGGCAATTGGCATTTGACGTGACGGGTCGCATTGTAATTCCGGCCGATTTATTGGCACACGCGGGCATTACCGATCGCGCGGTCTTTGTTGGTCGTGGGAACAGTTTCCAGATTTGGAACCCGGACGCGTTCCAGAAAATGCAAAACGCCGCAATGGTGCGCCTGCGCAACAATCACCCGGATTTGGTGGTTGGCGATTAGTCGTGAATTGTGATTGTGACCAATCGGTAAAAACGCGCCGTTCGGCGCATTTTTGTTGATGGCCAGAATCCAGTAGTTATTCCAGGGGGCAAAAATCCCCTTTACCACACAAAGGAGATTTTGTTATCTGGAATCGAATTCCGACAAACAATGCGAAACAAAAAACCGCCCAAACGGGCGGTTTTTACAAGCATATTATAGATTTCCACATGTGGAACCTGTGCCACCAGACGATCAGGAATCTGCCTCGCACGACCCCAAGGCCGTGGCCGAACCTGTCCAACTATAACCCGTGTTACATGTACACGATTTTGCTGTTTCGTCCCATTCTGTAGCAACCCCTGTTCCGTCTTGCTCGATATTGGTTATGCAGTAAGTATAATTTTGTATCTGCACACTGTTGGCGTCCGAACCTTCTTCAGCACTATACACATATTTCGCCCAAGTACTTATTTCGCCGGGGGTTGGGGCCGACAAAACATTGCCGTTGACCGACATACACGTCTGGATGATATTTCTGCACGCATTAAGTGCAATATTATTCGCAGACGCACCACCATCTGTTCTGTAATTATTAGAGCTTAAACACGACGTCACATCCGATATGCATGTTTCGGCATAACTTGACAACAACGCATCCTGGCCTGCCTTGATTCGTGGCAATGTACGATACAGAAACTCTTCGATAATTCTGTTATTATTCACGTACGTACCACTACTGTATGTATAATCCTGGCACTTATTAAGGACGGACATACACATACCGTAATTTTTACCACCGGCATTATATCCAATCTTGTACTGCAGGAATTTGGACATATTTGAATCTACATTTTCCACAGTATCAGATGTTAAAGTTGCGGTAATATATGATGCCAAATTACCACTTTGATCATCCCTTCCATCCCACGGCGATATAGCATTGCTACCCGAAAGAGTATATGTCCACGTTTGATACAATCCTTCGTTAAGAATACCAGATTCTTTCGCCGCTTGCGTCAACACCTTGCCCGGCAATGAACCGACAACAATTGCCCCGTCGACAATATACTTGCCCGACGGGTCCAGACAGTATTCGTAATCCGCACCGCATACATAGTCGTCCTGCATACAGGAATCCAATGCACTTATGCACCCGCGCAGGTCATAACTGTTCTTTTGTTGCGCAACCATCAAACGCGCCTTTTGCAAAACGGTTTTTGCGTTACGCACGGTCGCCGACATTTCGTCGTTTGCATCCGACAAACTGCGTTCATATGCGATACACTGTTTATCGATTTCCATATCATACGAATTGGTTATAACGGCCGCATCAACACCATTTGATATACAGTCCGTCAACACCGCTGCCTTGCACCGGGCAGCCGCGGTTTTATACAGCGTTTCTCCACGTTGATTGCCAATCGACGATGTGTTGTTTGATGTTGTGGTCCCAAACAACGCAGACAGGTCAAAACCACTACTGGAAATCGTAAAGTCCAACAGGTTCGATAAATCAAACGACATCCCGGAATCAGCCGTCACAGACGACGCCGTGCCGGTTTTGACATCGACAATCATATTTTTAATTTTATCCAAACTTGCCTTAATCTGGCTGCTGTCCGACTGGCCACGCATTGCGGATTCGGCCTCGGTCTCGCTAAACAGGGTTGTGATTTCATCCTTGCTTAAACCGATATATTGAATTTTTTGCGCAACTTCCTGTAATTCTTCGGTCGCAGCCTTTAATGCAGTTTCGGTTTTTTCATAGTTCTTGACATTTTTGCTGCACGAACAACGACCCTGATTATCATCCAAAACATTGCAGAAATTATCCATACATGCGGTATATTGCGCCTTGCAATAATCGGACAATTCTTTTATTGCATCCATCGTGCTGGCCGTTTCTTTGGCCGCGGCTGACACATCGGATGCCGACGTTGTCATTGTCGCGGACGCAACACGAATCGCCGGCACACGCGCAGACGCCGACGAACGAACCCCCACTCGACCGGTATAAAGGTTATTATTCTCGTAAACTCCGGTTGTTTGACCCGTTGACGTTGTCATTGTTGTTGTGGCGGTTGTCGTGGTCGTTCCGGCACGCGCGGTATTTGCACCCCCGGTTGTCGTTGCACGACGCGCCGACACACCGCCAGTCGTTGTATTATTTGTTGCCACCCGGGAAACGGTCCCACGAGTTGTTGTCACACGTGACGGCACGGCCGTACGCGACGTTGTTGTGCGCGCCGCAGTGACGCGAGAATTTACCCCCGTTGTGCGATTTGACGCAACATTTGCCGTTGGTGCCGAACGCAACCCATTACGAGATGATGCCGCGACACGTGGATTTGTGTTAATAACGGGTGCAACCGGCGCGACATCTTCGTCGGCAACGACGACACCGTCGTCCACCAACACACCATCGTCAACATATTCCGCATCGGAATATTCCAGTGCATCATCATAGAAAAATGGCGCAACCTCAGCAAATGCGGGCAACACCAGCAAACCACTTAACACAACGACAAGTCTTTTCATTGTAAATCCTTCCCTTCTATTACGTATCATTTTATCATACATACACCCCATAAACAAGCAAAAAAACATTTTTATTTTACACAAACTGTGAAAGTTTTCATAATTCGTTAAAACAGTTAATGAAAAATCTTGTATTATTTATAAAAGACGTTTATAATCCAACGCGCAAAAAAGGAGACTATTTGTTGTTGTCATCGAAACTTTGTTGGTGTTTGCTGGCGTTACCACTGGTCGGGTGCGCAACCGTTCCAACAACCGTTAACGACAATCGACTTAATGGGTACGCACCAAAAATCACACCCGCTGATTTTGACTATGACCCAATGACAACCCCGATTGCACAATGCTATGCAGCCGAACTGGCGCAGGGCGAAAACGTCAGTGGCGCAACACTTATTGACGACGGGACATCCGCATTTGTAGCGCGGGCGGCGTTTGCCCGTATGGCAACAAAAACAATTGACCTGCAAACATATATTTACAGCAACGATTTAACATCCAAGGTTCTTATTGGCGAACTAAAAAACGCTGCGGACCGCGGGGTCAAGGTGCGTATTTTGCTGGACGATTATGGCACAAAATCGGATGTGGCGGACGTTATGTTGTTAAACCAACACCCGAATATAGAGGTCAAGGTGTTTAACACCGTCCGGCGTCGTTCAAAATTGCTGTTTATGCCACAATTGTTTATGGATTTTAATCGTCTGAATTCCCGTATGCACAACAAACTGTTCATTGTTGACAATATTGCGTACATTACCGGGGGCCGGAACATAGGCAGCAACTATTTTATGCCGGAAACATCCGCGAACTTTTCAGACACCGATGTTTTATTTATTGGCCCCATGACCAAATCCGCAACGAAATCGTTTGACGAATACTGGAATCACAAATTGTCGATTCCTGCATCGGTTTTCCCCAAGGCGAAATCAAAACACGCAATCAAGAAACTGGAACAAAAATTCGCCGAAATCGAAAACAAAAGCGTCGAAGAAGCCCGCCTTTATAACACCGCAATTTTAATAACCCAACGGGCATTCAAACAAAAAACTATCGATTTCAGTTGGGGCCGGGGCACATTTTTGGCCGACCCACCGTCCAAGGTGGAAATGTCAATGCGCGAAAAAGAAGAATATCGTGGCGAAATTATAAAAAAATTACAGGATCTTTTGGCACAAACTCGCGAATCGGTATTTGTTTCGGCGGCATATTTCGTTCCGGGCGCGCGCGGATTGGAATATATGTTAAACGAAGAACAATCCGGTGCCCATGTCACAATTGTCACAAATTCGTTATCATCTACGAACGCGGCATCGGTTTATGCAAAATGGGAAAAATATCGTAAAAAATTGTTGGAATCGGGTGCAGATGTTTATGAATTTATGCTGTCTGCGGAAAATTTGCGGGCAAAAAAATACGGTCGTGCACGCGTGGCACCCGTGTTTTCGGTCCTGCACAGTAAATCTATTGTTTTTGACGACCGCATTTCGTGGATTGGCAGTTTTAATCTGGACCCACGCAGCGCGTATTTTAACACCGAAAACGTTGCCATTTTTGAAAGCGCCGATTTCGCACGTAAATTACGCGATATGATTATGGAAGACACCAAAACATCATGGCGTTTATCTTTGTCGCCAAACGGTAATGTTCAATGGACGGGCATGCGTCAATTTGACACAAAACCACACACGTACTCGCACAGCCCCGACACATCGCTGTTCCGTCGGATATGGAAAAACATTTGTAAATTAATGCCCGAAAAATTTGTTTAATGATGTGCAATCACATGCAAGATAACACTGGCGATAAATAATAACGTGACACACGTCAAAATAATTTTGGAAACATTATGACTGTGTTCGCCGTGACAATGATCGCACTCACACGCACATTCACGCACCACCATTACCCACGACAATCCCAACATACCGGCCGAAAACACAAACAGCCACGGTTCCACCCATGCAGGCATAATATGTGCGTGTGCAAATTCCGGTGCAAAAAGCCCCACCACCGACAACACAATCGGCAACACACAACAAAACAAATGTGGCAATAATGATGCAATAATTCCAATACGAACAGCTTTCTTTGACGTCATAGGTTTTCCCTTGTATTTCTATGATGGTATCCCCAGCGGGAATCGAACCCACATCAGGGGTTTAGGAAACCCCTGTTCTATCCAGTTGAACTATGGGGACAGGCCTTTATATTTTATTCGCCGATTTTAATATTGCAAGTTATAATCGTGCGGGTTATAATAACGGCACAAAATATTTTTAAAAGGACGGAAAAAATGGCAACAATTACAAGAATTGATTTTGCAAACAGATTGCGGGAACGCTTTGGACTTACCACGGCGGACGCCGCCAAATTGGTCGATGTGGTTTTTGATGAAATCCGCGAAGCACTTATTAACGGCGAAGACGTCAAATTTGCTGGATTTGGAACATTCAAGATATTAACGAAATCTGCGCGTATGGGCCGCAACCCAAAGACGGGCGCACCGGCGGTGATTTCTGCGCGACGCGTCGCGACATTTCGCCCCAGCACCGAATTCCGTAAACGGGTTGCAAACGGGAACTAAAAAAACACCGGCATTTGCCGGTATTTTTATTTCGTTTTTTACAGATGATTATTCAACGGTTTCCTGTAATAACGCCCGCACAGGCGCAACCGCGGACGCACGTGCCGCAATCAACCCGTTAAGATTTGCATGTGTCAAATCGGCCGCGTATTTAATTGCATTTGCGAACGCCAATGCATCACTGTTGCCGTGTGTTTTGAACGAAAAACCATTTAACCCCAAAAATGTTGCACCAGCATAGGACCGCGGATCGATTTTATGTTTTAACCGTTTGAAAACATGAACCAGGAAAAACGCACCTAAAATCGCCAGCACAGACTTCTTAAAGTTTTCAACAATAACACGTTTGATTAACTTTGCCGTTCCTTCAACGGTTTTTAACACAACATTACCCGTAAAACCATCGGTCACGACAACCTGGACAACACCGGCGGAAATATCATTTGGTTCAACAAACCCCAGGTATTCATACGGCAACACATCCTTGTGTTCCATCAAAACGTGGTTAATTCGTTGTAATGTTTCGTTGCCCTTGGTTTCTTCTTCGCCGATATTAAGGACACCCAACTTTGGCTTTGGCATTTTGCCAATTTGTTCGGCATACACACTGCCCAAAATAGCGAAATCAAACAGATTTTCCGCCGTACACTGGACATTTGCGCCCAAATCCAACATAACAACACGATCGTCACCCGCACCACTTGGCAACATTGTTGTAATTGCCGGACGCGAAATACCCTCGATTGTTTTTAATGCCAATTTTGACAAAGACATTAACACGCCCGTATTACCGGCACTAATAATTGCCGCGCTTTTACCTTCGCGAACATCCCGGATTGCCATATACATGGACGTGTCCTGGGCATGACGCAGGACATCGCGAATTTTGTCGGTTCCGCGAATAATGTTTGGCGCATGAATTATTTCGCAATTGCGTGCCACGCGCGGATATTTAGACAACAATTTACGCAACACACGTTCGTCACCAAACACACGAAAGAAAATGTGTTCTTCGCCGTTTTGATACAGGTATTGGTTCATTCCACCAAAAACCGCACGGGGGCCTTTGTCACCACTCATTGCGTCAATTGCTATTATCTTTTTTTCTTGCATAATTGTATCAATGAAAAAATGGCAGAACGGCACACACCTGCGCCCATTCTGCCGTTAAATACGTTTGATTTTTATTTCGCACCGCATGCAGGGCAAATATGATGTGGACGTTTCTTTTCACCACATTTTTTGCAAACACCACATGGCATTACGGATAATGCATCGTGGCTGCGACGTTGTGCGCTGCGGGCTTTACTTGTTTTACTTTTTGGCGTTGCCATTTTTCTATCCTTTGTTTAACGATTGATATTTTATAAGAATATTCTTGTTTTGCAAGGAAAAGTTTAATTCGATACAACCTGGGCAACAAACATACCGTGGTTGTGCAACAAACCAACAACCGGGGTAAAATCGTCAAATCCCATATAAAATTTGTATCCGTCCTTTTCCAATTCTTTTACTGTTTCTAATTTAAATTCTGCGCTGGTACCCGGGTAATCATGGGGTTTACAAAACACACGTTTTTTTATGTTCGGCAAAAGACCGTCTATAAACGCTTCTACATTATGTTGTCCCATCGCCCAACGTCCCGTGATAAAAATGATTGTAAAATCACGACCCAGTGTTTCCAAAACACGAACCATATTCATATTAGGTTCGCCAAAACGGTCATAATCTGCGATTGCCCATTTATGCGCAACCACACCATCAATATCACAAAAAATCGCAGGTATTTCTTTCATGGTTGTTTGTTGTAGGTTGTTGGTTGCTGGTTGTAGGTATGTGGATATACCAATAACCTACGACTTACAACCTGCAACCCATTAAATATCCAACAATTGTTGTTGTTCGCCACCTTCGCGGGCCAACTTTTCGGCTTTTTCTTCCTCTTTGGCAATTTCGCGAACGCGACGGACATATGCCCCAGTGCCAATTGGAATCAAACGACCCACAATAAGGTTTTCGTTAATACCGACCAATTTATCGGTTGAACCCGAAATTGCGGCATCCACCAACACTTTTGTTGTCTGTTGGAACGACGCGTTGGAAATAAACGAACGCGATGTCAACGATGCACGGGTCAAACCAACCAAGACCTGGGATGCTTCGGCCAATTTGCCCCCATCACGTGCGACACGTGCGTTTTCTTCTTCGAAATCAACACAGTCAACAACCTGGCCCATAAGGAACCCTGTATCGCCCGGATTTGTAATTTCAACACGACGGGTCATTTCACGAATCAAAATTTCAATATGTTTGTCGTTAATTGACACGCCCTGCAGACGATAAACCTGTTGAACCTGTTCGACCATAAATTGCGCCAATTCTTTCTGGCCCAAGATACGTAAAATATCCTGGGGTACCGGGTCACCATCGACCAATTTGTCGGCTTTGCGCACGGTGTCACCACTGCGCACCAACAGATTTGTACCCTTTGGCACAGCGTATTCAACCGGGGCAGAACCATCATCCGGTTCAATACGAATAATGATTTTAGATTTAGAATCTTCTAAATCAATTGTCCCGTCGATTTCCGCCAACAATGCCGGGTTGGATGGACGACGAACTTCCAATAATTCTTCAACGCGTGGCAGACCGCCCGTAATATCGCTGGTTCTTTTGGTTTGTACCGGAATACGCGCCAAAACATCACCTGCTGCGACCTTGTCACCGTTCGACACATTCAATACAGAATATGTTGGCAACATATATTCGGCAATCTTTTTACCACCCAACGAAATCACATTACCCTTTTCATCAACCAACGTGATTGCCGGGCTTAATGCTTTCTTGGTATTGGTTTTCCAGTTAATAACCTTGCGCGAAACGATACCAGTCATGGAATCAACTTCTTCCTGGAACGATACGTTTTCAATCAAATCTTTGAACTGGGCAACACCATCTTTTTCAGCGATAATCGTGTTGGAATATGGATCCCATTCTGCGACTTTTTCACCCTTGTCAACCGTATCGCCATCGTTTTTGATTAACATCGACGCATATGGCAACGCGCAACTGAACAAAACTTCGCCCTTGTTATCAACAACCGCGATTTCACCATTACGGCTTAATACCACGACGCGACCATTTGAATTGGTAATCGTGTTCACGCCAATCAATTTCAGTTTACCCGCAACCGGCATTTCAATAAAGTGACTTTCGGCACCACCGGATGCAATACCACCAATGTGGAACGTACGCAACGTCAACTGGGTCCCCGGTTCACCGATGGATTGACCGGCAATAACACCGACCGCTTCACCAACATGAACCAGCGCATTACGCGACAAATCCATACCATAACATTTCGCGCACAAACCATCACTGTGACATGTCAAAACCGAACGCACATCAACCGATGGCAACCCGGATTCGTTAATCATACGCGCTGCCGATTTTGTAATCAATTCGCCGGCCGGAACAATAATTTCCTTGGATATCGGATGCACAATATCGTGCGCCGCGGTACGACCCAAAACAACATCCCCCAATGGCACCGACAGTGTAGAACCCTGGTAAACTGGTTTTGCAGTAATGAAATCTGTTGTTCCGCAATCGTGTTCGGTAATAACGGTATTTTGCGCCAATTCAACCAAACGACGGGTCAGGTATCCGGCTTCGGCCGTTTTCAATGCGGTGTCGGACATACCTTTACGCGCACCGTGGGTTGATGTAAAGTATTCCGCCATTGTCAAACCTTCTTTAAAGTTTGAAATAATCGGAACTTCAATAATGGAACCGTCTGGTTTCTGCATCATACCACGCATACCTGCGACCTGCTGAATCTGGCCCTTGGAACCACGCGCCTTGGATACAGCCATCATATAAATACTGTTCCATTTATCGCCTTCGGTTTTACCCAACGCTTCGTATGCTTTATCACCCAATTCATCGGTCGTTTTCTGCCACAAGTCAATCAACTTGTTATGACGTTCGCCACCCGACAACAAACCGTTTTGGTATTGTTTTTCAATTTCAGCCGCCGCTTTATTTGCAGCCGCAATCATTTCTGTCTTTTCTTTTGGAATAACAATATCGTCAAACCCAATGGAAATACCAGAACGTGCCGCCTGTTCGAACCCGGTGTTCTTTAACGCATCGGCCAACATAATCATTGCCTTGTCGCCACAACGTTCATATGTTGTTGCCAACAATTTCTTGATTTCGCCCGATGGCATAACCTTGTTCACCAAATCGAACGGCATTTTATCGGACTTTGGCAACAATTCGCCCAAAATCATACGACCGGCCGTTGTTTCGTAACGTTTGCCATTAATACGCGCAACGATTGGTGTGTGCAGTGTAATGGACCGGTTTTCCAATGCCATTTTAACTTCGTCCATATTGGCGAAACGCGGCGATTTTTCATCAACCGTTCCGTTCATCAACGAAATGTAATACACACCCAAAACCATGTCTTGTGATGGCACAATCATTGGTTCGCCGTTTGCCGGCGACAGAACGTTATTCGACGATAGCATCAACGTGCGTGCTTCCAATTGCGCTTCCAATGAAATTGGAACGTGCACAGACATCTGGTCACCGTCAAAGTCTGCGTTAAAGCCTTTACACACCAATGGGTGCAGACGAATGGCCTTGCCCTCAATCAAAACCGGTTCAAATGCCAACAACGACAATCTGTGTAATGTTGGTGCACGGTTCAACAATACAGGATGTTGATAAATAACCTTTTCCAAAATTTCCCATACAATATCTTCACCGTTTTCAACCATTTTGCGTGCGGTTTTTAATGTATTTGCATAATCGCCCGCCAAAAGTCGCGCAAACACGAACGGTTTGAATAATTCCAATGCCATTGCCTTGGGCAAACCAACCTGGTGCAACTTTAATGATGGCCCCGACACAATAACCGAACGACCGGAATAGTCCACACGTTTACCCAACATATTCATACGGAAACGACCCGATTTACCGCGTAATGAATCAGACAACGATTTCAACGGACGGCGGTTTTGTGAAACCATTGGACGAGCCTTGTGCCCGTTATCAAACAGTGAATCAACCGCTTCCTGTAACATACGTTTTTCGTTACGGATAATGATTTCAGGTGCATTCATTTCCTTGAACCGCTTTAATCGGTTATTACGAATAATAACACGACGATACAAATCGTTCAGGTCGGATGCCGCAACATGCCCCGCGTCCAATGTGACCAACGGGCGCATATCTGGTGGAATAACCGGGATAATATCCGGCAACATCCACGCAGGATCTGTTTTAGAATCCAAAAATGCCTCGACCAACTTTAATTGTTTAACAATAGATTTACGTTTTGCTTCGGATTTTGTTTCCGCCAATTCCGCACGCAAACGTGTGCGTTCATCGCCCATATCCAAACCCGCGATAATGGAACGAACCCCTTCGGCACCGATACCAACCTGGAACGCGTCAACGCCAAATTCTTCAACGGCGGCCTGGTATTCATCTTCGCTTATAACATCGTATTGTTTAAGGTTTGTTAACCCCGGTTCGATAACAATATATGCATCGTATGAAATAACCTGTTCCAATTTTTTCTGGGGCAGATTGTTTAACAATGTCGCGATTTTACCTTCGCGTAAAAACCACGTGTGCGCCACCGGCATAGCCAATTTGATATGCCCCATGCGTTCACGACGAACGGATGATGGCCCAACTTCGACCCCGCAACGTTCGCAGACAACACCGCGGAACTTGATTCTTTTATATTTACCGCACGCACATTCATAATCTTTGACCGGTCCAAAAATTTGCTGGCAGAACAGTCCTTCGGATTCTGGTTTCAAAGAATGATAGTTTATCGTTTCCGGTTTTTTTACTTCGCCATGTGACCACGACAGAATTTCTTCGGGTGATGCAATTGTGATACGCAATGCATCAAACTGTTCCTTGGTTTCAATTTGTCCAAATATCTTCTGCAACATATTTGTCATATTTACTAGCTCCTTTTCGTCGCTTTTATTTTTAGTTGTTAGTGGTTAGTGTTAGTAGTTAGTGTCGGCGAAAAAACGCCGACAAACTAATACCGCCCACTAATCAATTTTTTTCGGTGTCATCGCCAATCCCAACCCACGCAGTTCGCGAACAAACACATTGAACGCTTCTGGGGTTCCGGTTTGGATGTCGGTTGAACCCGATATGATGGATTCGTACATCTTGTTACGTCCAGCAATATCGTCAGATTTCACGGTCAGCATTTCTCGCAACAGATGCGCCGCACCGTGTGCTTCTAATGCCCACACCTCCATTTCGCCCAAACGCTGGCCACCCATGTGTGCTTTACCAGACAACGGCTGTTGCGTCACCAACGAATAGTTACCGATGGAACGTGCGTGAATCTTTTCATCAACAAAGTGGTGCAATTTCATCATATACATAACACCAACGGTCACCGGACGTGCAAACTTTTCACCGGTCATACCATCGTACAGGTTGAACTGACCCGTTTCTGGCAATCCCGCCAATTTCAGCATATTGTGAATATCGTCAGATGTTGCACCGTCAAATGTTGGCGTTGCCATTGGAACACCGTCACGCAACAAAGCCGCTTCTGCTCGAACATCTGTGTCGGTCATTTTTTCCAATTTTTCAGCCGTCTCTTTGCCATAGATTTTTCCCATAATCGAACGCAAATCATCTGTGACTGCACGTTTGGCCTTGACTTCGTCTAAAACCTTGCCTATTTGTTGGCCCAGGGTACGCGCCGCCATCCCAAGGTGCGTTTCCAAAATCTGGCCAATGTTCATACGACTTGGCACACCCAACGGGTTCAATACGATATCGACCGGGGTCCCATCTTCCATATATGGCATATTTTCGATTGGAACGACGGTGGAAACGATACCCTTGTTTCCGTGACGACCGGCCATTTTATCACCCGGTTGCAACTTCATTTTGTGTGCAATATAGACCTTGACTTCTTTCAACACCCCGGCATTCAACGAATTGCTTTCGGTTGCCTTGGCAATTTCCGCATCGGCACGATCATTCAATTCTTTTAATTTAATGACGTGTTGTTCGCGCAATTCATCGATTTTAGCCTGATGTTCTTTGTTCTTGACGACCAATTTTTTAACATCGGCGGCCTTGATACCTTCGAACACTTCGGCGGTCAATTTTTTACCAACGAACGGTTTCAAAGACCCTGTACCACCATCGATGATGTCGTTTTCTGCAATTTGGAAAATCTGATCCGCAAAGCCCTTTTCGATAATAGATGTTTCTTCATCGCGGTCTTTGTTAATCTTTTCGATTTTCTGTAATTCAATCATCTGGGTGCGTTCGTCTTTTTTGACACCATGGCGGGTCAATACGTTCACACCGATAACGGTACCTTCTTCGTTTGGACCAACGCGCAGTGATGTATCCTTAACATTCAAAGCCTTTTCACCAAAGATGTTGCGCAACAACGCTTCTTCTGGGGTTAACAATGTTTCGGATTTTGGCGAAACACGACCGACCAAAATATCGCCCTGTTTTACACGTGCACCGACATAGATAATACCAGATTCGTCCAGATTCTTTAATGCCTCTTCGCCGACATTTGGAATGTCGCGTGTGAAACTTTCTGGGCCCAATTGCGTATCACGAACCTTGAATTCTTTTTCAACAATCTTGATTGATGTAAACGCGTCATCACGTGAAATACGTTCACTAATCACAATAGCGTCTTCATAGTTGTATCCGCGCCACGGCAAAAATGCAACCAACACATTGCGACCCAACGCCAATTCACCATAATTCATTGACGAACCGTCCGCGATAATGTCGCCGGCGCCAATACGATCGCCAACCTTGACCAACGGTTTTTGGTGAATCAATGTTTCACTGTTGCTGCGTTCGAATTTTTCCAGGTTGTAAATATCAACACCCGTCACAACATTACGGCTGTTCATACATTTAACAACGATACGATTTGCATCAACTGATTCAACGACGCCGGCATGTTTGGCAACAACACCCGTGCGGGAATCGCGCGCAACCTCGCGTTCAATGCCGGTTCCAACCAATGGGGCCTGGACCCGCATAAGTGGTACACCCTGGCGTTGCATGTTCGACCCCATCAACGCACGGTTCGCGTCATCGTTTTCAACGAACGGGATTAAACCGGTTGCGATGGACACCACCTGGCGTGGGGCAACGTCAATAAGGTCGATTTCTTCTTTTGGTACCATGGTAAATTCGCCATCAACACGCGCCGTCACCATATCGTCGGCCAAAATCCCCTTGTCGGATGTCGGGGTATTACCCTGGGCAATTTTGTGCCCCAATTCTTCATCGGCCGTCAAATATACAATTTTGTCTGTGACGCGACTGTTTTCGACAACATAGTACGGCGTTTCAATAAATCCATACGGATTCACGCGTGCATAGGTTGCCATGTGCGAAATCAGACCAATGTTCGCACCTTCGGGTGTATGAATCGGGCACAAACGACCATAGTGTGTCGGATGAACGTCGCGGACATCGATGCCGGCACGTTCACGATTTAACCCACCCGGCCCCAATGCCGAAATCAAACGCTTGTGTTCCAATTCAGACAACGGATTATATGCGTCCATAAATTGCGACAACTGTGAAGTTCCCAAGAATTCGGAAACCAAACTCATCAACGGTTTAACGTTAATAACATCTTGGGGTTGCATTGTCGCGATATTCGGGCTGCTTAATGCTTCGCGGACCAAACGTTCAATCCGCAACATACCCGTGCGGAAATTTTGTTCCAGCAATTCACCAACCGCGCGAACACGACGATTCGACAGGTTGTCAATATCGTCTATTGTGTCTTTGTGGTCAATGATATTTGTTAATGTCTTTAACACAGCCAAGAAATCCGCCTTGGTCAACAAACGATCATCTTCTGGGCGTTTCCCGGAATCTATTTTAAGACGTTTGTTCATCTTGAAACGACCAACCGCCGACAAATCATAGTATGCGGGGTCAAATCCCTGGCGTTGGAAAAGGTTGATTGCCGCTTCGACCGTTGGGCGTTCTCCCGGACGGATAATATTATAAATTTCAATCAACGCTTCTTCACGATTTGTTGTTTTGTCTGCGAACAATGTATTGCGCATATGTGCAGTAATTGTCGCATTATCGATGGAAATCAACGATATTTCTTTGACACCCAATTTATCCAAATCAGACAAGATTTCTTCGGTAATTTCCGTACCCGCTGAATACAGAACTTCATCACCATTCATAATCGGGTCAAACAGGTATTCACCAACCAACGATTCCGGCAAAATACCAAATGTTTTAGATGCAGAAACGATTTTGGACAAACGTTTTGCGGTTAAACGATCACCCTTGGATGCCAATGTTTTTTTATCCCGTGGGTTAATCAAATCATAATTCAAACGGTATTTATCCAAACCTTCAAATGCATTTGTGTCGCCAATCCACATTTTGCCATCGAACTTTAACGCGATACGGTTATAGAACGCAGACAGTATTTCTGAATCGGACATTCCACGAATATTTTGTTTGCGTGGATCCGCCGCCCATTTCTTTTCGTCTTCGGCCGCCGGCAGACAACGCAACAACACCGTCGCCGGAATCTTGCGACGACGATCAATACGAACATAAATGACACCCTTGGCTTCTTCGAAATCGATCCAAGAACCATGTTCCGGGATGATACGCGCCGTATATGTCACTGGATTGCCTGCAACCTTGGCTTCCTTGGTGGTTGCGAAAACAACACCCTGGGCACGATGCATTTGTGAAACGATAACACGTTCAACACCGGATGCAATGAAACTGCCGCGTTCGGTCATTAACGGCACTTCGCCCATAAATATCTCTTGTTCTTTGATATCGCGCAGTGTTTTTTTACCATCTTCGGCGATATCCCAAAGAATCAATCTTAATTTCAATTTCAATTTGCTGGAATATGTCATATTACGCAGCATGCATTCCTTGACGTTATACACAGGTTTATCCAATGTATATTCAACGAATTCCAGGTCTGCAATCCCCGCATAATCTTTGATTGGGAACATGGACGAAAACACGTTCTGCAATCCCATATTCTTGCGATTTTGCGGTTCGACATCCGCCTGTAAAAAGTCTTTATAGGAATTATATTGAATTTCGACTAAATCGGGAAGCGGAGTTTGCAAAAAACTTTTACCAAACGATTTTCTAAATTTCTGGATAACGGCCATGGGTTTCTATCCTTTATATTTTTGCGTTTTGCAAACAAAATTTTTGTTTTGTTTTTTACGCCCATTTGCCCACCGTGGATTTTATCCTTGGTGGGCACTTGAGTGACCCAAACCATTTGGTTTGGGATTTTCTTTGAACACGAACCGCGTGTTCGCGGGTTTTGATTATTTCAAATCAACTTTTGCACCGGCTGCTTCTAATGTCGCCTTCATTTTATCGGCTTCATCTTTGGCAACGGCTTCTTTGATTGCCTTTGGTGCAGATTCGACCAAAGCCTTGGCTTCGCCCAATCCCAAACCAGTGATGTCTTTAACCGCTTTGATAACAGCCAATTTGTTTGCGCCAACATCCGACAAAACTACATCAAATTCTGTCTTTTCTTCGGCGGCGGCTGTTGCTGGACCGGCTGCAACTGCAACTGCGGCGGCGGCACTAACACCCCATGTTTCTTCCAATGCTTTGGACAGTTCAACCGCTTCCAAAACACTCAATTTTGACAATTCTTCAACTAATTTCTGAATGTCTGCCATTTTAATACTCCTTATTCAGGTTTTTATTGATTCTTTTTTCCATACTCTGCTGAAACACGTGCCAGGCGCGATGCTGGTTCGACCAATATACGCGCGATTGTACCACGAATTTCCAACAGCGACGGAAGCTTGGATAATTGCACAATGCCGTCTTTGTCCAAGACGTCTGCATCCATTTTACCACCGATAATGTTCAGGTTTGCGTGATCTTCTGCAAACTTGGCCAAAACCTTGGTCACGGCCAGCGCATCGGTTGCAACGGCAACCGCGGTCGGACGTTTCATCATATCGGATACAGCTTCGAAATCGGTATCTTTCAATGCCAATTTCATCAAACGGTTTTTGACAACTTTGAAAATCGAAACCAATGGACGTAATTCATTACGCAGGGCTTCGAATTCTTTAACTGTCAAACCATTGTTTTCGACGACGAAAACACCGTTTGCACCCTGAAGCGACGACTGCAACGCTGAAATCAAATCTGATTTTTCTTCGCGTCTCATCTTATACCCTTACTTCTTCGTTTTGTTCAACTTTCCACCGGACTTTCATCCAGATGGGGCTCTTGGTTCCTGCCCCAAAGAATTGTTTCTTTGTCTATGATGGCAATTAAGCCGTGATTTCCACGACACCATCAGTCTTGGACAGAAATCTCGTTTTCGGTTCAGACATTTGTCCGAACCGAATTATTATTTTACATCAACTTTCAGACCCGGTCCCTGGGTTGTGGCAACCGCCGCACCCAATATATACTGGCCCTTGGTCGATGATGGTTTAACCTTTTTCAATTGATCAATCAACGCATTTGCATTTTCAACCAATTGTTCCGTCGTGAACGACATTTTACCAATACCGGCGTGAATAATGCCCTTCTTTTCGGCACGATATTCAATTTGGCCCGCCTTGGCAATTTTGACTGCTTCGGCAACATTGTTTGTGACCGTACCCAATTTTGGATTCGGCATCAAACCCTTGGGGCCCAAAACACGTGCGACCTTGGACATTTTTGGCATCATATCCGGTGTTGCGATAACACGGTCGAAATTAATTTGGCCATTTGCCACGGCTTCGATTAATTCTTCGCCACCAACAACATCGGCGCCAGCCTTTTTGGCATCGTCCTGGGAATTAACGGTAAAGACCGCAACACGGACCTTTTTACCGGTACCATTTGGCAACGACAACATTCCACGAATGTTCTGGTCGGCCTTGGTCACATCAATACCCAAACGGATTGCGATTTCCAAACTTTCATCAAACTTCTTGGATGCAAACGGACGCAACGCTTCAATTGCATCCGCAATGGAATAGACTTTTTCTTTGTCTAATGCTGTCCAAGTCTGTTGTCTTTTAGTAGCTTTCATATCTTATTCCTCCACCTTTACACCCATAGAACGACATTGACCGGCGACAATATTCATGGCCGATTCAACGGTAGAGCAATTAAGATCCGGCATTTTAGCCTCGGCAATTTGCTTGATTTGATCTTTTGTGATTGTACCAACAAAATCGCGACCCGGCTTGTGCGAACCGATTTTCAATTTCAGTGCCTTTTTAATATAGTAAGACACCGGTGGCAATTTCATAATGAATTCGAAACTGCGGTCGGTATAAACCGTGATAATGCACGGAATCGGCATACCTGGTTCTTTGTCTGCGGTTTTGTCATTAAATTGTTTACAGAATTCGGCGATATTAACACCCGCCGCACCCAATGCCGGCCCAATCGGTGGCGCTGGATTTGCTTGTTTTGCCGGGACGACCAATTTGACCAATCCCTTGACTTCTTTTTTTGCCATAATTTCACTCCATTTTTGTTTGTTGTGTTGTGGTGCGATGTGGCGCATCTACCACGATTGTGCGATTTTACTAAATCGCGAAAACTCACTGTGCCAGCCCTAGATTTTTTCCACCTGGGTAAAATCTAATTCAACACTTGTTTCACGGCCAAATACCAAAATGGTAACCGTCATTTTCTGTTTCAGGTTGTCCGATTCGGAAATAACACCATTGAATCCCGCAAACGGACCGTCGATAACATGAACTTCTTGGCCAACTTCGTACGAAATATCATCAACAGCAACTACGCCTTCTTCTACCTGTTTGATAAGACGACGCGCTTCTTCTTCGCTGACTGGAATTGGTTTTTGACGTGCACCCAGGAACATAACCACCTGGGGCATCAGTTTTACCAACGAAAACGTTTCGTTATTCATAATCATCTGGACCACGATATAACCCGGAAAAAACTTCTTTTCGGATTTAACGCGTTTACCCGCCTTGATTTCTATGACTTCACGAGTGGGGACCAAAATCTCGCCAAAAAATGCGTTAAGGCGACGTTTATCAATTTGTTCACGCAAACCACGGGCGACCTTGTCTTCGCAACCTGTATGAACATTTACAACAAACCATTGCATTTTTTCTTCCATTTATACTTCCTTTGGCCTGTGTTCTTAGAAAATCCAACCAACAATCGAATTAAGCGCACTGTCAACCAAGAAAAAGAACAATGCAGCCAATCCAGAAAACACCAGAATCATTATCGTTGCACGAAAAACATCATCGCGCGACGGCCAAACAATCTTGAACCATTCGCCACGCACAGAATTAATATATTCCAGTATTTTTTTCATAAAAATCATCCAATTTTTTCTTTTGCGACCATTGTTTTTGCGCCAGATTTCTGGCAGGGGCAGAAGGAATCGAACCCTCATCCGCGGTTTTGGAGACCGATATTCTACCGTTGAACTATGCCCCTGTGATAACCATACAATATCGCCCGATTTATGCCGCAATACCCCAATAGTCTGCGCTAAGATACCACGTCATTATAAAAAATCAAGTGGAAATATTATATTGTTTTAAATATTTTTGTGCAAGCAAAAATTAACATTATCTTTTGTAAAATCTAAAAATATTGTAATTTTTACTTGCACCACCACCGCGATTTTGTCTACAATCAACATACACAAGGGGGAGAAACCGTGCAAAACCGCATAGAACCGCCAATTTTGCTATCTCGGGTTTTAATGCTTGTCTTTGCGACAACGTTGGTTGTTTTGGCCGCAATGGCGGTGACATTGTACAAAATGTTCCCACTGGACCGGCCCGAGGTGTTCTTTCTGCGGTCTGCGAACCCAACAAATACCGAAATTACATTAACCAAGGTTATGCCCGATGTTGACGGTTTGGACGAATACAAACGCGCATTTATTGCCGAATATATAAAAACTAGAAACGAAATCGACCCAAACATTCGCATTATGACGAACAATTGGAACCGTATCAGAACAATGTCATCGTCCGACGTCTATGCCGGGTTTGCCAATACCGCGATGTATCAAGAATATCTGTTGAACACGGCCAATGGTGTTGACGGCAATTTTGGGTTTTCGTGTTCTGTGGAATTTTCCCAGGGTGGTATCACGAAATACACAGCCGACGGAACAACATATACGGTTGATTTTAAATGGTTCTGCACAAATAGTTATGGACAGACCGACCGAAAAGATTATAGAATAAAAGTAAAGGTGGAACCCGATAATACCCAAAGCACCAAATGGACAGACCACATGGAAAATCCATTGGGGTTGCGGGTCACAGGATATTCTGTTGAAACGGGCGATGACGACCCGTTGAACGCATTCGTTATCGGAAACGAATAGCCCTGAACACAAGAAAGGAAAGAACGGCATGACTTTTTTGAATACCTTAAAAATAAATGTATCATTACTGTGTTTGGCGATTGTGTGCACGGCACCATTGAATGCTATGGCGGTGCAAACCGCGTGGAACAATCCGAATGCCAACATGGCCGCGGGCAGTACGAAACCCGGATACGCACAACTATCTTGGTCCAAGGGAACCGTTTTACCAATAAGATTACGCAGTGGCATGGTGACAATGATATCGTTGCCCACCGGCGAACAGATTGACGAGGCGACTATCGGAAACGATGGTATGTTCCAAATCGACACAACCCCGGGCGCAAACGTGATGTACATTACCCCAAATGCCAATACCCAGGGTGGCGACACAAATATGATTGTGTCTGGCAAATCGGGCAATCAGTATATTTTCTATCTTCGCGCGGAACCAACAAATTCGTCTGAAATTACCTATTCCCAGGTGGAAGTGGTTATGGATGGTAACGCGGCATTGCCAAATATAGCGGGCACAACCACCACGGCCGCGGGCGGAATGTCGTCTATATTCAAAAAGACAACCAAGACATCGGGTGGCACCATTGGTGTTGACGGCGAAGATTATGGTTGGATTAAATCTATGAAGATTGATCCATCTGAATTTCGTTTCGATTTGGATATATTTGTTCCGAACCCGGACGACTATGTAATTGCGCCCGAACGCGTATGGCGCGATCGCATATTTACATATATTGACTTTGGGGACAAGGTTATTGCCATGACCCAGCGTCCCGTCGTATCATTATTGGTCGAAGGCGGCGAATCCCCGGTTGGATTCCGCACCGACGGTGAAGATGGACGTTTATTGATAGTAGAAGCCGTTGGCGATATGGTTCTGCGCAGTGGTCAACGCATAGTGTGCATTAAAAAGCGCGAAAAACCGTTCCTTATTGCGGATACCAATTCCGTTATGGCATTGGCCGAGGCCAACGTTGCACAATCCATGATGTCCGGTCAATCGTTAAATACGATGGCATATGGATATGATGTGAACGCGATTAACGCGGCCGGGGTAAACTACACCGGCACACCAGTTATGGTTGGAAATGTCCAAAACACAAATCCAGCGGGTTATTATATGCCGTCTGGTTTTGTCGCAGGCCAGGTATATCCACAACCAACAATCACAGGCACTACATCGTCTGGGGCGGTTACGATGATGCCAACCGAACGTGTGACGGCGGGTTCATATTTACCGCAATCGAACATTCCCATTATTTCCAGCAATCAAACCGGCGTCGCGGTTGAATTGAAATCCGACACCTCGGTCAAAGCATTGGATGATTATTGGGTTGGCCTGTTGGCAAAATTCAGTGGTGAAAATGGTTCTGGGTTGCTTACCCCGTACAAGGACAAGGTGTTCTTTGCTGTCGACGAACAGGGTGTCGGTGAATTGGGTGCGGGTTCAACGACCGCGCGTCTGTATCGTTTACGCATCGGGCCAATGGCAGACATTGAAACGGCACAAAAACTGTGCGACCAATTGTTAAAGTTCAGTGGTGCCAGTTGCAACGTGGTAAGAATACAATAATTATTTCGGGTGCGAATTAACATGAATAAACTTGGCCAGCAATTTTCAGATTTGCGCAATACAACACCAAAATACGTTCAATGGTTGCTGTTGGGGGCGGCATTTTTGGTTGTTGTTATACTGTTAACATTGTTAATTGGCGGCGGCAGGGCGAAAAAAAACACTCAAAAGGTAAATGATGTCCAGGTCAAGGTCACGTTGTCCAATGACACTGTTGATTGGGCAAATGTTATGGTTGGTACAAAAAAAACCGAAACAATTACCGTAAAAACCAATGCGCCCGCCCGTGCAACCGTTCGCCGGAACAAGGAAATCGATGGATTTAATGTAAAAACGACCTGTACGGATGCCGGCGAAATAACCGCTGCGATTCCGTGCCGTGTGATTTTGGAATACGCACCAAATATCGCAATGAAACCGGAAACGGTGACAATGTATGTTGATTGGCGCGCGGCATCGGAACCCGACACGATGAAAACAGCGGAAAAAATAACTGTTATTTTGGGCGCCACCGCACCTGAAATCAAAGAAACACCGAAACCGGTTGCAAAACCAATCGTGGAACCGGAACCCGTTGTGAAACCCGCGGTCAACGAAATTGAATCGGAAATAAAAACGATTGCGCCCGCCGACCCGTTCGCCGGGAAAAAGGAAATTTCGACACCGATTGAAGAACCAAAACCGGTCGCACGTGCGTCGGAATCTTGTTCTGATTTTGCGTTCCCGGGATATGATGCATCGGGCAATCAAATTGGTTGGATAAAACCGGAACACGGTGCATACTATTTTCATCCTTTTTCAGATACAGAATGCAAAAACGCCACCGGTGTTTACAACCCGGACAGCGGTATTATCACCGACATTAACGGTGATGGCAAACGCATCGGTACCGATGCCGAACATATTGGAAATGTTGTATCGTCTGGCAATATGCCAACATTGAATGACGCGCCATGGGCACGTAAAACATCCGTGCGCGCAACCGATGCCGTTGTTGCCGACGCGCCGACTGGGGGCATGAAAAAACTGGTAACGAAGCAACCGGATACAGATGTGTCCTATGGCACCACGGACCAAAATGCCATTGTTGCAACCCAACCATACGACCGAACATTTATATTGCGCCAATACAAACCGATTCCCGCAACGATTGTTTCCGACGTTCGGGCGGATGCTGCACTGGAAGCCGATAATCTGCATTTCCCTGTGCGTGCCACAGTTGATAGAAACGTATATTCAGATAACGGTCGAACAATCATTATTCCCACGGGAACACTTATGTTGGGCTATGTCACCGGAAATGTTCCGGGCCCGTACAAGGCAATTGGTCGTATGAATATAAAATGGTATCAATTTGTTTTACCAAACGGCGTTGAATTTAATTTCCAAAATGGTACCGAACCAACATCGGCCGATGCCCAGGGACGTGTTGGTGTGCCCGGTCGCGGCAGTACCGATTACTTGGAACAATTTGTTATGCCGATGTTAACCGCCATTGTACCGGCGGCGGTAAATATGATTGCACCCGTTGCCGATAAATTTGTTAATCAAATTGATTTGGACAACAACACGGTTGTGCAAAGCGGAACAATGCGTTCATCTGAACTGGCGAAAAATGAAATTATTACCGCCTGGAACCAGGTGGCACAAAAGTTATTGGTTGATATGATGGACAATACCGTTCCACCGTTCACAATTCCGGCCGGTACACGCATTACAGTTTATTCACCGTATGATTTGATGGTTGCTTGTACAGACGGCAGTAAAAAATGCTATATGAACGGCGCAGCGAACAGGGCAACCGTTGTTCGTTCGGTTCCCCATTGGGACGCCAAGGCCGATTATGACGACGGTTCGTGGGTTGGCCAGGCACGTTCGTTTAACCTGTCGCAATATTGTATTACAGATTCCAAAACCGGTGCGTTGCGTGCAATGGATTATAATGCCGTCATCGCGGATGCGTTAAATAAATTGGGGTATTCGTACAGTACACTGGTTGCATATTGCCAGGCCAGTAATTACCAGGCAATAAATAATGCTCGCCAGGAAGCAGTTTATCAAAATCAACAATCCACAAGCAACAACAACAGTATCGCCAGTAAAGCCACCGATACAAAAACCTATAACGAACAGGTTTTGGGATTGAAATATAATGACGATGGTTCGATAAAGAATCCGTACCAATCAGAAAAGTTGCCCGTTGAAACGGCACCGACGGAAAACATTATAACCTGTGAAGACGGATTGGCACCGGATGCAAACGGTTGCTGTACCGGCGAAATTTATACCGATATGGGTGACCAAGGATTCAATTGCTGTCCACAAACGGGTGGCGATTGTTTTCCACCGATTTTGTGATGGTAAAGATAAGTTAACCATAAAAATAACCCGCACGATGCGGGTTATTTTTTATCCACGGGGGGGCACAATGAACTCTTCATAATGTACCATATGCAATAAAACCGCGCATTAAATGCGCGGTTTTTATTAAAAACAAACCGCAACGGCCGATTCGATTACACAAAACCAAATTCTATACACGAATCGGAAAACCGATTCGCACTTCAACCGGCGGTTGTAATATTTAATATCGTTCTAATTCGTGTCTATAAATACATTAAATTTAATTTACCAAGGGAGAAAAACAAATGACAAAAACACAAATCGCATATACACCAGAAAAATTCCAAAGCGCCGAACAATTATGGTTTTGGTTCTTGTATTCCAAATCGGTTCAAAATGGTTTTACACGCCAACATGGCAATCCGACCCGTCGCGTGTGCGAATTGATGGATGTTGAATCATTGGTGACAAAATTGTATCTGTGCGGGAAATTAACCGACGAACAATTGGGGGTCATGAAAAAATATGGCGATCGTCGTCGTGCCCCGCACCAATATATCTGGGCGGAAAATCGTGCCGCGGCATTGTGGCACGATGCCATGGAAACAATCGAGCACGCCGCCATCATCCGCGGTTGGATAAACAAATAAACAACCCGGGGGAATAATTATGATTATCATCGCATTTTCACATAACACGTCCAAGGTATTGCCACGTTTACTGTGTCGAAAATTTCGGCATTGTGCACCGATATTTCAATTTGGCAAAAAACTTGTCATGTATCAATTTGTACGGCCTGGCAAAATTGAAAAGATATATTTTACCACACGCGACATTCGTATTTTGCGCATGCACGGATGGCAATTTGTATATGTTCCGATTGACGCCCCGCATGAATTTACCCAAACACACGCATATTCATGTGTCGATTTATCGAAACGCGCAATTGGTGTCACCGCACGCACAATCCAGACGCCATATGCACTGTATCGATACCTGGTACAATAATAAAAATGCCCGAACGGGCATTTTTATTATTTCATTTTACGTTTTATTATATACATCTGCACGATTCCGAACAGATTTGATACAGTCCAATACAACACCAACCCGGCCGGCATCCACGCAAACATTACTGTAAATATAATCGGCATCCAACGCATCGCACGTTGTGTTTGTGCCGCAACATCGTTTTTATCGGACGATTTGGTTGCACCCGACTGCAAACGCTGTTGCAACCACATTGACAGCCCCATCAGTATCGGCAAAATGAAATACGGATCCATCACCGCCAAATCAGATATCCACAGAAAATGTGCATTACGCATTTGCACCGAAATCAGCAACGCTTTATATAACGCAAAGAAAATTGGAATCTGAATCAACATCGGCAAACAACCCGACATCGGCGATGTTTTATGCGTCTGATACAGTTTCATCATTTCCAACTGCATACGCTGTTTGTCATTTGCGTAAAGTTTCTGAATCCGTTGCATTTCGGGCTGCATTTTCTGCATCGCCGCCATGGATGTGTATGATTTGCGCGTCAATGGCCACATCGCCAAACGCAGCAAAATCGTCATAATAATAATGGCAATTCCATAATTCATAACAAACGCATTTATCGTGTTAATTAACCACAACATCGGCATTGCCAAGAACCAGAACCACCCATAATCAACCGTTTTTTCGATACCGGAAATATTCCGTTCCACATCGCGCAAAATGCGACCGTCACGGGGCCCTGCAAAAATATGTGTTATTACATTTTTGGCATCACCCGCAGAAACCATAACCGGGCGCGCAGTTGTTTCAATACCATATGTATCGCCGTTTTTCTGGGCACGAATTGTTTGATCCGGCGTATCAATTTTAACAACCGTTTCCCAATACTGGTCTGCAAATCCCGCAAATCCATTTGTTGTGGTATATGCACGTGGTTTTTTGGCGATTGCGCGCCAATCATTGTGTTCAACATCGCCATTTACCAACGCAACCGCCCCCGTATAAACACCCGCAGACGTCACATGATCATTATTTCGACGAATACGCACATACGGCGAAAAAGAAAAATCACGATCAGAATTATTTTTTATTTCATCGTTGATTGTTATTACATAATCAGAAACCGAAACGACGCGGTTAAATTCAACACCATCTGAATTACGCCATGTGTATTTGTCGCCCACATTGTTCCACACCGTATCTGCAACCGGCGCAATTGTTCCGTTTGCATTCAAACCGATTTCAATAAAATCTTTTTCCCCAGATAATAATTTTACATTTTCCGCACCATCTGGGAATTCGTTCAATTCAATGTTCGACACGCGCAGCCCGCGAACATCGGCATTTATTTTATCAGACGCGATTTTATTTAAGGGTACCGCCGACACATCTTGTTCAATAACGTCCGTTTCGGACAAAACATCCGTCTTGGGTTTATCGCCAAAAATTGTACCAAATGCCCACCACGACACCATAAATATAAGAAACCACCACAAAATTCCCAAACCACTGCGTTTGCGCGTTGCCGATTTATTTGCGTTCCACATCGCAAAACCAGAATTATTATTATCCAGATATTGAACCATTTTTCATCCTATTGTTTGTTTGCACGAATACAACGACGACGCGCAATGAACCAATTTAAAATATACAACCCAACCCCAATACATATAAATGCATCCGCCACATTAAATGCCGGCCAATGCGCCCCACCAATATGAAAATCCAGAAAATCGATTACCGCCCCAAAACGCACACGGTCTATTAAATTTCCCAACGCCCCACCCGCAATAAAGGCCAACGACAACCGTTCATAATTCATTGCCCGCACAAAAAGATAGTATAATATAAACCCAATCACAAATGCGGTTGCAACAATTATTACAAACGGTGCTGTTTCCCCCAAAACACGGAACATTGAAAACGATGTCCCCGGATTCCACGTAAACACAACATTAAACAAATCGTTTACATGCGCCATTAAATACGGCACCGGTATCAGTTCCCACGCAGGCGCCACCAACGGCACATGCCCTGTTATTAACGCAATCAGTATATCTTTGGATATTTGGTCCAGCAAAATTATCGCCAGAATTATCAGTAAATATTTTAAAAATTTTTTCATTTATGCGCCCTTACGTTGCGAAAATGAATATAGCAACATTGGTACATAAAATCAAATAAAATGTCCCACAAATGTGGGACAATAGTTATTACGCCAAATGCACAGAATTTTCCAATCCTGAATAGTCATCTTCGCGCAACTTTTTCAGTGCTACATTCAATTTCGCATCAGATATATCCATATTCTGTAATGCGCGACATCCCAACACAACTGCCGATTCAATTGTTTCCGGCATCGCACTGAACGCGCCGTGTTTACGCAACACACGACATTCATCCAAATTACGCGCACGCGCAAAAATCCGCACCCGTGGCGCAATCGATTTTACGGTAAGCAACGCGTCCTTGGACGTTTCGGCATTATCAAGTGCAACAATCACCGTACGGGTCTTGCGCGGGTGCAAACCAAAATTACGCAATACATCTGCATTTTTACAATTACCGAACACAACGTTATAGTTGTTTTCACGACCACGCACCACTGCGTTCACATCCATATCAATCGCAACATATGAAATATTGTTTTGTTCCATTAACTTTGCAACAATTTGCCCGACACGGCCGAACCCCAAAATAACGACAGACGGCGCGACCTCTAATCCCGAACGGTCCAAACTGCGCGGACGATATGACGCGAAAATCCAACCACGTCGACGCATAAAATCATACATTGCCAATAAAATTGGAGTCGTCATAATAGACATAATTATTATTGCGGTCAAAACCTCTGAACTGGTTAGCGGAATCGCACTGATACCGGCATTTTTCATCGTTTGCAGCATAAGCAATCCAAATTCCCCGCCCTGGGACAACATTAACGCCAAAAACACCGCATCTGGGACATTAACACCACGCACACGCGACACCATAAATAACGCGGCAAATTTTATGAACACCAATCCGGCCAAACCGACCAATATGTAATTCCATTTTTCCATTAACAATGACACATTAAGTCCCATTCCCAACGCAATAAAGAAAAACGCCAAGAATAACATTGAATATGGACTTATTTCCGCACTGATTTGGTGACGATAAATCGTTTCTGACATTAACATACCAGCCAAAAACGCACCCAATCCAACCGGCAACCCCATCATATCCAACACAGCCGCCCACACAGCAATATTAAGCATAACTGTTAACAACAACGCTTCGCGACATTTCAGTTTTACAACTCCTTTTAAAAGCGGATTTAATATACAACGACCAACAATAACAACCGATACGATTAACATTATCGACAACACGGCAATATCTATTGCGGCCGCACCAAAATTAAACGATTTCCCGGCAAACACAGGCAACATCGCCAAAATCGGAATCGACAATAAATCTTGAAAAAGCAAAATTGAAAACGACTGGTGTCCGACATTTGTATTTAATTCGTTTCTGTCGGCCAATAATTGTAAATCTTCGGACGTGCTGGACATCGCCAAAACCAGCGCAACCATTATACACCCCATCACAGACCACGCCGTTATACCAAATAAAATCGGGAATAACATCACGGCAACGGTTAACACCTGGGACGCGCCCAGGCCAAATATCGTTTTGCGCATATCCCATAAACGCCCCATATTGATTTCCAAACCAATATTAAACCATAAAAACAAAATGCCCACATCCCCCAACAACTGCCATGTCTGGTTCATTTCAAAAAGATTTAACCCGTATGGCCCAGATATTATACCGGCCGCTAAAAACGCAACCAACGCACCAATACGCAACGTGCGCAACAAACCAACCAATACAAACAAAACTCCCAAAAATATTAAAAGCGATAATGGCATTTCTCTCTCCGTTTTTTATTTTTATTATAACACAGACCGTGCAATTTGCACAAACATTTCCGGCGACAAATCTTCGGCACGTTCGGTACCCGCCAACCCAAACTTCGCCCAATCAACCCCGGGCATTATTCCGCGTATCATTTTACGTCTTTGTCCAAAAAGTTTTGCAGTAACGCATTCAATTTTTTCTAAATCACCAGCAATCGCATTTATTTTTTTCGCATTTGGAATAATTTGGACAACGGCGCTTTCGACTTTTGGTCGCGGAACAAATGCAGTACTGGGCACACCGAACAATATTTTCGCATCTGTAACAAGTGATGTTAATATTGCCAATCGTCCGTATTGGTCGTCACCACGTTTTGCGGCAATTCGTTCGGCCACTTCGCGTTGAAACATTAATGTCATAGATTTTATCGGTGCACCATCGACGATTTTATGCAACCACCCGATTAACAATTCTGTTCCCACATTATACGGCAAATTTGCACAAATCGCATATTCGTTTATACCAAGCGCATTAAAATCAACCCGTAATGCATCATCATAAATTATTTTCAACCGTCCCCCGGACGCGTCAACCACGCGATTCAAAATTGGTGCGGTCGCGTTATCTTTTTCAATTGCGATAACACGTTTCGCCCCCGCCAATAATAACGCCCGCGTCAGCCCCGCAGGCCCAGGCCCAACCTCGACCACCGGTAAAATTGCAATATCTGGGACACTGCGCGCGATTCGCCCGGTCAGATTTAAATCAAAAAGGAAGTTTTGTCCGAATTGCTTCTTGGGTTCCAATCCACAATCGCGCATCATTTCCGCCACAGGTGGCAAAGATTCAATGTTTCCAATCATAATTCGCGCCGCCCCCCAAATGCCAATGATAATGTGCCATCGTCAATATAGTCCAAATCGCCACCCAATGGCACACCCGATGCCAATTCAGAAAACCGTACCCCCGCATCCGTACCAACAACCGACATAATATAATGCTGGGTGGTTTTACCCTCGACTGTGTTGGGTAACGCAAAAATAATTTCAGAAATATTTTCGTTCTTGATTCGTGCCGTCAAAGTTTCGATATTAAGGTCATCCGGCATAACACCGGTTGCCCCGGACAGCAATCCACCAATAATATGATACCGCCCATGAAACACAGACGATTTTTCCAGTGTCCAAACATCACCCATATCACGCACTATACATATTTGCCCATTACCACGCGCAGAATCACGACAAAATTCACATACGTCCGCCGATTTATCGGTCAGTATTCCGCAATTTGTACACGGGACAATATTTTCCGCCGTATCCAACAATGTCGCGCTAAGGTTTTCAATACGCCCATCACGTGTTTGCAATAATGACAAAACAATGCGCACCGCCGCACGATTCCCAACGCGTGGCAATTTCGCAAACTGTTTAATCAAACGTTCAATTTTAGGATTCATTACCGCCCCACCCCATCAATGAAACACAAAGCAATCTATGCCCGAACCCGCTGCTGTGTTTTTCAACGATTGTGCGGCATTTTCGGTCAAACCATACGCCCGCACCCGAAAAAGCCCATTTGGCGCCGTTTCAATTATCGGTGTTGTACCCGTTGCGCGTTGGACCGTTGCAATCATACGCGACGCCGCATCGCGCGATGAAAACGCACCAAATTGTACCCCGGGCCCCGATCTTGCAACCGATGCCCCCGTCGCGACCGGCGCGTGATTTGTTGCCATATGATACGCACCCGCAAAAGTATTCACCGATTGCGAATTATCATAATTATTGTTTTGTGCAACGTATTGCGTTTTGGGTTCCACGGGCGTTGCAACGGGCGTATCACGCACAACCATTGCCGGTGTGGCACTTGCCCCCAGCATATCAAACCCCTTGGTCAAAAGACGTTCCGCCACAGCCGCGCGCACATCTTTGTTTTCAGCCCCCAACACAACGGCCATTAGATGTTTATCACCACGACGCGCCGTCGCCACAAGCGAATATTTTGATTTATTTGTAAATCCCGTTTTCATACCATCACACCCGGGATACGACCCCAACAAACGATTCCCGTTTGTATATGTTTTCCCGCCATATGTCCACGTTTTAATTCCAAAATATTTCCAGTATTGCGGAAAATGTTTATACACGGCCATTGACATCAAAGCAATATCACGCGCGGTCGACAAATGGTCGTCATCCGGCAGCCCCGATGAATTTTCGAAATTAGTCCGTGACAATCCTATTTCACGCGCGACACGGGTCATCAATGATGCAAAATTACCCTCTTTCCCACCTTTAAGGTTTTCGGCCAAAACACGTGCAACATCGTTTGCACTGTGCACTGCAACGGCCTTTATCGCATCTTCTACTGAAATCTTGGAACCCGCGGGCAACCCCAACTTCACCGGTTCCGCATTTGCAGCGGCATCAGACACAATTAAAAAATCATCCAAGTGCAACCGCCCATGTTCCAACGCATCGAATGTCAGATACAATGTCATTATTTTTGTTAAACTGGCCGGATAGTTCAAATCGGTTGCGTTTTCAGAATACAATACACGTCCCGAATCCATATCGGCAACCATTGCCGCGCGATAATTCGCCGCATGCAACACCGACACACACAACAGCATCGGTATAAAAATAAGAAATCTTCCCTTCATGGCAATTAAAGTTTAGTAAAAAATACTTGCCCGGGTCAATAGAGAAAAAACACAAAACACACCGTCATTTTTTAATCCAGTGTTCTTAAACTTATTTTTTCTTCGTCGACAATTACCAATTTTCCGATATGAACCCCAAACGCACGGGCGGCATTGAAACCGTCACGCATACCAAACAATTGTGTATCATAAATCGGCGACACGCCACGCAACAAACATAATTGGTTCGCAATCATTTTGTCATTACATACCGCGATTATTGGTATGTCGGGTTTGCGACATGAAATCTGGGTTACCGAAACGGTATCGTGTGCAAATACCACAATCGCCGTTGCGTGATTAAGAAATGCCATTGACGACACAGACCGCGACCAATCATTTTCCGGCAAATTATCAACACGCGACCAATCATATGGATTTGCAACCGTATCCGCATCGGAAAATGTCAAAATGCGCGCCATCGTTTCAATTGCGTTGACCGGATTCGCACCAATGGTTGTTTCTTCACTGGTCATCGCAGAATCCGCACGTAAATATGCCGTGTTTGCGACATCTGATATTTCTGCGCGGGTTGGGAAATCACCGTCCACCATTGACGCCAACATTTGGGTTGCAATTATTACCGGTTTATTCATCATACGACACACACGAATAATTTGCCGTGTAATGGCGGGGACAGATTCAAACGGAACCTCGATAGCCAAATCGCCACGCGCAATCATTATTCCATCCGCGGCGGTTGCAATTTCTTCGATACGCGCGACCGCGCCCGGACGTTCAATTTTTGCAATAATCTTTATTGGATGTGATGTTCGTGCCGCAATAAACGTACGAACCGCGGCAATGTCCGCACCACTTTGCACGAACGAAACAGCCACAAAATCGGGGCGTTTTGTGATTGCGTATTCTAAATCTTCACGGTCTTTGGGTGTTAAAACAGATGTTGCAATATCTGTGTCGGGCAAATCGAATCCACGGCGCGACCAAATTTCCGAACCGCGCACGACCACCGCATCTATACGATGGTTTGTCGCACGCTCTACACGCATTTCAATTTTGCCATCGTTTAACAAAATCCGATTTCCGGGTTTTAACGACCGCATAACATCGGCATCGGGCAAGCAAACACGTTTTGCATTACCCGGGGTTGGATCATCATCAAAGACAAATTTGCCCCCAACACGTAAAGGATAGTGTTCATCTGTTTCGAAATCACCAATACGATGTTTTGGCCCCTGAAGGTCAACAATTACACCAACCAGCTTATTTAGTTCCGTCGCAACATCACGAATTAAATCAATCTTGTGTCCCTGGACCCGGCCAGTATCATGGCTAAAATTTATACGAAACAAATCGGCACCCGCCACAACCATATCGCGTATTGTTTTGCGGTTATCACTGTGCGGGCCAACGGACGCAATAATTTTTGTAAAATTGTACATGCTCTCTCTCGCTGCTAAGACAATTCTTGATTTTTTCAATTTATGATATATCATAAATGTATCATCTTAACAAGGGGAAAAATGTATGAAAAACGCAAACCATGGTGCAATTGACAATGCACAACTGCTTAGCATTATCGAAAGAATTGAAAAGTTAAACGAAGATACCGCCGCAATCGCAGCCGATATCAAAGAAGTATATTCCGAAGCAAAATCCGCCGGATTCGATCCGAAATATATTCGCCAAATGATACGTTTACGTAAATTGGACCCAGACGAATTGGATGAAGCAGACGAATTAACACAAATGTACCGCAACGCGTTGGGGCTGTGATGAAACGGTTTACAAAACGGGTTGAAAACTTTATATGCGCCAATTGTGGCGCAAATGTTTCGGGCAATGGATACACAAACCATTGCCCGCATTGTTTATATTCGCGCCACGTTGATAACAATCCGGGCGACCGTGCATCAAATTGTGGCGGTATGATGGCACCGGTCGCAATTGAAAAACACGGCGAAGATTTTATTATTGTACACAAATGCGAAAAATGCGGCAAAACAATCCGTCAACACACCGCACCCGACGACGACATGGACACAATTATCGGGATAAGCACCAATAACACCTTTATTTTCGGAATTTAATTTTATCGTTGCGGTGCAACGGAACAAAATCCTATACTGAAAATATGAAGAACTGGTTGGAATATCAGCGCGAAAACCTGTTTTTATATGTGCCATTTATAATGGCGGCGGGTGCGGCGTTGTATTTTACATTGAACACTGAACCGAACATCCCGGCCACATGGTTGTTCGCCGCCATTTCGTTTTGCATGGCTGCATTTTTACACCCCCACATTATTATTCGCGCCACGTTGTTATTCGTATTTGGTTTTTGTTATGCTTCCACATACACAGAATTTATCAACACGCCAATAATGCCACGGAATATGTCCAACACGACAATTACTGGACGTGTTGTCGGTATGGATTATACCCCCGACAAAACACGCATTTTTATTCGCGCACCCGCACGCAAATTGGGCATCGATTCGGACAAATCTGCAACGGTCCGCGTTTCTGTTTCGGGCGACACGATTCCACATATTGCCGATGAAATATCCGCACACGCCACGTTGTTTCGCCCGGGAGCGCCCGACATTTATGGCGGTTTTGATTTTGCACGTTGGGCATATTTTAATGGAATTACCGCAACGGGATATATAGATGATTTCACAATAACGCATGCCGCCACGGGCACAACATCGAACCGTATTCGCAATTTGGTGCACAACAAATCAAATTCATATTTGGTCGATGGATTGGTATTGGGATACAAAAACACATTACCACGCGATGCTCACAACATATGGGTTGCGACCGGTGTTGGGCACATTTGGTCAATAAGTGGATTTCACATGACTCTGGTTGGTGGATGGTTATTTACAATATTTTATTTTCTGGCCCGGTGTATTCCGCCCGTTGTGCGACACACCCCCGCCAAACACATCGCACTTATCGTGGCATGGTTCGGCGTTATGTTTTATTTAATGATATCTGGGATGGGGGTTGCCACAATTCGTGCATTTTTAATGACGACATTATTTCTGGTCGCTGCGATTATGGGTCGAAATGCATTTTCGTTACGAAATGTTTGTTTGGTGTTTTGTGTAATCTTTTTAATCAACCCGTATTATATTATGACCGCCGGGTTCCAGTTGTCGTTCAGCGCGATATTCGGTCTTGTTTGGTTTTGGCGGGTTGTGAATCCGAAATTACCGGAAAACAAACCACTACGAATATTATACAGTGCCATTTTGACCACAATTATTGCGTCACTTTTTACAGCACCGTTTGTTGCACTGCATTTTTATTCGGTGCCACTTTACAGCATTATCGGCAACCTTGTTTTATTGCCAATATTTTCGTTGGTCATTATGCCGATTGTAATGTTTGGAACCATATGTGCAATGTTTGGTATTGTGTTTCCATTACACGTTGCAGACATTATATACAGTCATACATTTATAATCGCCAAACATATATCCGATTTGCCGTTTGCAACAATCACGACCGCACACATTTCTAATACCGCAATTTGCATGATTATACTCGGAATGATGGCCATTGTATTTATTCGTCCAGTGCGTATAAAATTGAATTATATTGTGGGTGCCGTATTTATATTGGTGGGAACAATCATTGTTGCGATTGCACCGCGACCGGTATTCTTTGCGACGCCCGACCATGAATTGGTTGGGACATCTGATTTGCAATTCAACAAATCACGTGCATCAAATCACTTCTTTGCATTTGACACATGGAAAAACCTGACCGGTCATACCACCGACACACAACACACGCGCGCAAAACATAACCATGGACTTTATATCTTTGATGCGATGCAATATAAAATTGCGTATATGCAAAAATATATTCCATTACAAAATAACATTGTTCAATTATGTAATGATGACAATGTTGATTTTATTGTTTCATATCTGGATGTAAAATCTGAAAAATGTGCACATAAAATCATGCACGGCGGATTTACAATTTATGAAAACGGGAAAATCATTTATGTGCCGACACACCGTCGTTGGAATAGTCCGCACCAATAAAATAAAGGCCGGTCGCCGGCGCCGTTGGGCCTGCCGCCGAACGATTTTTTGCCTTTAATATTTTTTCAATATCGTATGGTTTACCAATTCCGATTTCAACCAATGTTCCAACCATATTGCGAACCATATGATGTAAAAACGACCGTGCGGAAAATTCAAAAATAATTTCGTCACCGCGTTTCGTAATTTTGCATTCATCCAATGTTTTGATTGGTGACTTCGCCTGGCATTCAGATGCACGAAAACTGGTAAAATCGTGTTTGCCGATTAACTTTTCCGCGGCGCGTTTCATCGCACTTATATTTAACTTACGTGGCACCCACCACACACGATTTTTATCCAACACCGGCGTCGCACCACGATTCAACACAATATATACATAGTGCCGTTTTATACAATCAAATCGCGCATTAAAATCGTCATCCACAATTTGACAATCCAATACCGATACAGGTTTATTTACCATATAAAAATTTAATGCACGCATAACCGTATTTGCGTCCGGCGAATCCGGCAAATCAAAATGTGCAACCATTGCCACCGCATGGACACCCGCATCGGTCCGCCCCGCCCCAACAACATCGGGGCGCACCCCACAAAACGAAAAAACAGCATCACGCAGAATTGATTGCGCGGATGGGCCCTGGGTATTTTCCTGCCACCCGATTAAATCTGTGCCATCATATTCCAGAATAACTTTATATCGTGTCATTTTTCGTTTTATCGTTGTTTGTTATTTTCATAACGTTTATCAAGAACAAATTTTTTGCACGAATCCGTTGCCCTGACTTCCCGCATAATGAAATACAAAAAATCCCATCGCGGTAAAATGCCCGAACAAACCATTCTGTGCCGCGGATAATGGTATTCTGTACAAAAGAATTTTTTGCAATAAAAGCAAATCTTTTTATCTTTCATAATTATTCACCACATTTAATTTCTGCGCCCCGCAGGCCATTTACAAAACTTTTCCAATCCATTGGTTTTTTACCGGCTGGCTGAACGCGAATAATTTTTAATTCACCGTTTTCGATTTTTGTTTCAAGGATTTTTACATCAGCACCATTAATTTTTGTACGACCACAACTCAATGCACGAACCAAATTATGTATTTCGCGTGACGATTTTGACCAATCGATTATTTCATCGTCCCCCGTAAATTTACGCGTAAATGTTGGTTCGCCACTTTGTGCCACTGGTTTATATTTTTCGGGCGCGCTTAAATATTCCACAACCATTTTTGCACCGATTTCAGATATGCGTTTTTCAACCGTTTCGTTCGTATCGTTTTCACCAATTTCGAACGGTTCGCGCATCATTACCGGCCCCGCATCCATTTCTGTGACCAATTGCATTAAACAAACCGCGCTTTGTGTGTCGCCGTTAAAGATTGCCGTGCGAATTGGCGACGGCCCCCTGTACTTTGGTAAATTACTTGGGTGAATATTTATAACCGGCGCCGATTCCAAAACATTATCACGCAAAATCACACCATATGACACAACCACAACCATATCCGGTTCATAGTCATATTCTTTGATATTTGTATGCACCACCAAATTATGTGATTGCGCCCAAACATGTACCGGTGACGGCGTCAATATTTGTTTGCGACCAACCGGCTTTGGCACACGTGTAAACACCGCAACAATTTCATGTCCCGCATTTAGCACAGCATCAAAGATTGGGACAACAAAATCGTTGGTGCCCATTAAAACAATTTTCATTTTTTATGTTTCCGAACCTTGCGCATAACCATTTCTCGTTTAACCGGCGACAAATAATCGATAAACAGCACGCCATCCAAATGGTCTGTTTCATGTTGCACGATTCGCGCCGGCAACCCCGACATATGTGCCGCCAGTTGTTTGCCGTTTTCATCGGTCCACGTAACGTCAACCGATTCCGGACGCACAACATCCGCGAACACCGGTAAATTATCCGGTCCCAGCACGGACAGGCACCCCTCTTCCATTTTGCATGTTTCGTCACTTTTTTTGGTGACCACAGGATTTATCATTTTGAACACTTCGTTGGTATCTGGGTTCATCATAACCAAGAACCGTTTTGTAATGTTAACCTGGGGCGCGGCAAGTCCCACGCCGTTTTGTTCGCGCATCATTTCGACCATTTCATCCAGGTTGCGCAAAATGTCCGGTGTAATTTCATCCACCGGATCGCATTTTTCGCGCAACACCAAATCATCACAAAGTTTCATTTGCAACATTTATAAAACCCTTTATGATTAGATTGTATCAAAGGATTCCCAAATGACAACCTATATTTTAATTTTGCTGATTTTAATTGCATTTATGTTGTTGATATTGTTGTTTCGTCGCCCGACCGTTGACATTTCTGCCCTGCGTGAAGACAATGCGCGCCTGCGCGAACGTCTGGCGGAGCGTCTTGGCGCACTGTCACAAAATGCGATTGAATTGAAAAATATCAGTGCAGATATTGCGAATTTCAAAAACATTTTAATGGGCAACAAACAGTCCCGTGGCACATTTGGCGAACGGCAATTAGAAGATATCGTTGCCGACGTAATGCCCCCCGAAACATATGATTTTCAGCGTGTTTTGCCAACCGGCGTTCGACCAGATTGTATTATCCGTTTGCCGTATCCGCCGGGCGATATGATTATTGACAGCAAATTTCCACTGGAATCATACAATCGACTGGTCGGTGGCGACGAAGGTGCAAAAAAACAATTTGAACTGGACGTGCGCAAACATATTGATGCAATCGCTGAAAAATATATTATCGCCGGTCAAACGGCTGAATCAGCGATGATGTTTATTGCATCGGAATCTATATTCGAAACATTGCATCGTGAATTTCCGGGCGCGGTCGATTATGCAGCACGGCGTCGGGTATTTATTGTTTCACCATCAACACTGTGGGCGGCATTGAATACAATTCGTGCGGTATTGTCGGATATAAAAATAAAACGCGTGGCGGGTAAAATAAAGAAAGAATTGGAATTATTATTGACCGATTTAGATCGTTTGTCGGAACGTGCAGCAAAAATAGACTCTCACTTTTCTGCAATTCAAAAGGATGTAAACGACCTGCAAACATCCATCGGCAAAATTACCCCGCGCGCCGAAAAAATTCGGGAACTGGATTTCGGGGAATAAAAAACATAAAATACCGGCAACCATCTCCACTATCGCTATGTCTGGACAAGAATGCCGGTATTTTTTATTTGGAAACACGACAACCTGTTTTACGGTTAATCCACACTTGCTCCGCCGCCAATTCCATTATTGGCATATCGGATTTACTGTCTGAATATGTCCGCACAACATGTGGCACAACATTGTTCTTTTTTGCCCAGGCGTTTAATGCCACAACTTTGTTTTTGTTATAGCACAAGAAATGATATTTCCATGGTTTATCAGCATACATTTCCGAACAAATCACATCGTCAAATTCCATATCCGCGGACAATGGTCGCAACAAGTAATTTGGCGACGCAGAAATTAAAATCACGACGTTCCCCGCAACGCGTTCCGTCGCAACGCGTTCGAGCGCCCAACCAAATCGATTCTTTTTATGTTCGGCAATAAACTCGGTGGCATATTTTTCAACCATTTTCGCGTTGATAAAACGTCGCCCAATTTCGCGCCACCATTTTGCATTGGGTGCGAACGGCCGAAACAGCATCGCCCCCATGGTTATCGGCAAAAACAACCAAGGCCGAATTGAACGCCGAAAACAATATCTACCGAAACCATAGTTTGCGTCATGCGCCGACAATGTGCCGTCAAAGTCAAAAATAACGACATTTACTTTTTTTGCTTTTTGGGTTTTCTTTTGCATTTCGATTTCCTCTTTTTGTGTGATTATAAAAAAATAAAGTAATTATGGAAAGCATAAAAAGCACCGACATCCGTCTTCGCTGTGCTACGTCGCGATTGGCATGCCGGTGTTTTTTTACCTGTCCCATTGGGGCGGGATACACCCTCCCCGCCCTGCGCCCCCCATGGAGGGGAATCTTGGTTCTGCACTTTACTTTTTCCGAAAAACGATTTTACGCAACTTTTCCCGCAAATGTTCCATCACCATAAACAGTGCTGGGGTTAATGTAAATGTCCACACCAGGGACGCCAACATACCACCAATCATAACTGCGGACATTGCTGTCTTCATGCCATCGCCGCCGAACATTTGTGGTACCATACCAGCGACAACCGCGATTGATGTCATCAACACCATATTCCGTTTCAGATTCAGTTCCGTCCACAATGCATCAGCAATTTTTTCACCGGCACGGATTCTGTTGATGGCGGGTTCCAGCACCAAAATACTGTTATTAACCACCAAACCAACCAACATAACAAACGCCAACATTGCCCCAACATTCATCGATGCCCCCGACAGGAACAATACAATGAACACGCCCGCAAAACTGGTTATGATGGATGTCGCCATTGTTAATGGGTGTGTCAACGAATTCAAAATGGCCGCCAATAACATAAAGGTCAATACGGACGCCAAGAAAAATGCCCGTCCAATTTCACTTGTGGAATCACCCTGGATTTCCGACATACCACCGAACTGATATGTATATCCCGCTTGCCAATCCATATTTTTCAACACAGATTCAATTTTGGTTTGCACCGGTCCCAGTGTTGATTTACCCAAATTAATATCGATTTCCGTTATTCTGTTTTTATCCAAACGGCGAATATCCGGCGTGGCGGGGACAACACGGCCACCACCCAATTGCGACAATGCAACCAACCCCTTTTGCGAATTGACATATACCACATCAAACAAGTTTTGTGTTTTAAACGGTTTCGCGAACTCAACAATTATTGGGTATTCATCACCATTTTCTTTGTATTTATAATTGTCGTTACCATAAAGTGCATAACGCAGCACGGCACCGGCATAACTGTTTTTAATTCCCCAGAAATCCATTTTTTCAGTATCGGGTATAAAACGAACTTCGTTCGCGGGTGCCTGTTGCGCCAAAACCGCTGATTGGATTTCTTCGATTTTATTTATTTCTTCGACAATGTGCTTCGCATAACCTTCGCGAATACCATCATCTTCGCCATAGATATTTAACACAATATCATTTGACACATTACCCATCGCCATGCCCGCACGTATCTGGACTTCAACATCGGGAATGTCATTTAACAACGGCAACATTTCCTGGGCCAAACGTTTGTCGGTTTTATGGCGTTTTTCTTTGTCAATCAATTCAATACGGACACTGATATTTTGTAATCCCTGGTCGCCGATTTTCGCGGTAAGCGATTTAACCTCGGGTACGGGGTCCAGGCGCGATTCAATCGCCTGGACTATTTCCAACGATTTATCATATGTTGCCCCCATTGGTGCACGTGCAGTTATTGTTATTTCGTTCATATCGGTTGTTGGCGAAAATTCGTTTCCAACAAACCGCATTAACATCGCCGATCCAACCAGCACCAAAAGCGCCAACCCAACCACACGCCCCGAATGCGCCATTTGATAATTAAACCAACGGCGCAACCATGATTCGTGTTGTGTTTTTTGATTCTGTTTTTCTTTTTTCGCTATTTCGCGTTTGTTTTCATCCGACAACCGCAGGAATTGTGCAATCATCATTGGTGTTAATGTAAAACTGAACATCAATGATAACACAGTTAAATAAACAACGGTCAATCCAAACTGAATCATAAACTTACCAACGATGCCGCCCATAAACGCCAACGGTAAAAACACCACGACATTGGTCCCGACACCTGCCAAAACGGACACAGCGACCTTTTTCGTGCCATCGATGGCGGCATCTTCGGAACTTTTCCCAGCGCGCATTTCCTGTAACGCAGATTCAATCAAAATAATTGCATTTGATACCAATGTCCCCAACGCGGACGAATACGCCAATAATGTAATCGCGTTAATGGTAAAACCACTTGCACTCATAAATTCGAATCCCGCAATTAACGATGCTGGAATCACGACGCCCGCAATAATTGTTGAACGCGGATTGCGTGTAAATGCCAACAAAACCAAAACCGTGAACACAACACCCAAAATAATACCGTTAATCGTGTCGTTTGTGTCATCGGCAATTGCGGTTGATGAATCAGATATTATTTCCATTGTCGCGTCCGTACCCGGAAAATGTGCCGCGAATTCAGCATTTAATTCCGGCAAATTTTTACGCAACGCCTTGGAAATTTTGATTGCGTTTCCGTCGTTCGCCTTTTCCACAGACGCGATAACGACATCTGTGCCATTATAGCGTGCGCCCTTGTCAATATCACGCGCCGCATCCGTCACAGACGCCACATCCGACAATTTGAAACGAATACCTTCGGCCGTCGTTATCGGCAATTCTGCAATCTCACCAACCGATGAAAATTCACCAATAAACCGCACATTTTCAGATGCCGCACCATATTCAATTTTTCCGCCCGGCACATTCAAATTCTTGTTCCCTAACGCCGTTATGATATCCATAATCGATACCCCGCGTGCCGCCATTAAATCAGGATCCATTGCAACACGAATCGCGCGACTGCGGCCACCAAATGTTGTCACCTTGGCCACACCATCGATGGCGGTAATTTTGTTTGCCAAAACATCATCTACATATTGCTGAATCTCGGTTGCAGATGGACCTGTTAAAACAATATCAACCACGGCTTCTTGAAGTGGATTTAATTTTTCAACAACAGGCTGTTTTAAATCATCTGGGAACTCAGAGGCCAATGCATCGATTTTTGTTTTGACTTCGGCCGCTTTATCATTTGCGTTAACGCCCAAATTAAATTCGGTCATGATAAATCCGCCATTTTCAAAAATGCGCGATGTAATGTGTTTAATACCAGGCACTTCGGAAATAGCATCTTCGGCTTTTTTAATAACTTGTGATTCTATTTCATCACTTGATGCACCGGGGTACACAAATGTCGCCGTCACCATTGGAAAATCCAATGACGGTGTACGTTCAATATTCATTGTGGGATACGCAACCAACCCCAACAACACCCAAACCAAAACAAACATTAATGTTGTAATCGGACGACGAACAAAAAACTTTAACATTTTATAACCCCAACCTATTTTACAATTTTAACCAGCGCGCCATCATTGACATTTGATGTAATCACGACATCGCCCACGGCAACACCTGTTATCATCGCATTGTCCAAATCAGACCGCACAACCGACACCGGCACAGATGTCGCAACCCCATCACGCACAACAAACACAATGTTGTTATGTACCGCATATGTCGGAACAAAGAATCCGGTTTCGTGTATTTCAACGGTATGCGCACCATTTGTTGCGCCACGGGTATAAACAACATGCATTCCGGAATCTAAATCAATTGAATTTGATACAGATGTCACCACACCACCACCAGTTATTTTTTGTCCCGCCCGAAAACGCGAAACACGCACCGACGAAACATAACCACGATTATTTGTTATAAACAATGGTTCATAAATAACACCATCTGTTTTTTCCATATGAACGACACTTACCGGCATGCCGTTCTTGATTGCGTCGCGCGTCAAATTCACCACAGATTGCCGTTGCATCAAACCAAACGACAAAAACCGGTATAACACCAACAATGCAAACACCCCCACTCCAATACGCATCAAAATATGATTAAAACGATGCGGGTCCATATTTTTGAAATATTCGATAACTTTACGCATTTTATTCACCCAACTTTTTTACAGATTCAGCCGACATTAAAATCTTGTATTTAGAATTAAGCAACGCCATATCCAATTGGTACAGGCCACTGGAAACATCCGCCAATTCGATTGCCGATGTTTGGCCGGCAATAAAACGTTGCCGTGAATAATCGTATGCCCGCGCCGCCAAATCGCGCGCGTTTTGTAATGTCGCCAAATTTTCACGCAGATGATCATATTGCTTAATTGCGTTATCATATTTTTCTGTGGTGATTTTTTTCGATTTATCTAAATCCTGGCGTGCAGCTTCTGCGTTCATTGCCTCGACCGTGGCATTGGCACGATTCACCCCACCGGACAAAATCGGCATTTTTAACGCGATTCCCCAATACGCCGACTGATTACCCTTTTTATCAAAAAGGTCATCCGCAGAATTTGCAACGGACACATAATTATATGACGCGGTCGCCGCCAATGTTGGCAACGCGCCGTCGCGTTTGGACCGCGCAGATTTTTCATACATACGAATTTGCTGGTTCAAAATATCCCACTCTGGTGTTGATGTCAATTCTTTGGCATCCATATCTGCAAACGTATCGGGAAATTCTGTTGTTAAATTTATTTCTTCGTCGACATCGATTCCCGCCAAAATCTTTAACATACGATATGCCATATCGCGATTAAATTGCGCATCCGACAAATTTATTTCTTTGGTTGCGATATCGGATTCAATTTTAACCAAGTTCCCACGGCTTGCGCGACCGGCCGCGGTTAAATTACGACGCGCATCACGTGAAGATTTTAAATCTTGTTCGGATATTTTTACAATTTCATCTGTCATTTTTGCAGTCCAGTATAAATCAACCGCGCTGTATTTGACTTCACGGCGAACCATTTCGCGACTTGATTCCGACATTTTAATTGCGCTGCGCACAGATTCAACCGCATTACCAATTTTACCAAATGTATAAATAGGTTGTGTAAATGTTAACCCCGCCATAAAGAGATTATCAGGCATATCGATTTTTTCGACCGGCTGTGACTGTTGATACATCTGCGCCAAAACCCCACCCAACTGGGGCGGCAAATCAACGTTCATTGAACCACTGAACGGGCGGGCAACATCAACCATATTCATGTATGTTGCGGTTCCTTCCACCTGAAGCCAGCGGTTAGAATTTGCGACATCTAATGACGCCTTGGCCTTTTTAACATTTGCTTCGGCCTTTTTAATATCCTGGGATTCAGCCAATATTTTTTCAACAGCCGAATCCAGCGACAAATCCAATGCATTTGCCGGCAATACAACCATTACCGCAAAAACACCATATACAATATGCGCAAACTTTCGCATTTTCATGTTATGCAACCTCCATATTCTTTAGAACATCATTTATTGTTGTCATTGCAGAAACCAATTTATCTTCATCTTCGCGCGACAATCCAGAAAACACTTCACCGATAATGTTCTCGAAACTGGAAATCATATTTTTCGCAACATCGGCGCCACGTGGTGTCACGCTGTACCACGTGTTGCGACGGTCGTGTTCGTCAATTTCCCGCAGAACCAATCCACGCGATTCCAAAATCTTGAATGTCGCACAAAGGTTCGGTGTTGTTGTAAATTCACGATATGCAATATCTTTTAACAACGCACGCCCACCGACATAAAGCCGAACCAGAACACTTATCTGGGATCGCGTATATTCGACATCACGAATCATTTTGGACTTTACCCGATCCATCAAACGATCCATCATCATCATATTATCTTCGACCAAGCGAACGAATTCTTTGCGCGCCATTTTTACCCCCTTTTTTATGAAAAAACCAGCAAATAATTAAAATCGGCAATTATTATATGTTTTAACAAAAATATTTCAAGTGCTAATTTAAGAAAAAATACATATTAAAAAGACCGCCCACAAAATGGGCGGCCCCTTCCGGATCACCGTGTACGTTGACACCCATTAACGTTGATGCGAACGTTTTTTTAAATCCCTTAAATGTTTTATGTTTTTCGCGTGCGATGCGCGTAACGTTTTTTTTGATTTGTTATAATGGCTGTGGCTGGACAGTTTTTGCGTGCGCGCCATACGTTTTTGTATACCCTTGCCCATATCACCTATCTGGGCAATATGATCTTCAAACGCAGCCTGTTGTGCCGGAGTTAATTTTTCATTTGAATGCAACGCATCCAAAATAATACTTTGGCCTTCATAAATACGGCTCATTTCCATGGCGTGTGCGATACGTTCGACCGACATACCATCTGGCGCGGCAAATATACCCAATTCAATTTGTGTCCGAACGTCGTCACATAACTTTTGTGCCTTGGCCCGCCCCAACAAAACATCCAGCGCACTGCGACTGGCAACGGTCAATGCCACAGATATAGAATCTGTTGCGACTTTTTTCACCGTGGCCGTCGTGTCTACATCCATATGCTTATATTTATCCACAACATTCATACCAACACTCTTCTGGCCACCGAACACATCCGCCAGGTTATATGTCGTCGTGTCTGTATAATGTGTTGTATCGGATGCATGAACAATATTAAATGTTTTTGTTTCATTATTATTGTCTGTTGTGGCGCCATCAGACGCATTGGATTTACCACCAAACAACGCCACACCACCAATCGCAACGAATCCAATCACCGATGCCGCCAGATTTGACTTACCCCATTTATATGTTGTCTTGTTTGACATAACATTGGCTGGTTTATTTTTTTCGGACGGTTGTTCACCACTGGGCGTATTTTGTGGCATACGTTGATTATTTTCAACTTTATGTGTCGCCGTTACGGGAACAACTGCTGCTTTTTGTTTTTCTTTGGATTTCTGTTCATCTCTGGCACGGATCAGTACATCTATTCTGGATTCTGCATCATCGGTTTTTTTATCACCAAAGCCAAACATTCCACTGATACGATTCTTGAATCGTTGCCATTTACTGACGGGCTGAACATCCTGTAATTCCAGTGCGTTTTCCGCAAAACCACAGCGACGACAAATCACCCGCATTGCGTCACGCGCGACATCGCTGTATTTTCCATCGGCATCGTGCCCGCAATCCCGTATCATTCGATACAGGGTGAAAACCACATGTTTGTTATTTACATCAAAACTTACATCTTCTGCGACAATGGCCTGGATTATGGAATCGACAATCGACACAGAATAACTGTCTGCGCCGTCAATCATACCATCACTTTTTTTAGATTTTATGGCACTGTCCACATAAAAATCCAATGCACTGTTGGACATTGGAAATTGGCCATATCTAAATTCATTTTGCGAATTGTTCATATCTGTTTCCCTGTTTTGTTGCCAACAATAATACAACAAAAATATATTTTGTCAAGCTTTGTAATACTTTCTACTTACAGACCGATCCGTGCGCAATCCAAAAATCAAACCACCCGCATGGCCCTGGAATGCGCACACACCTCGATACGCAATAATAAAAATTAAACCGGCAAAATGCCGGTTGAATTTTTGGTTGGGGCGCACGGATTCGAACCATGATAAAGAGAACCAAAATCTCTTGTCCTACCATTAGACGACACCCCAGTAAAAGCAATTGGAATACCCCAAAAGCATAGCGAATTATAATAAGATTACTTTATTTTGCAACTATTTTTTATACAAAACAAAACCGCCCAGACGGGCGGTGTATTTTTCTTGCATCGGGATTCCGATATTATTTTATAAATTCGTCTGCCCATGTTTGCAAATCATCCGCAGATACTTCGACCGGGAAACGTGCGCCCGTCACAACATTTGCGTTTGGCACAATTGCACGGATGGATGCGGCCGCTTCGTCTGTGGTCGGGGTACTGCCCGATGTGGCAAACGGGATGATGGTTTTGCCGTTGAAATCATACGATTCCAAGAACGTGTCGATTATGGACGGTTCACGCCCCCACCAAATTGGGAATCCCAAAAAGATGATGTCGTATTGGTCCATATTTTCCACGCGTGATGCAATTTCTGGACGCGTACCGCGATCCGCCATTTCAACGGATGTACGACTTTTATCATTACGCCAGTCCAAATCTTCGGCCGTGTATGCCGCGATTGGTTGAATTGCAAACAATTCCAACCCGGTCGCCGCAGACAAATTCTGGGCCACACCGGCGGTGTTGCCGCTCGCACTAAAATACGCAATAAGCGCATTATTTTTTGTTGTGTGTGATTTGCCACAAAAAGCCCAGCATAATCCCACGACTGCAACGATTGCAATTACAATGTATATGATTTTTTTCATGTTTTACTCCTTGTTTGGGTTTAGTTCAAGTTTGTTTTAAAAAATTGTTCCATTTTATCAAATGGTATCACGTCCATTTTGTAATACAAATCGGTGTGATTCGCGCCCGGGATAATCATAATTTCCTTGTTATCGCCGGTTAATTTTTTAAACGCATCTTCGCTAAAATAGCGACTGTGTGCATTTTCGCCATGTATCATTAAAACAGGATTTTTTATTGTATCGGCATATGCCAAAATTGGCATAGTTATCAACGACAATGTTGACGTTTCGTTCCAACCGCGTTGCGAACCAACCGAACGTTTATGATACCCCAACGGGGTTTTATAAAACGCGACATAGTCGCGAACAAATTGTGGTGTGTCGTCACCCAATTCCGACGGCATTGGCAACGGCGCAGATTTTTTAATTTTACCACTTTTTGCATCCGCCGTTCTTTGATTATTTAACGCAACGCGTTGTGCATACAATTCATCGGCGGACATTACATCATTATACCCGTGCGCCGATACACGCGTCATATCATACATTGTCGATGTGGCGGTTGCGCGGATACGCGTATCCATCGCAGCCGCATTTAATGCGAACCCACCGAACCCACAAATGCCAATTATTCCAATCTTGTTTTCATCGACATACGACAATGTTGTCAGGTAATCAACCGCGGCGGAAAAATCTTCTGTATTAATGTCGGGCGATGCAACATCGCGAACTTTACCGCCACTTTCGCCGGTAAAAGACGGATCAAATGCCAATGTCACGAAACCGCGTGACGCCATTTCCTGGGCATAACGACCGGAAACCTGTTCTTTGACCGCGCCAAAGGGGCCCGACACCGCAATCGCCGGCATTTTTACATTTTTATCCATATTTTTTGGCGTATATAAATCACCGGTTAATTCCACACCATATCGATTTATAAAATGCACCTTGTGCGTGGCAACAGACGGATTTTTATCAAACGTTTTATCCCATCTTTGGCACGGGACGATCAGCAATCCCAACACAACAACCGCCACAACCATAATCAGTCCGACCAGTGAAGTTTTCATACAAATCCCCTTTGTTTATACCCTTACTTTGGTTTTATAGCAAATTGGGCGCATAAAATGCAAGAAAAACAATTGAAAAGCCTTATCTTTGTGTATAGAATACGACCACAGGTTCCATCCGTTCCCGCCTGCTCGGGAATGACAACGACGATGGGACCAATCTTCGCTGGTCCCATCGTCTAGCGGTCAGGACATCGGATTCTCATTCCGGTAACACGGGTTCGATTCCCGTTGGGACTGCCATTTAATACCGTATCCGATAAAAAACAAAAAAAGACCGGTAAATACCGGTAAAGAAATATTTTTTTATTTCGCGTTTTTGGGGTATGTTTTTATCAAAAAATTACCGGCATTTGCCGGCCTTTTTTTAATCTTTTATTGTCCCGAATCCAAAATTGTTCGTGCCGTATTCAAAAGCGATATCACCGTTGCAATATCGTCGGACGCACGATCCGACATAACGGCAACCTGGGCAACGGATGTGGACGATTTTTTGCGTGCCGGCACAGAAAACTCGTCCGCGCTTTTCGGCAAATCGCCATCATGTATTAATTTCTTGACCCCGGCGATTGTCATCCCATGATCATACAGTAATGATTTTATTGTTTCCAAACGCGCAACCGTTTCAACCCGATAATATCGCCGACCACCCGCGCCGGTTGTTGGTCGAATTGCGGTTGGGAATTGCTTTTCCCAATAACGCAGGGTGTGCGCCGGTATGGACAACCGTTTTGACACTTCATTTATCGATGCAAAATATTCTTTGTCCATATCGGCCCCCGTGTATTATTCTGTAATTGTTTCTGGCACTGTTTCGACCGATGATTCTTCTGCGTTTTCATCTTCGTGCTCTATCGCGATTGCCGACACGACGCGTTCTTTTTCGGCCGTACGGAAAAGTGTCACACCCGCCGTTGCACGTCCCGCAATGCGAACATCAGCGACCGGTGTACGAATAATTTTTCCACCGTCGGTCACCATCATAATGTCGTGATTGTTATCAACCGGGAACGAACCAGCCACAGCCGTATTTTTACCCCCCAGTTTAATGTTCGCAAATCCCGAACCACCACGATGCGTTATGCGATATTCATATGACGATGTGCGTTTACCAAAACCGTTTTCAGACACAGTCAATATAAACTGTTCGTGCGACGCCATTTCCGCCATTTTTGCATCGTCCAAAACCAAATCGGTTGTTTCTTCATCCGCGTCCGATTCTTCTTCGATACCGGTGGCGGCACGACGCGCGGCGCGACTTTGTTTAATATACGCGGCACGAACGGCGGAATCTGTTTCACCATGATTCAACATTGCCATACCGATAATGCGATCGTCTTTACCCAAAGTCAATCCACGAACACCGGTTGAATTACGGCCCGCAAAGACACGAATTTCCGGCACGGGGAATCGTATGCACCGTCCACGATACGTGGCCAAGAACACATCTTGATCTTCGTTACACGGCATAACCGAAATCAAACTGTCGCCGTCATCCAACTTCATCGCAATTTTACCGTTCGCACGAATCGAATCAAAATCCGACATACGATTGCGACGCACCGTGCCAGACGCGGTTGCGAACATAAGGAAGTGTTCCTTGCCAGATTCTGCAACGCGTTGTACTTCTTCTTCGGGCACCGGCAAAATTGCGGTAATTGTTTCACCACTTTCCAGCGGCAACAGGTTCACCAACGGACGTCCCTTGGCGGCCGCCGCGGCTTCGGGTAATTTATACGTTTTTAATTTATAACACAATCCCTTGGATGAAAAGAACAACAATGGTGTATGTGTATTTGCGACAAACACACTTACCACATAGTCGTCATCCTTGGTCGTCATGGCATTGCGCCCCTTGCCCCCGCGTTTTTGTGCACGGTATGTATCCAGCGCAACGCGTTTGATATAACCAGTATTGGAAACGGTGACGACCATATCTTCGCGCGCGATTAAATCTTCCATATCTATATCGATTTCGGCATCTGATATTTCCGTGCGACGTTTTGATGACCAATTATCACGTTCATCAATCGTTTCATCGCGAATAATTTGCACAATGCGTTCGTGGCTGCCCAATATTTCCAAAAGATCTTTTATTTGCGCCCCCAAGTCAACCAAGTCACTGTGAATCTTGTCGCGTTCCAACCCGGTCAGGCGGTGCAATTGCAATTCCAGAATAGCGCGCGCTTGGTCTTCGGACATACGGAACATACCGTTTTCATATTCGGTATTTGGGTCATCAATCAACTTGATATAGTTTTCAATATCCGCCGCGTGCCATGTACGCGCAACCAATTGCTCGCGCGCGACATCGGGACTGGGGCTGGATTTAATTAACTCGATAACCTCGTCTAAATTTCCAACCGCAACGGTCAACCCCAACAAGGTATGTGCACGATTACGCGCCTTGTTCAAATCGAAAATGGTACGACGACGAATAACCTCTATTCTGAATTCGATAAACGCATCCAAAACGCCACGCACATTGAACAACATCGGTCGACCACGATTAAGTGCCATTAAATTCACCGGGAAATTCGTCTGCATTTCGGTATATTGGAATAACTGATTTAAAACGACTTCTGGAATCGCATCGCGTTTTAATTCAATCACGACACGCAAACCTTCCTTGGACGATTCGTCGCGAATTTCAGAAATCCCCTCTATCCGTTTATCCTTGGACAGTTCGGCAATTTTAATAATCATCTGGGACTTATTAACCTGATACGGTATTTCATCAACAACAATCGCCGGATGATCGTGAAAAGTTTCCATATGCGTTTTCGCGCGAACAATAATTGAACCGCGACCGGTGGTGTGCGCCTTGTACGCACCGGCACGCCCCATAATCACTGCACCAGTCGGGAAATCCGGCCCAGGAATAATTTCAAATAATTCGTCATCGGAAATGTCTTTGTTGTCTAAAATTGCCAAAATACCATTGCACAATTCACCCAAATTATATGTCGGAGCATTTGTCGCCATACCAACCGCAATACCCGAACCACCATTGACCAAGAAATTTGGAAACTTGGTCGGCAAAACAACTGGTTCCGACAATGTACCGTCAAAGTTCGGTTGCCAATCAACCGTATCTTTGTCCAAATCATCCATCATAGACGCACCCAATTTGGACAAGCGCGCCTCGGTATAACGCATAGCAGCGGCCTTGTCCCCGTCGCGCGAACCAAAATTACCCTGACCCTGGACCAGCATTTCACCCATGGAAAAGTCCTGGCCCATACGAACCATAGCCTCGTATATAGAACTGTCACCGTGTGGATGGTATTTACCCATAACATCACCCACAATACGCGCAGATTTCACTGTTGATTTCGTCGCCGGCGCCACATCGTTCATAACATACAAAATGCGGCGATGCACCGGTTTACAGCCATCGCGAACATCCGGCAACGCACGATCAACAATGACCGACATCGCATAGTCCAAAAAACTTGTTCGCATTTCATGTTCCAGTGATGATTGCGGAACTTTGATTTCATTTATTTCGTTTGTTTCAATTATTTCAGACATACCAGTTTTCCCCTGTTTTACAGCATAAAAAGCATAGCAAAAAAATCGCACACGGGTCAAGAGATAAAGCCCAAAATTCGTATTGACAAACCTATTATTTGTGATACAATAAACCGCAGAAATACGGGAAAAACGCAAAATGGATACGACAAAAAGTTTATTTTTACCCCTGTGGCAATTTTTTGCCGCGGTTTTCGTGTATTATTTGATGTTAGAGGGGTTAAAAAAACTGGGACTTGTAAAATCTAAATAAAAAGGTTGCGTTTTATAAAAACCTGTGATTAAATAGACGCGCAAAAGGATTTAGTTATGGCAACAAAAAGAACATATCAACCGTCAAAAACACGCCGTGTAAAGACACACGGGTTCCGTGAAAAAATGGCAACGAAAAGCGGCCGCGATGTTTTGAATCGTCGTCGTGCCAAGGGTCGCGCCCGTCTGGCCGTCTCTGCGGTTAATTAATGCAAACGCATTAAAACGGTTACGAAATAACACACCGTCCAATTGGACGGTGTTTTATTTTGGTTGTGGGTTAACAGGTTGTTGGTTATAAGTAGTTAGTTGTCATTCCCGCTCTTTCCTGTCATCCCCGCGCAGCACAAAAAAAACGCGCCAAATGGCGCGTTACCGATAACCTACAACTTACAACCAACAAATTATTCCCGTTTTCCCCAATGACAAATCACAACAGCGTGTTCGGTATCGCCGGTGCGAATTTTGTGATATGATGTGTTGCCGTCAATTTTAACATCAATTTCCACCTGGGGCTGGTCGGGGGCTATTTCTTTTTTGAAATTCAATTCAATACCATGCAATATGTGTTCGTTGCGATATGTATAACCAACACTTTCCGTTGCCCACACCGCATAGACCGCATTGTTTATATGCTGGTTCACATCAATGTCATCAAAGCGACATTTCATAACATGTGTTTTTTCTGCATCAAAATCAGGGAACTTTTCAAATGGTTTATCCCACGCACGTTCGGGAACCATCGCATCCGTTGGCAATTTCCCCGCCAACACAACCGGCCGCCGCCGCGCCATATCAATTAACACCCATTGCGATGTTGCGCGTACCATTAACCGACCATCCGCCCCACGCACTTCAAAATCACGCGCCGTGCGTAATGTGTCCGCGACTGATGGCCAGGTTATGAATTGCAGTTCTTCGCCCTCGCGCGGTAATTCCAAAATATCAACCAGGTAATAAATCGCAACCCAGCCCAAATTATTCTCCAATGAAAATGTGCGACCCACACCAATTTTTTCCGCATGCGTGTCCGCCATGGATTGCAATTCATTCATCAAAATCAACGGACGAACATTGCCGTACCTATCACACTGATACGCTTGCAACTTTCGAGCTTCGGTATATTTTTCCCCCATTATTTTGCCCCTGTGGTTTCCGCAACAACAAAGTCAACAGTATCACCCAATTGAATTTTATTTGCACGCGCCGCCGATTTAATCACACCATGCAACACAGCCGGGGTGTCGGATGGGATTGTCAGTGTTTCCAGTTTCGCACCATTACCAACCTTGCGTTCTGTGCGCAGACCACGCACCATTTTCAAAACATCCAACGCAATTTGCATTTCAGAAACATCTGTATCGCGCGCTGTATCCACCGCCGGATACGCGGTCAAATGCAGTGTTTCGCCACCCTCGGTTTCACGATATATTTTTTGCCACAATTCTTCGGTGACAAATGGAATAAATGGCGCATACAAACCGATTATTGCGCGCAACACTTCAAACAGAGTCCATTGTGCAGACAACTTTGATTCCGCACTATACTTTTCCGGCGACCAGAATCTGTCTTTGATAAACTCTAAATACTGATCACAGAATACTTCCCAGAAAAATGTATCAATCGCCGCGCGGGAATTATAGTTATCATATTTATCCAGATTTTTGCGCGTTTCAGCAATTGCCCGATTTAATTCTGCCAACACCCAACGATCTTCGACAAAACGATTCGCAACATCGATTTTCTGTGCCGTTCCTGGTTCAAAATCTTCCAGATTCATTAACACATATCGCGACGCATTCCACAATTTTGTTAATAATTTTGAACCGCGCTTAACCTCGTCATCGCTGTATCGCAGGTCGGTTCCGATTGGTGCGGTCGCAACCCAATAACGCAATGCATCCGCCCCGAATTTATCCACAGTCGTCAACGGATCAACACCGTTGCCCTTGGTCTTGGACATCTTTTGCCCCTTGGCATCGCGCACCAGACCGTGGAAATTAACCGTTCTGAACGGGACATCACCCATAACATACATTCCCATCATAATCATACGCGCAACCCAGAAAAATATAATATCGGGCCCAGTGTACAATAAATCTGTCGGATAATATTTTTTCAGTTCATCTGTATTTTCCGGCCAACCCAATGTTGAAAATGGCCACAGCGCGGACGAAAACCATGTGTCCAACACATCATTATCGCGTGTTAATTGTTTGCCACCCGATTGCTTAATTGCTTCTTCTTCGTTTTCCGCGACATAAACATTACCGTCGGTGTCATACCACGCCGGAATATGATGCCCCCACCACAACTGACGCGATATTGCCCATGGACGAATTTCGCGCATCCATGCCATAAACAGGTTATAACGATGTTCTGGCATAAACTTTATTTTACCACTTTCCACCGCCGCGATTGCGGGTTTTGCCAATGTTTCTGCATCAACGAACCATTGGTCCGACAACCACGGTTCAACAACCACGCCACCGCGTTCAGAATACGGTGTTGGGATAATTTTATCTTCAATTTTCACCAACAGACCCGCCGATTCAATATCCGCCATAACCGTGGCACGTGCATCATAGCGGTCCATACCCCAATACTTTTCCGGCACCGGCGCGGATGAAATCATCTTTGCCGTTGGTGTCAAAATACATACTGGTGTCAGATTATGACGAAGTCCAACCTCGTAATCATCAAAGTCATGCGCCGGTGTAATTTTAACGGCACCTGTTCCCTTTTCCGGGTCGGCATGCACATCACCAATAATTGGGATTTCAATATTGGTTAACGGAATAATTGCACGTTTACCAATCAAATGTTTCAACTTTTCATTTTCGGGGTGAACGGCAATTGCCTGGTCGCCGAACAATGTTTCGGGACGCGTTGTTGCAATTTCAATAAACCCACCATCAACCAATGGATAATTGAAATAATAAAACTTTCCTTTTTCTTCGCGTGTATCTATTTCCAGGTCCGATACGGTTGTCTGTTGTTTTGGACACCAATTGACCATGCGTTTGGCACGATAAATTAAACCCTCGTTATACATTTTCACAAACAGTTTTGTGACCGCCGCCGACAGCCCATCATCCATTGTAAATCTTTCGCGTTTCCACACCGGGGTCACACCCAAAATATGCAACTGGTTTATAATTTGGCCACCCTTGTCCGCCTTCCATTTCCAGGCGATGTCCAGTTTTTCATCAACCGACAAACCGTGTGGGTTAATTCCGCGTTTGGACAAATCGCGTTCCACCAATAACTGGGTTGCGATTGACGCGTGGTCGGTTCCCGGTTGCCACAAAACATCAAATCCCGCCATACGTTTATAACGGCATACAATATCGGTCAAAACATTATCCAGCGCATGCCCCATGTGCAGATTACCCGTCACATTTGGTGGTGGCATCATCATGCAAAATGATTTTTTGGTTGATTTGACATCGTTTGCCCAAAAATCAGACGAATCCCAAAATTCTTGAATTCTGGTTTCAATTTCGCGTGGATTTATATTTTTTCCCAATTCTATTTTCATATCTGTGGCCTTTTTAAACTGTTCCGCGCAATTTTAGCAAATAAAAATGAAATTTCAAGCCACAAACCACACATTCTGATATGGGTTAAAAACTGACCAATCCCCAACACAATCAGCCAGCATGCGCGACACGACAAAACGTGACACCATACACCGCCGCCGCACCAGCATCCACCAACACACGACGCAATTCGTTAAACGTTGCACCGGTTGTCATAACATCGTCAACCAACAATATTCGCTTTCCACGAATTTTGTCTGGATGACGCACGGTGAACACATTATGAATATTTTGGGCACGTTGTGCATGTGTTTTGTGGCCCATGTTTTCACGATATTTGCGTGACACACTTCCCAAATTCATTGGCACGCCAAACGCACGTGCAATCGGCCGTGCCAGTAATGTCGCCTGGTTATAACCACGTTGAAACAAACGCCGATTTGCCAATGGCACCGGCATAACAACATCGGGGGCGACATCAACATCGCGCAGCGCCCAAATCATTGCCCGTGCCATAAAGTGTGCATATTGGATACGACCTGCGTGTTTATACGGCAACATCGCCGCCCGCGACGCATCGTCATACACACACGCAGAACGAATTGAATTCAATTCACACCCACCCGCCGCACAAATGGGACACATCATATTCGGTGACATATCAAAACTGGACACAAATGGAAAACCACAATGCACACATTTCGCGCCATCTATCCAATTAAACGCGGTCCAACAATCGGCACATAATTCACCGTGCATTTCGACTGGCATATTACACAATGGACATGATGGCGGAAAAATGAAATTTATAAAATCCTGCAAATACCCCTGCAACGATTTCATGACACATTACCAAGACATACTTTTATATGTTTTTTTATTAACACTGTCACCAAAGACATTACGTTGTTGCTGTGTCATTGTTTCAAATTGATCGTTTGAAATAATCCGCAACACAAAATCTTCGTCCGCACGCGATGTCAAAACCGGCATAACACGTTGTTCCGCAACACCAGTATCACGCAATACTTGTTCAATAATTGCCAAACGCCGCGCCGCCAATTTGCGACCATCCGCACTTGTCGTCACAGATTCTGGGATTCCGACCTGGATTGCACGTTTTGGATTACTGACCACAATGGATGCATATTCGGTTAACAATGTGTAATTATCACGCGACAACGCCGAATCTTCGTTACGGAAACGAATTTTAATTTCCAATGGACGAATACCACCAACCTCGGACAAATCGCGCACAGCGGTAAAACCTTCTATGTTGGACGACATATCACTTGCCACGTCAAAGCGATTATCGATTTGGAATGTTGATAAATGCTTGTTTTCCGACAAAAACGTTTTACGAAACGCGCGACGCAATTCAGACGGCGACATTTTCGTCATGTCATTTCGCACTGCACTTATTGTTGGCGACGTGGTTTGACGGGCCGTACGCACAACAACATCATCTTTTGCATCCATTGGCACGACCAGACGCGACAATTTTACCGTTGGGGGTTCAGATTCCGTATCAACCGTTTCGCGCGCAACAACATTGTTTTTCGACACAACTGTCGGTGCAGACACAATCTGGGCGGGGCGTGCATCACCCACACTTTCATCGGCACGCCGTTGCAATTCCATCAGTTTCGCGATTTGATTGTCCAATTCATCCATCGTATTGTGTTGTACCACCCCGGCATCCGCATTACGCGCAACAACCGCACGTGTTTGAACGACGGAATCCAAACTTTCTTCGGGTAAATTGAAATCGGATTGCAACACAGAAAACTCTGACGGGGTTGGCATTCGCAATGGTGCATCCGCACGCGCCCACAAATCAGAACTGGGGCGATGGGGCACCAACACATCGGCAACAGACGCGATTTGTTCGCCGGAATCAACCGACACATTTCCCCGTTTTGGTGTTGCGATACGCGCCGAAACCGTACGTGTTGCGGGGGTTACATTTTGTGTCGTTGCAACACGTGTTTTTGCCACTGGCGCAACCGACACCGGTTCATTATACACAGGTTCGCCAAACGCGGCGCGCGCCGAAATCCCGGCCGCACCAACATTCACAACCGGCAAACGAACATCCCCCCATGCCGAACCAACCATAAAAATCGCCAAAAACGATGTGGTAATACGATGCATTTTCCTTTCCTTCCGTTTCAATCATAGAACAAATGACGAATCGGGGGCAAGTGAAAAATGCATCAGTTATTGGTTGTTGGTGATTGATTGTTCGTGGTTAATAAAAAATCCGCCGATGGCGGATTCTTTTATTTTGTGACAGCATCTGAAATTAACTCAACTGCGGTATTTTCAATCAATGATTTTTTTGCCATTTTTTCCAGACGCGACGGATTATCAAACAATTCATCCAAGATGGACGTCAACCATTTTTGCGTAAACTTGCCCTGTTCTATGGCAAACCCACCACCCAGGCGCGCGAACGATGCCGCGTTGGCGGCCTGGTCTGGGTTAATTCCCAACGGCACAATGATTGCCGGCCGACCAATCGTTTCCAATTCGATAACCGTACTGGCACCCCCACGCGATATCACCAAATCGGCATCACTTATTGCGCCCGCCATATCATGCACGAATGACAACACATTTGCGTGAATTTTATGCTGGGCATAAAACATTTGTAATTTTTCCACATTTTCTGGCCGCGTTTGATGTGTGACGAAAACCTTTTTATTTTTCATTGCCGCCACCGCCACGGGCACCACTTCGTCCAAAATTTGCGCACCCAACGAACCGCCCGTCACCAACAGGTGTGATTTACCCGGCAATTTATCCCCACTGTGTGCAATAAAATCATGGCGTACCGGCAACCCGGTATAAATTATTTTCGCAGATGTTTTTTTGGGCATACCATCAACGGTTGGGAAACTGGTCATAAGCGTTTTGACCCAGCGCATCGTAAATTTATTCGCCCGCCCAATCGCCGCATTTTGTTCATGCAAAAATGTTGGTATCCGCCATACATGCGCCGCGAATACCGCCGGCACAGACGCATAGCCCCCGAATGCGACAACGCGCGCAGGACGCAAAAATGCAAACCGCACCACCAACGCGAACGCCGATACCGCAATTTTAAACAACGCGTATACTTGGTTCATACGGCTTTTTGCGCCGACCCCTGATGCCCATATATGAATTTTCTTGGCACCCGACAGCATACCATCGTGCACCATTTTATCAACACGACCATCGCATGAAATTGTGATTTTATGACCACGTGACGCCAACTCATCGGCAACAGCCAATGCAGGAAACACATGTCCACCCGTTCCACCCGTTGCAATTAATATTTTCATATCACACCCCCAAATTTTGTGATATAATAATTATATCACAAGATATAACGCGTTTCAAACCATTGGGGGGAAATATGCAATACACACGCGAGCATTTATTAAACCTTGACATGCGGGATGTCCATTGCGATAAAAAAACGCAATCTGTCGCCCGTGCCAAGATACAATCCACGCCATTTGCCAAAAACAGATTGCGTTTTGTTGAATTACTGCCACACGACGGATTCAGTGGTGATTTAGACGTTGACACTTGGCGCGAGATATTTGCCCAAATAAAAAAGGAATCTGACAAAGATGTAAAAAAATATATGCTGGGTCGGGTTTTGGATTTGTTTTTTGCAACCGGTTGGGGCTGGTACGAGCGTCATGGCGATTCACTGTCTGGTTTCGGGCGTAAAATATGGCAAATTTCTGACAGACGCCGGGACGGTGCCGTAAAGGTGTTAAAAATGCTTAGGAAACAGTTATACGATACCCGTCAATGGACACGTTGGTCAAATATTGTTATTCAAACAATACGGGACTATGGCGGGACCGTTAACCCACAACCAAGCCACGTCCGTTTCAATAACGCGACAAAAAAAATTGTCGCCAAAAAGCGGGGTGTCCTGGGCAGATTATTTGAAAATTCTGCAACAAAATAAAAGAAGTGGGTTTTACCCACTTCTTTTATTTCCATTTATCTTCACGAATAAGCGCCAACACCATTCCGAACAACAAACAATATGCGACAAACGAACTGCCCCCGTGGGAAATGAACGGCAAAGTCATACCCTTGGCCGGCATCAGCCGCAATGTAGAGGCAAGGTTAATACAAACCTGGACCCCGAACATAGCCGCCGTCCCAACAATTGCATTGGAAATAAAATCGTCTCGTGCGTATTTCGACTGATGAAAAAGACGCCAAAACACGAACCCTAACACCAATATCAAACCACACGATGCGATTGCGCCAAAATTTTCACATATTCCCGACAACACGAAATCACTTTCCGCCATCGGCAGGTTTTCCACAACATACGCCTTGTCCCCGGCGCCAAAAAGCCCGCCATTTTTTATTGCACGCAATGCAAATCCAATTTGGCTGCGCGGATCAACGGGCCCAAACATTGCCAATGTTCGTGCACGAACATGTGGCAAAAATGTGACACCCAACACAAACAAACCCGCCGCACCACCAACCGATGTTAATATCCACTTGGTCGGCAATCCCGCCATTATCAGCATTACACCCAACGTTGCCACATACAGCACCAATGTCCCAAAATCTGGGTGCCAAAACTGAATCGCCAACACAATCGCCAATGGTACCAAATACCACAACCACGACCACGTTTTCACCTGGAACGCGGTTCGTTTCAAATCGAACATATCGTCGCCATATATTGCGCGCATTTTTGCAATAAACCACGCCGTAATCATAACAAACCCGGGTTTCATCAAATCAGACGGCATAATATTTGGCAACCCCGGTATTACGAACCAACGATGCGAATGGTTCATTTCGTGCGGAAATAAAACGGTACCGATTAACAAAACAAAACACACGATTAAATCGGCCCACGCAATATTTAATATTGTCTTTTTACTGCACATACTGACCCCGCAAAGGGTTATAACCCCAATCAAATAATACGGAATCATACGAACAAAGAATTCATACCATTGTACACGATGCGCCAAATTTATTGTTCGCACAAACATTGCGGAACCACTGGATATCGCCATAATCATCGCGACCAGCATCATAAATAGCACCAACCCCAACAGTGTTCGGTCTGTTTCGAAATACCAACTTGTTAATTTACTTTCTTCTGTCCTGTTTAATCTGAACATTTAACGCACCGCCCGATATTACGCGAATTTCAATATTACCAATGCCAGTCCCGCAAACATTACAGACATGATAAAGAATCTTTCCACGACCTTGGTTTCGGGCCAGCCCAATTCTTCGAAATGGTGGTGCAATGGCGCGCGACGAAACACACGACGCCCCGTTCCCGTTGTAATACGCGTAAATTTGAACACAGTCGTCTGTATAAACGACGACAGCAAAATCAACACCATCATACCGGCCGCGACCCCCATAATGATTTCAGATTTTAACAACATCGCAACGGTTCCCATAAAACCGCCCAATGCCAACGAACCGACATCGCCCATAAAAATAGATGCGGGCTTTGCATTGAACCAAAGAAAACCCAACACAGCGCCAAATGCCGCCCCCAAAACGGCATAGAGCCCCGACGCATCCGGCAAAAACACAACCGTATCCATAAAACCGATTCGTGTCGCGCCATATAACGCCACAACTAACACCACCAACACGGGCATATATAATTTTGCCAACATACCGTCCAACCCGTCGGTTATATTTGTTGCATTTGCCGACCCACATATCACGAAATACGCAAACACGTAATACAGCAACCCCAACGGCCACGCAATCCACGAACCAAACGCCAACGACAAATCAGGCACATATGCTGGCATGGTTTTATTTATCAAATATGTCAAAATAACGACAAAAATTGCTTCAATTGCCAAACGTGTTGACGGTTTCAATCCGTTTGATGCCTTGACCGATTGGGATGACACCTTTTTATAGTCATCAACAAACCCCAACATTGAAAACATCACCAATGCCAACAGTGCAATCCACCCGGTTGGATTAGACATCGGCATAAACAATACACTTGATATCAAAATCGCCAACACCACAAGAATCCCGCCCATTGTCGGGGTCCCCACCTTGGCCCGATGTGATTCGGGAACATTTTCACTTATTGGCTGACCACGTTTCTGCCACGTGTGCATCGCGCGTATAAACGGCCGTCCAAAAACCAGCATTATAAGAAAAGCCAGCCCAAACCCACCGGCAAATTGTGTCCAACCACTGGCAAAAAAAGAATACCCAGAATCCAGAAAAAAATCAGTCAGCATAAAAATCTCCTTCTTATGCTGAACATTTTATCACAAAGTTGGTGGAAAAGAAATCTTATTTGCCGACACAATCGATAATTGTATCGTCATCCAGCATCATCGTCCATTTTTCATCACGATTCCATAAAACGACGATTATATCATTTAATATTCCGGCATATTTTGCACCGTCTGCCGACGCGACATGCGACAATTCCAATTCATCGCCATTTATGTTGGCCGTCATTGTGTCACCATTTTCCCCCAGGCGCATTTCCACATCATACCCGCCACAGGTTTGATAATTATTCCCATCGTCGTGATTGCACGCAATCAACAACCCACAAATCATCACACACAATAACTTTTTCATAAAAGCCCCCATAAATTATGGTGATTATTATATCACATTTTTTGTGATATTAAATCACTAAAACACGCCACCAACAACCGGACTGGTATCCATTGTGCTGCGCCGTGGTGCCGGATTTGGTTTTTGGCCCACCTTGAATGCTTCGGTGATAATTGTACCATCGGGATCGACAGTTGCGGCGGCGCCACTGCGGCGATTCACCCGCACAAACGTCAACCCATCTGGAACCGGGAACGGCTGATTCTTTTCATTTTCCAATGCCACCCGCATAAAGTCCGCGAACACACGTGCGGCCATATGGCTGCCTGCGCCCTTGGCCAACGGTTTTGGGGTGTCGTAGCCCAAATAGACCCCCGCAATCAAATTTTTCGTAAACCCGATGAACCAAATATCTTTGACATCGTTGGTTGTTCCCGTTTTCCCCGCAATTGTGTGGCCTTCGACACGGGCCTGGCGACCGGTGCCACGTTCAACCGCGCCCTGTAATATGGAAACGATTTGATACAAACTTTGTGCATCCGCCAACGGTTCAGATTGCACAGCCACATCGGGCGGTACCGCATCGGCGGTCCATTGGACAATTTCTGTTTTACCGCCCCCGATTGTGCGCCCATACCTGTACTGGATATAATCAACCA
>JAZLAV010000017.1:0-23514 GCA_045613315.1 Candidatus Enterousia sp. | reverse complement strand
TATTGTTTTTGATGAACCCAATCCCGCCCAATCGTCATCCCCGCATCGGCGGGGATCCAAAGTGAACGCATGTGAACGATGCGCCGCAGGCAATTCGCCGATACCATCGGCAACCTGTTTGTTCGTATTTTTAAAACAATTTTTACCAATTTATTTGCATAACAGGTTGACGTGTTGCGTCAACTGGATACCGGCATCCGCCGGTATGACGGGTTTCTGGAATCCGATTCCAGATTCCGTCATCCCGGCCACCATCAACCATGATTCCAGACGGTAATCCCTGCCCCACCGCGCGGGGGCGCGGGATACGGTTGGCTTAAAGCCAACCGCCCACCACATTTGGCGGGCGAACCCGCACAATGGGCACAACCGTTGGACAAACGCAGATACCCCCCGCCAACACTTGACAAAACAATAATTTGGACTATATTTACAGTGTCGGGGGGTGAAGATTGAAACCACTGAACAAGATTTTCGCTGGAATAATATGTTGCGTGCCAATATTAAATGGCGCGATGGCTGCGAATGACTGCACAAATATTGCGTACAAACAATCGCATCCGGAACGTTGCAAATATGTTGAAAACGCATCGTCCGACAACACGTTATTATGGTTGGGCGGCGGCGCGGCCGTGGCCGGCGGCATTGCCGCGTTGTTGGGTATGTCGACCGGTGGCGGGTCTTCGTCATCGGGTGGCGTTTCAACAACATCCACCCAGTATGTCCGTACAATTAACCCGACACTTATTATACGCAACGGCAACGCGCCCGATTTGGCCGGGGTCGATTTAACAACAATTACGACAACACGCGATTACAAACGCAACGCGTCCGCATACGACGATATTCAATTGGCATATTCTATTGCACGTGGATACACCGGCACGGGTTCTACAATTGCGGTATTTGATACAGAAATATCATCCCCATTTGCGCACGGCGCCGCGGTATCTGAAATCGCACACGGCCCAATTGCACCAAATGTAACGCTGGCACATTATGCAATCGCATACGACACAAACAACTTTAAATCATACAATCAAATTGGCGCGATAATCGATGGTGCCGCGGGCGCGAACATCTATAACAACTCGTGGAACGTATCCAGCATTACCGCCGACGCCATAAATTCCCGCGCACAATTTGCCGCACAAACCAGCCAAACATTTGTCAATTCGTTATCAAATGCCGCACAAAACGACGCTATTTTGGTTTGGGCGGCCGGCAACGATGCCGGCGCACAAAGTGGTATGTTATCGGCGGCACCACGCGTTATACCGGAATTAAACGGTCATTTTGTAAATGTGGTTGCATGGGATTCGGATACGCGTACATTGGCCGAATACAGCAATGCATGTGGTGTCACCAAAGATTATTGTATTACTGCGCCGGGTGCGATAAAAACATCGAACGGATACACGCATGTCGGCACATCGTTTGCGGCCCCGGTTGTATCCGCCGCCATCGCCGTCCTGCGCGAGGCCTGGCCATACCTGACCGCGACCCAAATCACAGACATCCTGTTCGAAACCGCCGCCGATTTGGGCGAATCCGGCGTTGATGAAATATATGGGCATGGTATGTTGGACCTGGAAAATGCAACCCGCCCCGTCGGCGAATTGTCCATCGCCGTTGGCGACAATACAACACAACCATTACAAACCGCACGCGTGTCGGCAAATGTTGCACACAACATAAAATCTGCAAATCCGACTATGGCGTTTTTTGACGCGTATGGCCGCGCGTACGAAACACGGGTTGCGGACAACATTTCCGCGCGTAATCGCGGGTTGGGATTTGAACGCCTGCGTGGCACAGACAATCGTATGAAAATAAATATCGGTTCGTTGGAAATGGGGGTCTATCGCAGCGACATGTTGAATGCCACCGGTTTTTTACAGACAGACAAAGATTCCACGGTCAGTTATGTTGCCATGAATCGTTCATTTAATTTGGGCAACATTGAATTGTTCACACGTTCCCAATTTGGGACGACACATCCGATTGCATCATCGGAATCCATCGTTTCAGAATATTCCAACCTTTATATCGCATCGGCATTGGTTGGGGTGCGTGGCAACACATGGTCTTTGTCGGTTGGTGTACCAGAAACCATTATTCGTGGCAATCTGAACATGCATACGGCCACTGGTCGCCACAATAACGGCGCAATCATATATCACGATTATAAAATCGATATGACGACCACACCGTCGATTGAATATACCGTAAACTATCGGTTCTTGACCGCCGGTTTTGTCGATAACCCATATGGCGACGACGAATTTTACATATTTGCCAAAACCAAGGTTAATTTCTAAAATCTTCATTGTTTTTTATTACCAAGTCTGGTTGTAAATCATTAACCAAAATAAACTTGTTCAATGTATCACGATGAACATGCAATCGCCGGGCCAGTTCGCTGTGATTGACACCGGACTCTAATTTTTCAGCAATGTATTTTTCTTGCCCAATCAATTTACACGCAGGTGTTGAATCAATCGGTCGCCCCAGTTGTTTACCTTCTGATTTAATTCGCGCCAAGGCTTCTTTGGTACGTTGTGATATAAGGTTGCGTTCAATTTCCGCCGACAACCCGAACGCAAATGCCAAAACCTTGCTGGTGATATCGGCACCCAACCTGTAATTGTCTTTTATTGTCCATATTTTTGCCCCGACATCCATACAGTGATGTAAAATACTCATAATCTGCAACAAATTACGCCCCAAACGCGACAATTCAGATGCTATTATCATATCGTCTTTGCCTATGCGTTTAAGCAATCGCCCCAGTTTTCGTTTGTCCAGCGATTTGGTCGACGAAATTGTTTCTTCTATCCAACGTTCAACGCGAATTTCATTTTTTTCGCAAAATTTATTTATTTCGAACCGTTGATTTTCGGTCGTTTGGTGGTCTGTTGACACACGTATATAGCCATATATCATTTTATACTCCTTTGGTTTTTGGCAAATACACGGGTCTTTTTCTCTGTGGTCCATCCTTTCTGGTGCAATTTACGGTACAAAGGGCACCTTTTTTTATAAATAAAACTTGTATTTTGGCATTTTGCCTTTTAATATGTATGCCAAGGAACACGGGGGAAAATTGTGAAAGGAAAGAAACAATCTTTTTTGCGTCGCGGTCGGAATATTATTTTCGGGATTTTATGTGTAATTTGTTTGTTTTGTGCGGTGGCATTTGGCGTATTCAGCCACCGGTCAAAAACGAAATTCTTGCTTGATGTGCCCACCCCCGCCCAGGCCACGTTCACAGATAACAACATTATCGATTTTACAACTGGTTCCGGTATGCCGGACATTAACAACAACCGAACACTTAACGAACCAGAACCGTTAATCGTGCAATACCGTTGGGATTCCGGGGCATACGAACCGGCATTTAAAATGGACGCCGTCAACGCAGACATATCCAAAAATGTTAAATTAAGCCCATATCTGCGCGGTTCGTGGTCGCGCGTTAATTCCGACACGATTCGTTTTATGCCAGAATCCGATTGGCCGGCAAACACACGTTTTACCGTGAAAATTGGGCGTAAAATATTAACAGACGGCATCGATGTTGACACACGTACGGCATCATTCACGACCCAAAAAATCGAAACCAAAATTGACAGTTTTAATATTTTCCCCGACAAAACACATAAACAACACGTCGTTGGTGTTGCGGTAGTATCATTTAATTACCCAATCGACACCGCCGGTTTTACCGACCGGGTCACTGTCAAACGCGGATTACACCGCGTTCCGTTTTCGGTTCGCTTTGACCGGTTTGGGCGCACGGCAATTATAACAACCGACCCAATTGCAGTTGACGATTCGACGCATACATTACGAATAAAAATCAACAAAATACCTGCGGCAACATCCGATACGGGCACAAAAAAGGTGACCGCCACAACAACCATTGAATCCATTGACAATTTGTTCAAAATTTCTGGCATACAATCCATCGCCGCGGACGATGCACGTGGCAACGCCCAACAACTTATTTTAATAAATCTTACCACCGCCGTTGCCGACAACACGAACTGGTCAAATGTGCTGGATGTATATTTATTACCGAAACATAGTGGCGACGACGAAGACACCGAAAGCCACCCGTGGGCAACCGACGAAATAAATGATGATATTCTGGCAAAATCTAAAAAATTGACATTAACGCCGACAAACTTTGCCAACCCGGTCGGCACGTACCAATACGCATTTGCATACGATGTATCCGATACCACCGAACGATATATCTATGTTCGTGTTCGCGATGGTATTGAATCCAACGCCGGATTTATGCTGAAAAACGGGGTTGCACGCGTATTGCCGGTCGCGTATCCGGAAAAGACCGTAAAAATTGCGGGGACCGGCGCACTGTTATCGTTGGCAGGCGATAAAAAATTGGGCATTATGGCACGCGGTGGTGCCGATGCAGCCTATGTTAATTTATACAAGGTAAAATCCAGTGAAATAAACCATCTTATCACACAAACATTTAATTTGTTTTCGTCAAATATTGATTTCAAGACATGGGCTTTTAACGAATACGATATGGCATCTGTATTCAGAAAACGCGTCGCGTTTTCAGATGTTGCCATGAATAAAACAAATTACGCGTCTATCGATTTGGGCGATTATTTGGATCGCAAAACGACCGACAAAACAGGAATCTTTATAATCCAAACCGGCGCATCTGAATCCGATATTAATTTCAGTGATCGCCGATTAATATTGCTTACCAATTTGGGAATTATTCGCAAAGTTGCCATGGATTCCACATCGGTCGTCTTTGTATCAACAATCGATGACGGGATGCCGGCCGCAGACATTGAAATATCGGTATTGGGGCGCAACGGTAATGCCATTTGGGCCGGTCGCACCGATATGAACGGATTTGTAGAAATACCGAAATTCGCGTGGTCTGAATATAAACACGAACGTGAGCCGGTTGCCATTGTTGCGCGCAACGACGACGATGTTTCTTTTATACCATACGATTCATATGAAACGTATGTTGATTATTCTAAATTTGACATCGATGGGACATATACATCTGGGGATACACCGCTGAACGCGTATTTGTTTTCGGACCGCGGTATTTATCGTCCGGGCGAAGGCGCAATCATCGGCGGCATCGTTAAAAATAAAAATTTCACAAAACTGTCCAACGTTCCATTGAAAATCGAGGTAAGCGATTCACGTGAACACGTAATTTTTGACGAAACGATGTCGGTCACATCGGATGGTATGTTTGATACAAATTTCACGATATCTGATACGGCCCCCATTGGCGAATATACCGCACGGTTGTATATGTTAAGTTCCAAGAACAGAATTCAAGACACAATCGGCACAACAACATTTCGGGTCCAAGAATTTACCCCAGACAACCTTAAAATCGGCGCAACGATTGTTGGCGCCACTGAAACCGGTTGGATTTCGCCGAACGATATGGTTGCAAACATAACATTACACAATCTTTTTGGAACCCCGGCAACCGATCGACGCGTATCGGCCACGGCGACCCTGCGCCCCATTGATTTTACTTTCCCGGAATATCGTAATTACACATTTACGCCGAATTTTATTGCGGGCACAGGAATGTCTGAAAACGCAGCCAAGCGCACTCAAACATTTTCGGTTGATTTGGACGACACAAAAACAGATGCGAACGGCAACGCACAATTTGATATCAAATTTAATAACAATATACCAAACGGAACGTACCTTATGACGCTTAACATTAACGGGTTTGATGGCGCATCGGGAACCGGCGTACAAACAACAATTACCGCACGTGTGTCGACCGCAAAATATTTGGTGGGATATCACGCAAATTCCAACCTTAATTATATATCACGGGACGATGTCCGCACGGTGCGCCTGGTTGCGCTGGATTCAAACGGCAACCCAACGAATACAGACAAATTGAAACTGACCACAATTCGCCGTGAAAACCTGACCAGTTTGATTAAGGATTATAACGATTATTACAAATACCAAACCATCACACGCGACACGACGGTATCGACGGCGAATCTGGACATTTTATCGGGTGGCACCGAAATACGGTTGGACACCACCCGTGGCGGAACATATTTCGTGCAAATAACCGATGACGACAACAACATATTGGCAAACATCGAATATTTCGTTGCCGATACGGCGAACACGGCTCTACAAACGGACACAAATGCAGAAATGCAAATCAAACTTGATGCTAACGAATACGCGGCCGGCGACAATATTGCGGTTAACATCACCGCACCGTATGTTGGAACGGGACTTATAACGATTGAACGCGATCGGGTATATACATATAAATGGTTCCGCACAAATGCCACATCATCGGTCCAGTATATTACCCTGCCTGACGGATTCGAAGGGTCTGGTTATGTCAATGTTTCTTTTGTTCGCGACATAAACAGCCATGATATATTTACAACACCATATGCGTCCGCGGTTGCACCATTCCGTGCCGATACAACCAATCGCAATATTTCAATTAAATTGGACGCGCCACAAACGGTTTCCGATAACAAATTGCCAATCACATACACAACCAACAAAAACGCACGTGTTATGATTTTTGCAATCAACACCGGCATTTTACAGGTCGCCAAATACCGTGTTCCAAATCCATTGGCGCACTTTTTCCCGAAATCCGCGTTACAGGTGAATACATACCAAATATTGTCCCTTGTATTACCAGAATACAAGATTTTACGCGAATTTGCGAAAACCGGCGGTGGTGATTTTACAGAAACAGATTCCAGCATTGGCGTTGCATTAACCAACCCGTTCACACGCAAAACGAATAAACCCGTGGCATTTTATTCGGGCATTGTTGATGCGACCGCAAACGAACCCGAAACGATTACATTTGACATGCCGGAATATTTCAACGGCGCGATTCGCATATTTGCTGTCGCCGCAAACGACACCGCCATTGGGGACGCAAACACTGACACTGTTGTCCAAAGCCCTATTATTGTTTCCACAACCGCACCGGTTGTTGTTGCGCCGAACGATACATTTGATATTAACACAATAATAACCAATATGACCGATGGCACCACCGCAACCGCGGTTGCCGATGTTAATGCGGCCGTGTCGCCAAACCTGAATATAACCACGATACCAAATGCGACCCTGGAAATACCATACGGCACCGAAAAATTATGGTCATTTGTTGTCCGTGCCGGGAACGGGTTGGGCAACGGCGATATACAAATCGACACATCCGTCCGCGACGGCACAGATGCAGTGTTGTCGCACCGTGTGACACACGCGTCGTTATCATTACGCCCAACAACAATGTTCACCACCCAAATAAAGTTGGGAACATTACGAACGACAACAAATATTCGCAATTTTTCAACCGATATGTACCCCGAATATGCAACGACACGGTTATACATTTCACCGAACACCGCAATTGTTGCACGACCACTGTTTGAATACCTGAAAAAATACGAATACGATTGCACAGAACAAATGGTTTCGCGCACTTTGCCGTATGCACTGATGCCGGCAAACGATATGTTTGGCACCGTATTCGCAGAATCAAAATCCGCGGTCGAATCAACGATATCAAAACTTAAAAACCGGCAAAATGATGATGGATCGTTTGATTTATGGGTTTCAAATGCCGCGACGGAATATGATGCGACCGATGCCACAACGGCATATTTGACCGCATATGTTGCGCAATTTTTGGACATTGCAAAATCATCTGGATTTGATGTTCCCAAAAATATGAACGCACGCGCAATCGATTACATACGCACATTTGCAGGCACACGCATAAACGATGATTTTGATGCGGCCGCCCACGCGTTTGCAATATATATTCTGACCCAAAACGGATACATCACGACCGGTTATATCGACGCGTTCGAAGAATACGCAAACGAAAACATCAAAAACTGGCAATCTGATTTAATGGGGGCATATATTGCGACCGCATATAAATTGTTAAAACAGAACGCCAAATCGGAAACACTTATATCCAAATACCGCGAATCCCCCCGCGCCAGATTTGAAAACAATATGTTCCGCAACCCCGTTGCCGATGATGCGATGTTTACATATCTGAAAAAACGGTTCTTTGGTGACAAAACAACCACAATTACCGATGCCGTATCTGAATATATAAACGATGGCAATTACAGTTCGTACACATCGGCAACGGCGATTTTGGCAACCACGGGCGACATTGATGACAACATTGTCAATATCGACGACATATCCATATCGGTCGACGGGATATTGGTGAATACGGCGGTACGTGGTGATGCGATTATTGCAGACATACCGAACAATGCCAAACTGATTTCCGTTCGCTGTTCGACATGCAATCGCACCCACCAACCATACTATACACTCATTTCCGGTGGGTTCCCCCGCACCACAACAAGTCGTTCAAACGGCATTGAAATAACACGGGAATACTTTGATGATAACGGTAATCGCATAACACGCGCGACCGTTGGCGACACGGTGACGGTCAAAATAACTGTCCGCAGCCGCCGTACCGATATTATTCCAAATGTCGTCATAACTGATTTGGTACCCGGTGGATTTATGCCGGGGGCTGTATCGGGAACAAACATTGCGTTTTCGGAATCACGCGAAGATCGTGTATTGGTATTTATGGACATTACGCGTGAACCGCAAACAATAACCTATAACGCCCAAATAGGTGCGGCCGGCACATTTGCAATACCGCCAATATATGCCGCGTCCATGTATAATCCGCAAATAAATGCGACCGGCGACACGGGTAAAACATTTACTGTATCAAATGCATTTGGTGAATAACATTTGTGCACGAATATATCGACACCGGCGTGGCTGGATTATTTTGGGTGCGCTGGTTTTATGTTTCTGGGTTGTGCGTTTGTTTTTTATGCCCCCCCTATTAAAAGACACACACTTTTCGCGTGTTTTTTATGACCGCAACGGCACATTATTACGCATAACATTATCGGCAGATGACAAATACCGCATTTATACCCCACTGGCCGAAATAAGTGATGCGGTCAAACGCGCAACCATTTTATATGAAGACAAATATTTTTACCGCCACATTGGGATAAACCCGGTCGCACTTGTACGCGCAACAAAAAATTATTTTTCTGGTGCCCCCCACCCCGCCGGTGCATCCACAATCACCATGCAGGTTGCTCGAATAATATATGACCTGGATACGACGCGCCCCATCGGCAAATTGGTCCAGATTATCGCCGCAATTTACATTGATGCCATGTATTCCAAGGACGACATATTGACTGCGTATCTGAACCTGGCGCCATACGGTGGAAACATCGAAGGGGTCGCCGCCGCGTCCCAGATATATTTTCACAAACGCCCATCTGAATTAACAACGATTGAATCTATCACATTATCAACAATTCCACAAAATCCGGTAAAGCGAGGTCTAAACACAAAAACAGGTTTGGAAAATATGCAACACATGCGCACAGATTTGGTTCGTCGTTGGATGAACGAATACCCCGCGTCCGATTCATCATTAATGACCCTGGCCGAAATGCCGTTGGCGGCATATGGCACACGCGATTTGCCATTTTTGGCACCGCACTTTGTTAATCGGCAAATATCGGCAAAACAACCACAATCACATTCGCAAACCACGACAACACTGGACATAAAATTGCAAAATGCGGTGTCTGCGCGCATTGGGGCCGAAATTGCGAAACGTAAATCCATTGGCATCCAAAATGCTGCCGCCATATTGGTAAATTATAAAACGATGGAAGAATTGGTCCACATTGGCTCCGTTGATTATTTTGATAAAAATATTTTTGGGGAAAACGACGGCGTTATCGCCAAACGCAGCCCCGGGTCCACACTTAAACCCCTTATATACGCGACGGCGGTTGATATGGGGCTTATTCATTCAATGACATTAATGCGGGATGCAAAAATCAACTTTGGTGTATATGCACCCGAAAATTCCGACAACGAATTTTTTGGTCCGGTATTGGCACGCGACGCATTGACACATTCGCGCAATATTCCAGCAATAAACCTGGTTCGTCACATTGGCACGCGCAAATTTCACAAGATATTATCACAGTGTGGGGTTTCCAACCTTAAATCGCCGGAACACTATGGCATTTCGGTCGCCCTTGGCGGGGCCGAGGTTTCCATGCGCGAAATCGCCGGCATATATGCCACAATGGCTAACCTGGGGCAATTTCGCGATATAAAGACGGATAAAAATGCACCCGATGGTGGCACAACCACCGTTTTATCACCCGAAGCTTTTTTCATTGTATTGGACATGTTGGCACATCAAACGCCCCCGACAATCAAAATCCCTTTTGCAAAAAATCAAACAAAAAAAATTACACACATGTGGAAAACAGGCACATCGTCATCATATCGCGATGCATGGACCGCCGGCATTTTTGGCGACTATGTTTTGGTTGTATGGGTTGGCAATTTTGATGGCACACCAAACAACGCATTCAGTGGCGCCCGCGCCGCCGCACCAATTTATTTCGCATTGGCACAAACGATTATAGATTATTATGCCCACACCGACACACCCGTCACAGATAATAATTTTATGCGCGATGATTTAAATATATCTGAAATAGAAATGTGCGATGGTGTCGGTGGAATTGCGGGCGCACATTGTCCGAAAACCGTTATGGCGTATTTCATTCCAGGCAAATCGCCAATTGACGAATCGTCTGTTTATCGCGCGATTCCTATTGACAATGCAACGGGCCGGCGCGCGTGTTCACGCGATCCGAAAACCACACATATGGCGGTGTATGAATTTTGGGATTCTGAATACCTGGATATGTTCCGACGGGCCGGTATAAAACGCAACACCCCGCCCGCATATTTGGAAAGTTGCAATTTCAGCAATTTGGCAGAATCAGACACCGCCCCCATTATCACATCCCCGGCGGACACCACACGCATTGTTATTACCGATGACCGTGATATTGCCCCCGTTTCATTTGGTGCGATTTCAGAAACCCCGGACACAACAATATTTTGGTTTTTGGACGATGCAATGATTGGCACGACGAAATCTGGCGAAACATTTGTACACGATGTTCCAATGGGCACACACACCGTTCGCACGATAAATGAAACGGGAACCGGCGCGACAAGTAATTTCAGCGTAATAAAGTAAAAACCGCCCAAATGCATCTTGCCCTTGCGACAGCGAAAGCAGATGGGCGGTTTTATTTATTCTTCGGTACGATTTAATATGTTGTATTTCATTATATAGTTAAATGATAAACCAATCATAAAATTACTGCCGTATACATCAACACCGCGGGCCTTGGCACGACGATATTGAACATATGGCCCCATTGTAAAATTCCCCCAAAGATTCGTATCCATCCGCGCAACCGCACTGAAATCGCGTTCCAAATCGGTTGGGACGTATTCAGAATACGACAAATATTCGCGGTAATATCCGTTGGTTGATAATTTTACCCCTTCGCGAATTTCGTATTCAAGGCGCCATCCGGCCTCGGCAGCGGATTTATTAACCTTATGGTCTGAATACGTAAAATCGTATTCATATACACCCATAACATATAAACTTTTAATTATCGGATGGTCGAACAGCGATAAACCGCCACTGGCACGAAAAACCTTTTGACGGGGGGCGTCACCGGATGCCTCGAATTCTGTTTCGTATGCGGCACGCGCCATTGGTCCAAATTTCAAATCACCCCAATGCCAACGCGCCCACGCCAAATCAGACGACAATAAAATTTTATCTGCGTTTTCATTGGTCACCGTTTCGCCGGTATATTTTTCCAGTTTTGTTTTACCATATTCCATAAACAAACTGTTATCCCATTTTAAATCATCAACCTTGTATTCCAAAACGGTATCCCAAACGCCTTTGATAAATTCCTGGTCGTCGGCCTTTAATGCCTGGATTGGCGAATCGGAATAATCCGCCGCATGACGCACATCTGTTTTTGATAAATCCAGCCCAATACGGCGCACATCCAGAATAAGTTCGCGATTATCCGCCGCGGTTGCCACAAATGGCATAAACGTTGCCAACAACAATAATGATACTTTTTTCAATTTTGCCCCCATTATAAGAGATTATTTCCAAACACGCATAAAACCATCATCTGCGGCGGTTTCCCACCCCGCCCCACGCAATGCAATTGTAAAAGATGTTCGCGCCGATGTCGGCAATTCAATTGTAACCGTATTGCCCGAAATATATTTAGTCCCCAAATCGACCCGTTCCGCACGGGCGATCGCCTTTAACCCAATCCAATCGGCAATCGGGTCCCGCAATGTAATTTTCACCGGGAAAACATTTACCACAGATCCATCCGACAACCAATTTTGTATATCGTTTTCCGCCATCCATTTACGTGCAGCATCTTTATCTATCGTCATTGTGATATTTGCAGAATACGTTGTGTCCGACAATTTTTCACCGTCTATGCTGGTTTCAGATATAAGGTTTGTCAATTCCGCACTTTTTGCCGCACGCACCGCCGGCACCAATTGGTCGCGCATTGAATACATACCCAATTTATCAATCAAAATTTGGCGACGAGCATCATTAATAGCCATTGTTTTCGCGGTTGTGGCGGTATCACTGGTCATGCGTACAGGAACGGCTCCAACCAAATCGGCTGCACGCACAAAACCAGACATCAACATCCAACAAAACACAATCAGTATTTTTTTCATAATTTTATACTAGCCCACAGCAAACATTCTTGCAACATTTATATCAGAATCGTGCATTTAACCCAACACGAATCCCCATTGAACGATAAAACGATTTGATTTCGTTGCTGGCGCTGCATACCCATCCTGAACAAGTTTGTTCCAAATCCTTGATGCTTATCGCGGTCGGATCACCTGCAACACCCGACATTTGTCCCAACATATATTTTTCTGTATCATCCGGGTACACGGCCGCCCATTGCGACAACAAATCGTTATACACCGTGGTATAATATGAACCGTTCAGATATGTTTTTGCGTCGGCCCCACTGACATTGTAATAATCATACGTCACCCCCACAGACAACGACACATTGTTCGAAATCGCGGTCGACCAATTTGCCGCAAACCCCAAATGAAACGCACCAAATATACCAGCGGAATCTTCAACACTTTTCGGATGTTGCCAATCAAAGCGATATGGCTGATCGCCCTGTGCATTATATCCGGGCATACCAACTTCGACACGTGCATCCACCGAATTATTCGCGTTTATTTCGTACAACATATCCATCGCGACGTATGGGCCGGACCACGCAACCTCGTATGAATGGCTGGTACCGGGTTGTTGATAAAAATATGTACCCGCAGTATCAATATAATCGACACCATCGGCAATATCAACCTGACCGTTGATTGTATCGCGCCAAACGATTTGGTTATTACCATTGTCATAATGCACAATTAACGCCGGGTCGCACTGAATTTCATCACTGCCGGGGACACTGAAACACGCAGCCGTATCAACCGACAGACCATAATTCTTTTTCGTTTCCAATTTGTATTTCAAATACCGATACCCAATCGATGGTGTAATTTTAAGATTTCCCCAACTCATCATACCCGGCAACCCAAATCCAACATTAAATCCCAACATATTGCCGTCTTTACTTGTCCCAGCCGACAACGCATGTCCAACCTGTTCACCAATAACATTATTTGACGAATCAATCCACTGGGTTATGAAATATCCGCCATTGGTAATATCGTCATCGATCATTGACGATTCGCCCCATTGCATACCGTATTTAACCCCGGCTTCAACGGCACCCTTGGTATTACCCATATCGAAAACATATTTTCCATTAACACCCAACACGTTCCACGCAATGTTGTCATAGTGCAAAACGGATGCCGCGTCCTTCATTTCCATTTTCCACATCGCGGTTTCGTGCGTAATTCCCCCATCTAAATAGAACCCATTTTTTATTCCGCCCGACGTTTTTGCCGATTGTGTGGTTTGAACCTGGGGCTGGCGCGCGACGTTGGCGTTACCCGACGGGTAGTTATTATATCGAACACTGGAATACCCGTTGGTTGCATATGTGGTTGGCCGCGCATAGCCATTTGTTTGTGCGTTTGTGGTGTACGACGCACTTTGTCCGTAACGCGTTTGTGGTGCCTGGTATGATGCCCCCGTATAGTATGTTCCAGCCGCACCCGCCATAGACGGCACAACCGCGCAACCAATCAAAAATAATACCGATTTTTTCATAAGATATTCCTTACCTATTAAACATTTTATACTATTTTATCATAAAATAGTTGAAAAACAAAAAGGTTTTGACAACAATATGGAAAGTTTTAAATCACACAACGCGACCATGGCGGAACTGGTATACGCGCAGCACTAAGGATGCTGTGGAGAAATCCTTGGGGGTTCGATTCCCCCTGGTCGCACCATCCGCTTTCGCTTACGTGGATCTCGAGATTGCGACAGGCATCGGTTTATTAAGATTTTCTTATAAATCCGACTATTTTATACTTGCCCGGCGTTTTATAATTTTGCTAACATCTGATTACAGAGAATGAAAAAATTTGGGCTATTTTTGGTTGGGTGCCTTGGATTTGTTGGTCTTTATGGCGCCCACGCGAACAATCTTGATGACGCGGTTCGCGCCGCGGTTCGCCGTGGCACAAACACATCAACCGTCACAACGCGCACCAAAACCCCGACCCCACAATCGACCACCACCACACGACAACAGACATCGCGCGTGGCAAACGTTATTAACCGAAACGCAACCACCGCCCGCACCACGAATACCGTCAATCGTTCCGCCACAACGGGCGTCACCGCAAATGTTGTGCCCCGTGGTACAACATCCGTTGTCCCCCGTACCAAAGACGGTGACACAACAACCACCCGCGCACCCCAATCCACCACCACACGAACGACCGCCCGCACCACAACAACACGGAATTCTGCACGCGCAGCAACCGCGACCCGCGAAGACATATTGACGCGCAATTATTCGAAATGTAAAACGATATTTAATGAATGTATGGATGAATTCTGCGCGAACAAGGATTCGCAATTGAAACGTTGCGCGTGTTCATCCCGCATAAACGAATTTAACAATATCAAAAAGCAATTGGACAACATTGATGAAAAAATGTTGGACTTTAACCAACGCCTGCTGACCGTCAGCATGGACAAAGACGATGTGGCCGCATTAAACATCGCGACCGACGGGGAAACGGCATTTTACGACACCACAGACACATCTCAATCCAAACGCACCCTGGACGCAATTGCCAAAAAATTAAACACCAGTTTTGACAGCAGCAATTTTTCCACCACATTGGGTGGCGCGTTGTCTTGGTCGCTGGATTTAGACAGCGCATTTGACAGCGTTGATTCATTAAAGGGCGCATCGACCGCGGCCAAATCCGGTGTGGCATTATATTCCGCCGCGTTGCCTATATGTCGTGAAATGGCGACCGAGGTTTGTTCCCCCGAAGACCTGGCCATTGCGGAAAGCGGATACCAGGTTTTAATAACCCAGGATTGCAACACGATTGAAAAAACATATAAAAGCGCCACAGACCAGGCAAAGACCAAGGTTCTGGAAAGTTCCGCATTGTTGGATATGTCGCGACTTAATGTATATCAAACGAATAACGCCGACGATGTTTTAACGTGCAAGGCTAAAATGTTGGCCATGCTGACAAATTCGACGGTATGCGGTCCAGATTTGGAAAAATGTTTGGATGTCACCGGGCAATATATTGACCCATCAACCGGCGAAGCGTTCCTTAGTGCCGACTTGGCCGATTTGGGCAACCTTATTACACGCCCGACCGGTGATGAAACGTGGTCAAATTCGTCCAAAAACGCAACATTTGTGCAATTTCTTAATTCCAAAAAGAAATTTTTGGAACCGGCGATGGAACACTGCGTAGATATTGCGGACACCGTATGGGACGCTTTTGTCGAAGATGCACTGTCACAAATAAAAATTGCCCAGATGCGTAAATTGGAAGATGTGCGCCAATCGTGCACGACACTGACCGCACAATGTCTGACAAATGCGATTGAATCCATTACTGATTTTGATGCGCGCGCATTATCCATATTCGGCGTTGCCGCCGATGCAACCGCCAACGCGATGTGCGAAAACGTTTTATCGTCGTGCACAACATTACTGAACACAACCGATACAGATATGGAATGGCATACGGGTATGACCGGCATTCAAACAGACATCACATATGATACCATCAAAAACACCTGTCGCGAGGTTGGACGCGCCTGTGTAATCCAGGTATGTACATCTACGTCGGGCAATTTTGGCCTGTGCGAGAACATTTCCACATCTATTAACCGCAAATCTATTATCAACCGCACGGCCTGCTGGGACGAAGTATTGAATTGTGTCGCCAGTGCCGGCGAAGATGCATTAAAGAACATATACACACAGAACAAACTGTATGACGATAATACATACGTATTCTATAACGACCTTTATGGCCTGTCATCGCCAACAATTGTCCACACAGATGACGGCACATCAACAGATTGTGTTACGTCCACAGAAGATCTGTGTATTTATGATATATGCTATGACAAATGTGGTGAGTCTGCATATACGGACACGCACGAATGTCGTGTTTGCCGTCTGGCGGAAAGCATTTGGGGCAATTGCGAGTCCGCACCGTCCACCCTGCTTGATGCAACAGAATCGCACAACAGAATCAGGGTACCCGCCAACAACACCACAACTATCTTATCCTGGTTTGCAACGAACACAAACACGTCCACGGCAAACGACAGTTGTCGCGACACAACATGTGGTATCGGGTTCTATGCGCAATTGGATTCGGACAAGAACACCACAATTTGTCTGGACAGTGCCGACAGACAGGACGATTGCAAAACTTGCAATACTAATTCTGTAATTAACGCTACCAGCAATATTACAAATTGTTGTGACGGCACCGCTACAGACAGTCACGGCAACTGTTGCAACAATGGAACGGTCGCCGACGACACATTGTCCATTTGTATCCCGAGCAACGCGACACACGTTGCGACATTTACCGTTACGACGGCCGACGGCTACTATCCAACAGGAACATACAACCTGGTGTGCGCGGGCACAATTAGCAACACAGAAAATACAGTTACCTGCAGTGGACGTTTCTTTGTTGTTGCAAATGATGCATCACTGTACATTGATCCGAAATACAGTGATACCGAGCCATCGACCAAATTTGTAACACAATCTTTTTCCAGCGAATGTACCAAAAGCAAACCAATTACATACACATATACCAATTCGAATAACGCTTGGACGTGGACCAATGGTTCGGAAACATTTAATTCCACGGTCGACAAATGGAAAGTTTCGTACAACACTGGTAATCTGTAACAAGAGGTTAAATCATGAAATACAATAAAATTATACCATATAAATTAAAACGTGCACTTTCCATGGCAACGATTATCGGCGCAACCATGTTAACCCCCGGTTGCGATGACGAAATTGAACCACAACACGACATCGAAATTGAATTTGACGATGGGGACATAAAAGAGTCGATGACTATGGAACACCTACAAAAATGTGCGAATGATAAATCGATAAGATACATTTATATGGTTCCCGTCAAACACTGGAACTCTGCCATGGCCGGGAACATCACGTTTATGCGCAATAAATCCTTGCAACCCCGTCTGGACATATCTCCCAAAATACGCGGTCGTGGTGATTTTGATTTTTGCCCCGGCGAGGCGTCCAAGGTTCCCGATGACAGCCTTTGGTATGTTCGAAACGGATGGACTATAAATCAACAATACCAAAATCAGAAGTAATTTTATGAAAAAATTATTTTATGCCTTTTGCTGTTTTGTTTGTTTGTGCGCCCCGCATTTAGATGCAGTGGCCGTCCCCAATTGCCCAACCGCCGCTGGCACGACCCAGGTCCAATGCGAAGCCGTCGCGGGGTGTGCATGGTCCGATTTCGACGGATGCCGTTATTGTTCTGCCGGCCAATATTACGACAGTTCCACAAAAAAATGTAACGATTGCCCTGGTGCCTATCCAAACTCGGACCAGGGCACAACCGATGGAATCTCCAAATGTTACAAAAATTGTGAAGAAATACTTATTACCGGTGGCAAAAAAACACCACAAACCGATGACAAGGCTTTTCACAACGAAGAATGCACATACTCCATAGAATGTAATACAAATGGAAACCACATCTGTTCCAACCATGGCTATCATTTAAATGCCGCGGGGGATGCCTGTATTTCCGATGTTTCCGAATGTGGCAACAATGGGCTAAGTTTTTATGGCGACAATACATGCTATTACAAAACCTGCGATTCATCCACTACATTACAAAGAAAAGAACAATGTGGTGACGATAATTATGGAACCTGTGAATCAAACACAATCAGTTGTTCGTTAAAATTAAATCCATCGTTATGCAAAAACGAAACGAATGACAATAATGGCACGATAACAGGTAACGCAACATTAAACACAGAAACATTTTCCTATGATTATTCCGCGTGCATATGTACCAAGGCCACAAGTATTGAAAACGGTACTGGAAAGAAACAATGCAATTTCAATACGGACGGAAGCATGGCAAACACAAACTGTCAAACAACACTGGCGGCATGTGACAGCGGATATTGCACAACAGATAACACAACCTGTAGTATTGCGCCACTGGGTCAATACAGCGCGGGAAACGAACTTAATTGTCACACATGCCCCGCCGGCGCCACAACCACCGGCACGGGCAGCACAAAAAAATCAGATTGTCACTATAACAACGCAACCACCTTTTCCGACAAAGCAGGGTCTTTTACCCTGCCGGTTGGGAACGGCAACATCATAATTAACTGGGACTGGGAATCTGCTGATTAAATCTTTATCGTTTTAATCGCGGATTCTATCTGTTCCAATTCTGCATCACCAACCCGCCCCAGCACCCAATCCGCCGGATCGATTTTTAAATCAAAATCACGTGGGTGGCCAACCCCAATTCGAATGCGCCGATAATCCGCGCCAATTGCACCATCGATTGATTTAATGCCATTGTGGCCCGCAGACGACCCGCCAATTTTTTCACGCACATTGCCGATTTTAATATCCATATCATCGTGAATCACGATTATATTTTCGGTCGGAATCTTGTAAAACCGGGCGATCGCCCCAACCGCATTCCCAGATAAATTCATAAATGTCATCGGCTTTACAAAAATGACCGTGTGTCCATCGATTTGTGTACGAAATGTCACGGCATCAAATTCCTTTTTCCATTGTGCGTCCGCGCCCGCCAGCGCATCCACCGCCATAAATCCGACATTATGACGCGTACGCGCATATTCCGCGCCAGGATTACCCAATCCCACAACCATTATGGGTTTATTTTCTTGCATAGTTATGTCTCTTTTTTTACTATATTATCACACAAAGGAGAAAAATATGAAATTAATTTCTGCATCGTTTTTAACCGCCGCCGCGATAATGGCCACCGCAACAAATGCAAATGCCGGCTTGGTGTTTGATTGGTATGCGGGCGCAACCGCGGGTATTGGTGGACAATCGGTATATTTTGATAATGACCATCACAAATCTTTTTCCGCGCAATCATACGGTGTGGTCGTCGGGGTTGATTTGCCGGTCGTCCGATTCGAAGCGGAATATAATTACCTGGACAACGATTATGTTGATTCCCAAATTGTTATGGGCAATGCGTATGTTAAATTGCCGGGTGTTATCATTGTAAACCCATACATTGGGGTTGGGGTTGGTGTGGTGTTTGAATCCGACACCGGCAAATTCCAAAAATTTGACAGCACCATCGCATACCAGGGTATGTTGGGCGCGACATTGAATATTCCGGCAATTCCGTTCAAAATCGATATCGAAGGTCGCGCGTTAATGGCTCCCGACGTGTATGATAAATTGGATGATTCAATGATGTGGCACTATGATGCACGCATCAAATTGCGCTATATATTCTAAAAACACATGGGAATAAATCTGTATGCTGACACTGATTGACGGAAATTCTTTGTTGTTTCGGGCGTATTACGGTGTACACAGTCGCCTGACCCGGCGTGATGGAACCCCAATTGGTGCAGTATACGGTTTTTTCAATATGATTTTACCCATTTTTGCGGCGGCAAAATCGGACGACGCGTTTGTATGTGTGTTTGACGCATCGCGCATCACATTTCGCCAGGATATTTACCCCGAATATAAAATGAACCGTACTGAAACGCCCGCTGATTTGTTGGCCCAGGGTGTTATGATTCGCGACGGTTTGGCGCAGATGGAAATACCGGTGCTCTGTGTGCCGGGGGTCGAAGCCGACGATGTCATCGCGACATTGGCACACCAAAACACATCCACCCAAACCCGCGTTATCACCAGTGACAAGGATTTAATGCAACTGGTATCCGACCGTGTGTTTTTATATGACGGGATGAAAGCGCACGATATTCGCGCGAACGATGTTTTGGAAAAATTTGGTGTCCGCCCAGATCAGGTTATCGATGTTCAATCGTTGATGGGCGATTCGACCGACAACGTGCCGGGGGTTCGTGGCATTGGCCCGAAAAAGGCGTCGGAACTTATAAACCAATTCGGTTCACTGGATAACCTTTATGCACACATTGACGAAATTGCGAACGAACGCACACGCAACCTGTTGCGCGATGGGCGCGAAATGGCGTATATATCGCGACAACTTGTCACACTTAAAACCGATGTCGATTTGGATGGACTTGTAATTACCCCATTAAACTTTAATCGCACGGCGGCATTGGATTTTGTGCGCGATGCGATTGAAAGTGCCACATTGGGCGCAAAAATAGAAAAACTTTTTCCGGCCGATAAATACAACCCAACCGCACCGCAAACGTTTTTCCCGGGATCCGCATGCCCAACCGATATTACACCGACCAACGAATCGCCCCACCCCGCCCCGTTGGTGCCAAACAACACGGCAACCGAATTTGTTGTAATTCGCACCGCGGATGAATTGGACGCATTTTTATCGGGGGTAAAAACAACAATCGCATTTGACACGGAAACGACCGGCCTGGACCAGATGTCGGATAAAATCGTTGGCATTTCGTTGGCGGCGGACGCAACGCGTGGTGCATATATACCGATTCGGCACCGAACCGCCGGCGGTGATTTATTTGCGACATCTGCGATTGCGCCGAATCAAATGGACATTGAAGCCGTCCGCCAACATTTATGGCCAATATTTACAAACCCCGTTATTACCAAGGTCGCACATAACCTTAAATACGACCTGCACATTTTGGAAAACATGGGTTGGGACACATCGGCGATTCGCCCAATTGACGACACAATGTTATTGTCATACGCGTTGCACGGATCATTACACGGGCACGGATTGGACGAATTGGCGACAAAATATCTGGGGCACACAAATATTTCGTTTTCATCGCTTTTCCCCGCGGGAACGCGCGACGGCGACAAACATTTTGATATGCTGGACATTGATGTGGCGGCCCCATACGCCGCCGAAGACGCATCTGTATGTTTCGCGTTATATGAATTAATGCGCCCGGAATTAAATGCAAATGAAAAATTGCGTGAATTATATGAAACATGCGATTTACCACTGATGCCGATTTTGGTAGAAATGGAACGCAATGGTGTTTTGGTAAATCGCGCCGGCCTGCACAGTTTGTCGGGCGCATTTCATGACCAGTTGTCCAAACTGGAATCGGAAATATGGAACCTGGCCGGTCACGAATTCAATATTGCCAGTCCCAAACAATTGGGTGTGATATTGTTTGATGAATTACACTTACCGGGGAATAAAAAGCGTTCAACCGATGCGGAAACATTAAATGAAATGATTGACGCCCACCCGATTATTGAAAAAATATTGTCGTGGCGTTCGATTGCGAAACTGGCTGGAACATACGCGGACGCGTTGCCAAAACAGATTGCCCCCGACGGTCGCATCCACACGACATATTTGCAGGTCAGTACGAATACCGGGCGCCTGTCCAGTCGTGATCCGAACCTGCAAAACATTCCGATTAAAACCGAACTGGGCGAAGAAATACGCAAATGCTTTGTCGCGCCGGCGGGCCGCGTCTTGATTTCCGTTGATTATTCCCAGATTCAATTACGACTTCTGGCGGATGTGGCAAATGTCAAAACATTCCGCGACACATTTAACGCGGGCGCGGACATACACGAACAAACCGCACGAAAAATATTTAACATTCCGGTCAACACCCCCGTCCCCAGGGAATCACGTCGCGCGGCAAAAACCGTGAACTTTTCAATTATTTATGGGATATCATCGTTCGGGTTGGCGGGGCAATTGGGGGTTTCACGTGCGGCGGCGGCGGACATTATCAATTCATATATGGCGGGAATACCCGAAATCAAACGGTATATTGACGACATACACGAATTTGCGACCGAAAACGCGTGTGTTTATACGCCATGGGGACGTCGCATTGAATTACCCGATGTGAAAAATTCCCGCACACGCGCATATGCGCTGCGTGCGGCGGTCAATGCGCCAATTCAGGGATTCGAGGCCGACATTGTCCGCCGTGCCATGGTTGAAATACACAAAAACATCGTTGTTCCCAACCGCGACACCATAAAAATGATTATGCAGGTCCACGATGAAATTATTTTTGAATGCGATGCCACACGCGCCGATGAATTTGCCCAAAAAATTAAAACCGCGATGGAAACCGTAACCAAAATATCGGTTCCATTGGTTGCCGAATATGTTATCGGCACCCAATGGGGTAAATAGGCAAAAACACACCCCAAAAAACAACAAAAACCGCGAACCCGCGGTTTTTTTGTAATAAATTTTGTATTTTATAAACACAACACATCGTCAAACGCGACAAAGCACCATTTCCCGTTCATCCGTTTTGACACATATACATACATTAACAAGTGGTGTAAACTATACCTTAACCTTTGATTTGCAAGAATACGTAGTCTCGAAAAAGATCGTCCTCGCTCAACATAGACCCGCATGTGTATACACAGCCATCTATCGGATCCTCTTCCATGTAGACCCAATATGATTCCACGGGGCTTAACATTTTGCACCAACAATAATCTCCAGGGGTTGCAGATATAGTTTCTTCGTCCCCTTCATCATCTGTTTCGCTGAGCAGTGCAATTCCTGATACGTCACCATAGGGAAATTTTACCACCCAGGTAGAGTCGTGTTCATTGGACGTAAAACTTGTTCCATTGATGCTTAAGTCAAAGCTTATCCCGTTGGCACCACCAGGATAACATGCTTCATCAACCGCATTTGCCACCCCAGACATAACGACGGCGAATACCGCGATTATTGCAATATGTGTTATTTGTGATAATTTCATTTTCTTTCCCCCATTTGGTTATTTTACGGTTGCAACCGCCCACAAATCTGCATAGGCCGAACCAAAACGGTGGTTTT
>JAZLAV010000016.1:0-10825 GCA_045613315.1 Candidatus Enterousia sp. | reverse complement strand
TTTTGGTGGTTTGTGTTGGGGGGGTAAAATACGTCACGCGGTCCGGGGCATGCCGGTTGTTATTGGCGGGGGCGCAGCGGGTGGTGCAAGGATGCGTTTTGCTGGCGACCGGCAAATAAGCCGATCACCACAAAAGCAGGGTCGGTCTTTAGCATTTGTCGTCTGGTGTGTCGTCATTCATAAATTTGAAAAAGTCAGATGGCTTAGAATGTGTAGCATTTAAAATTTTTGCAATAGATGACATTGTGGGCCAACGTTCCTGGCCAAATACGGAAAGCCGTTTGCTTTTGTTAAATACCGTTGGGTCCAAACCGCTGAACCGCGCCAGGCCCGAACACGAAAGCCCGTGTTCGCGTGCAAACATATCTATTGCATGCCAGATTTGATTATGTGTCATCAGTCTCTCCCTTGTTTTGATTGCTGCTGTGGCATAACGATGGATATGATAATATTTTTGCGCGAAACAATCAACATATTCTAGCGAAATAAGAAAACAAACCTAAGAATATTGGTGTGCCATAGGATTTTTGGTATATGGCTTTTGTATGTTTATTGTCTTGCACCGGGTGGGGCGGGGTGCTATTATATTCATTATACAGACAAAAGGATTTGTTATGTTGTTAAAGGGCAAAAAAATTTTAATTACCGGGGTCGCGAACGATTGGTCCATGGCGTGGGCAATTGCGCAGCGCGCACACGAAAACGGGGCCGAAATCGCAATGCCATATGGCCACCCAAATGTGGAAAAGCGCGTGCGGCCGTTGGCGGAAAAAATCGGTGCGCGGTTTGTGCAGGAATGCAATGTTCAAAACGATGAACAAATGGATGCGCTGTTTGACGCAATTAAACGCGAATGGGGGCATCTGGACGGCGTTCTGCATGCGATTGCTTTTTCTGATAAAAACGAATTGACTGGTCGTTATGCCGACACAACGCGTGAAAACTTTAAAAACACAATGGATATTTCCGTGTATTCGTTGGTTGATTTGGCGCGGCGTGCCGGCCAACTGATGACGGACGGCGGTTCGGTTGTTGCACTTACATACTATGGTGGGGAAAAGTCAGTTCCGAATTACAATGTGATGGGTGTTGCAAAATCTGCGCTGGAAAGTTCGGTGCGGTATTTGGCGGCGGATTTGGGGCGCGATAAAATTCGTGTAAATGCGATTTCGGCGGGTCCGATTTTAACACTGGCATCGTCTGCGGTTGGTGGAATGAAGGGATTGTTGCGCCTTAATGCGGAACAGACACCGTTGCGTCGTAATATGAGTTTGGACGATGTGTCCGGTGCTGCGCTGTATTTGTTCAGTGATTTGTCTTCTGGGGTCACCGGCGAAACACACCATGTTGATTGCGGGTATAATTCAACCGGTATGATTCCAAATGAATTAAAACAGATTTTGTTGGATAATTTGGATAAATAGCCAATGGCAAATAACACGCCCGATTTATTTATAATTGCTGAACACGCGGATTTGATTAAAAAACTGGCCGCTTGGGACATTGCGTATCATCAAAATGATAGCCCCATTGTTGACGATGCAACATACGATGCCGCGAAAAAACGTGCGCTGGAAATAGAATCAATGTATCCAACGCTTGCGCGGGGCGGGGCATCGGAATCGGTTGGTGCGCCCGTTGCGGATAAGTTTAAATCGTTCGCGCACACGGTGCCAATGCTGTCCATTTCCGATGTGTTCGACGAACGCGAAGTTGCCGATTGGTTTAACAAGTTATCAAGCAAAGATTTGTTTATTGAATTAAAGGTTGATGGTGTTTCGTACGAGGCGCGTTATGAACACGGGGTGCTTGTGCGCGGGCTTACGCGGGGCAGTGGGGTTGCCGGTGAAGATATAACCGCGAATTTGCTGACCATACCGGACATACCGAAAAAATTGTCGGGTTCGTTCCCAGATGTGATAGAAGTTCGGGGCGAGGTTTATATGTTGCGGTCGGATTTTATTGCGCTGAACGAAATTGCGGCGGCGCGCGGGGAAAAAGTGTTCGCAAATCCGCGCAATGCGGCGGCGGGGTCGTTGCGGCAACTGGATGCGCGTGTGACGGCGGCGCGGAAACTGTCGGCATTTGGATATACATATGGCGAATTGTCCGAACGGACATGGCAAACGCAAAGTGAATATTTTGACCGCTTGGAATCGTGGGGTTTTAAAACAACGCGCCCATGGGCGCATCATGCAAATACTATGGACGAAATCCAAAATGTATATAACGAAATAATGTTAAAACGCGCCGATATTCCGTTTGATATTGACGGATTGGTTATCAAGGTTGACGATGTTGCAACCCAGGAAAAAATGGGTACCCGCGCCAACAGCCCCCGATGGGAGGTTGCATATAAATTCCCCGCACAACGTGCCGTTACCAAACTTCGCGACATCACGGTTCAGGTCGGGCGCACGGGTGTCCTTACCCCGGTTGCGGAACTGGAACCGATTAACATTGGTGGTGTGGTCGTATCGCGTGCTACATTGCATAATGCCGATGAAATAGGGCGGTTGGATGTGCGGGTCGGTGACATGGTGACCGTTCAACGTGCCGGCGATGTTATTCCGCAAATTGTTGGTGTGGCATCGCGTGGTGAAAACACAACCCCGTATGTATTTCCTGATAAATGCCCGGTCTGTGGTGGGGCGGTGGTACGCGAATCTGGCGCGGTGGCGTGGCGGTGTGTGAACACTCTGTCGTGTCCGGCACAACGAATTGGCGAATTGGAACACTTTGTTTCGCGCAAGGGATTTGATATTGACGGTCTGGGCACAAAACAACTGGAATTATTTGTGTCGCGGGGCTGGGTTGAAACGCCGGCGGACATATTTACGATTGTGGCACGACACGGGAACGATATTAAACGGCTGGATGGGTTTGGCGATAAATCGGTGGACAACCTTAATCGGGCGATTGAAAACGCGCGCAACGTCGATTTGCACCGTTTTCTGTTTGCAATTGGTATTCCAGAAATTGGCGAAGTGACCGCCAAGATTTTATCGCGTGCATTTGGGACATTGGCGGCATTACGTGATGCACCGGCATGGAAATTGAAAACCATTGACGGCATTGGTGATGTTATGGCGGATGAAATAGTATCGTTCTTTGCGGACAAACGCAACACGCGCGTAATAGATGCGTTGCTGGCGCAAATTACAATTCGTGAAACGGCGGTAAACATCGCGACCGATACACCGGTGTCGGGCAAAAAAATAGTGTTAACTGGAACATTGGCAAATTACACGCGTGACGAAGCAAAAGAAATACTGGAACGCATGGGCGCGACCGTGTCGGGTTCGGTTTCGGCAAAAACAGATATTGTTTTGGCGGGTTCGGATGCAGGCAGTAAATTGGCGCGTGCGCGCGAACTTGGAATTACCGTTTGGGGCGAAGATGATTTTGAGAAAGTTGTTGTTGGCTAGTACCTGGTTGTGAATTTAAGAAAAACCGCCGTCCGGCGGTTTTTTTACTGACCACTAACAACACTCACGCTAACCACTAGAACTGTGTTTCAAACGACAGCAGGAATCGTTGTTCGCGGTCGTATTTATTCATTTTTAATGGCCAACCCCAACTGAAATTCATTGGCCCCATTGGTGTATTCCAATAAATACCGAATCCGGCGGATGTGCGCCAATCTGTGTCAATCAAATTATCTCGCCCGGCAAATGTATTTTCATCAGCGGGTGGTTTGCCCAATATACCATAATCAACAAACAAGAAACCTTTGACCTGGTATTCGTCGGGAATAAATATTGGGAAATTCAACTGGGTCGTGCCGTTGATTTTCCACAGCCCCCCCAACGCATACGAACGATAATACCAATTGCGTGAACCGACCCCCGCAATGTCAAACCCGCGCAGTGATTCCCCACCCAGGAAATAACGATATACACGGGAAATATAGTCGCCATCCAATGGTTGCAAATACCCCATGTCCAACGATGTGCGTAATTGCCACCGGTCGTCAAAGAATTTTACCATCGCATCGAAATCCGCCGAATATCGCATATATGTTTCGGTTCCGCCAAACCCAGTATATGCAATTCCGAAATTTCCGACAACCCCGGTGTGCGTGTTTTGTTGGAAATTAGTGTTCAAATTATAATACCGCAGGTTTGTTCCCAATGTATATAATTGTGCATCGCGCCAACCACCAATCTGTAAATCATAGTTTTGGTCAAAAGCCGCAGAAAGGCGCACCGTTTGCGACCAATGGTCCGTCAATTTCCAACCCATGCGCCCCGCAATGGTGAGTGAATCACGGTCATATCCGAATGACCCCAATGATGAATAGTTATACATCGTGTATGATACATCAAACCCGGCGGACAATTGACGACCAAACAGGAACGGTTCTGTAAAACTGAACAACGCTTGTTTTTGATACTGGGCAATTGACCCGCGCAGTTGCACGATTTGCCCGCGACCCATAAAGTTGTTTTCGGTAATGCCGGCATCAACCATAAATCCGTTAATGTTGGACCAGCCAAAACCGCCTGACAATTCGCCGGTGGGCTGTTCTTCCAATTTTACATCCAGGTTCATCATATTTGCATCCGGCAAACGTGATGGTACCATTTGCACGTCCTTGAAATAGCGTGTACGCATCAAAGCCTGACGGCCCTCTTCAATTGTCTGTAACGAAAACGGATCGCCTTCGCGCATCGGTAACATTTGTTCAATAACGGAATCAAATGTGCGCACATTACCCAAAATGTTAATAGAATTCAGGTAAATACGATTTGTCTTTTGGATTTTATATGTAATATCAATGGTTCGGTTTTCATCGTTCTTGGTTGGAACCGGTTCAACATTAATAAATGCATACCCGTAATCGGCCACCGCACCACGCAGGGCGGAAATTGTTTGTTCAACCAATTCGGCACTGTATGTGTCGCGCGATTTTGTTTTTAATGCCCGTTTCAATGCGCGGTCCGGCACATCGGGGAAGGGATTGTCGATTTTAATGTCGCCGAATTTGTATTTTTCGCCTTCGTCAACCGTGAACACAACCGAATAATATTGACGGTCGGGGGTAAATGTGCCGGCAATGTTTTTAACATTGAAATCGGCATAGCCATTGTTCAAATAAAACTGGCGCAGCATTTGACCATCGTATTGTATGCGGTCTTCGTCAAAGACATCAAACTGGGTCATAATGCGCCACCACGCATGTTCGCGGGATAAAATCTGACCACGTAATGTTCGGTTGCTGAACTTTTTATTTCCGTCAAATTTAATATCGGTAATGTACGTCGGGTGACCTTCGGTAATCTCATAGACTACATTAACACGATTGTCGGATAATTCGATTTTTTTCGGGTCAATTTTCGTGCCAAAATACCCCTTGCGCTGGTATATGGTTAACATACGCCCAACATCCGCACCGATTGTCGATTCATCGTATGATGCGCGTTCCTTTAATCGGATTTCTTTTTTAAGGTCATCTGTGGAAACTTCGTCATTACCTTCGACCGTCACCATGTTCACAATTGGCGATTCCGCCAGATTGATTTTCAGCACGTTGCCCGACATTTGAACGTCAACACGGTTGAAATAGCCGCTTTCCTGTAATTTTTTTGCGATTTGATTTGCGCGTTCTGTGCCAACATTATCGCCAACTTTTACATCGGCTAAAATTCGTACCGATTCCGCATCCATACGGCTGTTGCCCTTGACATCTATGCGTGAAACGGTCGCAGCATTTGCCACCCCCGATACAACCAAAACAAATAAAGTAATAAATAATTTTTTCATGTTACATCAACCCAAAAACTCGTGCTAAATCATTCCACATAGTAAGCAAGAATAAACCCAAAATCAACACCCAGCCGAACATAATTGCAATTTCCATACCGCGACCACCCAATTTACGACGAATTATGGATTCTATGGCCAAAATCATAAGGTAACCGCCGTCCAACACCGGCAACGGCAACAAATTGATAATCGCCAAATTAACCGACAGCAATGCGATAATAGAGAGCAGGGCAAAGAACCCGGCGGCCATTGCGTTCCCGGACACCTGGGCGATGGTAATAAACGACCCCAGTTGTTTGGTTGAACGTTCGCCGGTTACAATTTGTTTCAGCACGGTCAGCAATGTTTTCGATTGGTAATATGTTTCGCGTGCGCCGGAATAGATTGCACCGAAAAATCCCTTTTTGCGCAATTCTGTTTTTGACCCATCCGCAACCAGGCCCCACCGTTCAGACGGCGACAATTTCACCTGGACCAACTTTTCACCACGAACGATTAACACGTTTGCGTCCCGGGCGGATGCCAATTCTTTGGCAATAATAATTTCGCCCCAATTCGTGATTTTGGCGTTGTCTATGCGCAACACGACATCGCCCGGTTTAACGCCGGCATTAAATGCAACACTGTCACGAATAACCTGGCCGATGACGGGTAATTGAACCTGGCGTGGGTGGAACATAAAAGTGGCGGAATAAATGAACCACGCCAAAACAAAGTTCATTGTGACCCCGGCGGCAATAATTATAAATTGTTTCCATGGTTTGACAGAAAGGTAATGCCCGCGTTTTTTCTCTTTGCTTAAACCGTCATATTTTTTGCGGTCGAACATATCTTCTTGGCCATAAATGGAAACATATCCGCCCAGTGGGATGCACGCGATTTGCCATTGGGTGCCGTGTTTGTCGTGCCATTTAACGATTGCCGGCCCAAAACCGATTGAAAAAGTGTTAATGCGCACCCCGGCCCAACGCGCCGTCAAAAAGTGCCCCAGTTCGTGTACGAAAACCACAACCCCCAATACAATCAACAATGAAACAATCGTTAAAACAAAATGCATGTTGTCCTTCCTTTGTGCCCCTTATAACATAATGAACCAAATTAACGGTAACGCGTAAATCCATCCGTCAAAGCGGTCCAAAAATCCGCCATGCCCCGGAATTATGTTGCCAAAATCCTTTAATTTCAGACGGCGTTTAATCCAACTGGCCGTTAAATCACCGTATTGTGATAACAGTGAAACACTTATTCCAATCCACAATAATTGCGGTAAAAACGCGTCGGTCCCCAATAACCCATAAAGCACCGATGCCGCCGTTCCGCAAATAATGCCGGCAATTTGTCCCGCCCACGTTTTGTGTGGCGATAACCGTTCCCACATTTTGTCGCCCCCCAGTAAATTACCAAAGAACCACGCACCGATATCGGCGGCACAAATTATCATTAACAATAATAATATTATCCATTGGCGCACACCAACCGCGTATGCCGCACCCAAAACAACAAACAACCACGCCAAAAATACAAACAGCACACCACGTTTCGTATCCGATTTCGTGCGACGTATTGCCAAAAACATTTCGCAAATCATACCCAACGCCACAATTGCCGCGGCCCATCGCGTTGCGTTAATTCCAAAATGTTCCAGCACCGCAATCCCGGCAACGATTGCCGCCAAAACAACACCCGTTAAAATTCGTTTTGTTGTATTTGTCATTTGTTCCCCCAATTACTTTTTGTTTTTTCCGGCGTAATCGGCCTTTTTGCCACCGCCGAACCGACGATTGCGACGCGCAAATTCGTCCAGGGTTCGTTGCCATATCTTTTCAGATTTTACCAAATCAGGCCAATGTTCCGGTACAAACATCAATTCGGCATATGCCAATTTCCACAGCAGGAAATTAGAAATGCGAATTTCATTACTGGTACGAACCATCAAATCAACCGGTAACAAATCACCCGTGTCCATAAACGTTTCAAATGTTTCGCGTGTGACCGGTTCGCCCGCGGCAATCGCGGCATTTGCGGCATCAACAATTTCGTTCATTCCGCCATAATTTAACGCAAACACAACCGTGCCACCGGTGTTGTCGGCCGACGATTCTTCTAATTCATCGCACATTGTTGCCAAACGCGCCGGCAAACGATCGCGTGACCCAATTACGCGATAGCGCAGGTTTTTTTCCAACGCGTGTTTTTTATTTTTCTTTAATTCGGTATAAAACAAATCCATCAAATAATCGACTTCTTCTTTGGATCGGTTCCAGTTTTCCGATGAAAAAATAAAAAAAGTAATCGTCGTAACGCCACGCGCGATGTACCAATCAACCAGATTTTCGAAATTCGCGATACCGGCCTTGTGTCCCAAAAGCGGGGGCAGACCACGTGCCTCGGCCCAACGGCGGTTGCCGTCGCAAATAAACGCAATATGTTTAGGTACCGCGTGTTGTGCGGTGGGTTCGGTTTTTTTACGTAATAATTTCAACATATTTGTTCCCTTGGATAAAGTATGTGCGATAAATGCGTGTTTGAAAATTACACAGACATAATATCTGCTTCTTTTTCGCGTGCAATTTTATCAACTTCGGCGGTACGGCCATCAAATACTTTCTGGATATCATCTTCGTATTTATGTTGGTCGTCTTCGGAAATTTCTTTATCTGCAACCGCACGTTTAATTTTGTTCATCGCGTCTTGGCGAATGTTGCGGATGGAAATTTTGGCTTCTTCGGCATATTTGCCGGCCACCTTGGTCAATTCTTTACGACGTTCTTCGGTAAGTGGTGGCAGGTTTAAACGAATAACACCGCCCGCGGTCATCGGATTTAACCCCAAACCGGAATCACGGATGGCCTTTTCCACAATGCCCGCATTGTTAATATCCCAAACCGTCACAGATAATGTTTGGTTGTCGGGTGTTGAAACGGTCGCCAATTGCGAAATCGGCATATCGGAACCATACGCCGGCACCCGCACCCCGTCCAACAGGTGTGTTGATGCGCGTCCCGTGCGCAAACCCGCGAATTCATTACGTAAAACATCTATTGTTTGTGCCGTTTTTTGTTCGACTTCGGCCTTTAATACATTATAGTCCATGGTATAAATCTCCTTGCTATGTGAAAAGGTTAGCAAAATAATTTGACATTTAGCAAGAAGAAATATAAAATATCACGGCACATGGGGTTGTAGCTCAGTTGGTAGAGCACTTGCATGGCATGCAAGGGGTCGTCGGTTCGAGTCCGATCAGCTCCACCAATTTTCACCGCAGGCGAAGCCAAGGGCTGAAAATTGAGTGTCAGGCCGTAGCCTTTAGCAAGGGCGGACGGCAAGAACAAAGGTCGCATAGACACAAAGTATGGCGGGTGTAGCTCAGTTGGTTAGAGCACTGGTTTGTGGTACCAGGTGTCGCCAGTTCGAATCTGGTCACCCGCCCCATAAAATACAACCCCACGGAAGTGGGGTTAAAATTTTATACGGGCCGGGTCAGATGAGAACTGCCGGTTCGGCAAAAAAGGGGGCCAAACGTGGCCCGTTGTTTTTTTATTATTTTTTATAAAAGGTTGACATTTTTAATTTTTGTGTTAAATATTCATACATCATTAAAAAAAGGACATAAAAATATGGCAAACGGTATTTATAATTTAACAGAAGTTGTTTTTTGCTTTGGTGACTGGGCCGGTCCGTGTCTCAGCTGTGGCTATCTTAGAAACGATGACGTTTATGAATATATGAAAAACGTCAAATCGTTTGTACCATCCCGGACGGATTGCATTCAATCGTGTTGTGATTCTGTATTAAGTTCGAATATGGTAAGAATACACGATGGCGTGCGTACGCAACGTTCGTTGTATATTGTCAATAAAAACCCGGGCGATATGAAATGCCCATGTGGTGCGGTATGCGCGGGACAAAAATCGGATAATTTGGCCGAACGCGCCAAGCAGTGCATGAAAAATATTGAATCCGGCAAATGCAAAGAAAAATTTATCATCGAAAATATTGGTAAAGTGTTTTTTGCCGACAAATATCAAAAAGACAATCAAAAATAAATTATTCGCCGGGATAGTTCGAGAGTATTGCATAGTCAGAAAAAAAAAGAAACACGTATCAACGGTGCGTGTTTCTTTTTTATGGGGTTGCTTTGCGTTGAACACAGCCACAGACAAAAGTATAGCATCCGTCATGTATCGTGTCCAATCACCATTTTAAATACGTTTTCAACCACGAAAGCATGACCAATGGCACGCAATCGGACGATTTTTACTGATAGTCAAAATTACTTATAATAAATCCGGCATCACTTATGCAAGCACTTGCACATGCACCTGAACAATTGTTAATACTACTTCCATCATTGAAGACATACCATTCCATTTCCACGGGACTTAATATTTTACACCAACAATATGAACCGGGCGTACTTGACGGGGCGGAATCCTTAAACGTCGTCGTCGTCGTGTCCATTGTTTCACTACTGCACATATATATGCCCGATACATCGCCAAAATCACTCGCCGTGTCCTCACCAAAGTATTCAACGGCTGTCGTCCATGTCTTATCCGTTAGATTATAATAACTAGCCATTTCATTCGCAGCCACATCAACAAAGTCATACGGACTAATCGAAACACCGCCAATACTAACGCACATTGGTATATCCGCAATACCCGCATGCGGCGCGCCAGCCATAACGACGACGAACATCGCCATTATTGCAATATGTGTTATTTGTGATAACTTCATTTTCTTTCCCCCATTTGGTTATTTTACGGTTGCAACCGCCCACAAATCTGCATATGCCGAACCAAAACGGTGGTTTTGATTCGGCAATTTTTGTGATTGAAAAACCCCAGAAATTCGGATAAAATATGACTAAGAATTTAGCCGAATCAAAACCACCGTTTAAATTCGGCAGGCTCTATTTCGTACAACACATTGTTTTTACAACGCAAATTCGCAATTTTGGTGTTTTAATTTTTTGTTTTTTATGGGTTTTGGGGAGATGGTTTTTGGGATGGGTGATTTATTGTTTTTTTGGGGATGGGCAGTTTATTGTTTT
>JAZLAV010000015.1:0-10864 GCA_045613315.1 Candidatus Enterousia sp. | reverse complement strand
CCCAATCCCGCCCAATCGTCATCCCCGCGCAGGCGGTTCCCCCCGCCACGGGTGGGGAATTGGCAATAAACGGGGGGGGGGGGGTTCACGATGATGTGGTCCCCAAAAAGAATAATTGCGGTTATTGTTATTGACAAATGTTTGTAAAACCGAATATAATGCGATTAAGATGTGCGACCAATTTAATACAATGATTGTTGTTTGCGCGTCCATAAAAATCTTAGGGGGATGGGGTATGTTTCGTGTTATTTCGTTATTGAACGTTATTTTTGCGGTTGTTGTAATTGGAATTGCCGGCGTGCGTGATGCATATTCTGCTTCGTGTGAGATGGATGTGTTGGGAAATCCTATTGCGCTTAATGGCTGTACTTTTAATGGGGAAACATCGAATGGAGTCTGTACGGGGGCGCTGTATGCAGGTCAGGGGACATGTCAATATTTTGTAAATGACAGTCTTAATTGTGCCAATGTGAAGAACCAAAACATAAAAATCTATAAAGATTATTTTGAAACTTTTATTGGGTGTGTTTATGATTGTTCGGAATGTGTCAATGGTGTATTGACAACGGGAAACGTTGCGGATTTGTTCCCCGATAGATGTGATACCGCCAACCCGAGCGTATATCATTATTGTAAAACAACTTCTTCTACGTGTGGCGGTGCCGGTTCATGTTCGACAGCAGCGGATTGTGCCGACGGTGAAAGTTGCAAAAATGGTTGTTGCTCGTCGGGAGGGTCGGCGCCGTGCAAACTGTGTTCGGCAAATTCGGATTGTGGCAGTGGGTTCACGTGTGCGTCGGGGTGTTGTCAGTCGAATACGTTAACCATTTGTTCGCAGGGTTTCTATCGTTCGGGATTTGACATTTGTGCTCCTTGTACACTTTTAAGTATGGGGGAAAATGTATTTTATACTTCATCAAGTGGCACAACCAAGGCGTCTTCGACCGCAACCACCAGTGGCACGGGCGCCATCAGTTCCCTTGCGTGTTATATCCCCGGTGGAACATATTATGACGATGACGGGACATTCGACATTGATGATTGCCATTATACAAATTAAAAATCGCGCCGATGTGGCGCGATTTTTATAACGGTTGATTTTTGGCATAATTTCCATTAAAATTATCAAAAATTGGGGTGTTATTATGTCTGATAAAATTGTTTTGACGGGTATTAAACCAACCGGAACGCCACACATGGGAAACTATATTGGCGCGTTAAAGCCGTTGGTGGAAATGTCGCACAAAAATCGCACGTTTATGTTTATTGCCGATTTGCACGCATTAAACACCATTCACAATCCAAAATTGATACGGCAACATACATACGAAATCGCGGCAATGTTGGTGGCGTTGGGGCTGGATTTGAAAAACGCGGTGTTGTTCCGGCAATCTGATATTGATGCGGTGTATATGTTGTCAACGTTGCTGACCAATGTCACGCCCAAGGGGTTAATGAATCGCGCCCATTCGTACAAGGCCACGATGGAAAAAAATATCGCCGCCGGCGATGATGTTGATGCCGGGGTGAATATGGGCCTGTACACATATCCAATACTTATGGCAGCCGATATTTTGTTGTATAATACCGATGTCGTGCCGGTTGGCGCCGATCAAAAACAGCACGTGGAATTTGCACGCGATATTGCGGGATATTTTAACAATATTTATGGCACAACGTTTAAATTGCCCGAACCCGTTATCGGCGAAACCGCCGGAATAATACCGGGATTGGATGGCCGGAAAATGAGTAAGTCGTACGACAACACAATTCCGTTGTTTGCGCCGGAATCGGAATTGAAGAAAAAGATTATGCGCATCATCACCGACAGCAAAACACCGGAAGAAGCAAAAAATCCGGATGAATCGACGATATTTCAACTCTATTGCCATTTTGCAAATGCCGATGAAATTGCGAAATTGCGTGAAATGTTTTTGGCGGGTGGTATGGGGTATGGCACCGCAAAAACAATACTGTTTGAAAAAATAAATTCGGCGTTGGCGGATGCGCGACGCGAATATGAACGGTTAATGGCGAATACGTCGGAACTGGATGCGATTTTGGCCGATGGTGCGATGCGGGCCCGTGCGGTCGCAACGGAAACAATTGGTCGTGTAAAACGCGCGATGCTTGGATGATTTAAGCAAAGGAGAGAGATTATGAAAATAATGAAAACTGTTAAATTAACCGTGGCGGGTGTGTGGTTTTTGTCCGTTGTCGGTGCGGCCGCGGTGTTGGCTTTGTTGGTTGTCGGTCTGCGTGCGCCGGAAAATCCGCGCACAATTGCGGTGCGGGGCGAATGTTTAACAACCGCGCCACGGGATAAAACCGCAATTACATTACGGGTGACAACACTGGACAAATCGGCGGCAAAATCTGTGAAAATGGCAACAGCAACGGTCGCCAAAATCACCGATTTTGTAAAGACACTGGACAACGTCGAAATGCAAACGACCGAATTTAATTCGTATGAAAAAACCGAATGGAATCGTGACCAACAAAAATCGATTTCGTTGGGAATTGAAACAAGTATCGCGGTTGAAATTTCAGCAAAAAGTATCGACGCAATTGAATCGGTGCTGAATGAATTTGCGGGTGCGGAAAATGTGTTTTCCGAAAACCTGCGGATGTACACCAGTGCCGAAGTGTTAAAACCGATTATGGAAAAGTGCCTGGGGGTGGCGGTCGAAAACGCCCGCGTTCGTGCAAATGCGTTGGCGGCGGGTGATAACCGTCGGGCGGGGAAAATGATTTCTGTGTCGTATGAAACGGGCGCGACAAACACAACAATGTATAAAAACATCGCACCACGTATGATGGCAATGGGGGCGGTTGCAGAAAGTGCGATGGATGTCGGTGGCAGTTTGGTTGCCAAAGATACCGATGTGTCGGTCGCGGTGTCCGCAGTATTTGAAATCAAATGAACGAAATAATTACTGAATTTCTGGAATATCTGGTCGGAACAAAAAATTATTCCGAACATACGGCGACGGCGTATGAAACAGATATTCGTGATTTTGTGCGCTTTTATGAAAAATTTATTGGCGGGGATGTGTCTTTGGTGGATATGGCGCGTGCCGATACGATTTGTTTTCGATCATATTTGGCGGATCGTGCGCGACGCGGGTTGGCACATAAATCAACGGCGCGGGCGTTGTCGTCGATACGGGGGTTTTATAAATATATGGCGCGACAACATAATATAAAAAACGATGCAATCGGGTTGATTTCTTCGCCAAAGGTCCCGCGCAAGTTGTCCAAGGCAATTGAAGCCGCCGATGTCGCCAATATGAAAAACGCGATTGTGGAAACCGAAGGTGATAATCCGTGGATTGCCGCACGTGATTGGGCGTTGGTGATGCTGATTTTTGGATGCGGGTTGCGAATATCTGAGGCGTTGTCATTAAAAAACAGTGATGTGCGTGGTCGACCCGAAATTCTGCGGATACTGGGCAAGGGGGCCAAGGAAAGAATCGTTCCCGTGTTGCCAAATGTTTATGACGCAATCGAAAAATATGTCGCAATTCGACCGTTTGGAAATGCACCGACCGATGAATTATTTCGCAGTGTGCGCGGTCTGCCAATGTCGTCACGTATGGCGGAAAAGGTTGTCGAACATTTGCGCCATTATTTACAATTGCCGGACTATGTGACGCCACACGCGTTGCGACACACATTTGCAACGGCTTTGTTGGCGGGTGGGGCGGATTTGCGTTCGTTGCAGGAATTGCTGGGGCATGCGTCGCTTTCCACAACCCAATTATATACAAAAGTCAATATGGCGGAAATAAGCAATATTTACATGCATGCACATCCGCGCGCATTGGAAAACGATGACGAATAAAAAACCGCCCGGTTGGGCGGTTTTTTACCAATCACTGGTATTATTCCATCACAGGTGCGATTGCTTCTTCGACATTGACGGTTGGTTCCGCAACCGGTTTTTCGTGATGGCGCATGTGCTTTTGGGTCGCGCGCATTTCTTGTTTGGTAATGCAACCATCGCCGTTGGTGTCCATGGTCGGCAACTGGGCCAACATTTCCGGACATTTTACCGATGTGACATCAACGCATCCGTTCACAAAGTCAACGCGTGGACGTTTGTGGTGGTCGCATCCACAGAAACAGAACAATTGACCAACGAAAATACCCAGTACGAACATAATTGTTAAATACATAAATTTCTTGCGACGGGTGCAATGGCAACAAGGTGTCGCAACGGGCATTTCGGTCGCGACCGGTTCCGATTTAACGACTTTTTTTACCGGTGTTTTTTTTGCAACTGGTTTAGTTGTGGTTTTTTTTGTTGTTTTTGTTGGCATATTTTTTCCTTTATTCTTTACGGGCCAATTGTATGCAATATTATTTTTCAAGTAAAGCAGAAAAATAAAAAAAATCGGATTCCCAATTGGCAATCCGATTTTAACACCGAAACAAATCAGTTTAGTTCAAAGCATCCTTCAAGGCTTTGCCTGGTTTGAATTTGGGTTGAACAGATGCTGCGATTTTGATTGCAGCGCCTGTCTGAGGATTACGACCAGTTGTTGCTTTGCGTTTTGCGGTTGTAAATGTGCCGAAGCCAACCAAGCGAACGTCGCCCTTCTTCTTCAGAACTTTTGTAACTGTGTTGATGAATGCGTCAACAGATGCCGCGGCCGTTGCCTTGGTGACGTTGATTTCGTTTGCGATAGCTTCAATCAATTGAGCTTTGTTCATGTGTTTCTCCTTTTCATTAAATATTTAATTAAGGTGTGTCCCGCATTTCGGGGCAATGTCTTTGAAATATCGTTTGTAATTCTTGTATTTCAAGGACATTGCCCGTCCTGCTTAAACGAATCGTAGAGAAAACGGCACTTTAAGTCAAGAGCATATTTTAAAAAACGTAAATTTTTACGATGTTGACGAATTTTATTGTAATGAAATGCGCACGAAACGGCATTACTGCGCATGTACCGCATTCGCACGTACTGCACGTGCCCCCGGCATATTCCCGTCGCACAAAACCCAATTGTCGCCGGCACCGGTAATATTAACCCGACGAAAACTGTTCGGGGTCGCAACCAATAACAACACAATAACACCCGCCCAAAACGCAAACTTAGTATATCCCCAAATGTTTTTAAATGAATCGCGTTTGAATTTATCACTTAATAAATTCTGGTATAATTGCCATCCCCACCCGGCCAACAACAACATAACAACAAAAAACGCGCCACCGACAATATAGCGCAAAAATGGATTCAGCCCCATCGCAATCGAATCCCACGTAGATTCCGCCGATGGACACACAAATAAAATGTTCGCGGCCATCGATTCAGTCACCACAGGCATTTCAGTTGATGCCAACTGGAACCCAAAACTGGACACAATTGCAATCGCAATCATCGCAATAATGGCATATAACAAAACCGGTTTCATTGTATGTTTTTCCTTTGCCCCAACATTATATCATAAAATGCGTCGCGGTTGCAATTTTAGATTGCATGTGGTATTTATTGGGGTTAAGATTGCACAAATAAAAATGGGGAAATATATGACATATAATGATATAAGAAAAGCTTTTTTAGATTATTTTGCATCGCATGGACACAAAATAGTTCCGTCTGCGTCGTTGATACCAAACGATCCAACGTTGTTGTTCTCTGTCGCCGGTATGGTCCCGTGGAAGGGTATTTTACGGGGCACAGAACCAGCGTTTGCACCACGCGTGGCCGATGTCCAAAAATGTATTCGTGCCGGTGGCAAGCATAATGATTTGGAAGATGTGGGTTTTGACGGTCGTCATCATACCTTCTTTGAAATGATGGGGAATTGGTCATTTGGTGACTATTTCAAAGAAGAAGCAATTTCGATGTCGTGGGAATTGTTGACCCGGGTATTTGGGCTGGATCCGAATCGTATTGTGGTCACAACGCATATTTCGGATGACGAAGCAACGGCGATTTGGAAAAAAATAGCGGGCAAAGATGCAATACGCTTGGACAAAGATAACTGGTGGTCGGCGGGCGATACCGGACCATGTGGGCCGTGTACTGAAATGCACTATGACATGGGGGCAAACATACCGGGCGGATTGCCGGGAACATCGGATGAAAACGGTGGTCGCTATGTCGAAATTTGGAACGATGTGTTTATGCAATACGACCGTGACGCAAATGGAAATTTGTCGCCACTGCCAAAGCAAAATGTTGATACCGGATCTGGGTTGGAACGTATGGCGGCGGTATTACAGGGGAAAACAGATAATTATGATACCGATTTATTTGTCGCGCTAAAACGCGCGGTGTCTGACGTGACCGGTGTGCGCGAAACACCCGACAATGTCACTTCGTTCAAGGTTATTACGGACCATCTGCGGGCGGTTGGGTTCGCGATTGCGGATGGTGTTATTCCGTCAAATACAGACCGTGGTTATGTGATTCGTCGCATATTGCGTCGTGCGATGCGTCACGGCCAGATGCTGGGCCATCGCGGGGCGTTGTTGTCGAAACTGTATCCGGCGTTGATTGCGGAAATGGGGGCAACGTATCCCGAATTGGCGCGTGAACAGAAGCGCGTTGTTGAAATTATTGAAAATGAAGAAAACGCATTTGCAGATATGTTGCAAAACGGTATGAAATTGTTGGATGGCGAATTGCCAAAAATAAACAACGGTGTTTTACCGGGTGATGTCGCGTTCAAATTGTTTGATACATATGGGTTTCCGCTGGATTTAACCCAGATGATTTTGCGCGACAAAAATATTGCGGTTGATGTTGCCGGTTTTGAACGCGCGATGGCTGAACAGAAGGAGCGGTCGCGCGCCGATACGCGTGGAACGCGTATATTCTGGGAATCGCAAACCGATTTGCCGGCAACAGACGATTCGTATAAATATGCGCCAAATGCGGAATTGCAATCGCGGGTGTTGGCGATTCTGCGGAACGGCGAATTTGTAAAATCTGCGGTCGCGGGCGACGCGGTTGAAGTTGCGCTGGATAAAACAAATTTCTATGGCACCCAGGGTGGCCAGGTTGGCGATATGGGCACAATTGTCCGTGACGGTACACCGATTATGAATGTTGTCGAAGCGAATCGGGTGAACAATGTGGTTATACATAAGGGTACCTTGGTTGCCGATATTGCGGTTGGTGATACGATTACGACGCAAATTAACGAAACGGTGCGGCAACAGACCGCGCGTGCACATACCGCGACGCATTTGCTCCAGGCCGCATTGCAGAAAGTATTAAACGACGATGTCGAACAGCGCGGGTCCAAAGTTTCGCCCGATTCTGTTCGATTCGATTTCAGTTTTGGTCGCGCCATGACGGCGGACGAAAAAACGGCGGTGGAAAATTTGGTGAACGAATGGATTGTGGCCGATATGCCCGTTAAACACGAAGAAATGTCATTGGATGAAGCCAAGGCAAAGGGAGCAATGGCATTGTTCAGTGAAAAATATGGTGACACGGTGCGTGTTATCACGGCGGGCGATGTTTCGTGTGAATTGTGTGGGGGAACGCATATTTATCATACGGGTGAAATTATTCGTGCCAAGGTAAACAAGGAAAAATCGATTTCCAGCGGTATTCGCCGCATCACGATGTCGGTTGGAACATTGGCTGAATAGGGGACAAAATAAGGGCCGGCGTTATACCGGTCTTTATATGCCGTGTTGCCGATTTGTCAATGTTTGCATATTTTTATTGCTTTTTATCGGCATTTTGATACAATTTGTAACCAGAGAATGCAATGCCCATGTGGCATTGGTACAAATCCCGTTTAATTTGATTCAATTTAATGGGTAACAGCGCGCCACCACAGATTCACTACAAATAAAGTTTTGACTTTATTGGCAATGGATTTTGTGGTGGCGAAAATACGAAACAAAAACAAAGGATTATAAATGGTAAGATTACATAAAAAAACGGTCGAAGAAATTATGACCGAACAAGTCGCGACGGAATCTGAAAAATCCGCCAAAAAAACAACTAAATCGTCCGCCGGAAAATCTGCGCGCGGGGGCGATGTGAACGACGATACGGTGTATTTTGTTGCACTTGGTGGGTTGGAACACATCGGCCAAAATATGTACGTGTATAAATATCGCGGGAAATATTTGGTTGTCGATTGCGGTATGGGTTTTTTGGAAGAAGAAATTGGTGCCGGCGATGTTCAATATTGTGACACGACGTGGTTGGAAAAGCATAAAAAAGACGTTGTTGGCTTTGTTATAACGCACGGTCACGAAGACCACATTGGCGCATTGAAATTCATTTGGCCAAAGTTCAAGAAACCAATTTACTGCACGCGTTTTCCGGGCGAAATTATTAAAAAAACATTTGCTGGCATGGAAATGCCACTGCGCGAAGGCAAAGATATAATTATATTTGATCATCATGGTGCGACATTGGATATTGCGCCGTTTACGGTGGAAACGTTCCATGTATCTCATTCGATACCCGAAGCGCAAATGTTAATTATCAAAACGCCGGCGGGCAAGATTTTGCATACTGGCGATTGGACATTTAATGATGACAACCCAATTGAAGATGCTACGGATTTTGTTCGTTTGCGTGAAATAGGGTCCGACCCGAAATTATTGGCGTGTGCATGCGATTCAACCGATGCCGACCGCCAAGAAGTCCAAACGACCGAAGTCCAGGTTCGTGATGCATTGGCTGAAATAATGAAAAATGCGCCGGGGCGTGTGATTGTGACGGGCTATTCCCGCAGTATTGCGCGTATGAAAATGTTTGCAGATGCCGCGCATTCTGTGGGTCGTGTTGCAGCGATTAAGGAACGCAGTAATCCAAATCCTGTACCGTATGTTGGTTTGCCGGAATTCCGCGAAATGGGTATGGAAATGGGGTACCTTAATGGCGACGATGTTTATTTGTTCGACGAAATCAAAGATTTGCCCGCCGAAAAGCAGGCAATATACCTGACCGGGTCCCAGGGCGAACAATTCGCGATGTTAACCCGCCTTTGCCGTGGACACGTAAAGGAAATGAAATTGATGCCAACCGACACGGTTATATTCAGTGCGATTATTATTCCGGGTCGCGAACAGGACGTTTCATACCTTTATAACAAATTGGCGCGTATGGGAATTAAAACGCATACTATTTTTGATACGACCAATATTCATGCCAGTGGCCATGCCGGCCGTCCGGAATATGAACGGTTTTATGACTTGGTTCATCCCCAGGTGTCAATACCGATGCACGGTGAATATATAACCGAAATGTTGAACGGAAAAATGGCGATGGAACGTGGTGGCGCAAAATATATGATGGTTGTGCATAATGGCGAAATGATTGCGTTGGCCGACGGCGTTGAACCATATGTTTGTGAAACCGTCGAAACGGGATTCATCGTGATGGAGGGCGAAACCGAACGCAGTGCCGATGACCAGGTTTATAAAAACCGTCGTAAAATTGCGACCAATGGTGCGGTGTTTGTGACATTGCCAGTGGATAAACGCGGATTTTTAAAGGGCACGCCAGATGTTTCCAGTGTCGGAATATTTGAAACCGATGAAACCGGTTTTATGAAACGTCAGATTCAGATTGAAATAACCCGCGCAATCGACGATTTGACCAAAACCGAACGCAAGGATCAAAATAACCTTTATCGCGCGGTGCAAACCGCATCGAACAAGGTTGTGCGGGCATCGCTGGGGGCCGACAAGAAGCCACAATATTGTGTGCATTTTGTGCGAAAATAAATGTTTGCCGATGTGAAAAACCGCCCATAAAATGGGCGGTTTTTCAATTTTGTTTGTGTTTTAATCAGTGCGAAATTATAAAAACCAAAAATCGGCAATTTGTGTTATTGACAAAGTTCCGTAAAATCAAATAAAATAAAGTTCAGGGGCGGTATCGTTTTGCCGATGGTGACGCAAATGTATGGTGGTTATGATTCGTGCCCCGGGGGGATTTTATGAAAATTAAATTATTACAATTTGTTGCGGTCTGGGGCGCCATCGTCACTTGGCACGGTTTTTCGTACGGGGTGGACTGTCCAGATTATACGGGGTATCAAAATTATGGTACAAATGAACCCGATACACCCTTGGTTAAGACAATTTCCGGGGAAAATTGTGTGGCGACCGAAACGAAGTATGTGGAATTGGATAGTGATGCGGCGTCTGGATATGTGAAAATAATCAGTTGTACCAAATGCCGTCCCGGATACAGGTGGAAGGGTGTATGGCGGTTTCCCACGGTAAGTGATTGTCCAATTGTATATTACACATGCGAACAATGTCCCGTTGGAAAATATTCCGGGGGTAATGCGACATCATGCGAAGAATGCCCGGGTATAACCGATACCCCAAAAAACGGTGCGGGTGTGACATATGGCCGGGCCAGTGGTAATGTCAATGTGTGCTATTTGCAGGCCGGTACATATAATGACGGGACCGGAACATACGAAACATCGGATTGTACATATGATAATGAAAAATATATTCCGAATACGAACGTGGTCTATCCAAAACCAACGGAGTGCCGCGACGTAGACGGTAAAGTTATCGATTGCAACAGTGGTACCACATCGGGTGACGATGATACGGAAACGGAAAACAATAACCCCACGGATTGTACAGTGCGGAAAGCGTTGTGCACAGGCGAGGACGGAACTGGAGATGAAGTGATTGTGGTTGGACAATCCGAAGAAGATTATGACCCCGCCACGGATACAAGTTCTGGCAACAACTGTTGGTGTGGGGTTGGTGCCACCGCGGATGCGGTTAAAAAATGGTTTTTTGCCGGAATATATGACAATTGTTCGTACAATTGTAACAGCCAAACATGCGAGGACAAGCGTGTGCAGTATTATGACCGACTTAATTGTCAATAGGTGGGGGTAAAACGGG
>JAZLAV010000014.1:0-18600 GCA_045613315.1 Candidatus Enterousia sp. | reverse complement strand
CCCCCACGGCAGGAACGACACAAACACAATCCAAAACTTTTTAAACCAATTCATTATTTTTAAGTATATCACATTTTGTCCCAAATGTGATATAATTGAAAAGATAAAATATAAAACAGACGAGAGAATGAATCTTTTTCGGCGATTTTTACCGTGCGTATTTTTGGCCGTCACATTTTTTGTGCCGATGCCCGCGCTGGCCGATTGGGGAATTATTGACCAACTGAACCTGGCACCGTTTGTGCCAATGATTTTGGACGCAATGATGACAATTGCCACGGGTGGATATGATTTCTTTGTTGGAAACGGTAATGGTATTATTTATTTGCTGATATGGACATTTTTGGCAATCACAATTGTATTATACCTGGTGAAATTATATTTACCAAAAACATGGGGAACTGTATTTGGATTAAGCCCGGGTGACAGTTTGTACGACGGCAAAACAGACGCCCAAACAATTATATATAACGTGATGAAACCGTGCCTGCGTGGTGTTATCGCGACGGCAATTTTATTACAGATTCGGCCAGTTATGCTGACCCAGGTTTTGGTTAATCCGTTTTTACAATTTGGGTCAATATATACGCACGCCATAACCGAAAATATAAATGTTGTTGGCACAACAGCAAAAAAAGTCGAATGCCCCGAATCGATTGTGCAACACGCATGGATATCAAAATCATCATGTGAATTTTTGGTTCAACCGGTATCCGATTTGTCGATGGCAAACAATTCTGTCATCAAACGCGGTTTCGAATTTTTAACATTTGGCATTATTGGTTTGCTAACCGGAATTCCACACGGTGGGGGCGATTTTCTTAATATAATTACTGGGCTGATTTTAATCACGACATTTTTTTCCAGTAATTTGTTTATGGCGTTGCTTATCATCGAAGCGATTTTCAAATTCGGCATGGCATTGATCTTGTACCCGTTCCAGGTATTGTCATATGTTGCAAAACCAAACGATAAATGGTTGGATATTTGGCCCGCCTTTGCCGGTGTGACCCGTGAATTACAATCACTGGTTATAACAATGATTATGTGTTCGTTTATGTTATGTATCAATATTGCGATTATTCGCGCACTGTTCACATGGAACAATTCTTTGTTCATTGTTTCCGCCGGCGGTAATGTTTCAGCAATTGCACATACAATGGGCGGATTTGGGACACATTCGATGTTATGGTTATCATCTATTTTGACGTTTTATGTTATGTTCAAATTGTTTGATTTAACCCAGAAACAACTGGAAACATATGTCGGCGGTCGTGGAAAATTGTACGACACGATGGTAAGTGACACGAAAACATTGTGGTCACGCATCAAAGGCACGGGGGAAAAAATCGGATTGGCCGCGGAATGGATTAAAAAGAAATGAACGGAATAGCAAGCAATTTTATCGATGGCGCAATTCAATGCTATGGCTGTCCGATATTTGATCGGCTGTTCCAGATTGTGTCTGTGGCCGCAGGCACAGCATACAACAAAATGGCGTTTTTGGCGACGATTATATTTTGTGTTCTGTTTTCGGTTTATGTCGTCAATGCCGTGTGGCAAAACATAAAGAAAGACGTTCCAGATCCCTGGTATCAAAAATCGATTCGTCCAGTTATTATAAATTCGTTAATTGCATTGACATTTTTATGGATGGGTGTTGGGTTGCCGCGCCTTATTACGACAGCAACATTTGAACCAGTTGCACAAATATCACTGATTTACACACAAAGTATGTTAAACATAGACGACAATACGGTTAACGAACGCGTCACATACAAACCGACGACCATGTCAGATGATGGTTTTTTCAGACCACAATTACGCGATAAAATTATACTGCTTATGAAAACAACAATTACACAATTCCAATCATATATGAAATTGGGTATTGCGATTATGGATTCTGCATTTACATGGCGTGCATTGTTGGGCATCGGCGCACTGATTAAACACATTATATTGTTCTTTGTTGGTGTATATATATTCTATGCGTTTTTCAAATTATTTTTCCGGTTCTGTTGCTATTTCGCAGATATAATTATTGCGATGGCCCTGTTTGCATTTTTCTTTCCATTGTCGTTGGTGCTTATCGCGTTTCGTGGTGCAGACAATGTTCCGTCGTGGATATCAGGGTTGGGGAAAAATGTTGGTGTCAACCAATTCAAAAATCTTATCAACGCAATTGTGGCATTGGCGGCGGCCGTTATTACATACACGGTTATAATGGTTATTATTGCGCGATTCTTTGCCGCGCCAGATGCATCTGCGAACGATATTATAAACGCGATTACAACCGGGCATGTATTTGACGCAGATTTATCAGACGACAATTTGGCGACACTTACAATTATGGGTACAACCGTTCTGGTTTATGTTATAAACTTTATACAATCACAAATACCCAAGGTATCAGAAATGGTGATGGACGCATTTAATGTAAAACCGGACAATAAATTAAACGAACAATTGGCCGACGATGCGATGGCATTAACATCTGCGGCATTTAATACAGTAACAAATATTGGTAAAACTATTATTACCGGTGGCGCAGCCAGGGATAACAAGAAATGAAGGCACAACTGATACTTTTGCTTGTCCGACTTTTGTTTGGCGCGATTGCGTTGGGGTTGGGCATTTGGTATTTGTCATCATCCATTGGCGGCAACGCATTAACATATACCAGTATGGATAATTTTCTAAACGCGATTGGTGCGGGCGATGATATTGCAAACACAAACGGTTGCTTTCTGTGCGGATATATAACAGATTTGTTCGGTGTTTTGGGGCGCGCAACGGAATTGTTTTGGGATGCAATTGTAAATTACCTGTGGTTGTTAATGGCGATTGGTTTTGGGATATTCTCATTTACATACACCGGACAATACATTTACGATGCCGCAAAAAAAACCGCGAATCTGGACACGAACGAAAAGAAATTAGAATTAAAAACATGGTTCGACAAAGTCTGGCGCCAGGGTGTGCGTATACTTGTTGCGGGTGCGTTTTTGGGCACATTGGGTATGGGTGGCACAACCGCATTAAAATACGTGACAAAAATTACAGTCACACCAGTTATGTTTGTTGGTGCCGAATTGGGTATGGTTGCATCTGGCGTATCGGAAAGCGCACAATGCGGTGCATTAAAAACGACCGACGTATCCAATGAAATTTTGAATCCAGTATTACAACCGTTTATGTGCTCGATTGGGAACCTTAACGCGGTTATGTTGGCCGGGGCGGCCGGAGGTTTTTCGTTAATGAATTATGCGTGGCTGGGATTGGGCGGCGGCGCGATAACGTGGGTTGCCGGATTCGCATTGGTTTTGATGTTTTTGGTTATCGGTTTTGATTTGTTTTTCCAGGTATTAAGCGTGGTATTTAAACTGATATTCCTTATAATCTTTATGCCGATATTTATTGCCGCATATGCATTTGAACCCGTATGGAAGATGGCATCCGGCCTTGTGACCCAGGCCCTTAATATGTTGGTGTCAGCCGCGGTCAAAATTGTCGCAATATCGTTAAAAATTGTGATTATGTATGCGACCGTGTCATATGCCGCAGATGCATTTTTCCCGGGCCCCGTCGACGGATTCAGCACAATTTTGCCACCAATGATGGGACAAACCGTCCAAAACCCGGACGCACGAACATTGTCTGTTATAAACACCTTTGCAGAATGCGAACGTGTTGCATTGGTCGACGGCGAAATGGACGCAGACAAATTTAAAGATTGCTTTACCGCGCACCGCGCAACCGTTGAACGCAAATACCCCGGCGCATTTGATTTTATGTCGGACGGATGGGGTTTTATGATGTTAATGATTGGATTGTTTGCATTATATTATTGGGTTGTGTCACCAAAAATCGATTCTCTTTTGGCATCCACCAAGGATGGTGACTCAACATTTGATTTTGGCGGCAACATAAAACAGTTGGGCAAAAACCTGTGGAATTTGCCAATTCAATTGGCAGAAAAAATAATGGCGGCAAAGGGTAAAAAATAATGGTAAAATATATACGTGCGTTTTTATCGAAAATCTTTGTTGCGATTGTATGCGCCACATTGTCATTTTCGTGCGTTGCCGATTCCAGCACAACGACCAACGACGCCCAAAATTACGCCACTTTTGCAACCGAATCCGATATGAACGCATTTACACAATCGTTGGTTGGTCCAAACGGTGATTTGGTTTATTTCCAAGAAGGATTCCAAAAACAATTGGTTCGCGACTATGTCCCGGTCGAGGCACGAATTGGAATCGCACTGATGAACGCACTGACACATATTGCAAAAATATTGGACACATCGTTGGTCCGTTTTATGGTGATTTTCATAATCATTATGTACCTGTTTTGGGTAATGTTCGAAGCATATAATTTTATAATCGACGGAACGGGTGATGTAAAAAAATTGGTCACTAATTTAGGCAAGCGCGCCATTTGGATAATCATTTGGATTGCGGTTTTGGAAATTGGGCCGGCAAAATTATTTATGTATGCGATGGGCCCCGTTGTTTCGATTGGGACATTTTTGGCCGATTTCATACTGAATTCAGTGGCGGCTGTTTCCGGTACGGTGTTACCGGAAACATGTGGGGCAATTCGTGAATATGCGACGGCAAACACCGCGCCAGCTATGCTGATTGACGCGACGGCGGCCGCCAATTTAATGTGTGTTCCAACAAGATTATCCGGATTTTTCACAAGTGCAATCGCCATGGGGTGGCAATGGATGATTTCTGGCATTGGGCACAGTGCGTTCAGTTTCATAATGGGCGCAGTGTTCGTTGTTATATTTGTGTGGAACACATGGAAATTTGCACTTATGGCATTGGGGGTAATAATGGATTTGTTCTTGGGTGTATTAATGTTGCCGTTTACCGCATTGGCAGAAACAATCACCCCCACATCGTACAAGGGGTTGGCTGGCAACATATTCAACAATTTTATAAAACTTTTTAATGCGGGCCCCGTCAAACTGGACACACAAATAAATCGATTTATAAACGCCGCCGTTTATTTTGTATCTTTGTCTATTGTGATTGCCGTTTGTGCAGGATTATTATACGGCATAATTGGCCCAGGCACCGCAACCCAGGTTCCAACACTGGAAAACGACGGATTTATTCCTGCGTTGTTGACGGGATTGTTGGTTGGGTATTTGGCGAACCGCGCAGACGAATTTGCCAAGAACATCGGTGGTGGGGCATCTGTTGACGATTCGTTCGGTAAAAAATTCGGCGAAGATGTAAAAACATTTGCCAACGACGCATACAAGACCGCAACGGAATGGGCAACAATGATACTTGCCCGGGGAAAGGCAAAATAATTTTTCTATAAAATCGTCACATACGATTTCATAACATTTTTAATACCGTGTTTGCCAAACGCAACGGTTAAAACCGTGCCATTGTCCGCAATTACGGTTCCGTGCCCCAATTCATTGTGCGAAACCAATTTACCAACCATTGTCATGGGCGTTGCGCGTGGCACCACACGTTGTGGTGGCGCATACGACGAGGCGCGCGACGGTTGTGATTGGTGCGTGGCACCCTGGAAATCTAAATAACGCGCATCCATTTCAGATATAAACCGTGATTGTGGGTTATATTGTCGCGCCCCAAAAATCATACGCGTCATTGCGTTTAAAATCACGGCACGTTTGCGCGCGCGTGTTATTGCAACATATGCCAAACGCCGTTCTTCTTCGATACCACCTTCGTTAATCGATTTATCGTTGGGGAAAATACCTTCTTCCCAGGCCGGCAAATAGACATAATCAAATTCCAGTCCCTTGGCCGCGTGAATTGTCATAATACTGACCGCGTTTTTATCGGCACCAACTTTATCATCTTCGTCATCATCGGTTGTCATCAACGCGGCTTGTTCCAAAAACTCGGGCAATGTATCATATTTTGCAATTACATCATTTATTAACTCGCGCACGTTATCCAAACGTTCCACGCTGTCGGAATCGTGTGAATCGCGCCACATCTGCAGGTACCCCGATTGTTCCAAAACATTCTGGGCGACCTGCTTGGGTGACATATCCATCCAATTAATATTAAACACATCCAGGAAAGCATCCGCGGCGGCGCGTTGTTTTGCACTTAATTGTGCCGTACGCAGACACGCCATCAAATTCGGGCCCGCCGCACGCAATTTATCAATCGCAGACGTTCCAAAACCACGACGCGGTTTACCGATAATGCGAATAAACGAAATGTCATCAAACGGGTATACCAACAATCGCAGATACGCAATCGCATCACGTATTTCGGCACGATCATAAAACTTGGTCGCGCCAACCAATCGATATGCGATACCGCGACGTGAAAATTCTTCTTCGAACAATCGCGACAAACTTCCTGCGCGTATCAGCACCGCGTTTTTGTTGAAATTTCCGGTTCTTGCAATTGCATCGGCAACAACACGCGCTTCGTCAATATCACTGGGGACGGTTAAAACATAGACCGGTTCCCCCAACACATCCGATTGCACGCTGCGTAAATCTTTGCCCAATCGCCCACGATTATTGCGTATTAACGAATTTGCCGCGCCCAAAATATTTTGCGTACTGCGATAATTCGTTTCCAACCGAATAACCGTCGCATTTGGATATGTTTTATCAAAATTAAGAATATTTTTAATTTCCGCACCACGCCACGAATATATCGATTGGTCATCATCCCCAACGCAACATATATTCGGATTTTCCACACCCCGTGTCAACATTTCCAACAACTGCATTTGGGCGGCATTGGTATCCTGAAACTCGTCAACCATAATATATTTAAACTGATGCTGATAACGGGCCAAAATATCGGGCCTGGCGTTAAACAATTTCAAGACATACAAGATTATATCACCAAAATCGATTCCCCCCATACGTGCCAATTCTGCGTTATATGCGACATATGTTTTATCCGTGTTTTCCAGCGCGGTAATTCCCCTGTCCTTGATCGCCGAAAATTGTTCAACATAATCGCCCGGTGTTTTTGTTGATTGTCCCATATCCGCCAGCACAGATTTTACCACAGATTTTTGGTCATCTTCGCCAAAAATGATAAAATCGTTACGCAAACCCGCCGCCGCCGCATTGGCGCGCAATATCCGCAGACATATTGAATGAAATGTTCCACTCCATAAATCACGTGCATTCCACCCCGCCCCAGATTCAGCAAACGCAGCAATACGCGATTTCATTTCATTGGCGGCCCGATTGGTAAAGGTCAATGCCAAAACCATCCACGGCATCGCCAACCCATTATTCAATATATATGCCACACGCGTTGTTAAAACCCGGGTTTTCCCGGTTCCCGCCCCCGACAGCACCAAAACTGGCCCTTCGGTTGTTTTGACGGCGGCTAATTGTTCTGCATTAAGATTTTCTAGCATTTGATTCATCATTTCTTTATAATACACTAAAATTCAATCGAAAACACATTTATTTTATGGGAATGGGGATGAAACGGGTTATTTGTTTTGATATTGAAACGACCGGGCTGGAATATATGCGTGGCGACCGGTGCATTGAAATCGGCGCGGTGGAAATAGATGACGGCGTCATAACGGACCGAACATTTCACGAATATATTAACCCAGACGGCAAAATCATCCCAAACGATTCGTATATGGTCCACAAAATATCCAACGCATTTTTGGAAGACAAACCCAAAATGTCGGTTATTGCGCCAAAATTTCTGGAATTTGTGGGTGACGCACCGATTGTTGCACATAACGGCGCCGACTTTGACTTTCCGTTTATGAATTATGAACTGGGGAAACTTGGGCTGCCGACAATTCCAAAAACACAACAACTGGATTCCATTGTTATTGCGCGCAATCGTGTATTTGGCCCCAAAAGTTATTCGCTGGACGCGTTGGCGAAATGGTTTGGCATATCGCTGACCGCACGTGCAGACGCACACGGCGCGTTGATTGACGCGGAAATTTTGGCCCGTGTTTTTATCGAACTGGAAAACACCGCGCCGGCACCCGATATTCACGATTTAATTGCAAAACAACACGCCGCGTTTTTATCACACCCGAAAATTGGTGGCAATTTTCCACACCGAACATTTGCACCACACGACGATGAACTGGAAAATCATAACGCATTTATGCAAAAGATAGCCGGATAAAATAAAAACATCGCATTTGACCGGGCAACACCAACCCACCGGTATTATCCTTCGGATTCAGCGGTCTGTTCGCTGTTTTCAGCCGCACTGCTATCATCTGTGGCATTACTGGTCGTCGTTGATTCACATACACCGTTTTTCATGGTGTACCCCGTATTGCACACACATGTCCCATACGAATTACGTGTCATATTGTCACCACACGCGGCCACACATGCCCCGGACCAAACGACATAACCCGTATTGCAAACACATTGGGTATTTACATAACCAGGTTCTCCGTTCTTGTCGATTGTTTTCGCGTCTTTATTATATGTACTGTTATCCGGACACAGTAATGATTGATAGAACATATCGGACACACAGTTAATTATCGCATCGTTATAATCGGATGAACCGTATGTTGTGCCTTGCGCGACAACGCATTGCGACACATGATATGTTTTTGTACCAACTGTCAAATCCTGATTCGGGTTTATTACTGGGTCACCCGTGAACAACGCATACCCACACGTTAATGCCACACTGCGGCATGCGCCACGCATCACATTGTAAACATTCGTTGCACTGGCGGCCGATGCCCACGAATTAACCTGGGTAATTTGGGAATTATAACATGTCGCCACATCGGTAATACAGCTCGACGCATATTCAGAAATAATCTTTTGTTGCGCGGCCCGAATATTAACCATCGCGCGCTGAACATAGTTCACAACAATATCATTATACGGTTGATATGTATCATCCGCATACGTGTAATACTGACACTTATCCAGAACCGGACGACACAACCCCTCGGCCGTGGATTTTTGCTTAGTTCCAATTTTCTGGACCAGGTATTTCACCACGCATTTACCATCACCGGTACAATCGTTTGCACTAATCTTCTGATTACTATATGCATCGCCCAAAAATGTACTGTCAATCGCCGCATTATTATATTCCGTCATAAACGATTGGATAACGGCAATATCCTGGCCCAATACTACTTCGCCATTTTCATCAATATATGCCTTGGTCGGGTCAACGCATTTGTAATAGTTGTCACCACAAACCATATCGTCACGCATACACGCGTCCAGTGCCGATACGCATCCCTTGGCATCATATTGGTTTTTGTTTTGCATTACCGCCAAACGCGCCTTTTGCAGCATTAAATTCGCGCTTTTAACATTGGACAGCAGGGTTTCGTTCATTTTCTTTAACCCGGCCTCGTATGCGATACAATCTTTGTCGATGGCCAAATCATAATTTCCCGTGATTTGTGATTGGGTTGCGCCCGCGTTTTTACAATTGTTCAAAATCGTGCTGCAACGACGTTTGGCAGTGTTGTACAATTCCGTTCCGCGCAGGTTTGATATACTGGTGGTGTTCGTACCAAGATTAAGAAAATCCAAACTGAAAATATCCGTCGCGTCGGATGAAAATGTCAAATCCATATCCAAACCAAAATTATCATCGGATGAATAACTGGTTGTGGTGCTTGTCGGGTCTTTTATCATCGCCTCGATTTGCTTTAACATATTTCGGGTGGTCGAAGTGTCCTTGGTTTCATCCAGGGCTTCTTCGGCCTCGGTTTCCGTCATAATTGCACGAATTTCATCAGCCGACAGCCCGACATAACGAATTGCCTGGGCAACCTCGTTCAACTTTTGATTGGCATCGGTTGCGGCCTTTTCCACCTTGGTATACTTGTTCAGGTTCGCACTGCAACTGCACCGTTTTTGATTGGTATCGACGACCGCGCAAAATTGGTCCATACATTCGTTATACTGGTCCTGGCACGATTTGTTTAATTCGGCCGTTTGTTCCAATTTTTCTTTTGCTTCGGAAATAGATTCCTTGGTAATCGCGGTATTCTTGGTTGCGCGCCCGGTCACCTTTTGAATGTCGTTGGAAATGTTAGAACCCGTCTGGCTGTCGGTGCCGGCAATTGTCGCACGACCACCATAGTCCGCAAAAGACGGACGCAAAACCACACCCGCACGACGCACACTTGGGTTTTCATTTATATCACCGATCGCACGCGTTTTGACCGCCCCAGATGCGACGGCCGCACCGCGTGTTGCGGTACCACGCGATGACGACGGGATGCCGGCACGCGTTGTTGTCGCGCGCGCTGTATTGACGCGTGTTGTATTGTCAGACACCGCTGCTGATGCCCCACGTTCACCAACCACGACCGACCGATTCACCGTTGCACGCGACACACCACGGGCAACAGTATCCGAACCAGCCCCCGTTAAATCATTTGGTATTACACGCGACGCAACAACGCCGTCGGCCGCAAATGCGGGACCAACAGCCAACCCCATCAACAAAAACAGCGGTTTGGACATTATCATTATTACAATAAATTATATCACAAAAAGACACCAGAAAAAAGAGAGATATTAAAACAATTCTCAAATGTATATTACACAACACTCAATTTCCAAACAGAAACCAAATTAAAAAATCCCGCATACGCGGGATTTAATTATTTCGCTTCGGTTTCTTCTGGTATAACCGATACAGTTTTACGATCACCCAAACCACGTTTGAATTTTACAATGCCTGCGATTTTCGCAAACAATGTGTGATCTTTGCCCATACCAACATTCAACCCCGGGTGCACCGCGGTGCCACGTTGACGAATAATGATATTGCCTGGGATAACGCGGCTGCCACCGGACTTTTTAACGCCCAACCGACGACCGGCTGAATCGCGTCCGTTACTGGTCGAAGTACCTGCTTTCTTATGTGCCATAGTTTAAACTCCTTAGCCCTTGATATCCGTTATTTTCAAAACAGTAATGAACTGACGATGACCCTTGGTCCGACGATAGTTTTGACGACGTTTTTTCTTGAACACCAAAACCTTGTCAGCGCGTTTCTGTTCAACCACTTCGGCAATCACTTTTGCACCATCAACGGTTGGTGTGCCGATTTTTTCGCCAAGCATTAAAACCTGGTCAAATTCAATTTTGCCGTCAGCATTCAGTTTTTCAACCTTGATCACATCGCCCTTTTGCACGCGATATTGTTTGCCGCCGGTTTGAAAGATTGCAAAATCGCTCATATTCTTGCTCTTTTTGTTTGTTTTTTATGTTATTTTTCGCACTTTTGTCGAAAAGTTTATGCAAATTGTATATTTTTTGCCCCAAAAGTCAAGAAAATTATTAGTGGATAGTGGTCAGTGTTAGTGATTGTCGTGGTCGCGTCGCCCACCATAATGACAAAGATGCTTTTATAAAACAAAAACCGCCCAAATGGGCGGTTTCTTGATTAGTCACGTGTCCACTCACGAATTGCCTGGACACCAACATCCAACAAGCATTGTTCACGTTGTGCCGCGGAACTGCCCGTGGATTCAGACGCAATCGTTGCGCCCGTTGCACCGGTACCATTAAGTATTTCGTTCAACGTCACAATGTTGCGGCATGTGTTTTTGGTGTAATCCTGGCTGTTAAGGCACGATGTGCTGTCTTGTTTGTCTATGACGGCACGGAACTGGGCCGTTGACGGATTACAAATCATCGTTTCATAACAATGCGGAACATTTGCAATCTGGGCACAGTATGTTTTTATACGTGCATCCGTCCATTTTGCCCCCGACGCGGTCGTATTTGACGCCTGGGTTTCATAGCAATCATAAATTTCGCTTAAACATTCGTCAAAGTTTGTACCGGCCGTAATCGCATCAGCCAAAATGGTTTCGCGTTCTTCGTTTGCAAATTCCAAACGTTTTTGTTGCAGTGCCTGTTGTGCGGCAACCTTTTGATAACCGATATTTTGTGCGGTCGTCCGTAATTGTTCACCATACGCATCGCAATCCGCATTCGCATCCAGCGCATATTTCTGCATAATACTGCGACGCGCATCGGCAACCGGTCCACGCAACGACGAATATGGATCTCCCGACGATGTCGAATACCCAAAGCATGTCGCCGAATTAGACGTTGAATACCCGGTATTTGCCGTCACAAAATTCAATTCGTATGTACCGGTATTATTAACCGAAATCACACTGTTATAGTTATATGGGCATTGCGATGCACCGTTGCCACATTTGCGCCCGCTGGACGGTGGGGTACCACACGCTTCGTAAATGCCGTTAAAGCACGAATCCAACACGCGGGCACAAACATTGTTATGCGCATATTCAAACAATTCATACCCCCATGTTTCCGCCAACGAATCCTTTAATTCGTCACTTGACGCAAACGAACCGCTGATTCCGGCCATACCGTTGACAACGCTGCCCATAATTGACGCCGCATCCGCCAACGCAGACGAATCATTATTTAAAATCGTTATTGTTTGTTCTTTGGCATCCGCCCACGATTGCAGTGATGCAATAATATCAGACGCCGAACCATCGATATTTGCAATATCGAATCCAAATGTGTTGCCCGATTCCTTGCAATACGATGGCATAGAACAGCTGGACACGCGTCCGCCATTTGAACCATAAATACTGTGATCATAACACCATTCGATTGCCTCGTCAGAACTCACCCCATAACGTTGGGTTGTTTCCTGCCAGGAAACGCAATTCATAACCTTTTCTGCATCGGTCAATTGGAACGCGTCGGACACATCTTTACCCTTGTTCGCGACCAGTAATGCCAATTCACCGGCAACCTTAATCAACTCTTCATTTGCGGATTCAAGCGCGGTTTCTGCCTCGGCAAAGGCTTTGACCCGACCGGCACATGCGCATCTGCGTTGGGCCGTATTACGCGCAGTACAAATTTCATCCATACATGTGTAATACGATTCCATACAGTTGTTATACGCATCGGTTGAAATCAAACCGGTTGTTGAATCGATAATGTTTGAATAATTCCCCGTGTATAATTTGCTGGACAAATATGTGTATGTGTTTGTGGTTGCGGCCTTGCTGCCACGGATGGCACTGCCCACCAGGGATATACGTGATGGTGTTGTTGCGGTACGTGCAACAACATTACGACCTGTTGTACGCGCCGTTCCACGCGACACAACATTACGATTTGTGATATCTGCACGCGATGTCGCCGAATTTGCCGTTCGCGCAACAACCCCGCGCGATGGGTTTGTTGTTCCGGCAACACGATTGGCCGACGATGTTGTCCGCGCAATTGTTGATGCCGCCACACCACGATTTGTGGTGCGTCCAGATGCACGATTTGTTGCATTTGTGCGTTGTGACGAATTCGCCTGGGTTGGAACAACCGCCGGTGCAATTGGGTCCGCCAATACCGCACGCATAGATAAAAATGTAGAACAAACAAAAAACGCCCCCGCCAACAAGAACACCGTTCCCATTGCGTTTTTTGCGACCAACGCTATATCACGTCTTTTCATTCATTACTCTCCTGCGGATACAAATTCAATGAATCCGCCCTTTCGGTATGTTTTTCACAACACACCATAAACCATGGTTTGTCTTTATTATAACATTTTCGACCCAACCTGTAAAGAGCAAAACAAGTGGTTGCGGTGGTTAGTGATTAGAAAAAATCGCCCGTTGGGGCGATTTTTTTATTCTGCCTTGAACATACCCTTTAACAAACTGCCAGTTTCTTTGGCATCCGCCTCGACCTGTTGTGCTGCGGCCTTGACCTCAGCGGCCGTATTTTTTACTTCTGCGACTTGGGCATTGGCGGCATCGGACGCATCGGTTCCTGCATCGGTTGCCACACCAGTCAATTCAGCGGCCTGTTCTTTAACGGATTTTTTCACAAATTTGGCACACTTTTTTGACAACGATTTTACGTTATCAACCAAGCATGTCGGAATTGTTTTTTCGCCCATTAAAATTTCTGGACAAAATTTGCCGATATCGTCTTTGTTGCATGCCTCGGCCAATGTGGTGGGTTCAGATGTTTTGTTTCCCAACCTCAACAAATCGAACAAACCGGCATTTGCAGATGTTGCCATCATAATGGTCGCCAAACCAAATACTAATTTTTTTTGCATATTTTCCCCTTTTGTTTTTATACTCTCGAATAATAGAAATTATTTCCCGCCCACGTCAACGATTTTTCCACCGGATTTAAAATATCGCAAGATTGGTTCGTTTAATATCACTTTGAACAAAAAAAACCGCCCCCAACGGGACGGTTTTTGCTTTTTACTTATTGCGCGGGAACTTAACCGCTGCCTGGGCCGCCGCAAGGCGTGCAATTGGCACACGGAACGGACTGCACGATACAGAATTAAATCCACATTTATGGAAGAATTCCACGGATTCTGGATCGCCACCATGTTCACCACACACACCCAAGTGGATTTTATCACCCTTGGTCGCGCGTGCCTTGGCAACCGCGTCTTTGATTAACAAACCGACACCCAATTGGTCAACTGATGCAAACGGGTCGGCAACATAGATACCGCGTGCACGATATTCGTCCAGGATTTTACCCGTATCATCACGCGACATACCCAATGTCGTTTGTGTCAAATCGTTTGTTCCGAATTCAAAGAATTCACAAGATTCTGCAATCTCATTTGCCAATACGGCCGCGCGTGGTAATTCAATCATTGAACCAACCGTATAATCGACCCGGTCGCCAGTTTCTGCAAACAGACTTTCCGCCGTTGCGTCAATGACCGATTTAACAATATCGACTTCTTTTTTCGATCCAACCAATGGAACTTCGATTTCTGGCTTTACCGTAATGCCGTTGTTTTTGCATTCCAACGCCGCTGACAAAATCGCGCGGGTCTGCATTTCACAGATTTCTGGATATGTAATTGCCAAACGACAACCACGATGACCCAACATAGGATTTTGTTCCTTTAACGCTTCGGACCGTTGTTTCACAAATTCAACCGATTTACCGATGTGTGCCGCCAATGCAGCAATATCTTCTTCGGTGTGTGGCAAGAATTCATGAAGTGGAGGATCTATCAAGCGGATTGTGACCGGCAGACCGTCCATAATCTTGAACAATTCGACAAAGTCCGCCTTTTGGTATGGCAACAACTTTGCCAATGCTGCGCGACGACCTTCGACATTATCTGCCAAAATCATTTCACGCATATCCTGGATACGGGATGGATCAAAGAACATATGTTCCGTACGCGCCAAACCGATACCTTCGGCACCAAAATCGCGTGCTTGCTTGGCGTCCTTGGGTGTTTCGGCGTTTGCCTTGACCGTCAGTGTTTTGATTTCATCAACCCATTTCATAAGTGTGCCAAAATTACCTGTCATTTCCACAGACACTGTTGGAACCTGGCCCAGGATAATTTCACCACGTGCACCATCGATGGAAACCCAGTCACCTTCGTGAATAACGGCACCCGATGTTGTTTTCAATGTTTTGGTTTCATAATCGATTTTAATATCAGGCGAACCGGAAACGCATGGTGTTCCCATACCACGCGCAACAACGGCTGCGTGTGATGTCATACCACCACGTGCGGTGATAACACCCTGGGCTGCGTTCATACCAGCAATATCTTCGGGCGATGTTTCGACGCGAATCAACATAACCTTTTTACCCGCGCCCGCCCATTTTTCTGCATCTTCGGCATTAAAGACCGCCATACCAACCGCAGCACCCGGGGATGCCGGCAAGCCAGTTGCGATAACTTTCTTTTCTGCTTTTGGATCCAACATTGGGTGCAACAAATGATTCAACTGGTCTGCACCAACACGCAGTATTGCTTCTTCTTTGGTCAACAACCCTTCTTCGACCATTTCAACCGCCATACGAACGGCCGCGGCCGCGGTGCGTTTACCATTACGGCACTGCAACATCCACAGTTTTCCGTGTTCAATTGTGAATTCCATATCCTGCATATCTTTGTAATGCTTTTCCAACTTTTCACGAACATCACACAGTTGTTTGTAAACATCCGGCATGGCTTCTTCCAAAGACACACGACCAGAATTATCACGGCTCATTGGTTGTGGTGTACGAATACCGGCAACAACATCTTCGCCCTGGGCATTGATTAAATATTCACCATAGTATTTATTTTCACCGGTGGCCGGGTCGCGTGAAAAACATACACCCGTGGCGGAATCATCACCGGAATTACCAAACACCATTGCCTGGACATTAACGGCGGTTCCCCAATCGCCCGGAATATTGTTCAATTTACGATATGTGATTGCCTTTTTGGACATCCATGAACCGAACACGGCGCCGATACCTAATTTCAATTGTTCCCATGGATCCTGGGGGAATACTTTGCCAATCTTGACACCAATTTCTTTGAACTTTTCGACCAATTCTTTCAAATCATCAGCGGTCAATTCTGTATCGACTTTATAACCCTTGTCTTCCTTCATACGTTCCAGTGTATGTTCGAACAAATCAATATCTGCGCCCAACACAACATCGGAAAACATCATAATAAAACGACGATATGAATCATATGCAAAACGTTCGTTGTTTGAAGATTTTGCCAACGCTTTTACCGTTTCGTCATTCAAACCCAAATTCAAAACAGTGTCCATCATACCCGGCATTGAAACGCGCGCACCCGAACGCACAGACACCAACAACGGATTGTTCATATCTGCAAATTTTTTACCCATAATGCTTTCAATGTGCGAAATGCCTGCACGCACCTGGTCCATCAAATCAGATGGATATGTTTGATTGTGATCATAGTAATATGTACAAACATCTGTTGTCACGGTAAAACCCGCAGGCACCGGAAGTCCGACCAAATTCATTTCCGCCAGGTTGGCACCCTTGCCCCCAAGCAGGTTACGCATATCGGCGCGCCCTTCGGCGGCACCATTACCAAATGTATAAACCCATTTATTGCTCATTTGTTCTCCTTTAAATCAAAGCGAAGTGATTGTAAAAAAATATGAATTAAATGCAAGTGTAAAAACATGCTTTTTTACAAAAAATCGCCCCACAAAAATGCGGGGCGATTCTTGGTGATTTTTATTATTTATCACAACCAAATTCATCGCATACGGCACGCATTGTTGTGTATGTGCCCGCCGGTTCATAGTGAACGACCGGTTTGTATTGTTGCACGGTTTCACGAACAAAATATTCACGATTTACCACGCGTTCAAACGGTTCGCCACATGATGCATCGTCAAACACAATTGGGGCGGGTTCTGCCACAACAACAGGTTCGGCAATTGTATTTTCGCATGTGATTTTTGTGATAACGGCACGATTTTCGGCCACCGCACGATTTAATTCTGCACGCATTGCGTTCATATCGCAATTGGTTGTATATGTTTCATAATAATCGGCATTGGCGCATACCGTTGCCATAATACCCATAATGGACAGAGCAACTATTTTTTTCATTTTGTTTTTTACCTTTATATGGTTTGCTCTCTCCGAATAGTAAAATCATAGAACATATTTTTCATATTGCAACAAAAAACCACGGAAAATATGCTTGTCGCAAACACATGAAAAGCGTAATATATAAATTGCTATGAAAAATAAAAATACTGGCGCAATTATTTTGGGGATGCATGACGCAATCGTGTCGCTAACAGGGTTGATTGCGGGTTTGTTTTTTGCATCTGTTGAAACAAACGTCATCATCATTTCATGCGTTATTTCATCCATAACAGCATCGCTGTCAATGGGGGCAGCAAATTATCTGGCGGTGCGTGCAAATGGTCGGCGTGGTGCATTGGATGCGGCGTTTCAGACATTCTTTGCATATATGATAACCTGTGTTTTATTGATATTGCCATTTTGGGTCTTTACGAACCGTTATATTGCGCTGTGGTCTGTTTTCGCGATGGCCATTATGATAATTCTGGGATTTAATTTGGCTTTCTATCGCAGGGATTATTTTTGGCGGCACTTTATTGAAATGTTGGCGATATGTGTAATTGTATCCGTCGTTGCGTTTTTAATTGGCGAAATCACCGGTCACATATTCGGAATCTAGCAATAAAAAACCGCCCAATGGGCGGTGAATTTCGGTTTTTAATATCAAAACTGGATTTATTCTGGCGACGACCTACTCTTCCGTGGCTTAAGCCAAAGTACCATCGGCGATACGGAGTTTCCCTGTCTGGTTCGGGATGGAACAGAGGGTGACTTCCGCTCTATAATCACCAGAATAAATCCAGCGAACATCATAATAACTTATTTTCAGAATCTGTCAACACTTCTCTTCAAGCATTTCGTCTGATTTGGTCAAACGAAGGATAAAAAGTCAATGGTTCGATTAGTACGGTTCGGCTGAACCCCTCACAGGGCTTACACCCACCGCCTATCAATGTCCTGGTCTAGAACTGAACTCATGGGGATATCTTATCTTGCGACCAGCTTCCCGCTTAGATGCTTTCAGCGGTTATCTGTTCCGAACATAGCTACCCTGCAGTGCCGCGGGCGCGACAACAGGTACACCAGAGGTTCGTTCGACCCGGTCCTCTCGTACTAAGGTCAAGTTCGCTCAAATATCCAACGCCCACAGTAGATAGGGACCTAACTGTCTCACGACGTTATTAACCCAACTCACGTACCGCTTT
>JAZLAV010000013.1:0-52386 GCA_045613315.1 Candidatus Enterousia sp. | reverse complement strand
TGGCCGATGTTGTCGTTATAACTGCAATGTCAAATGTGTTGGGACGTGCGCAAAATGTTGCGGCAATCGTTGCGACGGCGCATGCCAAGAACAAAAATGCAATTACAATTGTTGATGCAGCACAATATGTCGCGCATTGTCCGATAAATGTTCGTGAATGGGACTGTGATTTTATGTGCTTTTCTGGACACAAGATTGGGGCCGATACAGGTGTTGGTGTGATGTATATCAAAAAACCAGATTCGTTTTTGCCGGATAAATTCGGTGGCGGTATGGTCCAAACAATATCTGGCAACGATTGGAATATCGATGTGGCACCAAATAAGTTCGAGGCCGGAACATTGCCATTGACCCAGATTGCGGGTTTGCCCGTTGCGATTGAACAATGGAAATCGTGGTCGGGTGGTGACGATATCATTTTATATATGTATGATGCTTTGTCCAAAATACAGTGTGTGAAATTATTAACTGCGCCAGATGCAAAAATAATTTCGTTTGTTGTTGATGGTATGCATGTGCTGGATTTCGGGGCATTGGTGGGTGCGCATAATATTTGTGTGCGTGTTGGTAATATGTGCGCGTCGTGGATACATGACGTAATGGGAATTGCGGGGTCAATACGTGTTTCGGTCGGGCCGTGGAATACGATGGATGACGCCAAGGCATTTATTGATATAGTTCAAGGGATTTTGAAATAATGTTGGTCACACGTGAAGATATTATTGCAGCATTAAAGACGGTATTTGATCCGGAAATCCCCGTTAATATTTGGGATATGGGTTTGGTGTATGATATCGCAATAACCGATAAAGAAATTGTTGTGACAATGACTTTTACAAGTCCGACATGTCCGTTAATGGAAGAAATGTTGTTGCAAATTAAAAACGCGGTTGGTGGGGTTGCCAATGGCACGCCGGTACGCGTCGAATTGGTGTGGGACCCACCATGGAATTTATCTATGATGTCGGATGCGGCGCGTGTGGAACTGGATTTAACAAATGCAGGATGGTAAATCGTATGACATATGATGAAATAAAAAAATTTTTATCGATGACAGATGATGCGGCGACGCGATTGGAAATGGTTATGGATATCGGCAAACAATTATCGTCGGTGCCGGATACAGCGGTATGCACCGAAATTACAGGTTGTGCATCGCGTGTGGAAATATGTCGTGATGGAAATAATTTTTTTGGAACAGCCGATTCTGCGATTGTGCGTGGTGTTGTTGCAATATTGATTGCCATGGTCGATGGTAAAACGCCCGACGAAATAAGACAGATGGATTTAATGAAGATGTTTTCAGAATTAAATATAAATCTGGGGGCGGGGCGATTGAACGGTGTAAATTCAATGATTCGCTTTTTGCATAATTTATGATAAACTGTATGTCAAGGAATAAAGTCGGGGAACGGGGGATATGAACGAAGACGAGAAAATGTTTCACATTGGTGTATGGTCGTTGATAACGGTGGCCGTGTTGACCGTATTATTACAGGTGTGTTATCGCACGCAAAATCGTGTTCTTAATCGTGTGCGCGCAGATATTATCCAGACCAGGCAGGCCATAGCGGTGGCTGAAACCGATTTTGCATCATATGTTCGCCCCGAAGTGTTGGGTAATGCGGTTAAAATTATAAACAGCAAGGTGGAAACAGTTGGTTTCCAAAAGAACATTTCTATATCTGATATACCGGAACGTCAATAATGTTTGAGATAGGCCAAGATATTATTAAGCATAATATAAACGATCTGCGCCCCCCACGGGTCAGCAGGTTGCGCATGGCGGTTGTGTTGAGCCTGTTTTTTATGGCGTTTGTGGTATTTGTTGCGCGGACGATGTATTTGGGTTTTGTGGGGTCTGATGAAAATCGTATGTTGCGGGCAACGGATTGGAACGCGTCACGCGCAGATATCGTTGACAGAACAGGCACAGATATTTTGGCAAAAAATATTGCATCGTGCGATTTGGCGTTGGTGCCATCACGATTGGCGGATAAAAACAAGGAACGCGCTGCGCAAATAATACACGATGTGTTGCCGTACAAGTATTCTTTGAATGATGCGATTTCGTTGGTGTATAACACAACGCGATATAAACCGTTGGCAAAAAATGTATCTGAAGAAAAATGTAATGCAGTGCGATCTGCACGAATTGACGGGTTGGATGTAAAACGTGTGCAAACGCGTAAATACCCAAAACACAGATTATTTTCACATGTCGTTGGTTTCGTTGGCGAAAACGGCCATGGACTGGAAGGGGTCGAAAATATCTTTGATGATTATTTGGCGGAAAATATGGACCCGTTAAGATTGTCGTTGGATACGCGTTTACAAACGGTCGTGTATGAACAATTGTCAATCGCAATGCAGAAATATGACGCACGTGGTGCAATTGGGTTGTTAATGAATTCGCGTACTGGTGAAATGTTGTCAATGGTGTCATTGCCAGACTTTGATCCGGAAAATAGAAAATTAGACCCCGAAGTTAATCATTTGTTTAAACCGTTGCGCGGTGTTTTTGAAATGGGGTCTATTTTCAAGATATTTAATACCGCCATGGCGATGGAGCAGGGCATAAATAAAAAATACGTTGTGAATAAACCGTATCCGATATTGGATAAAAATGGCCGTGTGGCACACCGTGTCACCGATGTGGCGTCGTTCAAGCCCAAAACCCCAACAATGTCAATCGAAGAAATTATGTTGCATTCGTGTAATGTCGGCAGTGCACAAATTGCGCTGGATTTGCCGGATGGAACCCAAAAGGAATTTTTCCATCGGTTGCATTTGGATGAAAAACTTAGTTTGGAATTTGGTAAAACAGAACGGCCATTAATGCCACGTAAATGGGGGCCTGTGGAACGTGCAACAATGTCGTATGGACATGGTATTTCGGTGACACCAATGCATTTGTTGTTGGCGGTAAATGCGATGACCAATGGCGGAATTTATATTTACCCAACAATACAAAAACGCGGTATCGGTGCGGTTCGTGGTGAACGGGTTTTGGATGAAACAATATCGGCAAAATTGCGGGAAATTATGTATGGCGTTGTCGAAGAAACCAGTGGTCAAAAGGCGCGTGTCGCCGGATTCAAAATCGGTGGTAAAACCGGTACCGCTGAAAAATATGCGGGTGGCCATAATGATACCAAACGTAACCAAACCGCGTTTGTGGCGGTGTTTCCGATTGATGCGCCACAATACATTTTGTTGGTCATTTTGGATGAACCCAAGGGTATCAAAGAAACATGGAATTTGCGGACATCGGCGTGGAATGCGGTGCCAACGGCCGGGAAAATATTAAGTGCGATACTGCCATTGCTATTTGAATAATTTTCGGTTATAATATTTCTGATAATAAAAAAGAGTAAAGTGTGAGACGGATAGTTGATAAATCCATGCTGGGTCGGGCATGGGTTGTTGATACCGATGAAGATTCAGACAACAATGCATATGCAACCGACCATTTGGTGGAAAAAATTTTGGCGCGTCGCGGTGTTATCTTGCCCGACGATGTTGAACGTTTTTTGAACCCCAGTATTAAAAATAATATGCCCAATCCATCAACTATGTCTGATATGGATGTGGCCGCGCGTGTGATTGCCGATTCGGTTTTGGCACACGACAAAATTGCGATATATGGTGATTATGATGTTGATGGAATAACATCAACGGCGGTATTGGTTAAATATCTGCGGGCATTGGGGTGTGATGTCACATGGCATTTGCCCACCCGCGAAGGCGAAGGATATGGGCTTAACACCGGGGCCATAGATGATATTGTGGCGGCTGGTGCGCGATTAATAATTACCGTTGATTGTGGAATAAGTGGTGTTTCCGAAGTGGCATATGCCAAATCGCATGGGCTGCGCGTTGTTGTGACGGACCATCATTCGCCCGATGATACATTACCGGTGGCGGATGCGGTTGTTAATCCAAAACGTGGAGATGATACATCGGGATTGGCCTATTTGGCGGGGGTCGGTGTCGCATTTATGACATTGGTTGCGTTGCGCCGTGAATTGCGTGCGCGTGATTTGGACAACACTTTGCGTGAAAAGATAGAAAGCATAAATCCTAGTATGTATTTGGATTTGGTTGCGCTGGCACGCGTCTGTGACACAATGCCGTTGATTGGGCTTAATCGTGCATTTGTGGCAACGGGGCTTCAGGTGTTGAACCGCCGGCAAAATCTGGGGTTGCGTGTGTTAATGGATGTTGCAGAAATCAAGCACGCGTCGGTTTATTCCGCAGGTTTTGCGTTGGGACCACGATTAAACGCGGCGGGACGGTTGGATTCCGCGGCGCCGGCACTGGAATTGTTGCTGACGGATAATCCGCTGGTCGCATCTGATTTGGCCCATCGGTTGAACGATATGAACCGCGAACGCATTGATATTCAAAATGCGATTATGCTGCGCGCAACAGAAATGGCCGATAAATGTTGCGAAACTGGTAAATGCAGTCTGTTTGTATGTGGCGATGGATGGCATGGCGGTGTTATGGGGATAATTGCCGGACGATTAAAAGACAGATATTGTATGCCGACATGTGTCGCGACAAAATCTGATGGGGTGATAAATGGTTCGGGCCGGTCGGTCGCCGGGGTTGATTTGGGACATATTATTCATATGGCATTGGCGGCTGGCATTTTATCCGAGGGCGGTGGTCACGCCGCTGCGGCAGGATTTTCGTTGCCGGCCGAAAACGAAGATGCGTTTTGTAAATTTCTGGAAAACGCAGTTCAAGAACAATTAAACGGTCGAACCCCAGAAACAGAAACATTGGTTGATGCCGAAATAGATGCCAGTGGTGCCACATTGGATTTGGTTGATCGGGTGTCTGTGTTGGAACCGTTTGGCCAAGGCAACCCAGAACCCATATTGGTTTTACACGGGGCGACATTACGGTATGCAACGGCGATGGGAAATGGCGCACATCTGCGGGGTAATGTGGCAACGGCGCGCGGTAACAATTTGGCTTTTGTTGGGTTTAATTTGGTCGGAACACCGGTTGGTGATTTTTTACTGGACGATGCGAATACAAATACTAAAATAACATTGTTGGGTAAATTAAAGAAAAACGAATACAACGGTCATGTGGCACCACAGTTTTTAATAGAAGATATCGCAATCGGGTAATGGAAAAAAATATAAAAATCTTTGCTGAAAAAATACAGGGTGCAGACAGCATCGTTATCATGGCACATAAAAATCCAGATGGTGATGCGTTGTGTTCTGTGTTGGCGTTGTCGCGTTTGATTGAAAAAAATTATTGCAAGAAATGCGTATGTGTATATGATGGCAATGTGCCGGATTATTTGGACAATGTTCCGTTGCGGCGGTTGGCACATTGTTGGGACAAAGTTGACCCAGATACAAAATTTGATTTGGCAATTTTATTGGACTATGGCGCAGAACACCAGGTTGGTGGCCCGTTGACATTTGTAAAAAACGCCAAATATGTCGTCGAAGTCGACCACCATATAAACGACGCCCCAATCGCAGATTTGTGTATCGACGATATTAACGCGGACGCAACCGCGGTGGTGTTGTATCGTGTAATGCGTGCGATTTCGTGGCGGGACGATGTTGATGTACGTAATTTGTTGGCGATTGCTATTTTGACCGATACGGGTAATTTTAAATTTGTGCGAAGTGGCGTGTCTTTGTCCGTTATGGCGAACTTGGTTGATGGCGGGGTAAATATTCACCATCTTGTGGAACTGATGAATAATAAACCGCGCAAGGCCGTTTTGGTAGAAGCCGCCGCCGCCGCAAACGCAGAATTCTTCTATCGCAACAGGTTGGCGGTTGCAACCATTTCGCGCAGTGATTACCGCAATATGGACGGTCGTGGGGAAATGGTGTTAAATATATTGGGACAAATTCACGGTGTTGAATATGTTGTTTTGTTAAAGGAACAAAAAGAAATGCAAATAGGTATTTCTATTCGCAGTCGCGGTGCCGCAATTGATAAAATTGCCGCGTCGTTCGGTGGCGGTGGGCACGAACGTGCCGCCGGTGCCGTTGTGCGTGGGGATACATTGGAAAATGTGCATAAAAAAATAATTGACGCGTTCAAGGGGATGTAGGAAATGAAAAAATTATTTGTATTTGTTTTATCATTGTTTATTTTGCAAACGTCGTATGCGGCGGTGGATGGCGCGTTGGTTTCGCGTGCGGAAAAATATTTAAACGGCATAACGGGGTTGGTTGGGGATTTTGTACAAACATCAAACGGTCGGACAGATGTGGGGGTATTTTCAATGTTGCGCCCGGGACGTGTGCGTTTGGATTATAACGATATGCCGGTTCAGTTGATTGCAGACGGCAAAGATTTATATTTCTTTGATAAATCGTTGGATCAAATTACAACCGTTCCATTGACCAGTACACCGGCCGGTATTTTAATTCGCAAAAACATAGATTTGAAAAATGCAGATATAAATGTTGTGGAAACATCGTCTGGGGCGAATACATTTTCGTTAAAGATGAATCTGCGTGGGCAAGAAGGACTTGGGAATATGACGGTTGTGTTTGATAAGTCACCAATTAAATTAAATTCGTGGTCGGTGGTTGATGCAACCGGGGCAAAAACAGATGTTGTGTTCCATAATATGAAAACGAAGACAAGTTTTGGTAAAAACTATTTCCAGATATCGCGCCATAAAACGGTTAATACCAGTAATGGTGATGATTTTTATGATTAAAGGAACCGTATGTTCGGCATAAGTGGGCCCGAATTTTTTGTCATTTTGTTGGTCGCAATTTTAATTGTGCCAAGTCGTAATTGGCCCGATGTTGCACGTTTCTTGGCGCGCGTAGTGCGATTCGTGCGCGATTTGGTTTGGCGCGTGTCGGATGCATCTGAAAAAATAAAAAGCCAAATTGAGTTGGAAAAACCAATAGATGATTTGATTAAAACAACAACTGACGATTTTCTGGCGGATTTTTCAGTCAAGAAAAGGGGCCCTATAAAGAAAAAAACACAAAACAGACTCGGGGCAGGGCGCAAGAAATGAAAAAAATGACAATTATGCAACATTTCGCCGAATTACGTCGTCGAGTGTTATGGACTTTTTTAATATTCGTTTGTGCCTTTGTTTTTGGGTGGTGTGTTTCGCCAATGGTCCAGAATTTTTTGACCACACCATTGATTAATATTTGGCCCGATGGCGCATTGTTATATGCCGGATTAACGGACGGGTTAATGATTCAATTGTCGTTGGGTTTCGTGGTTGCGTTGATTATAACAATACCGGTTGCATTGTGGCATGTGTGGGCCTATGTCGCGCCGGGTTTAAAGAAAGATGAACAGCGGTTTATATTTCCAATTTTAATTTTGTCGCCAATATTATTTATGGCGGGGGCGGCGTTTGCGTTTTATGTGTTGTTGCCGTTTGTGTTTCGGTTTTTTATTGAATTAAATGAATCGGCAACCGTGCCGTCGTTAATGTTGCCGGTGGCGCGCGATTATCTGACGTTTTCAATAAATTTATTACGTGTTTTTGGTATTGCGTTTCAATTACCGTTGGTGTTGGTTATGTTAAATCGGATTGGAATATTGTCACGCGGACAAATGGTTAATATGCGTCGTTATGCAATTGTTGCTATTGTGGTTGTCGCGGCGATTTTGACCCCGCCTGATGTCGTTTCACAGATATTACTGGCGGTGCCAATGTGGGCATTGTTCGAGGTTAGTATTTTGTTTATGCACGATGACAAGATTTGAGATGTATAACTGTTTATTTATTGCCGAAATTGTGATATAATGGCGGTGTGAAAAAAATCAGTTTGTTTTTATTGTTTGGCCTGGTTGTGTTGTTTGGATGTGATTTACAGCCAAAAATAACATCGTTGCCCGATACGGTCGGGGAATTTATTACAGCCCGGTATCCGGCACTTTTGGCGGACCCAAATGCCCAGCCGGAAATTTATAATTCCGCCGCGACGGACTATGGCGTGTATGCGGCACCGGAAATATATGGTACGGGTACAACAACCGATGATTATGTTTTATATGCATCTGTGGATGATTATATTGTGCCACCAGATAACGCATCAAACCCAGAGCCCGAAACAATCGAAACGACGACGGGTGCCGAAACGGCGCAACCTGTGGACGATTACACAAATGTTGATGATACATTGGTGGTTGGTGATCGGGTTGTGGATGAAGAAAAACCGGATGAAATGGAAACAGATTCTGGGGTGGTGTGGAACGAAACGAACGATGTTTTAAATATTCCCAATTATATGTATGGTGGTCATAATGAAGCCGAAATAACCGTTGCACGTGGTGATACCCTTTATGCGATTGGCGCAAAATACGGAATGATCGTGGCAGAAATCGCAAAATTAAATAATTTGACCGAACCGTATAAATTAACAATCGGCCAAAAATTGCGTGTGCGTGCATCTACCGAGCAGGTCGTGACCGAAATCCCGAAAATTCCTGAAACAAAACCGGTGGTCAATCCCGTGGCAAACACGCAACCCAAACCGGTTGTTGCGCCGGAAACAAAAACGGCACCGGTCGGCAAACCAACCACAACACGGGTTGCATTGACGGAAATTAAGGTTACGCCGGGTGATACATTGTATTCGTTGTCGCGGAAATATTCGGTGCCGGTCAATGATTTGGCCGTTATGAACAATTTGACGCCACCGTTCGCGCTTTATGCGGGACAATCTGTGCGTGTGCCGAATTTAGAATCGGCGCCCGTGCGTGGTGCGGCCAACGTGACCGGGACGGTCAAAACACCGGCGACATCAAAGACAACCCCAATAAAAACGGTTCCACAGGAAACAAAACCCGTGGCGACAAAAACCAAAACAGCAGCCACAAAGAACACAAGTCCACAACAAGTCAAAGATCAACAGACCAGTAAGCCAAAGAATCAGACAAAGACCCAACAACCAAAAACAACACCGGTAAAACAATCGTCTGCAAATACGGTTAAAAAATTGCCAACAATAGCGGCGCGTTCTGCGTCAAAGTTTTCGTGGCCTGTTCGTGGTAAGATTTTGTCCAACTATGGTTCCAAGAACAACGGGTTGTTTAACGACGGAATCAACATTTCGGCATCGCGTGGCGCATCGGTCGCGGCGGCGGAAAATGGGGCGGTTGCCTATGCCGGGAACGAGGTTCGTGGTATGGGAAATCTTATTATTATACAACATTCGGATGGTTGGATGACGGTTTATGCCCATTTGGATAAAATGTCTGTGCGTCGTGGAACGCGTGTTAGCGTCGGGCAAAAAATCGGAACCGTTGGTCAAACAGGTAAGGTGGATAAACCCCAATTACATTTCGAGATTCGCAAAGGAACCAAAGCATATAACCCGATTCAGTATTTAAAGAAGTAATTGTAAAAAACTTGCATTTAATAAAAAAGTGGCTATAATTGGCGACATTGGATGCGTAGCTCAGTTGGTAGAGCAACTGACTCTTAATCAGTGGGTCCAGGGTTCGAGTCCCTGCGCGTCCACCAAAATAATAGCCACCCGTTTGGGTGGTTTTTTAGAGGTAAAGGAAAAGAGAATAATTATATTTATGATGGCGTTTTTTAATAATAACTTGTTGTAAGTCCGTTTTCTTGTTGTTATAATTGAACCAAGATCAACAGGGATGTTGGTCGTGGCTGTCGAAAGCCTAACATGTACGGTGCAAAGGCATCGTAATCTGTTTTTACGGTGTTTTTTGCACCGTGATGTCCCTGACTAATGGTTGGGGGCCGGTGGCGTATATTAGAAGGCCATCGGAGTCACTTACATGTTGATTTTCGAACCCCCGACCGCCCTACATCTTTGTTTGGCGGTTTAACTTTTTAACAAAAGGGGAAATGGTATGAAAAAATATCTTGTTTGGACATCTTTATTGACTCTGATTGCGTGCGGTGGTGGGGGCGGTTCCGGTGGCGGTGATGGTTCTGTTGCCGGTGGAACAACTGTAAGTGGTGGATATGTCGCGCCACGTGCCGCAGTTACGGCTGCGGTTGCATCCAGCAATGGTGGAATAACAGGTATGAATTCGGAAATTGTGGTGGCATCGAATAGCACAAGTCCGGTTTCTGTGATTCGACAGGCGTCCGCAATCAATGGTGACGTCACATACACATCATATCGTTTGGATGATGTGAAATTGTATACTGCAGAAAGCGGAGATGCAGAAAATACATACATAAATATGAACCTGGACGAAAATACCGGTGAAATTAATGCGGTTAAAATGGTTTTGAATGGCGAAGAAAGCGGCTTTATCACCAGAACCAAGAATGGTGATAATTATGAAAACACATTCGATGGTCCTGTTTTTGAATATGTCGCCAATGGCGATGACAGAGCCGTGTTCCGCATCGCAGATAATGGTCAAACAATGGAACAATTGAACCAATTGGCCGCAGCAAATAATCTGACCGGTGGACATTGGAATCGTATTGATGAAAAGATGGACTTTCACTCGTATGGTAAGGACAAACAATTGCAATATGCAGACTTTGGTTATTTTAATCCAGTAAACAAATCTAAAAACAAAGAACTGACCGCCGAGGTTGTGGCTGCTATTCGTTCTGGTCGGGATGCGGTATTGGCACTGGGGCGTGGCGATGATTTAGACAAAGTTTATACGGATGAACAAATCGCAAAAGAGTTAGCCAAAAAAGATTACCAGTTATATGCGGGTGGTTATGCGATTTCAGGAATACAAATGGACAAATCGTTGACACCACAAAATGGCACTTCGTACAGTGGTACCGCCATTGGTCGCGTATATGCATCGATTCATTCTTTGGCCGACGGAACCGACAAAACGGCGGCCCTGCAACATTGGAATGTACCATACGACCAGGCAAGTGATAACGAACATCCAGAAGTGTTGGATGAATACAGCAATGACGCTGGGCATGACATGGCGGATTTTTTCACCACTAATGATGCGACACTGACCATTGATGAAAATGGTAATAAAGTGTTGCTTATGCCCTTTAATACCAAGGCGGCCACCGGCAGCAATAAGTTCTATGATATTCAAATGTCACAGAACAGCGGCAACCAAGTGACGGGTGTCAAGTTCACAGGTGATGAAAGCGCAATTGCGGCACATCTGCGTGAACAGGAATCTTTGGGATTGGATACCAATGGTAGTGTTGACATGGAAAACCATATTGCAAAGGCTAGTTTTAAGCCGGGGTATTATGGTGTAAACACCCCAGAAGAAGCGGCGGGAACTGCGTATTTGCAGGCAAATGATGTTATATGGACAGATGTCGATCAAGATAATAAGCAGTTGAAACGCGAATATGAAGTCCAGGCAGCGTGGGGCATGACCAAGGATTAAAATTAGTTAGATAAAAAATCGAAATCCTCTGCGAATGTGGGGGATTTTTTATGGTAATTATGATTATTATTGCTATGGTTTAACCTGGAGCAAAATGAAAAAAATTATTCTGTTTTTTATTATCTTGTGTGTATGCGTTGTGGGAATAAAGTCTTTGCATGCAGAAACGAAAAGACCATTGGTCGTTGAAACGGCGTATGTTGACTATGTGGTCGCGGAAAAAAAGAAAAAATTACAGAAATCAAAAGCCCCACAACAGGAACAGCCTGTGCAAAAGGAAAAAACATTTGTAATGTCTGTGCTGGATGCGGTACAGGTGGCCGGCGATCTGGTCGACATGGGGGATTATGAACATGCACAACAGATTTTGATAAAGTTGCCAATAACAAATAATTTGCCGGTGGAAATTGAACGGTGGTATTTATTGGCGCAAATAGAGCAACGAAAGGGAAATATTGACGAGGCTATCAAAATTTATCGCAAGATTTTGGATAATCAGCCTGATTTGGTAAAAGTTCGATATGAGTTGGCATTGTGCTATATGGCGAAACATCAATGGTATCGTGCGGATTATCATTTGCGACTGGCCATGGCCGGTGCGGATATTCCGCCAAATGCGAAGCAGGCTATGATGTACTATCGTTGGGTTGCGCGGCAGAATAAAGATTGGAACGCGTGGTTTAATTTTGGTGCCGCGCCTGATAACAATGTGAACATGGCATCCGGTGGTGAAGAAACTATTATAAATGAATGGGGCGAATTTAAACGCGTTTTGCCGGAACCGGAACGGGCATTTGGTTATAACTTTATGTTGGGCGGCAATTACGAATTTGTTTTGTCGGATCACTGGCGGTGGAAAAACGAAGCCAATATTTATACTAATATTTATAACAAGCATAAGTTTGATGATTTGTACCTGTCCGCGTCTATGGGACCACGGTATATTTGGGAACGTGGGGATGTATGGCTGGCGGCGATTGCGGCGCGGCGTTGGTATGGTTGGGATAAATATAATTGGTCTGGTGGTGGCAAAATTGACACGCACTATGATTGGACGCGGAAATTATCAACGGGGTTATCACTGCGCGTGATGAATAATCGTTATGACGAATATGGTGAATATATGGACGGACAAAGTTACGGCGTTTCGCCATATATTACGTATTCAATAGATGCATCAAAATATGTGGTGCTCTATGGTGGGGTTGATCGTGATACGGCGCGCGAAGGTTCTTATGCAAACTGGCGCTATAATATTGGGTTGGGTTTTGGTGCGGAAATACCGTGGGGATTCAGTGTTTATTTTGAACCGTCGTTTTCATGGTTGAACTATGATGGTGCGCGTTGGGCGGTGCACAATCATCACTTTGAACAAATAACAGAACGCGATTTTACGCAACGTTATGCACTGTCATTGTCAAATAACAAGTTCGACTTTTGGGGTTTTGTTCCAACTATAACGGTAAGTTATACGTGGCGCGATTCAAATATTGCCGCACGCGAATATGAGAAGTGGACGACCGAGTTCACCATGCGCCAACGTTTTTAATTTTTGCGTATTTCTTTTTGGAATCCATACCTATGTAAATGTGCATTGTTGTCTGATAATATCATTAGCATAGACATGAAAACAAAAACCAAAAAGGAGAAAAAATGAAAAAATTAACAATGTCTGCACTGGCTGTTTTATTGGCGTGCCCGGCATTTGCAGGTCAAAATTCAGAATCCAGTTTTACAATTATGGGGTTGGAACCGTATATTGGGTTGCATGGTGGAATGGGATTTAATAATTTGAATTATTCATTTAATGACCACAAAGAAACTATCCAGGATTTAACGTTCCAGGGTCGTGTGGCGATGGGTTTGGAAATGTGCGATAAGGCGCGTTCTGAAATCGAATATTCTTTTTACAGCAAGGCCAAAGATACCAAAAACTTTGGCGATATAGCAGATGTCAAGGTTGAAAGCAAATTACAGACGTTGATGTGGAATACGTTCTGGGAATTCGGCAATTACGAAACGATTCGTCCGTTTATTGGTGCGGGTATCGGATTGGCTTTTTCGGATGTGTCGCGCGATGGTGCCACAATTGATAAATACAGCCGTGACAGAACACGTTTTGGCGCAATGGGGTCGATCGGTATGACATTTGATTGGAAGGTTTTTGCGGTTGATGTTGCGGCACGTTATAATTATATCGATGTTAATTCCGGGTTGCATGATTTCGGTGGTGATGTCGGTGTAAGATTTATGTTCTAGTTAAATATATCGTTTGTGTATGGTACCGTCGGAATTTTTCGACGGTATTTTTTTTGTGATAAAATCGCGCTATGTGCATTGTTTCCTGGGGTTTAGGGATTCAAACCTGGCGATATATTGGTTTGTATTGGGTACAATATATCTTGGACCAAATAACCAAAAGGAGACTTTCATGAAAACAAAATCTTTGTTTTTAACGGCATCGTTATGTGGTGCTGTGGCATTGTTGGGTGGGTGTGCGTGCCCAAACAAACATTATGGACATCATTCGCAAATGCAATGCGATGGGAAAACACATCAAAATTGTTCGCATACAAAACAAAAAATTCAATCGCCCCAGGTCACTGAAACAGTTGTTTTCTATCAGACATATGAAATGGGGGATGTAAATGATGTTCGTGCAAATATGTACACCCACAGTTCACGTGGTGGCGAATCGGCAATGGGAACCATCAAATTCAAAGAAACGGATAGTGGATTGAAAATGGTTGTGGATTTGGTTGATTTGCGTCCCGGCAAAACATATACCGCCCATGTGTATCAGTGTGGTACTTGTAACGACAGTACATGTTGTGATACCGCGCCAATGGCAATAGATTTACCAACATTAAAGATTGCCGAACGGGGACGGTTGCAAAAATCGTATATAATTCGTGGGTTAACGGCGGTACAATTGAATAACGCGAAATTGGTGTTGACACGTGATGGTGGTTATAAAGCCGCATGGGGAACGCTGAAGCAATAGTGTGTTTTATCGCAACCAGGGGTGCAAATCGCACCCCGTGATTATTTTTATCTTTTAGGAATATATTCTTTTGTGCTAGTGTTTATATCATGAAACCACTGGCATATGTTTTATTGGTGCTTGCGTTTGCTTTGCCATCCGTTGTATGTGCATCTGTGGAATTTGCAGATGATATAATTGCATTCGGTAATTACACGATTTCCGATGACATTATTGTGTCAAACGGCATTATGTTAGAAGCGCATAATCTTGTTATCAACGACAGTTTGCGTATTACAAATTTTGGCGAAATTCATGGTGGAATCGAAATATGTGCAAATTGTGTTTTGGAATTGCAAAATAGTGGTGTGTTTGATGCCGATGTAACAACGAATCCTGGGTCGAAATTTATCCAGGTTATATCATCGGATTCAACCGCAACACATCTGGGGTTGGATGGTGGGTATGATGTTCGGGTCCAAAATGCCAATGGTTTAACATTTTCTTTGTTCGCAGATGCCACCCGCAACGCAGATGCAATTGAATTTAATAATGCGGAATTCAATGCCGGACGGGTGTCTGAATTTTCAGCGATGTCGGGTGTGACGTTGTATGGAAACAATACTTTGATATTTGATGATATGCCAACGGGGGATGTGTTGCTGTTTTCAGATATATCTGGGACTGGGGCGGTTTATGCAGTGTCACGAACACTGGACAAATTACATGTATTGCAAACATTTGTGGCCGATGATGATGTGTATGTTCGTATTGTGCGGTCCACAGATTATGCCCGTATTTTCAATAATGATATGGGGTGTTTCCTGAACGAATTGCGTGCAAATGGTGCCGATGAAAAATTGTTTGCAAAATTGGATTCTGTGCCAACGATGGACGAAATTAACAAAATATTGTCACAAAGTGTTCGTACAAATCCAATTAAATTATTACAACCGATTAAGTTGTTTTATCGTCAAAAAACCTTGGATTTAATGCACATAGACGATTTTACGAAATTCGGTGTTGAACCATTGGTAATGTATTCGTCTGATTCAATAATTGGTGGTGTTCGTCCAAATCTTCGTTTCGATATATTTGATAGTTTACATTTGGAATTATCTGGGTATGTATTAAATCTGGATTATTCTGATGACATAAACGAATACCGTGGCTCATCATATGGTTTTGGCGTTAACGGTCAATTTGATTTATCGAATGTTGATTTTTTGCGTTTATATGCGATGGCGGCCCGCTCATATTTTAATGTTGGGCCGGTGTTTGATAATGGACGTGTTATAAGCAATCCCGATGGAACAAATGCCATTGTGTCCGGTGAATATGCGCACAGATTTCAGATGGCGGGTGCATATTTTGCGTCGCCGTTTGTTATGTTGGGGGCGGAATATATGAATGTTGCGAATTCGAACGATGTGCAATTCTTTGGTGGTGGCGGTGCAGATATTGGGTATGAATACGAATTTGACGGTTTGCGTTATAATTATGCGTTGCGGGGTGTGGCACAATCCGATGGAACGGTCGGCGTTGGCGTTAATGTATCTGCGTGGTCAAATATTGACGCAGCCGGCGCAAACGTGCACATAGGCGTGATTCGTGATGACGATTTTGGCGTGTCATATGTGTTGTCAATCAATAGTATGTTTCAATTTTAATCAACAATTTTTCCGCGAAGTGACGCCTTGTTTGCGGCGGTGATTTCAATGTTGCATATTTGTTTTGGGGCGTTATCTGGTTTGGCAACGATACATTGTTGCATATATGGTGTGCGATATACCAGATGGCGACCTGTCTTGTCTGGGCCTTCGCATAAACAGGGCAGGGTTTTGCCCACGCAATATTCATTAAATGCGCGTTGGATTTCATTTAATTCGGAATCCAGTATGGCAAGTCGTTTCGATTTTATGTTTTCTGGAACCTGGTCTGGCATAATGGCCGCCGCGGTGTGTGGGCGGGGCGAATATTTAAATGAATAAGAATTAATGTATTTTACCGTGCGTGCGATTTGCATTGTTTGCTCAAAATCATCGTCCGTTTCGTCTGGGAACCCAACGATAAAGTCCGAAGATATTTGGATGTCCGATCGGGCGTGTTTCAATTTCGCAACAATTTCCAAATATTGTTCCAAATCATACGGTCGATTCATACGGCGCAATACGTCGGGCGAACCACTTTGAATCGGCATATTCAAAAAGGGTAATAATTTGGGTTCGGTTCGAAACATATCAATCAAATCGTCGGTCATTTCGGTTGGGTAACTGGATGTGAATCGTATGCGTTTAACAGAATCTATTTTTGCCGCAGATTTAATTAAATCGGACAGGCGATATATTGTGTCGTTTTCGTCTGTGTATTTATATCCGTTCACATTTTGCCCCAAAAAACATATTTCCACCGCACCGTTTTTTGCAGCCATTTCCGTGTCACGAACACAGTCGGCAAACGCACGCGATATTTCGCGTCCGCGTGTATATGGTACAATACAATATGTGCAACAATGATTACAGCCTTCTTGAATGGGGACGTATGTCACCAATGGTGATTTTTCAAGTTTTGGCATTTCATCAAATTTTTCCAAACCGCTTAATTCAATATTGAATAAACGTGTGTCCGGGTTATTTAATATTTCGGGCAATTTATGATAACTTTGTGGCCCCAATACAAAGTTCAGGTCGGGAACGCGCCGAAACGCATCCGCCCCCGATTCGCGCGCAACGCAACCAACAATACCCATCAACGCGTTTGGTTTTTTTATAAGTCGGATTCGACCCAATGCGGAATACACTTTGTCGGTGGCCTTGGCACGGACGGCACATGTGTTCAATATAATAATATCGGCATCAGACACATCGTTTGTTTGCGTTAATCCATGCGCGTTTAACATGGCGGCAATTCGCCAACCATCGTATACGTTCATTTGACAGCCAAATGTTTGGATAAAGTATTTCTGCATAATTACTTATTTTGTTTTTTTGTTTATATTGTTAGTCCGTTTGATGTGTGCCATGCGTATGCGATTATATTGTTTATTAGCAGTGATCGCGTTTGTGTGCGGATGCTTTTCAACAACGTGCGATTCTTCGTAAACGATGATACCCCGAAATCCCATAACAGGATCGTATTCCAATTTAATCATCTGCTTCTCCTTAGGTTATGTTTGGTTTGTACGGTTTTCTGTACTTGGGCACATTTCTTTAAACGGGTGTTTATAAAATTTTTGTGTATTGCCATCACACCACTTTTTGCCCCGTTATGTTTTGTGTATGCACCGAAATGCGGCGTATAGACGGTTTTCCCCAATGCGTTATTTATAATGCCGATCGGGATATCGAATGTGGGTTGTTTTTCAAATGTCATGACATTGTTTGTCGCGCATATGTCAACAACAATTGAATATTTTGCAGTTCGTTGTGATATCGTATTGTGCATATCATGTTTCAAATGTGCAGGGGCACCAACGATAATAATCGCGTTATCGCGATGTTCCACGACGATATCGTTAATGCCAAAATGTTCTGCGACATTTTCGACGATTTGTTTGATTTTATCGGCGTCAAACATTGTTGTTTATCCCAATTTTTTACGCAGGATTTCATTTACAACCGCCGGGTTTGCCTTGCCGCCTGTTGATTTCATTACATTACCAACAAAGAAGCCAAGTAAGCCAACCTTGCCACCGCGGTATTGTTCAACCTGGGCCGGGTTTGCGGCAATAACCGCGTCAACCGCCGATTCGATTGCACCGGTGTCTGTGATTTGTTTCATACCGAATTTGTCCGCGATTTCGTGTGGTGTGCCCGGTTCCCCATCCAGCATTTTAATAAAGATATCTTTGGCCTGTTTACCGTTTATTTCGGATGCCGCAATCATATCAACTAATTCTGCGATGTCGCCCGGCGTAATGATACGCATACCGTCAACAATACCGGATTTTTGGTTTTCAATATCAAAGTTTTCCGGGTGTGCAAATAATTCAGAAATCATCCAATTCGCAATCGGTTTTGCGCGTTGTGTTTTATCGCCGACCGCTGTGTCGAACCAGCGCGATATATCGGTCGATTCGGTAAGACGTGCGACATCATATTCAGACAAACCATATTTTTCAATATAGCGCGCACGGGTTGTGGCGGGCAATTCAGGCATTGTTTTTCGGATGCGTTCGATGCGTTCATCGTCAATAATTAACGGCAACAAATCGGGATCCGGGAAATAACGATAATCCAGTGCGTTTTCTTTGGTTCGCATAACGGTTGTTATACCGTCGTCCGGATGATAACGCATTGTGTCCTGGGACACCGTGCCACCATTTTCATATATTTCGATTTGACGACGTGCCTCGTATTCAATGGCGGCCTTGATAAATTTAAACGACACCATATTTTTTGTTTCGGTACGTGTGCGGAAAGTTTTTTCACCAACGCGGCGAACCGATACATTGACATCGGCGCGCATGGAACCTTCTTCCATGTTAGCCTTGGATACGCCCAGTGCGCGTGCAATTTCGCGAATCTGGCGCAGGTATTTTTCCGCTTCGTCCGGGGACGAGATGTATGAATTGTTTTCCGGATTTTTTGTGTCCAAAAATGTTACAATTTCCAACAATGAAACCCCTGTGCGGTTATAGTCCGCAAAAGATTTTGTTGGGTGGGCATCGTGTTTCAATTTTCCGGCATCTTGTTCCAAATGTGCGCGTTCAATGAAAATCTTTTTTGGGGCCCCATCGTCACCGATGATTTCAATCCAGCCACGGCCAACAACGGGTGGAACTTCGGGTGGTTGGGAAATCTGATACCCCTGGGGCAGGTCAGGGTAAAAATATTGTTTGCGTGCAAAACTGCTTTCCCGTGATATTTCGGCATTTATTCCCAAACCGAATTTGATTGCCTGGTCAACACAATAATCGTTCAAAACCGGCAACATACCAGGCATTGCCGCATCAACCATTGAAACCTGGGTATTGGGTGCGATTGTCGGGTTATAGTCCGCTGATGCACCACTGAATAACTTTGAATTGGATAAAACCTCTATATGAGTTTCCAATCCGATGACCAATTCCCATTCGCCTGTTTTTCCGTGTATAGTAAACATTTTTTCTTTTTCCTTGCTTTTTCGTTTTTCCTATCTTATGATGTGCCCCGTTGGCTAGGTAGCTCAGTTGGTAGAGCAAGGGACTGAAAATCCCTGTGTCAGCGGTTCGATTCCGTTCCTAGCCACCATTTTTTTTACCACAATCCCCATCAAACAATTCACCTTAAAATCCCTGTGTCTGCGGTTCGATTCCGTGGCCTGGCCACCATTTTTACCTTTATTTTCCCATAATTTTTGTTGGGCGATTATCCACACCGGCGAATTGTTCGATATGTTTTGCTAATTGTAAAACGCGCAAATCATCGAAACGTTTTCCCACAACCTGTACCCCCAACGGCAGGCCGTTTTGTGCCAATCCAGCCGGGACACTGCATGCCGGAATCCCGGCCAGGTTCATTGCCACCGTGAACATATCCAGTGCATAGTATTCCAATGGTGATAAATCAGAATCCAATGGCATTGCCGGACCGGAACTGGTCGGGCAAATGATTAAATCGCATTTTTCGAATGCGGCATTAAAACTGTCCGCAATCATACGGCGAACACGGGCGGCCTGCATAAAGTAAACCTCGTACGATTCGCTGGAAAGAACCGCTGTGCCAATTATCATACGACGCTGGACCTCGGTCCCGAATCCGGCGGCACGGGTCTTTTTATATGTGTCAAGTAAATCAGAACCCTCGACACGCAGACCATAGCGCATACCGTCATACCGGGCCAGGTTGGACGATGCCTCGGCAGGGGCAATAATGTAATATGCCGCCAATGCATCCAAAATGTTTGGGATAGATACTTCGACCACTTCGGCACCGATGGATTTCAAATCGGCAATTCGCGCATTGAAAAGTTTTTTCATGTCGTCCGATATTGCGACATCGTTTAATTCACGAATAACACCAACGCGTAATTTTTTGCCGTTGTCCAAAATCGGTAAAAGTGGTGTTTGTGTATCAAATCCGGCGCTTTCACTGGTTGAATCTTTGGCGTCGTGTCCCGACATAACGGACAACAATAACGCCGCATCATCAACTGTGCGCGCAATCGGCCCCGGTGTATCAAGGCTTGACGCAAATGCAACACAACCCCACCGTGAACACAGACCATAAGTTGGTTTCATTCCAACCAATCCGGTAATCGCGGCCGGAAAACGAATTGAACCACCCGTGTCGGTGCCGGTTGCGGCCATGGCCAATCCCGCCGCCACAGCGGACGTTGATCCGCCCGATGAACCGCCGGCGGTCAACCTGCGTTCCAATTGCCACGGATTTACCGGCGCACCGAAATACGATGTTTTGCTGAACGTGCCCATTGCGAATTCGTCCAGATTTGTTTTGCCCAACAATACTGACCCAGAATCGATAAATTTTTGCGACACTGTTGATTCGTATTCTGGAATAAAGTTTTCAAGCATTCGGGATGCCGCAGTTGTGCGAATACCACGGGTTGCAAATAAATCCTTCATGCCGATTGGAATCCCGTCCAGTGTGCGGGCGGTGCCGCTTTTATAACGCGCGTCCGCCGCGTCCGCATCGGACAATGCGCGTTCGGGGGTGGTTGTGATATATGCGTTTAAATCACCACCGATTTTTTCGATGCGGTCGATATATGCACGGGTTAATTCCGTCGCGCTTATTTCGCCGGCTTTTAATTTTTCTAATGCTTCGTGTATTGTTAAATCAATCATAGTTTATTCCTATTATTCACCATCCATAACTTTGGGTACTGCGAAATATCCGCGCGAAACACCGGCGTTGTCGGGGGTGTTTTTTAACACATCTGCACGCGGAGCGTTGTCGGTCACCGTATCCGTGCGACGTGGCAAATCGTGTGATGCAGGATTTAACATCGGTTTAACGCCCTTTGTATCAATTTTCTGTAATTTGTCCAGCCATTCAATAACGGAATCGATATTCATAGATTCCAATTTTTCATCGGTTATATCGATATGAATAAGGTCGGCGAATTTGTGTAATTGTTGCTTGCTAAATGCCATTTTCAATCCTATTATTTAGTCCAGGGTTGATTATACAATGATTATGCCAGATTTCAAGGATTTTCCGCGTCGTGGGCGCATAATTGCGTTTGATTGGGGCGCGCGCAGGACAGGGGTTGCGATATCGGATGAATCGCGCGAATTTGTTTTTGCGCGACCACCAATTTGTGTCGGGCGTGGTGCCGATATCACGCCAAAAATATTGGAATGTATTGCGGATGAACATGTTGTGGGGATTGTTTTCGGGTTGCCTTTGCGGACCAATGGGGCGGAATCTGATACTACGCGTATGGTTCGTGGTGCGGTTGATAAAATTGCCGGCCTGACAAACCTGCCAATATGTTTTATCGATGAAACATTGACCAGTGCCACCGCCGCCGACGAAATGGATATTCATGATGAAAAATCGTCCAAAGAAAAATTGGATTCTGAATCCGCACGATTAATTTTAGAAAACGCAATAGCGGTTATAAAAAGATTGTGATTGTGGTGAATAAAAACGCGCTATGTGCCGGATTTGATGCACATAGCGCGTTTTTTTATTATTCACCAATTATTCGTCATCACGAATGTCCGGTATGTTTCCATTTTCAGACAGTAATACCGCAATTGGACGCGTGGAATCAAATTGGGCCGTGGCGATAAATATCATCATTAATAATGGAACACTTAAGAACATTCCGACCACACCCCATATCATTCCCCAAAACACCAGGTTTATAAGTATTGCCAATGTGGAAAGATTCAATGTCTTTCCGGTAAGTTTGGGATCCAAGATGCTTCCAAAAAAGATTTCCAGACCCGTTAACCCAATCAGTGTTAATACCGCCAAATGTATCGATGGGCCAATTGCCAATGCAAACAATACCGGTAATGCACACGCAATTATGGAACCAATTGTTGGTATATAGTTCAAGATAAACATCAAAAACGCCCATGCACCCGCAAATTCTAATCCGATGGCACGCAGCCAAATGTATGCACATATTCCGGTCATTCCGGAAATAATTGTTTTCATAAAGAGATAACGTTTCATATTTTTATCGATACTGTCAATGATGTACGTATACTTTTGGGTTTGGCGTTTAGTCGCAAACATATTTTTGATTTTGTTGCCAAATGTTTCCTGTTCGACAAAAAGGAACAGTATATAAATGAAAATCATACCAACCGATGCCACAATTGACGCCGCAGACGCACCAATCGATGCGGCAATTTGGGTAAAGTTTGGCAAAATCTGCGCATCCAATGATAGCCCCAATGAATCGGACATAAAATCCATCGCCGTAAATAATTTGTCCTGTAACAGGGGCAGGACACCCTGCATCTGGGCGAACATCGGGTGAATATGTTTTGCAAATAAATATATTACAAAACCAATCGTACCAATCGATAGTATGCGCGATGCCCAATCAAGCAAACGTCCCACCCATGTCGGATGTTGAAAACGTGGCATAAATTGCCGAAAACCCGCCGCAATCACATTTATCATGTACCATAAAAATAACGCAATCAAAAATGGTATAAATATTGAACGTCCCAACCATAAAAAGACAATCAACAATAAAAAGAATATCATTGTGTGCATTTTTTATTCCCCCATAATTTTTCCGTTTTTAATTTTTGTTTCATGCGATGGGCCAACCATTTTTGTAAATTGTGGTTGGTGTGAAATAAACATAAATGTCGTGTTATGCATACCGGCAATTGTGTTTGCGATTTGCTTTTGTGTGTCGGTATCGGCACCTGAATCGGGTTCGTCCAATATGGCGAATTTTGGTTGTGTCAAAATTAACTGAAGTAACATTAAACGTTTGCGTTCGCCCCCAGAAAAACCGACATTAATATCACGATTAAGCCATTCCCGCGGAATGCCAAGTTTTTCGCGTGCGGTTTCCAGTTCGCCCAAAAAATTGCCCATGGATAAATCACGGCCCGTATCAAAATTTGTGTGTGCAATCATTGAATGTTTCAGAAAACTTAACACCGTCAATCCATGTATTTCTGGAACATTTTGCGCGCCAATGAATATGCCCAATAACGCGCGTGTGGTTGTGTTTTCCGATGTTATGTCGCGACCATCAAAAATAATTTGACCAGAATCGATTGTGTATGCGGGGTTGCCCGAAATTGCGTGCACCAATGTTGATTTGCCAGATCCGTTTGGCCCCGATAATAAATGTCGCGCGCCATGCACAATACGCATATTTATATTGTGCAACAATTCGCGCCCATCCATTGAAACCGTTAAATTTTTTATTTCCAACATTTTGTTAATCCATTTGGTTTATTTTAATGCGCCAGAGCCATCTGAATCAACTGCTTTGATTCAACCAAAAATTCCATCGGTAATCGCGCAATAATTGGCGCCGCCGCCGCCCCGATAATAAGTGCTGTGGCCGTATCAACATCCATCCCCGATTGCATAAGGTAATACAATTGTGTCGCGTCAATGGCCCCGGTGGTGGCTTCGTGACTTTGGGTGTTAGTGCCGTTGGTGTGAATTATGGTTGGCAATGTATTTGCGGTTGCGGTGTTTCCAATTATGCGTGTGTCGCATTTTGACGCGTTTTTGCCATCGTGACCCGAAAAAGAAACCATGCTGCGAAATGTCTGGTTCGATTTGTCGGTTGCAACGCCGTATGACAAAATATTTGATATTGTGTTATCACCCATATGAATCATTTTTGTGCCGGTGTCACTGCATTGGCCATCACGTGTAATTGTTAATGAATAAAAGTCGCTATGTGCATTGTTTCCGGCCAAAATCGTCGATGGGTATTTCCATGTTAATGCCGAACCGATTTCAACCTGGGTCCAATTAAGGGTCGCATTTTTTTCGCATTTTCCACGTTTGGTGACAAAGTTCAGAATGCCGCCTGTTTGCTTGCCGTTTTTATATTCGCCGGCGTACCAGTTTTGGACAGTTGAATATTTAACGGTTGCATCATCCAACACCACGATTTCAACAACACCGCTGTGTAATTGGTGATTGGGGCGACGGGGGGCGCTGCAGCCCTCCATATACGATAATTCAGAACCCGTATCCGCGATAATAAGTGTGCGTTCAAATTGTCCAATTTTTGCGGTTTCGATTCGGAAATAACTGGCCAAATCAATCGGGCATTTTGTGTGTGGTGGAACATAGACAAATGTTCCGTCTGAAAACACCGCCGCATTTAATGCTGCAAAAAAATTGTCGTTCGCGGGAACCACAGATCCTAAATATTTTTTTACCAAATCGGGATGTTGCCGAACGGCGTCGGAAAAGGGCAGAAAAATTATACCGTGCTTTTTCAATTCGGCAGAATATGACGTATGTACAGATTTACTGTCGATGACAGTGTCAGTCGCCATGCCCAATAATGCCCGCTGTTCCGATTCCGGCAACCCCATTTTTTCATATGTTTCACGTAAATCGGAATTGTCGATGGGGTGTGGCGCATTGTAATAATTCAGTTCGTCATAGTTAATTGGTGCATAGTCAAATTCGGCCCAGTGCGGTTCGGTCATTTTTTTCCATTTTTCAAATGCGTCAATTCGCCAATCGCGCAGCCATTTTGGTTCGTCGCGTCGCGCCGATATTTCGCGAACAAGATTTGCCGACAGTTTATTCATTTGGTTCCTGAGTTGCCAGGGTTTGGGCCTGGGTGAAAAATGTTAACGATTGTCCCAATAATCCATTTGTAAATGTTGCCGCCAAAATGCCGTCTGGTTCCGTCGCGTTAAGGTGCCGCAAAAGGCGGTCTGAGCGGGAAATATAGTTTTCAATGTTGCGTGCAACTTCGGCGTCCAATTTGATTGCGCGACGCAATTTTTCCAACGCAAACGGATTTTTTGCATATTCATCCATAATTCCGCCCAATGCACGCCACAACGGGTGTTCAGATGTGCTGCGGGGCATAACACTTATTGCGGCCATAACGGGTATAAGGCTTTGCAGTAAATCCTGATATATCATTTCGGCGTTTTCGGCAACCGCGTTTGTCGCAGATTTTGTTTTTAACAAAGATTGCATTTTTACAATAAGGTTATACTGATATTCCAGCGTTTTGTTTATGTTAGTAATCCGCGAATTTGTGCGAAATACCACCGCCGTGATGACGATGCCAATCAGTAAAACCAACAGAATCCCGACCAAAATCAATGTGTTTTCCATATCTGTTCCCCCGATTCCTTTGAGTATATGCCTCAGTATAGCATACTTTTTTCGATTCGTACGATTTTATATCTGCGAAAATAAAAATTGTGTTTTTTTAATGCGTTTTATGACTTGCACAGATTCGGTCAAATTGGTATAATAATCATATTAAGCAAGGAAAAGAAAGGAAGTTCGATATGTTCCGCAAGATTTTAATTGCAGCGATGTTTTGTTGTGCGGCGGGGTATTGCTTTGCCGCAACCGAAACGGTTATGCCCCAGGTCGTCACGTCAGAGGTTTTTTATTCCCAAGATAAAACCGTTGATGAAAACCAGTATGTCGAAACAATCGACACCCAAAATTACGCCACTGTGGAAATACCTGCGTGGCCAATTGCTGGAACCGATGCTGATGTAGAGGTTGGATGTGACGATGGTTTGTGCACAAAAAATAAACAATCAGATAACATTCGTATTGTGTCCAAAATTGGGTCTGATTTGGTTGTGGAAAATAATATCAACATGGGCGGTGCGCGTGGCGACTTTAATGGTTGGTCCGGTGGTGCAAATATGTTGCACGGTAACCAGATTCCGGTCGGATTTGATGATGAATGCGAAAATGGATCCGAAATGCCTTTGCTTCATCGCGAGGTTTTAGAAGATGACGGCGGTGATGTTTTGACTTTGTCGCGTTCCGGACGCAGAAATTGCACCAAGTATGCGGACGGGTATACGGCATATTTGGCCAAGATTGGGTTAAGCAAGGATGAAATAGCGGCGTATACCGCAGAACAGAAAGATGATGTCAATGCGACGTTAAGTGGTTTGGAGACGGAAATTGGTGTTAATGTTTCCGCAGATGCCGAAGCACCGGCCGTGGTCACGGACCAGGTGCGTTCGTGGGTCGTTGCCAATGGACAAACCCTGCGCGAGGTTTTGCAATCATGGTGTGATAAAGAGGGCTGGGATTTAATTTGGACAACTTCGCGTGAATATCCAATAGAAGCCAGTGCCGTATTCAAGGGGCGTTTTGTCGATGTGGCATCTGCGCTGGTGCGGAATTTTGAACGCGCGACACCAATTCCATATGCCAAATTTTACAAGGGGAATCGCGTGTTGGTGATTTCTACATCAGAAGAATAAAACCCAGGGCCGTAGGAGAAAAACAGATGATGAAACTGACAAGATTATTTGTTGTGTTTGCAATAGTTGCCGGTGTGGTTGGCGGTTGTACCAGACGCGAGTCAGCCAAGGTTGCGGCGTCTGTGGATCAGGATTTTGTCAATGCGTATGATGCGTTTGAAATGTCAAAAAATCCGCGCGCCAAGGTGGCCAGTGGCGATACCGTTTCTATGTCCGAGGGTATTTGGTTGGGTAATAAATCGACCGTACTGGAACATAAAAACAATTTGCCGGCACAATTCGAAACAGATTCTGGGATTACTATATTATTAAATGAACCTGTCACATTGCAGGTTTTGGCAAATGATATAAATTCAATTACGGGGGTGCCGGTGAAAATTGACAGCCAGGTTAATGCCGAAAAATTGAAAAAAACAATGAATATCGCATATACCGGCAAATTGTCCGGTTTGTTGTCCCAGGTCGCAACCGATTTAGATTTGTTGTGGTATTTTGATAAATCGTCAATTGTTTTTTATGAAACAGAAACCAGAACATTTACATTATACGCCCTTGGAACCGAGGTATCGTATCAAACGGCGGTTAATACCGATGACGGAAACCAGGTCGCATTGGAATCAACTTTAAAAGAGTGGGACGAGGTTGAAGGTGCAATTTCATCCATTATTGGCAAAAATGCCAATGCAGATTTTACCGTGTCGCGCAGTTTGGGCACAATTACAGTCACCGCGCCGCCATCTGTTTTGGCGCGTGTTGGGGAATACATCGAACGTCAGAACAAACGTTTGTCACAATTGGTCACCATAGATGTAAAAGTGTTGCAAGTATCTATATCAAATGATTCGGCATTTGGGTTGAATTTGGCGGCGGCGATAAATTCAACGTCGGGTCTGAATTTGGTCGCAAATCCGAAAAATAATTTGGCTACAACCGAAGCCAGCGCAATGAATATTGCGGTTTTGTCAAACGATGTGTCGGCACTGACTGGGGCGACACACACTGTTAACGGCAGTGAAGTTGCCGGTGCATACACACAAAATGATATTATGAAGGGTTCGTTGTCCGGGGTTGCGGGGACCAATGCGTTGGTCCAGGCTTTGGCCAAGCAGGGCAAGGTTTCATTGGTGACCAATGTGGGGGTCACAACACGTAATAATCGCGTTGCGCCAGTTAATAATACCCGGACAACCGGTTATATCAAACGTTTTGAATCACGTAATTTCACCACTGTTGAATCGTCAACCGTTGACCAGGATGATTTGGAAACAGGTTTTTCAATGCAATTGTTGCCAAATGTTTTGGAAAACGGCAAGATTTTGTTGCTGTTCAGAATGTCTGTGCGCGAATTGTTGAAAATGTCAACGCAAACCATCGGCGAGGTCACATTGCAGTTGCCCGAGGTTGAAGAACGTTCATTCATGCAAGAAGTAATTATGGAGTCTGGGCAAATGTTGGTTGTGTCTGGGTTTGAAAAACAAAACAACAGTGATACCCGCTATGGGTTGGGGGATCCTGATTTTATGGCATTGTCGGGATCGCGAGAATCGTCGGCGCAACGTGATGTTTTGGTCGTGATTTTAACGCCCCAGGTATTGGTCAGCCCGATGGACGCAGAACGTTCAATTCAGCAACATTGGGGTGCGCCATTGAATTAAGTTGATAAAAAAGTTCTGCAAAAGCGGAACTTTTTTTAATTTTCGATTTGGTTGTTTTCCTTTTTTATGGTATAATGACCGTGACAAACAGCGGAGGGGGATTTTTTCATTGTTTATAACAAGTAAAAGACACTAATTATACGGGTTCTTGTATTTGTTTTTGAATAGTAAATCAAAGATATATGAGAAGTGTGAATTGTGGAATTTTTGTTGTTTGGTTATGTATGCTGGTAATACCGGCACGGGCTGATATTGCCAGTGTCCAGTATGTCCAATCGATTGTTTCGTCCATTGGTGAAACGGGTGCGTCTGTCCAGGCGAATTGGAATCAGACCGATTCGGAAGCATCTGATTATATTAAAAATAAACCGACAATTCCGACAACGGCGGCAGAAGTAAACGCCGTTCCAACAACGCGTACAGTTAATGGGGTCGCATTAAGTACCGATGTTACATTGACCGGGGCCGATGTGGCGATTGCCGGTTATGTTAAACCAGATTCTTCGGGCGCAATAGAGGCAACAGATACAATAAATGTAGCAATTGGAAAATTGGAAAAGGCCCTGGACGGTGTCCAATCCGCAGGAGATTATGTTTCTGTCACAAGAACTGTTAATGGTCACGCATTGTCGGCCGATGTCACCGTGACCAAGGCAGATGTTGGGTTATCAAATGTTGCAAATGTGGATACCACGGATGCGACGAATATAACCACCGGTACAATGGATGTTGCGCGTTTGCCGGTTGGAACAACATCAACCACGGTGGCCGCTGGGGATGATGTGCGGTTTGATACGCTTTCAACAACCACACCCACTGGTACACCACCAACCGGCCGGGTGTTTGTTTGGTTTAATTAAAATCTGATTTTGTAAAAATAAAAATGTCCCGATTGGGACATTTTTATTTCAAGAATTGGTCAAAGAACATTAAGCCATCTTGGCAACTTTCTTGGTCAAACGTGAAATCTTGCGTGCTGCACGTTTTTTCGGCATAACCTTGCCGGCGGATTTCATTAGTTTGCTTTCCGCGACGCGTGTCGCGCTGACCGCTGCGGCCTTGTCCCCAGATTCGATTGCCCGAACAGATTTTTTAACGGCTGTCTTGACCGCACTGCGACGTGCAGTGTTGACGGCGTTTTTCTTTTCTGTTACCAAAATTCTTTTTTTAGCAGACTTGTGATTTGCCACTTTATTTTCCTTTTATTTTCGTCACAGTTCTGTTATTTTATAGAAAAGAAACATAAAATCAAGGAAAAATAAAATGATGTATGCAACTATACTTGTAATTTCATATTTGCTGGGGTCAATTCCGATGGGGTTGGTCCTTACGCGGTTGGCGGGCAAGGGCGATTTACGCAAGGTCGGATCCGGCAATATCGGCGCGACCAACGTTATGCGTGTTGGTGGGTTGCGCATGGCGGCATTGGCGTGGGCATTGGACATGACCAAGGTTATCGTTTCCGTTTTGTTGGGCAAATTGGTTGGCGATGTGGGATTTGGTGCCTGGTGCGGATTTGTGGCGATTTGTGGGCATTGTTTCCCGATTTGGTTGCGTTTCCGTGGAGGCAAGGGTGTATCGGGCTTTTTCGGTATGATTTTGGCGATATCGCCGTTAAGTTTTGCATTTGTTGGAATCGAATGGTTGATTGTCGCGTTGAGTAGTGGATATTCATCCCTGGGGGCGTTGTTTGTGTTTTGTTTGGCACCCATATTTGGTTTCGTAATAGATGTAAATGTTGGTTGGGCATTTTTGGCAACGTCGTTGTTGTGCCTGGCGCGTCATCATGCAAACATCGGTCGGTTAATGTCCGGGAACGAATCGCGTGTCGAATGGAAATGGAAAAAATAGATAAAAACACCGCGCATAACGCGCGGTGTTTTTTTATTTGTACTTTATTTTAACCCCATTTTGTGATATAATGTCCACAACATTACAGGGGGATGGGAAAGATGAAACAATTTATATCTTGGGTGGTTTTTTGCATGTTGACGGTGCCGGCGTTGTCGGCAACTGGGCGTGTCGGTATGGTAAAAAGCCCGATTGCGACTGCAAACAGAACAAGTCCGGCCAAAATGGCATCGATGTCTGTTAATACGACAAACGCAATTGTTACGGAAAATATAAGTGACAATAAACCCAGTATTCGCGTAGAAGATAATACCGCGACAATTTCGACGCAACCGCAAAAGGATAAACGTGAAAAGGAACGTGCCGCGTGTATGCAAAATAATATCGGAATCGGCAATACATTTGTTTGGGCATCGCGTTACAGCAATATAAATGATTATTCCACAATGATAGAGGATACAGAAAATCCGGAAAATAACACGTGCTTTGTGTTGGTGAACATTAAATCCAATGATTCCAAGGTTGATGTTGGTGATATTCGTGGCCGATACTTTGAAATGGGGCGCGATATTACGTGTGGATCATGGGTTGATGAAAACAAATTAGAAAAACGCATTTTGGATGCCAAAAAGACCGCGCGTACATGGGCGACCGTTGGCGGTGCAGTTGGTGGTGCGGCATTGGGTGTCGGTTCCATGGAATTGTTCGGGAATAAGTTAATCGGGGGCAAGGTCCAGGGTCAGAAAGCATTGTCTGATGATGAACTGTTGCGTTCACAATTGTTGGTGTTAAAAAAGGATAACAAGTCACAGTACGATTCTGTTATGCAATCTTTGCGCGATTTGAAGAAAAATTGTGAAAACCCTGAATGGGGGAATGGTGAAAAACCGTCGGCATGTGAAACGATAAAGTATGATTACCTTTTGGCGACAGAAACAGCAAAATAATTTATAAATGCGCCCCCACGGGGCGCATTTATATAATAATGTATATGGTTAATTTGGCCGTTGCAGTTGTGACGGCATTTTTTTATAGTTATAAGCATGTCTGATATATTTAATAAGTTATTGATTTTGCGAACACCACGAATAGGCCCCGCCAAATATAATGAATTGGTTGAAAGGTTTGGTTCTGTGGCCGGGGTTGTTGATGCCATTGGCGCAACAGATGAATTGCGCGACACGGTTTTGCGCGAAATGGAAAATGCGGCACGGTTGGGAATTGTGTATATATCCGATTCGGATGAATTGTATCCGTCAATGTTGCGCGCGGTAAAAAACCGTCCGCCGGTAATAACGGCGCGTGGAAATGTGGACACATTACGCAAACGTGCAATCGGAATTGTTGGTACGCGACATGCCACCGCGGCCGGGATGGGGTTTGTGGCCGATTTGGCGTGTGAAATTGCATCACATGATATTGCGGTTGTGTCCGGTATGGCAATTGGGACCGATTCGGCGGCGCATCGTGGGGCGTTGCGTGCGGTCGGAAACGCCCAGACGATTGCGGTGTTGGGTGGTGGCGTCGATTATATTTGGCCAACCGAAAACGAATCGTTGTATTTCGAGATTGTCGAACGTGGCGTGGTGGTAAGTGAAATGCCTGTTGGGTGTGTGCCGGTTGCGTCCAATTTTGTTGTGCGGAATCGATGGATTGCGGGGATATCAGAAAAACTGGTTTTGGGCGAAGCGGATTTAAAATCTGGCAGTATGACAACCGCCCGATTCGCAATTGAATCGAATCGGGATGTTTGGGCAATCCCGTCGCATCCGGCGGATTCGCGCAGTATGGGACCAAATTCACTTATTGCAAATGGGATGGCACGGCTTTGTATGGGGGCGGGGGATTTTTTCGATGGGAATACAAAACAATTGCCAAAAACGAAAAAAGTTGTATCGGCGGCCGAATCAGAAAACGATGTTTTGGATAAGTTAGGAACGATTCCAGTGTCCGAATCTGTATTGACACAAATTGTCAAAAAAAGTGTTTCGGAAATTAAACGTGATTTGGTTGTGTTGGAATTGCGCGGTCTGATAAAAAAAGTGGATGGTGGATACATAAAAATATGATTGTTTTCTTGTCTATACAGTGTATATACAAGGCGCGGAAAATGGGCAAAAAAACGAATCGTTGTCAAAAAATAAATCTTGAAAAATTTACGAAGATTTATTTGCAAATGTAAAATTATCTTATAAATTATTTTTTGTAATCCAAACGATTGAATCAAATCAATCACCAAATGGATTGGGTTATATCGATTGGTATGGCGACAATCCGAAAACAACGGGCGGTTTTATGTTTGTTGTTGCAAATATAAAATCAACCAAAGTGCGAGAGAGTGTGGGGCAAACATAGACGCAGAAACGAAAGGATTTTGCGTTTATGGCCAGGTGGATTTTATACCCATCTTGCGCCGGCAGGAAACTCTTTTAGGGAAGGAAAGGAGAAACGACATGCAGACAATTGCGACAAAACAAATGACCAACGTGGAAAACATCCGGGGGGCCATTGCCGCAAAAATGGAATCTGATGCCTTTAATTCTTGGATTGCGCCACTTGATTTTGAAATTGTTGATAATACGCTTGTGCTGCGTGCACAAAACCAGTTTTCGGTTGATTTTATAAATTCTGTGCATCGTGGTGTGTTGGAAACCGTTGCGGGCGCATATGGTATGGCGTTAAACATATGTGTACGTGGGGCGACGGCGGTTGTGGCACCGGTTGCGAACGACAACAACGTTCAAAAATACACACCGGCGCCGGTTGCGGATTGTAATGCGTTTGATATGTTTGTGCCGTCTGATGAAAACGCGTTTGTTGTGTCGGCATGTAAAAAGGTTGCGGCGGGTTCTGTATCTTTCAGCCCGCTGTTTATTTATGGGACATCGGGTTGTGGTAAATCATTATTGGTAAAATGTATTAACGATGCGGCGACGGGTCGTGTTGTAATGATGACGGGTGGTGGGTTTGTTTCTGAATTCACCCGTTCATTACAGAATCACAATATTTTTGCATTCAAAGATTTCTGTCGCAACTGTGACATATTTATTTTAGATGACGTGAACGCGTTGGCGGGCAAGCGGGCATCGACCGATGAATTTGTGCAATTGGTTATTGATTTGCGTGCCGCGGGGAAAAACATTGTTTTAACTGCGAATACGACACCAAATAATTTAACGGGTTTTGACAGACGCGTGCAATCGCTGTTCGCGTCTGGCCTGGTTGCGGATGTGGTTGCGCCGAACGACAATGTGAAACGTGTTATGTTAATGCGTTCGGGGGTATCTGCAAATGTGGCATCGGCGTTGTCTGGTCGTGTATCGTCCGATGGTCATATGATTTCGGGTATTGCGACAAAAATCCGTGCGTACGCTGAACTTATGGGGGCCGATGTAACGGTTGAATTGGCGGAACATTTGTTGGCGGATACATTGAAAAAGACAAAAACCCCGATTGCGATGGTGCACGATATGTGTGATAAATTGGCGGTATCATATGATGCGGTATGTGGTGCGGGGCGGAATCGTTCGTTGGTATTGGCGCGTCAGACAATGATGACCGTATTGCACGGGGCAACGAAATTATCATTGGCGGAAATTGGTTCATATATTGGTGATCGCGACCATGCGACGGTTATGTATGCGTTAAAACAAATTGAAAAACAAATGTCGTCTGATTTGGTATTGGCGTCGCAAATCAACGAAATGATTGCGGAATATAAATAATTCCCATCCGGTGGTGGGGAATAAGTTTTTCTTTCGTGTTGTTGGTTGTTGAAGTCCGGTGGTGACACCGGATTTTTTACTTTCCATTTGGTGTTGGTCAAAAAATATGATAAAATATTGTAAAAGTGTATTCCGACGGGGGGGGATTATGAAAAAAATAATTATGGCTTTGTGTTGTATTGGAATGTTAAATGTTGTGGATGGGTATGCACAATGTAACACACCCGTGGTTTTATCGTACGAGGGTAACCAGGCCCCCAATGATAATGAATTTTTGTATGAAAACAAGAATCAGTATCAATTGGCCACGCAGGGGTATAAAAACACCGGGCTTAAAAACAGTGGTTCTGGCCTGGGATATGAATGTGACGATCTTAATACGGGGGGCTGCACCACGGATGATGTTATAACCATGCCAGCGGGACATGTATTTGAGGGTGTTGTTATAGACAAGGAACGTAGATATCAGTGCAGTACGATGTTTGGGGACAGTTGGAAAGTTGTTGATGATGGTATCTGTGCCACCAGAGGATTCGGTAATGTTCCGGTGGATGATTGTGTCAAAGACGGGAAAGATTGTCGTACATTAACCGAACAAGATTGCAGTGGTTATGAACTGTCCGATAGGGCAGGAGGGGCTTTTCAGGGATGGTGTCGAAAAGGACCAAAATTTATTTGCGTTGCAATAGAATGCAGAGATGGATTAGTGGCGAACAATGGTAAATGTATTCCAGATGCCCCAAAGAATAAACCCTGTGGCAATACGGTGCATGGACAAAACGAAACAACAGAGTGTCCGAACAATATTAAAGTTGGCGGGGGCGATAAATGCAGTCACACATGCAATAACGGCAGTTGGGGCGAATGGACAATTGTTTCGTGCCTGACCCCGGGATATAAAGCAGAGCCAGAAAATGGGGTTTGTGTTGTCCAAAAAGCAACGTCATGTCGAGATACACGCAATACAAATGTTGGCAAAGCGTGTTGCGATGTAACAAAAGCCAGGTATGATGCGGCCAATGATACATGTACATGTGCGGATTCCAATGAACAATTTGTTGTGTATGATACAAACCGTGGGCGTTGCGATCAGGCTAATAACGGCGGGAATGGCGATAATGGCGGGAATGGCGATAATGGCGGGAGCGAAAGTCCTGCGCAATCGCTACCAGATAATACATATTCTTGTCCAGAGTTGATGCCGTATGATTGGCGTACCAAATATGCATCGTGTACAGATGTCGTGACGGCATATGAAGAATTAGAGCAATATTGTGCAGGAGACTCTAAAGATGCGGAAGGCTATAATGCCAGATGGGCTGAAGTTGTTCGGTTGCGTGAAGCGTGTGATAAAGGCAGATTGTCCATTTCCCAATCAACGGTGGCCATTGAAAAAGCGGTTAAAAAATTGGATGAACTTATGGCCGGAATGAAAGTAAGTGTCTGGAAAAATGCCGAGGGTAACTTTAATACTGCGCGCCTTGCGTCTGATTCAATCGCGGGTGTTGTGTTGGGAACCGCCGGTGGTTTGATAACCAGTCACGTCGTTAAAAAGAACCAGGTTAAATCCGGATTCGAAGATATTCAATGCACCGTTGGTGGTCAACGCGTCGCCGATTGGGGTGATGAATTCACGGTCGGAATAAGATAGTGGATAGTTGTAGGTTGGTAGTGATTGGTAAAACCGCCCATCCGGGCGGTTTTTGTACGGTACGCAAAAATACCTGCCCCGTGGGGGCAGGATAGGGTTGGTATTCCAGAGAGTTGTCATTCCCGCGAAGGCGGACGTCATCCCGGCGAAGGCCGGGATCAATTGCCACGCAGTGACAACTTGTAATGTTTGATCGTGCCTGATAAAATCATCGTTATGGATAAACACGGTTATGTTTATATAATGGCAAGTGCCCCAATGTGGACATTGTATATCGGTTCAACATCTGATTTGGTTGGACGTGTGTTTGAACACAAACACAAAGTATATCCAAAATCTTTTACTGCAAAATATAATTGCAACATGCTTGTTTATTATGAGCAGTTTGATTCTTTAACAAACATGGTTGCGCGGGAACGCCAGTTGAAAGAATGGCAACGTAATTGGAAAATACGACTTATTATAAGGCAAAATCCGAATTGGGATGATTTGTACCCCCAGGTATTAAAAGCATTCGGATACGATAGCAATATGTAAAGATGCCTGCGGCGCAGTGGATCCCGGCCTTCGCCGGGATGACGCCAGGAATGACAATTGAACTCTGCGCTCCGAAGTCTCGGCACCGCTTGCGATGGCGGATGAACTCTGAACACTACACAAACAAATCTTTCACAAACTGGGCGTGTTCGGTGATGAATTTGAATCGAAACTCTGGCTTTTTACCCATAAGTTCGGAAACAATTGTGCGGGTTTTTTCCGTGTCTTCGATACCGTCATCTGTTTTCGGTGGTAAATCAACCCGAATCAAACGGCGTGTCTTTGGCGACATTGTTGTTTCTTTTAATTGGTTCGGCATCATTTCGCCAAGCCCCTTGAATCGCGAAATTTCCACCCGTTTATTTTTATATTTGCCGTTGGTTAACGCATCCAATTCTTCGTCCGTGTCAACATAAACCGATTCGGTCCCACAGGTTAATTTATAGAGCGGGGGACACGACAAATACAAATGTCCACCGTAAATCAGTTGGGGCATATACTGATAGAAAAACGCCATCAGAAGCGACGCAATGTGCGAACCGTCAACATCGGCATCGGTCATAACAATTATCTTTTCATAACGCAGTTTGGATTCGTCCCAATCTTTAGCCGTTCCGGCACCGATAATGTCAATCAATTCATTTAATTCCTTGTTCGCGTTGAAACGTTCATCGGAATTAGACATAACATTTAACACCTTGCCCCGTAATGGCATAATCGCCTGGGTCGCGCGTTCGCGCGCCTGTTTGGCGGTGCCACCGGCCGATTCCCCCTCGACAATAAACAACTCGGTCCCATCCACCCCGTGTTTAGAACAGTCCGCCAGTTTTGCCGGCATGCGCGCGCGTTTGGTCGGGGTTTTACGGGCAATTTCCTTTACCTGTTTCGTCTTAATACGCGCATTGGCCAGGTTAATTACAAAGTCCAAAATCGCGTTTGCGGTTTTCGGGTCAGATGCCAAAAACATTTCCCACGGGTCGCGCAGCGCATTTTCAGTGTATCGCGCAATTTCCGGGTTGGACAGTTTTTCCTTGGTCTGGCCCAGGAACTGGGGCGTTTTATAAAACACAGACACAATCGCCGCAACGGAATCAAAGACATCTTCGCCGATAATATTTGCGGCGGCTTTGTTATTAACCTTTTCCCCGTATGCCTTAATCCCCTTGGTAATTGCGGACTTAAACCCACTTTCGTGTGTACCACCATCAATTGTCGCAATTGTATTGCAATACGACGCAAAGAACCCATTGTCAGATGCCGCGCCATTTTCATCCGTCAATATTGTTAAGGCCCATTCAACGCGACCCGCGTCATCTGGAAAATCAACAGAGCCGCTAAAAATCCGGGGCAGTATTTTTGGTTCGCTGTCGGTCTTTTCCGCCAAGAAGTCCGCCACACCGTTCGCATAGTAAAATGTCGTGGTGTCCGGAATTCCCATATCATCGGTCAACAATGCCGGGGTGCAACGCCAATCAATTTTGACCCCGCGGGAAAGGAACGCCTTGGCCCGGGCCATACGATAAATCTTAACCGGTTTAAATACTGCATTTGCGCCGAATATGTCATCGTCCAGGGTGAATCTGATTTTCGTGCCGTGTGATTTTGTGGCATCACCACGTGTAATTGGCGATGTCGTTTTGCCGCGGGAAAAAGTCTGGTGCCATTCATAACCGTCGCGGGAAATTGTCACGACCATCTCGGACGACAATGCATTTACAACCGCCGAACCAACACCGTGCAGACCACCACTGGTTTTATACACATTATTATTAAACTTGCCCCCAGAATGCAGGGTGGTCAAAATTACTTCCAGTGCCGATTTGCCGGGATACTTTGGGTGTTCGTCAACCGGAATACCCCGGCCGTCGTCGGTGATTTCAATCGTTTTCGCGTCAATCAAATTAACAGATATTTTCTTTGCAAATCCCGCCACCGCTTCGTCAATAGAATTGTCCAAAATTTCAATGGGCAGGTGGTGCCACGCCTTTTCATCCGTGCCACCAATATACATCCCTGGACGCAGGCGAACGGGTTCCAGACCTTCTAGTACCTGAATATCTGATGCGTCATATGTGTGTGTATTCTTTTCAACCATAGTGTTTATATTATTAGAACATTATTTGATTTTGTGCAAACGAAAAAATTGCGTTTTTCCCAATATACCGGCATAAAATCTTTGGTTCGGGGGCTTGATTTTGTAAGGTCACGACCCTATATTTAATGGCAAGAAATATTACGGACAATAAAAATGAATAAAAATCCATATGAAGTTTTGGGTGTCGCGCGCGATGCAACCGATGCCGATATCAAGCGGGCGTATCATAAATTGGTGCTGAAATACCATCCGGATAAAAACCCGGGTGACAAAACCGCCGAAGAAAAGTTCAAGGAAGTTAATAATGCGTTTGATATTCTGAAAGACCCGCAAAAACGCGCGGCATACGACCGTTTCGGTGATGCGGCATTTGCCGGGGGTAATGGTGCTTCGGCGGGGGCGGGCTTTGGCGGAAATCCGTTTAGAAACGGTGCGTTTCATTTTGACATGGGTGGTGGTGCCGGCATGGACGATATTTTGCGCGAGGCTATGCGTGGTTTCGGTTTTGATATGGGTGGTGGTCGTGCGGCGGCACAAAATAACGCCGGTCGTGATTTGTTGGACGAGGTTGTAATTGACCTGCGTGATGCGTATTTTGGAACAACACATACAGTTAATTTTTCAAGTAATGTGACCTGTGATAAATGCCATGGGTATGGCACCGCGGATGGAAAGCCGGCTCCGACATGTTCGCGTTGTGGTGGCGCGGGCTATGTTCGTACACGCAATGGATTCTTTGCCATGGAAACGCCATGTCCAGAATGTAATGGCACGGGACACAAAATAGATAAAAAATGCAACGCGTGTGATGGTACGGGTGCAACACATAAATCACGCAGTATTGATGTAAAAATTCCCGCCGGTATTGCGGATGGTGCGCGGTTGCGGCTGGCGGGCCAGGGCGAGGCCGGAACCAACGGTGCACCGGCGGGGGATTTTTATCTGGACGTGCGGGTGCGCCCCGATAAACGATTCGTTCGCAACGGGTCCGATTTGATTACGCGGGTGGATGTGCCGTTCACGACACTTGCATTGGGTGGAGAAATTGAAATTGAAACCATTGACGATAAAAAATTATCGGTACGTGTGCCGTCGGGAACCCAGGTCGGTGAAAAACTGCGCGTGCGTGGGCACGGCATGCCGACGGGGCGTCGCGATTCGTTTGGCGATTTGTATATCGATGTCGCGATTTCTATACCAACCAAATTAACCGAAAAACAGAAAAAGATTTTAACCGAATTTTCTGAAACAAAATCTGCGAAAAAAGGGTGGTTTTAATTAGTGGTTAGTGTTGGTGTGAGTGATTAGAAAAACACCGGCATTTGCCGGTGTTTTTTGTTGATAAATAATTACCGATTATTTCTTTTTTATCTGTTTCAATTTTTCGATAAATGTTCCCGTGTATTGTGTTGCGGACCATACGGACGCCAATAACGAAATCCACAAACCAATAATACCAATTTGCGACAGCAAGTTCATCCAGAACAAATATTTATCAGATATTGTTTCTGGTGTGATTTTTGTGCTTAACGCAAACAGACCCAAAAACGCAACAATTGTTATCATTTGGAATGTGGTTTTAACTTTGCCAAGCGAAAAACGTGCATGCGGCACCGGCATTTCTATTTTTTGTGTGCCCAAAAATTCGCGCAGGCCACTTACATACAATTCACGCGCAATCAAAATAATAACAGGAACAACAATGAACCAAACCGGCATCATAACGGTTAACATAATAAGGGTATTGACCACCAATAATTTATCACCAATGTGATCCATTACACCACCAAGTTTTGTGCACACGTCATATTTGCGTGCCAAAAAACCATCAAAGAAATCGGACAACGCCGCCAATATAAACAGCACCAGTGATGTCCAGTACATTTGAAACATTAGTGTTGGTATTATTACAAACGACGCAGCAATGCGAAATGCAGACAAGAAATTAACAAAGAACTTCATATATTTTTTCTCCTTTATTTATTATTGATTGATATATGAACAAACCAATTATAACACTTCTGAATGGAAATATGCATAGATTTTTTTTGCACCCCATTCACCCAATTCCGGGACCCGACGCAACGCGTCTATGTCTGCGTCCATAATTGCACGAACCGAACCAAAATGCGTCAGCAGTGCGTGTTTGCGTTTCGGACCAATGCCGTCTATTTCGTCCAATACCGATGCAGTCATTTGTTTTGCGCGTGTTGTGCGGTGGTATGTGATTACGAATCGGTGGGCCTCGTCGCGGACGGCGCGCAACATTAAAAACAAAGGCGAATCCTTGGGCAAATCGGTGTAAACGGAACCATTCGGCAAAATAAAGTGTTCATCGCCATTTCGGACCTCGCCCTTGGTGACGCCAAAAACAGGAATGTTTGGCGCGGTCGCGTGCGCGATATTCCACTGGGCCGGGCCACCATCAACAATAATTAAATCCATTTTTGGACCACGCGTAACGGCGCGTGAAACAAATTCGTTCATCATGGCAATATCGTTGCCAGCACGCGATTTGTCATTTAACTTAAAATGACGATAGCCCGATTTTACAAAACCGTCGTGTCCAAATGTTATCATTGCACCAACCGGGTTTGTGCCGAACAAATGCGAATTATCAAACACCCCCGCCAGTTCAATTTTTATACCCAATAATTTTTCCAATGCACAAACATTTTTATCCCAATCTAAAATCGCGCTATGTGCACGATTCCGTCGCATACCGCGATTTGATGTGCCTGTTAATTGTGCAATTTTGTCGCGAACAATCGCGGCGTTTTCAAAATCCATTTCCGCGGAATATTTTTTCATCTGTTGTTGCAAGTCGTGTATGATTGGTTCACTGTCGCCGGTCAAAATTCGTCGTGCCAGTGATACGCGTTCGGCATAGTCGGTTTGGGCAATACAACATGGGCCACTGCAACGCCCAATTTGATACAGTAAACATGGTCGCGACCGGTTACGCATAAATGTATCGGTACACGTTCGCAGATTACAAACCTTTTGAATTGTTTTAATTGTTTCGTTTAATGCGGTGACCGACGGATATGGCCCAAACACGTCGCGTCGTTGGGTAATTTTTCCGCGAAATTTCATCAAACGTGGATATTTGGAATTGGTCAATGCAATCATCGGGTACATTTTCCCATCAGTCAGCATCACGTTATATTTCGGTTTTTGGGTTTTTATCAGTTCCTGTTCCCGAATAAGGGCGTCTGATTCCGTGGGGGTGATTTCCCAATCGACGCGCGCAACCAGGGTACGCATAACCTGCTTGTGCAATTCAAGTTTTGATATGTCCAGATACTGTTTAAGGCGGTTGATAAGGTTTTTCGCCTTGCCCACGTAAAGCAGGTTCCCATCCCGGTCGTACATTTTATAGATGCCGGGTGACCGGGGGGCATTTTCAATCAAATCAGAAAATTGAATATTCATAATCTTTATGATATTATAATAAATATAAAATTTCAAATGGGGGTTAAAATGAAAACAGAATCAGGGCGTTCAATGATTGAAATGTTGGGCGTATTGGCAATTATGGGGGTTATTACGGTTGGGGCAATCGCGATGATTTCAACCGCAATGCGAACACAAAAACACAGTGTCGCAAATGACGATGTTGCCCAAATTGTTTTGGGTGTACGGCAATTGCTGGGTGAATATGACGATTTTTCAAATATCGATGGTTCAATGATATTTGGGGCAATCGGTGTATCAAATAAAAACCCATATGGGGGTACATATACGGTGTCTGTAAATCCATCAAATACGCGCCAATTCATTGTTGGAATTGATGGGCTGACGGCGGCGGATTGCGAGTATCTTATGACCAAGGCGTGGACCGATTCGGTTGGGTATATATCATCAAATCACACAGAAGGTGGGGCAACGGGTAATTGCAGAAATGCCGGTGCCAATAATTCTGTCCAGATTATCTTTGGCGACTAATCGTTCGTATTACGGGGACCGCCATGGCGGAAGTAAAAACTGTTTCACGGGTAGAAGATGGCACGCGCATTTTGCGGTGGTTTGGTCGGCATTTTCCATCTATGCCGAATGCAGCGTTTTATAAACTCTGTCGTGGGGGACAAATACGGATTAATTCATCGCGGGTTCACGGGAATCCTGTGTTGCGCGCGGGGGATGCAATACGTATTCCGCCGACAATTGCGGGATATGTTGCGGATAACGTCAAAAAAACAGAAAGTGGTGAAAAGTTCTCGTTATCAGATTTGGAACAGTTGCGTAAATGTATTATTCATAACGATGACGATATTGTTGTTTTTGATAAACCGGCGGGTCTGGCGGTCCAGGGGGGAACGGGAATTCGTAAATCAATTGATAAAATGGCCGCCGCGTTGTTCCCATATGCCAAGGTTTCATTGGTGCATCGGTTGGACCGGGAAACAAGTGGGGTGTTGGTTGTCGCAAAAAACCAACGCGCAGCCCAGGCGTTGGCCACGCAATTCCAATCCAAGGTCGCACACAAGGAATATTTGGCACTGTTAAACGGCGAGGTTAAGAAATCGCACGGCATTATTGATAATTATATGGTGCGGGGCCAGGTGTTCGATTCGCCCACACGCATAAACAATGGCACAGGTCAGCGACCCCAGCATGCCATTACAGAATATCAAGTTTTGGGTGTTGCGTCGGGTTGTGTTTCATGGGTTTTATTTAAACCAAAAACCGGCCGTACGCACCAGTTGCGTGTACATAGCGCGCTTTGTTTAAATGCGCCAATTGTTGGTGATGATATATATGGTCGGGGCAAAAAAATGGATGGTGCCGTAAATGCAATGCTGGCAACAAATAATTTGCATTTGTTGGCATATCGTTTAACATTTCGCCACCCGGCAAATAATAAAATTGTAAGTTTTAATGCACGGATTCCGGACTTTATGTTGCCCGTAATGAAGTTGTTGGAATTACAATTGCCGGCCTAGGTTGAAAATGTCACGCAAAAGAAAAAGTACTTTTTTAACGGTGTTGCGAATATCGGGGCTGTTCTTCGGGGGAATGGCCGTCGCGTTGTTTATTGCGCTAAGCCAGGTCAATTTGGAAACCCTGCGCGGGGGCATTTTAAATGTTATGCGCGATGCAACCGGGTTGCCGATTGAAATAGATGGGGCCGTATCTTGGAAATTTTCGTTGCGCCCACAAATTGAATTGTTGGATGTGCGGGTGCCAAATGCCGATTGGGCACATGAAAAATATGGATTTGATGCCAAAAGAATAGATGTGACATTAAACCTGGTATCGTTGTTGCATAATCGGCCAACCATACAAAACATCAAGATATATGATGCAAAAATTGCGCTGGAACAAAACACAGATGGTGTGCTCTCAATCGTTTCAGATTCAGATGAACCAGATGTGGAAAAAACCGAAAGTGTCAAAGAAACCAAAACGCCGTCAAAATACCCATTTCCAGAAGTCGCGTTGGGGGGTATAGAAATATATGATCTTGGGGCGAATATAATCGGGGAAAAGTATGCCGTATCTAATTTTAGTTTGCGTTATATGGCGCATCACGGAAAACGCGAATATTCGGGATGGCTAAGAAATGGGACAGATATTTTCCCATTTATTGTGTCTTTTTCCGAATATAATTCTGAACGTCGGGTTTATCCGTTAAGTGTTGCGTTTACGACCGGTGGCACGCCGTTGATTGCAAATGTTGCACTGGAAGGTACCAGTAAAATGCCCATTGATTTTGTCGTTCGTGGTGATGTGCCGGATTTCGCGGCATTTGGCGCGGCGTTGGGACGTAATTGGGTTGATTTGCCGCCAATGGTGGTTAACATGGCGGGTGGGGTCGGTAATAAAAAAATAACATTACGTAAATCGTCAATTGCGGTGCGTGGTGTTAATTTCGATTTATCTGGTGAATATGATTGGTCAAAACCAACCACAAATATAATCGCGAATGTAAGTGCGGGCGATGTTGTGTTAACTGATTTGTTCCCGAACCTTTATGGGCACAATTGGGTGCATCCGAAACGCGATTTAAATGTGTTCCACGATATACCGTTGTTTGGTCGGGAATTGTATAAAATGAATCTGAAACTTGATGTAAGGGTAAAATCGTTCAATATATATCGCGAATTCACATTAAAAAATATTGATGTTAAATTAAATGTGTTGGATAAAAATGGACGTGCAGACATATCGTTGGTACTGGCCGATGGTAATATAAAAATCGCATCTGATTTTGATGTTAATACGGACGGAATGATAAATGGTCAAGCAGCCATGAACGCCGAAAACGTGTACATAGGTAAAATTTTGGAACAGGTGCGCGTTAATGATTTTATTTCTGATTTGCCGGTAAATATTAGTGCATATGTTATGGCACATGGACGTGATTTGTCGGAAATAATGAAAACCGTTACGGGGCCTGTACAGTTGCAATCAAGTGGCATTGGATACGCACATTCCGATTTGGTTTCATATATGTATGGCACAGATACATTGACATCGTTGCGTCATGGTATCCAGGATTTGTTCAGATCCAAAAAGAAATATGACCAAATAAAAATATCGTGTGCGGCGGTTAATACAAAACTGCGTAATGGGGTTGCGGAAACAGAAAACGGGGTTGCGATTGAAACAAATGCGATAAATGCGCGTTTGGCGGGTAATGTGGATTTGGGAAATGAAAAAATAAAGTTGGCGTTGACAACGGTGCCGGTACGCGGACTGAAAATATCGTTGTCTGGGAATGTGGTTAATTCGGTCGAGATAACGGGCAATCTGGCCGAGCCGGATGTTCGGGTAAGTGGTTTGTCTGTCGCGGGCAAGGTTGCGTCGGCGACGGGAATTTGGTTGCTGCTGGCGCCATTTACGGGCGGTATAAGTTTGGTCGCGGGGGCCGGGCTGGGGTTGGTTGCCAGCGATTTGTTGGAAAATTGGTTGGCGGATGACGAACCATGCAAGACCGCGATGAAACACGGTGCGCCACCGCGTCGTGATGACCCGGAATGGATGAATATGTCGTTGGCAGAATTAACGAGTGGTGTGTTTAATGTAAATCAAGAAAGCAAAGGACAAGAATAAATGTTTAGATGGATAAGTTTGGCCCAGGTTTTAATTATTGTTGTTGCGACATGGTTCTTTTATAAAACATTTATAAAAAACACATCTTCGGAAAAACTGGTTCGTGGTCTGTTGGGGTTGGCGGCATTATGGGTGTTCAGTTTTATTTTGTCGTGGGCGCATCTAGATTTGCTTGGCGGTTTTTTGCATTGGGTGGCATTGTTCCTTTCAATCAGTTTGATTGTTATTTTCCAACCAGAATTGCGAAAGTTTTTGGCGCTGATGGGAAATGTCGAAGAATGGCGTCGTGTGTTTGGTCGCGATGGTGTCGTGACGAAAAATACAAAATCGCTGGACGCAATTGTGTCGGCGGTTGAATATATGTCGGAAAAGCATACGGGGGCGCTGATTGTATTTCCAAATTCGCTGGATGAAAGCGCGATAGACAAAAAGGGGGTCGAAATAAATGCCAAGATTACCAGTGAATTGTTGTTAACTATATTCTTTAATAAAACGCCGTTGCACGATGGCGCGGTAATAATTTCGAATGACCGAATCGCGTATGCCGGCGCAATATTGCCGTTGTCCCAAAATAATCTGAATTGGAAATATGGAACACGGCATCGGGCGGCACTGGGGTTGTCGGAAAAATCGGGGGCGGTTGTTTTGGTCGTGTCCGAAGAATCGGGCGACATATCAATTGCAGAACGTGGTAAATTCACAAAATATGATGATATAAAAAAATTGCGTGCCAAATTAGAACGTGTAATTAACAAATAATTTTTTTGGAAATTGTGCGTGTTTTTTTGTGGGTGGTTGGTTTTGTCGATTCGGTTGCTTTTGCCCTTGCACCGAATCGGCATTTTTTGATAAAGTGAATCGAAAGAGAGATGTAGCCGCAAAATAATTAGGAGTATTAAAATGGAATTTTCGGTATTTCGTCAGGTTTTAATTCGTGCGCTGGGGCATATGCAATCGATTGTCGAAAAACGCGCAACATTGCCGATTTTGATGAATGTTAAGATAGAGGTCGGTGATGATTTAATCTTGTCGGCGACAAATGTTGATTTGGAATTGGTCGAACATGTCGCGGCGGATATTACACTGGGGGGCAAAACGACTGTGCCGGTCCAGATGTTGTATGATATTGTTCGTAAATTACCGGACGCGGCGGAAATAAGTTTTAAACAATCGGGTGACCAATTGGTCGTATCCAGTGGTCGCGCGGTGTTCCGTTTGCCAACGTTGCCGGCGGAAAATTTCCCGGCCATGGCGGGCAGCAATTTAACCACCAAATTCCAAATGACAACAGGGGATTTGGCACACCTTATAAATCAAACCAAATTTGCAATTCCAACCGATGATGTGCGTTATCATTTGGGGGGTATTTTCTTTCATATTTCAGAAGAGGGCAAATCCAAGATGTTAACCGCGGTCGCAACCGATGCCCAACGTATGGCATTGTGTGCAATGGCGGCACCGGCGGGGGCTGCGGAAATGCCATCTGTTATTTTGCCGCGTCGCGTGATTGGCGAATTGTCCAAGTTATTAGAAGATGCCAATGTTGATGATGTTTCGGTTGAATTGTCTGATACCAAGGCGCGATTCGTTGTTGGGGCCGCGACATTGACAAGTAAACTGGTCGATGCCCAGTATCCAAATTATCGTGTTGTTATCCCCAAGGGTAATGACAAAATTGCGATTTTGGATCGGAAACAATTTGTTAATGCGGTGGACTTGGTTTCTGTTGCGTCGATTGATAAAACAAAATCTGTGCAGTTGACATATTCTATGAATAAATTGGTTATTAACGCGTCCAGTCCGGATGCCGGAACCGCGACCCAGGAATTAGATGTTGAATACAATGGGGATAATTCGTTCACGATTGTGTTTAATGTTAAATTCTTGTTGGATGTCGCAGGCCAGGTAGAAGGCGACAAATTCCAAATGGAAATGCAGGATCCGTTATCACCAACGATTATCAAGTCAACGGACAAGAAAACCGATTCGTTGTTCGTGTTAATGCCAATGCGTATGTAAATAAAAATCGCCCAAACGGGCGATTTTTATTTACTTTAATCTTGCGTTTTGGGATGTGTGGCGTATAATTGTCGCGGTATTTTTAACACAAGGGGTATTATAATGGCATCATATATTGCAAACGATATGCGTGTGGGTTGGGTTATTTCCCATAATGGTAAACGTTATTCGGTGACTTCGATTACCAAGGTTAAACCGGGCAAGGGTGGCGCATTTGTCCAGGCGGACCTGCGCGACATCGATTCGGGAAACAAGGGGGGTGACCGTTGGCGCGCCGAAGACAAGGTTGAAAAACTGATGGTCGAAGATTTCGATTGCCAATATTTGTATTCAGATGGGACCGATGCCTTCTTTATGAATCTGTCCGATTACGAACAATTTACAATGCCGGTGGATGTGTTGGGTGAACAGATGAAGTTTTTGGCGCCGGAAATGACGGTCAAGGCCAATTTTGTAGAGGGACAGCCAGTATCGATTTCGTTACCAAAGACGGTTGTTGCAACCGTTGTCGAAACAGAGCCCGCGTTAAAGGGGCAAACCGTTTCATCATCGGGTGGTAAGCCGGCGATTTTGGATAACGGCGTTCGTGTCCAGGTTCCATTATTTATTGAACAAGATGAAAAGATTGTTGTGAATACAGAAACCCTGGAATATGTAGAAAGAGCAAAATAGTTGCAGGTTGTTGGTTCTAAGTTATAGGTAAAAACACCGGCGAATGCCGGTGTTTTTTAAATTTTATTTTTTGACCCCATTATATGTGTGATTCCATTGATACATACATCGGTCATGTTTTTTGTTGCGCTCGATAAGTATTCACGTGGATTAAATATTTTGGGATTTTGTTTTAATGTTTCGCGGACTGCCGCGGTAAAGCCAAGGCGTAAATCAGAATCCACATTAATCTTGCAAATGTTTGTGCGCGCCGCGCGGCGCAGTTGTGCCAGGTCAATCCCGCGGGCGTCACGCATTTTGCCACCATTTTTGTTTATTATATCAACATATTGTTGTGGCACAGATGATGCGCCGTGCAGAACAAGCGGAAAGGTCGGTAATTGTTTTGCTATCTGGGACAAAATATCAAATCGTAACGATTCGTCATCACTTTTGCGTTTGTATGCACCGTGACTGGTGCCGATGGCAATCGCCAGTGAATCAACCCCGGTGCGTTTTACAAATTCAACCGCGGCAACTGGGTCGGTGTATGACGATTCGGCGGATGCGGTGTTTTCGTCTTCGATTCCGGCCAGTGTACCTAGTTCGGCTTCAACCGAAACATTGCGTCGATGTGCATATTTTGCAACCGCGCGGGACAGTTTTGCATTTTCATCAAACGACAAACTGGACGCGTCAATCATTACGGATGAAAAGCCCAAATCAATCGCGTGAATGCATGCGTCCAACGAATGCCCGTGGTCCAGGTGTAATGCTATTTGTTCGTATGGGGCAATGCAAGCCCCAGTGATTAACCCCAGAAGCATATCATCACCCATATATTTAATTGCGCTTTCTGATACCGCCAAAATAACGGGGCTGTGTGTTTTGCGGGCCGCCGCCAAAATCGCGGCCAGGGTTTCCATGTTATAAAAATTAAAAGCCGGTACGGCGTAGCGCCCCGCGATTGCATCGGCAAACATCTCGCGTGTGTTTACCAAACCAAAATCTGAATATTTCATATTTGCCCCTTGTTTTCGAATTATATCACATTTCGGATGGGGTGGGGTGATTTTTTGTTGGCGACTTGACAATGTGTCCATTTGTGCAACAATGGTATCAGCGAATCGGGGGCGTGTGGGGGAATACAACAAACAAAGGGTTTGGTATGAAAAAAGTATTGGTTTCGGTTATTGTGTTGGCGGCCCTGGCGGGGTGTGCGCGTGATTATTATCGTGGTGGTGTTCGCTATGTCCAGGATGGCGACGATTGTATTTTCTATGCCGGTGAATATGGTTCCCACTATACGAATGATATTCGTAGCCTGAATACGGACAAACGCGTTGTTTATCGCGATACGTCCTGTGCGGATTTGTTCGCGCGCGACAATGGTGGAATTGCACCACGTCCGACACGTGCTGTTTTGACCCGTGCGTCGGTGACGCCATCGTCATGTGGTTGCAACGGCTGTGCAAAAACGCAACGTGTTGTTGTCGTTCCAGCGATGTAAATTGCAAAAATAAAAATTTTACAATGGGCACCAAAATGGTGCCTTTTGTATTTGAATAGTTTGCTTTTTTGTGATAAAATTAAAGCACTAGAAAAAATAAAGAAAGGGGATTTTTATGAAAAAAGTTATGAACAAAATCAATTTCGCAATTATTGCCGCGATGGTGGCAAGTCCCGCGTTCGCGAAGGTTAACGAAAGCGCGATGTGTGTGTTTATGGACGATTTGCGTGGCGTGTTTAATATGTTGCGTACATTTGCGTTCATTGGTGCGGCATTTTTGATTGCCGGATGGGCATGGGGATATATTTCCAAGGGTGAGGCTAAAATGGATGATTTAAAAAACAAGGGGTCCGGTTTATTGGTTGGGTTCATCCTGTTGTTCAGTGTCGGTTTAATCCTGCAATTTTTGGTCAGTGCAACTGGTGCCCAGGCATTGGGTTGTGTTATGAAGTGGTAATAAGAAATATGGTTTTAAAACGCGGTCATATGGCCGCGTTTTTTTTGTTTTGTTTTATTTAACCCGCCATCATGGGACAGGTTAGCTCGCGCTAATCATTAGCTGCTAACACTAATCACTAATAACTATTTATCTTCTACATTGGCCAGGGAAAATAATACCGACGATATAAGGGATTGATAGGGGACGTGTTGTTGTTCCGCCAGTTGTTTAATTTTTTCCAAAACGGGTTTTGGAATACGCATATTTATTACGCAATCAGATTTGTTAAATGTCTTGTACGCGGCATATTCGCGCAGTAACGAATCAATGTTCATAATGAATAATTGTTGCAAAACATTTGGCATTGGCAAACCTCTATACAACCGGCAATACATCCGTGATTACAACAGAATATACCAATGTATTTACAAATGTCAATACAAATATAAATACTTGTGTATCGACTGGTGTAATTACGTTTGTAGGGGCGGTTGTATAGTGGGTTTTGGGGGGAATAAAAATGAAATAATATTTTGCTTTTTCTAATTGGTGTGTTTAAAATGTTTTTTGTTGTTTTAAGTAACGGAAGGAAGAAATATGCTTAAAAAAATATTTGCAGTGTTCGCGATTGGGTTCGCGTTCGCTTTGCCGGCGCATGCGGAATTAAAGGTTGATATCGTTGCGGGCGCATTGGAACCAACATCGGTTGCAGTCCAGAAATTTGAAACGGGTAATGGGGTCGTGGAATCTGATGCAAAAATGATACGCGAAGTGGTGGAATCCGACCTTAAACGCACCGGGCTTTTTCGCATTGTGGTGCATGACGCGTTCCCCGAGTATGTTAAAATGGGTGAATTGCCGAACTTTAAATCATGGATGGCGATTAAAACCCAGGTTTTGGTCCAGGCACGTATGAATGTCGAAAAAAATGGGCAATATAAATTGGAATTCTTTGTGTGGGATGTCAATGGTACCGAACAGATAGAAGCACAAAGTTTGGTCGCAAATAAAAAATCGGCGCGCCGCATGGCGCACATTATGGCCGATGCAATTTATGAACGTTTGACGGGCGAAGATGGGTATTTTGACACGCAAATCGTATTTATTGCCGAAACAGGGCCGGTGTATAAACGCATTAAACGTATGGCTATTATGGACTATGATGGGTATGGGATGCGGTATTTGTCGGATGAAAAGACATTTGTTATGTCGCCACATTTTTCACCTAATATGCGTAATGTCGTGTTCTTGTCGTATCGCGATGACGACCCAATGGTGTGGTCGCTGGATTTGGATACGGGCGAACAACGGCGGTTGGGGCAATTTGGTGGAATGAACTTTGCGCCACGTTTTTCGCCGGATGGGAAAAAAATTGCATTGTCATTGGTCAAAGACGGAATTACACATATATATGAATATGATATTGAAAACAAGGCATTACGCCAATTGACATTTGGTAATTCAATTAACACCAGTCCGTCTTATTCGCCAGATGGCAAAAAATTGGCGTTTAATTCCGATCGGTCGGGACGTCAACAGATTCATATATTGAACCTGGATACATTGGCCGAAGAACGTATTACATATGGGGCGGGGCGGTATGCAACACCGGCATGGTCGCCAGATGGGCAATTTATTGCCTTTACCAAAATCGCCGATGATACATTCTATGTCGGAATAATGGACCCGCGTGGGCGCAATGAAAAGATTTTGGCCGGCGGTTGGTTTATGGAGGCGCCATCCTGGGCGCCGGGTTCGCGCAGAATTGTCTATTATGAAACAGAAAAGGCCGAAGATGACATTGAACGCATAAGCCATATTCGCAGTGTTGATATTACCGGACAAAATATATATGATATCGATTTGCCGGATAATATAAATGGTTTGGAACCAACATGGTCACCACGATTGATGTAAAATATGAAAATAAAATGTTTTGTGTTTGCGGGCGGATTGTTGTGTGTCACGGGTGTTGCATATACGGTGCCGGCAACGGTTGATTATGTGTTTGATGGTGATACTTTTGCGGCATATGTTGCGGTTGCGTCTGGGACCGATGTTGTGGCACGGGTGCGATTGGCGAATGTGGATACCCCCGAAATGAACGGCAAATGCGAAACAGAAATAAAACGCGCACACATGGCGCGCGAACGGTTGATGAATCTGGCGCCACGTGGAACGGTGGTTGAACTTAGAAATATCAAGGATGATAAATACCCCGGCCGCATAGATGCAAATGTGATTTTGCCCGATGGCCGTGATGTTGGAAACATCTTAATCAAAGAAAAACATGGGCGGCCATACAGCGGTGGCCGTCGCGCCAGTTGGTGTGAATGACATAGTGTTAGTGATTAGGGAAACACCGGCAATTGCAACATTTTTAGTCCCCATCTGGTGGTGGAAAATTACTATCCCGTCGGGCCCCACCCGCCGCTCCCATCATCGTGTGAATGGGGTTGGCCACCTACTAACTTCTTACACTAAGT
>JAZLAV010000012.1:0-11078 GCA_045613315.1 Candidatus Enterousia sp. | reverse complement strand
GGTGGCGCGGGTTAGAACCTGGGCAAACGAATACGGCAACGATGATAATAAAATGCAGGTCGCGGATGAAAAATACCTGAGCAATGTATTGGGTATCGAACGCGATAACCCAAAGCGTGTGCGTAAAGATTTTATTACGTGGAAACAGACATTGGAAAATGTCGCGTTTTTCTGGGATAAACTTTTCCAAGCCTCGACGGATTACGAATATAACAAAGATGTATTGAACGCGTTTTTGGAAACCTATAATCCGGCGGATGATAAAGACACTTGGTGGAATAGAATTGTCGAAATTGCAAATCGGTTTGGGGTAAAAAATGGCGATATTGCGATGAATCTGCGCGTCGCGTTGGCCGGGCGGACGAACACGCCGGACCTTTATTCCATAATGACGGTTATGGGACCTGACATGGTAATGAAAAGAATAAAAGGTGTATTAGATGACTAAATCAAAATCAGTCGTTCGCAAAAAAATGCGCGAAATAAAATGCGATTCGCATGCGTGTAAAGTGTTAAAGGCGTTGCGGGCAACAGGGCTTTTCCGGTGGGAACGTAAATCAACCCGCGGGGAAGAAGCGTTGAATATTTTAACCCATGGTATTGGAATTGGGTTGGCGATTGCGGGATTGGTATTGTTGGTTGTCTATGCCGCAATTGCGGGCGATGCGTGGGCGGTGGTGTCCTGTGCGATTTTTGGAACAACGATGATAACACTTTATTTGGGCTCAACAATGTGTCATGCGTTGATTGGAAAACGTGGCGAATGTTTTTTCGAAATCTGGGATAATATCGCCATCTATGCCTTGATTGCCGGTACATACACGCCGTTTATGTTGGTAAATTGTCGGGGCCCGGTTGGGTGGTCTGTGTTTGGATTGTTATGGGCAATTACGATATTTGGGGCGATTGTTAAAATCCGCAACCCGCACCAGCAACCAAAATGGACGCTTGGATTGTATTTGATAATGGGGTGGACTTTGTTGTTCATTTTACCATATATGATTCAGCACATTTCCGCGCGTGGTATGACGTTTATCTTGGCGGGTGGATTGTCGTATTCCGTTGGGGTAATATTCTATATATGGCGCAAATTGAAATTTAGCCATGCGATTTGGCACCTTTTTGTAATTGGTGGCAGTGTGTGCTTTTTCTTTGCGGTACTCTATGGCTCAATTATTGATTACCCCGTGTTGCCGATGTAAAACGAAACCGCCGGTGTGGCGGTTTTTTCTTTTGTTATACACCCTAGGTTATGATATAATAACACATTATTTGTATGGGGGATTTGGTGCGGTTTTTATATCTGATTCTTTTGTGTATATTTACTGTTTCTGCGGGAGCGGAAATTTTGGATATAGATATTGCCGTGAATAATGCCAGGGTATCGTGCGCGGGAATTTCTGATAAATTGGCGCCCCTGAAAAAGATGGCTGGGATTAATGTTGGTATTACGGGGGTCGGAACGGCGGTTAATGCCGGGGCAACGGTTGTTGGTATTGTAAAGGCAAAAAAAGATAAACAGGCAGAAGAATTAGAAAAAATGCTGGCCGAATTGGAAAGATTGAATGAAAAATCCGAAAAAGATTATCCAACACAAGACGAAACCAATGCCCTTCTTGAAGATTTTAAACAACAATTGACGGTTGCAACAAAAAACAAATCCGGTTACCAATCCGAACTGGACAAGCTTACCAAACAGTCCAAAAATTTGGGTGATTGGCGCACGGGGTTGATGGCGGGCGGAACCGTGACCAATGTTGCCGGGGCGGTTATTGCAGGGAAAAATCAAACAGATGATGATTTGGAATCGATGATAAATTCGTGTAGTAAATCGATTAAAGATTTGCGTGACAGTATGATGCAGGCGCGTGTGTCGGGACAAAATATCGGTAATGCAGAAAAAATTGTGTCGGCGTGTGGCGAATATGATTTTGTTGATTTATCAAAAATTAACAATCGTGCCAAGGGGGCAATGATATCCAGTATTGTTGGTGCGACCACTGGTGCCGTTGGAACCGTGACATCTGCTGTGGCAAATACTGACGCGACACGTAACGATAATACTGATTCCGGGAAACAAAAAGAAAAGAACCTTAATACCGCGTCAAATGTATTGGCGGGTGCGTCAACCGTGGCATCAACGACGGCGGTTGTTTTTAATGCAACGCAAATAAGTGCAATCAAAAAGGTGTCAACCGTCGCGGACAATTGTGAAATGGAGTTGGCAAAATGATAAAGAAAATTATAGTCGGATTGTTTGCTTTCTTTATCATTTTGCCGGTGCGTGCAAATGTTTTGTTGCAACCAACGGCTGTGCAAACCGTGGTTGACAAGTATGTTTCGGCGGATAAGCAGGCGGCGGTTATTAGTGCAATTGTCGCGAAAACTGCGGCGAACAATAATACCGGGATAAATGCGAGTGATTTGGTGGATGTTTGTCAAACGGCTGCGGGATGGAATTTGTCCAACGAAAACGATTTGAACAAATGTTACGGTTTTGCACAAGACATTTTGAATGCCAGTACGGTGGATTATCGCCATGTGTGTTTGCAGGACAGTGTTCCAGAGGGGGCAACTAAACAATGCTATGACGATTTCAAGAATATAAAGGTTGACAGACGTTCCGCGGTATTTTTGGCAAAAGATTTGGTTTATCACAAAAATTCGGACGAGGCCGTGTTTTGCGCCAAAGAAGAAAGTAATTGGAAAGAGAGTTTTTTCGACGATTATATACCATGTACATCAAAGATGAAAAATAGTTTTTACGAGGTGCATTTTGATAGTGCTACGGAATCAAATGATGTTACGCGCAGGCGTGGTATAGTGGAGGCCGTATGTCGTGTCTTTAATAATGTAGAATATAGGGCGGGTGGGTGTATCAGTGCAAATGTTGGTGTCCCCACCAATGCGACGTGTTGGTCAACATACTGTAACACATCAGATGTAAACACATGCAACAAGATAAGCAAAGATTTATCTGCATACGGTTTTGGGGCCACATTAAAAGATGAGAAGTGCGAAATTTTGTTTAACGCAATCACAAATGCCAGCAATTTGAAAAATCAGTTCAGAGATAACGGCGTAGATAGTTTTGCATTTTGCAGGGGAATTCAAATTACATCAAATGCGTCATTGGATGACCAAATTGCCGCATATGTGCACAGCAAGGGTGTTAAAGTGACGTCGTTCAGTTGTAAAAAAAGTGATGTTGTTTATACTGGTGGTGGTTGTACTACAAAAATTGGAAACTCAAACGATGATGTCTTGCGTTGCACTATTAACGGTCAAGATGTAGATTTCGTATTTGATGATTTATCTGAAACATGGGAAACAATATCCCGTGGTGGATACCAGGGGATGGCGTGTATCGCATCAGATGGAAGTTATGATGGCAATACCTGTATGGGGGTTAACCAACAGGCGTGCGAATTGGTAAAGAAACAGAGTAAAAGTGTCTGTCCGGAATGTGAGAAGGTTTATTGGGATGCGACAAATAATTTATGTGTTTTGCCCGCTTCCGCCAATGCAACAAATTTACAAAAGGGTATACAGGTCGGCACAACGGTGGTCACAGTTGCGTTGGCGACGGTTGTCACGGTGTATTCGGGTGGAACGGCGGCCCCCGGTGCGTGGGCGGTTGTGGCCACGGTTGGTTCCGGGTTAACGGTCGCGGGTGGAACAATGGTTATTGCGTCCGAAGTCGCAACAAAATATCAGATTTATACGGCGGAATTTCAATCGCAGTTAAATGCTTGTCTAACAGGTACAGACATTGAATGTGCAAAAAAACTGTTGAGTAAAAATCTGCAACAAATGGTCAGTTATGAAAAAGATTTAACCGATGCAGAAAAGAAAACATTAGATGAATCGTTCGCAAAATTGTTTAAAAAGATTCCAGCCGAAGATGATTTTTGGAATTGGTTGGATAATCCAGATGTGTGGCAGTGCAACAGTCGGGGTGATTGTGTGGTAAAGGAAAAGGCACAGTTCTGGCAAGTCATAAGGACATCGGGTGATGTCGCAATGATTTTGGGTGGGGTGTTGAAATCGTTGGCACTTATTGGGTCAAGTATGACAAAAACAACAGAAGTAATGCAAGAAATCGCGCAAACACGTAAAGCCAGAATAGTTAATAACCCGCTTAAGAATATTAAAAGCAACCTTGTGAAAGACGTGACATATGGTAACAAAAATTCGTTGTCGATACCCAATAGTGTCTTGAAACAAGGAGTCACGATAGATGGGAAAACCCTTCGTTTTAACCGGAATTCCGAATTGGCACGATATTTGATTAACAACGGATATAAAGTTGGTGATACCGTTGAAATAGAACTTCAGGCCATAAAGCAATCTGTTATGGTGCCGACGACAACGGTATCGTTTGCAAATGTTGTATTTTATCCCGCGGCACTTGCTTCGTCTGTTTATGGGACGGGTGATTTGCTGGTTGATGGTGAAACGATACCGTTTGTGATGCGTCGTCCATCGGCCCCGGAAGAACCCGATGTAAAACCCGGACCGAGGGGTGATGACAAACGGGATGTTGTGCCGGCGCCCATTGTTGTGCCCGAACCCGGACCAGTTGATTCATCGGATGGGGCACAGCTTGTTTACCAGACGATGGAAACGCCTGCGATTGTTCAAGAACCAGCGGCGACGCAGGAATCCGTGACACAACAAAATCAGGTCGTGCCATCTGGGGCGGTTGGCAATAGTGCAGTGTCAAATAATACCAATGTTAAAAAAGGCGGTATATCCGGTTTGGGTGTGGCGGCAATCGGTGCGGGCATCGCCGGTTTGGGCGTTGGGGCCGCGCTGTTGTTGAGTAATGACAAAGACGATACAAACGTTGCTGCCGATGTGCAAAATGCAAATCTTGATTTATTTTATGGGGCCAAGGCACGTGCAAATGGCATAATTGGCAATGTCGATGATTCTCCGATTGAATTGGTGTCAATCGAAACCATTGCCGGTACCAAGGAAAAAATTGTCAGTATAAACAGGCATGCGGTTGTTGTTGTAAAACACAATAATAACTTGATACCCTTTGTGGCCGATATGAAAGACGGGACAATGCAGTGGGTGCCGTTTGTAAATGTCGATGTTAATACGGATGCGTTTGATAAATATTCGTCTGATAAAGATATTATGAAAACGGCAAAAATTGCGGGAAAGTTGTCCGAAGTTTTGCCTCCGTTGCGGATGCATTATTTTGCGTCCCCAAATGCCACGGGTTTACAATTCTTGGCACCGAATTCGAATGGGTATCAGACGATAAATAATAATACGCTAAGGTATTTACATATATCTTTGTATAAAAACCGCCGGTGTGGCGGTTTTTTTAATACTCTTTACTTTATAAAAATCATTTGATAATATGCATAATGCACAGCGAATTGTTGTGCGGGCTTCAGAACCCGTTATAGAGCATCAGGTAAGATGTAAAAAATCTCCGACCGAATGGTTGGAGTGTGTTGAATATATCGAATAAAGCACGCAATTCTCTATGATTGTTCTGAAACTCCAACCACCAAGCGTTAATACTTGGTGTTGTTTTTTTTAGAAAGGATATAGAGATGAAAAAAACAATAATAAGATTGTTTGTGTGTTTGATACCGATTACAAGGGTGCGCAGAAAAGTTCGTAAAAAATTAACAGATGTTTTTATCCATCGGCCAAAAATATTACACAATTATAAAGAAATAAAGAAACAATGGTTGTTGAAAAACGATGGTAAGAAATTACTTCCGGGACGATTTGCCGAATATGATGTTGTGTTTGCAATTGGCGTAGCGTGTCCAATGACATGGGAATTAATTGCGCATAAACTACGAACGTTTGCAAATCCATTTGATTGGACCGCTGGGGTACAGCCAAATAATTGGGAAACAAAAGCTGATGTTTGGCGTAATACAAGATTTATTGAAAAAATACAGGCATTGTGTGATGGTTTTGTTGATTTTTTTAATAAGAACGACCTTAAAATGGTAAGCAGTCCGGTGTCACCGGAACATCATGTGGTATATAATACAAGGACACTGATTCGTTTTGTACATTTGTTTACCGGGGACAAAAGTATCGAGAATTCTTGGGAAGAGGTATCTTTAAAAATGAAACGCAGATGTGAGAAGTTAATTGAAAAAATAAAATCATCACGTCGTGTTCTGATTTGTTGGGGGCACAGGATACTTTCACAAAAAGACAAATTGGATGCGCCAATAACAGATAAAGATATAAAAAACGCAATTGCGTTGTTACATAAGGCATTTCCAGATACAGATATTGATATCGTTTTTTTTGAACATGATGGCACCAAAAGGGATTTTGAATACGATAAAATATCTGTGTGTCAAGGGGCGTATCGTATTAAATCAAATCACTATGTCGTAACAAATGATTATGAAATGGTTTGCGAAAATGTTTCGGATATTTCATATGGTGAAAGTGTTGTAATTGCCGAATGTTTGGATAACATAAAATTATCGGGTGACGTATAATTCAACATTTTTCTTTACATACAAATAAAAACTTCGTATAATTATGGGGCTATGTATAGATATGTGTTTGGTTCGATATTTACAACAACTACAACCCCCGCGGGGGTGTAATTTCTATTTGCGCTTTTATATGCGCGCGCTATAATCAAAAAACAATGATTAAACAAAACAAAATATAAAGAAAGAAGGTACTTATTATGTCTTATCCAATTGAAACAGTTCGGCATTCGTTGGCGCACGTTATGGCGGCGGCGGTGCAAAAATTATTTCCAGATGTCAAATTCGCGGGTGGCCCCGCAATCGAAAACGGATTTTACTATGACTTTGATACCGAACATCGTTTTTCCGAAGAAGATTTTGCGAAGATAGAAAAAGAAATGCGCGAACTGATTAAATCAAATGGCCGTTTCGAACAACGATTCGTCGAATTGGGTGAAGCCAAAGAATTATTTGCGGTGCAACCATATAAAAAGGAATGGTTAAATGAATACGATGCCGCGGGCGACAAATTATCTGTTTATACATTCCGCGACTTTACCGATTTGTGCCGCGGCCCGCACGTGGAATCCAGTAAAGATTTACCACGCGATTCGTTCAAGATTCGCACCGTTGCCGGCGCATATTGGCGGGGCGATTCGAAAAATAAAATGTTGCAACGTATTTATGTTGACGCATTTTTAACCAAAGAAGATTTGGAACAATTCTTAAAAATGCAGGAAGAAGCCGCACAACGCGATAACCGCAAACTGGGGCGCGATATGGATTTGTTCCATTTTGAACCGGAATATGCGCCTGGCGCGGTGTTTTGGCACGACAAGGGATATCGGATTTATCGCCGTTTGATTGAATATATGCGTTCGCGCCAGGATCGGGCGGGGTATCTGGAAATCTGTACGCCAAGTGTTATGGACAGAAGTTTGTGGGAAACATCGGGTCACTGGGAAAAATATGGCGCACATAATTATTCAGGTAAAACCCAGGATGACCGAGTGTTCTGTATCAAACCAATGAATTGTCCGGGCAGTGTTTTGACATTTAAACAGGGTATTCGTTCATATCGTGATTTGCCGTTGCGCCTGGCCGAATTTGGCAAGGTTAATCGGTATGAAGCATCTGGTTCGTTGATGGGGTTGTTGCGCGTGCGCGAATTTACCCAAGACGATGCACATATTTATTGCACGCCCGAACAGATGGAATCAGAATGCATTGATGCGTTGAAGTTTATCTTGGACATTTACAAAAAATTCGGATTTGAAAGTGTCAAGATTTACCTTTCGACACGTCCGGAAAAACGAATCGGGTCTGATGAAATATGGGATTTGTGCGAAAATGCGTTGTCTCATGCGTTGACCGAACATGGATATGCGTTTGAAATTAACCCGGGCGAGGGTGCGTTTTATGGACCAAAATTGGAATTCGTATTGCGTGATGCGCTGGGGCGTGAATGGCAATGCGGAACGATTCAGGTCGATATGAACCTGCCGGAACGATTCGATGTGTCGTATGTCGGCGAAGACGGCGAAAAGCATCGCCCGATTATGTTGCATCGTGCTATGTTGGGCTCGATTGAACGTTTTATCGGCGTGTTGTTGGAATCAACCGGTGGTAATTTGCCGTTGTGGTTGTCGCCGGAACCAGTCGTTGTGACGCCGATTTCAGAAAAGCAAAGCGATTATGCAAACGAAGTTGTAAATGCTTTGCGTGCGGCGGGTGTATATTGCCGGGCCGATTTGCGTGACGAAAAGGTAAATTACAAGATTCGCGAATTGTCATTGGCAAAAACGCCAATCATCGCCGTCGTTGGCGACAAAGAGTCCGTCGATAAAACGGTGACACTGCGTCGTTTGGGTGTTGAAAAACAAGAAACAAAATCGCTGGATGCGTTTGTTTCTGAAATGGCGGACGCGATTAAAATGCCACTGTAAGTGGTTAGTGTTAGTGATTAGTGGCCCCAGCAAAAAGCTGGGGCGGATAAAAAGGGAAGGGGCTATGAAAAAAATTGTGTCAATTTTGCTGTTATTGGTTGTGGCGGTGTCGGTTATGGGTTGTGTGCATAAATGTGAAACGGAACCGATTGTCGAAGAAAATCATAAGTTAATCGTTCCACCGCATTTTGGACAAATGCCAAAATAAATTGCGATTACGTTTGGTAAACGGCTTTTTTTATGATATAATGTTCCCATACATATGGGGGGATTTCGCATGGAAAACGAAGAAAACAATATGGAATTTTTAGATTTGGACGATGATACGCCAGTTGAATCGTTGCCTGAAACGACACCGTTCGCCGCGCCGCGTCCGCGCAAACCCTGGTTTTTGATGGGGTTGGGGATTGTTGTTATTATTTTGGCAACATATGTGATTATTCGTACGATTGGTGGTAATTCAACGAAATCTGTTGAAATCAATTTGGATGCACCAGAAGTGGTCGCAGAACCCGCGCCAATGGTAAATGTGCCGGCGCCAAACGATACATTAAACGTGCCGCCACAACCGGTCGCAGCGGCTCCAATGCCGATACCGGTGCCACGTCCGGTTGCACAACCAACACCGGCCCCAACGCCGATGCCTCAGCCGGTTGTGGAAAACAATGGGGTTCCTGTACGCGTTGTGGCGGATCGTCGTGATGTGATATTTAATCCGGATAAACCGGTTGCCCAAACGGCACCAACACCGGCCCCCCAGCCGGTTGCCCAACCGAAGCCGATCGCACAACCGAAACCAGTCGTACAGCCAAAACCAGTGGCCAAGCCACAGACAAAAACTGTTCAGAAAACAGCACCAATTGCATCGGGTAAATGGTTCGTGCAATTTGGTTCGTATGGAACACGTGCCGCCGCGGAAAGCGCAGAACGTCAAATTCGTGTCGCCCACAGAAGTTTGTTTGATGGTAAACAGTTTGTGATTTTGGCGGCCCAATTGCCGAACGGCAAAACCACGTACCGTTTACGCATATCGTTCGCAACATCGGGTGATGCAAATGGGTTCTGCCAGAATGCAAAATCTGATGGGCTGGATTGCTATGTAGCGAAATAGTTGTTAGTGGTTAGAAAAAGGAGATAGAAATGCGTATGGGTGTTTGGGAAATTATCATAATTGTCTTGCTGGTTGTGATTCTGTTTGGACACAACAAGATTCCAGGCATGATGAAAAATTTGGCCGATGGATTAAATATATTCAAAAAAGAAATGAAATCGGAACCCAAGGCAAAAGCGCCGGTTGAAAAATCGGTGGCAACAAAAAAAACCGTATCGAAAAAGGTATCCAGCAGGGGCAAAGTTGCCAAAAAAACATCGTCAAAAAAACGATAAAGTAATCAAAAACACCGGCATCTGTCTTCGTTGTGCTGCGTCAAGACAGGTTTGCCGGTGTTTTTTAATCCCTGCGTTGTTCGTATTCTTCCTGTTCTTCGATGGTCATTGTCGCCAATGGTCGTGCCAACATGCGTTGTAATCCAATTTCATCGCCGGAAACAACACTGTATCCATATGTGCCATCCTCGATTCGTGCCAATGCGGCATCTATCTTGCGCAATAAATTATTGTCGCGTTGACTCATCCGCAGGTTCATTGTGATTTCTTGTTCCAATGTTGCGCTATCTGAATCATCGCCAACGCCATCGGATGATGATTTTTCCGCCATACGAACAGAATTTAACACATCCCCAGATGTATGTTGTAATTCCGCCTTTTGTGCGGTTAGAATTTGATAAAAGTATGCCAATTGTTCCGGGCACATATATGGTTCGGATTTTTTCGGAACATATTTTGGCGGTAAATCAATTTGCTTAAAATCTTTCTTTGTCATCTTAGGATGCCTTTAATTCATTAATCCATGCAACAACGGTTTCTTCGTCCATAAGACCGGTGCGGGCCTCGACCAATTCGCCGTTTTTAAATGCCAATATACTTGGGATACTGCGGATGCCAAATTTAACCGGTGTTTGGCGATTTGTGTCGTCAATTTCAAATTTTACAAAATTAACATCGGTGATTTTTTCAGAAACGCTTTCGAAAATTGGTCCGAACATACGACATGGTCCACACCATGTGGCCCAAAAGTCAACCAACGTAATGCCATTACCAATCATACTGTTAAAAGTTTCATCTGTTGCGTGCTGTAATGCCATCTTTTTCCCCCTTGGTTATTGATATTCGGCAAAAGTGTATTATAATCGTTAAAAAATGCAAGAGAAAACATAAATGAATAAAAACATATACTTAGATGCAGCAGCCAGTGCGCTGAAACCACAATCGGTCATTGATGCCGAGGTTGCGTTTCTGGGCAATTCATATGCCAACACCGGACGGGGCGTCTGTGCGCGCAGCGTTGCCGCGGACGATATGTTGGCGCGGGCACGCGACGCGGTTGGGGATTTTATCGGTGCCGAATGTCTGAATCAGGTTATTTTTACAGCTGGCACAACCGATGGAATGAATCGAATCGTTAATATTGTGTGCGCGTCACGTGACATTAAAACCGTGGCTGTGTCCGATACAGACCATGACAGTGCGCGTATGCCGTGGGAACACCTGGCGCGGACGGGTAAAATAAAAATGGTAAAAATCCCGCTGACACCGA
>JAZLAV010000011.1:0-17853 GCA_045613315.1 Candidatus Enterousia sp. | reverse complement strand
CGGGATTGGGTTCATCAAAAACAAAAAACCGCCCCCTAAAAAAACAATAAATCACCCATCCCAAAAACCATCTCCCCAAAACCCATAAAAAACAAAAAATTAAAACACCAAAATTGCGAATTTGCGTTGTAAAAACAATGTATTGTACGAAATAGAACCTGCCGAATTTAAACGGTGGTTTTGATTCGGCAATTTTTGTGATTGAAAAACCCCAGAAATTCGGGTAAAATATGACTAAGAATTTAGCCGAATCAAAACCACCGTTTTGGTTCGGCATATGCGGATTTGTGGGCGGTTGCAACCCTAAAATACCCAAAGTAGGAAAGAAAATGAAATTATCACAAATAACACATATTACAATAATCGCGGTATTCGCCGTCGTTATGTCTGGGGTGGCAAATGCGGATAACACATGTTATTCTGGTGGTGCCAACGGGATAAGCGTGGACACAAGCACCAATGGAACAACTCATACATACAATAGAACCGATATGACATGGACAGCAATTTTTGCATATGGCGACTTATCCGGAATCGCGGTGTGTAACGGCACGTCGGGTACTTGGGGTGTCGCAACGCAAACCAATTTCGAATCGGGCACGACGGGTGTTAATTGTTGGTGTAAAATGTTAAGTCCTGCGAATTCGCTCTGGGTGTATCGTTATGCGTCCACTTCAACGTCCATTTGTGCGAGTGATTGCGCGGTCGACTGCGGTTACGCCATTTACACCAACGCGTCCTACCGCGGGGGCCTGTTCGGGTCGTTGAACAATTAAGCCGTTTCGTTCACAAATTGGCTCTGGTTCGATTTTTTATATCACCCACCACAATTATAACCAAAAACCGCCCAATTGGGCGGTGATTTTATTTAATGTTCGTCGTGGTCGTGCAAATTGTCCGACGATGGTGTAAATATTTCCACATCGCGCGTCATGGCCAAAAACTTTTCTGCGCGTCGTGTCGGCAATTCGTCGGCCGGTATTGATTTTAAATCATTTATTTGTTCCGCAACCGCCGCCGCCAACATTTCCATCGTGGTTTGCCAATCACGATGCGCCCCACCCGACGGTTCAACAATAATCTTGTCAATAACACCCATATCCGCCATATCACGCGCGGTTAATTTCATTGCAGCAGACGCCGTCGCACGGAACTTGTTATCCTTCCATAAAATGGATGCGCACGATTCCGGCGCAATTACCGAATAAATTGCGTTTTCCAACATTAACACACGGTCACCAGTACCAATTGCGATTGCGCCACCGGAACCACCCTGGCCCACATTAACGGCAACATATGGTGTTTTCACACGCAGCCCCGCCGAAATTGTCGCGGCAATTGCCTGGGACTGGCCCCGTTCTTCGCCGTCGCGTCCGGCAAACGCGCCCGCGGTATCAAACAATGAAATAAGCGGCAAATCAAAACGTTCCGCTAATTGCATCATTCGCTGGGCCTTGCGATAGCCGTCTGGATTTGGCATACCAAATCGATGTTTTTGCCGTGTTTCAATGGTGCGCCCCTGTTCTTGGCCGATAATAACCGCCGGGATTCCGCGCCAATATCCAATTCCCGACCCCATGGCCGCATCTTCGGCATATAAACGGTCGCCCGCCAAATATGTCCAATCGGCAACAATACCGTCGATATAATCCAAAAAGTGTGGCCTATTTTCATGGCGCGCCAACAACACCTTGTCATAGGCATCGTTTTCGCCCATACCACGAATCTTTTTAGACGCATCATATTTTGGCGTTATGACCGAAATTGTTTTTGGTTCACGCGGTTGCTTGGTCAAAACGGCCAACACACGGGACAAAGTATCATGCAAATCGGCACGTGAAACGACCATATCAACCATACCATGTTCATACAAAAATTCAGCCGTTTGGAAATTCGATGGTAATTTTTCGCGAATATTCTGTTCGATGACACGCCGACCCGCGAAACCAATTCGCGCCCCAGATTCGGCAATATGAATATCCCCCAGCATCGCGAACGACGCCGTCACCCCACCAAATGTCGGGTCGGTTAAAATCACAATATATGGAATCTTGTTTGCGTGTAATTTGTTAACCGCAACGGTTGTGCGCGCCATTTGCATCAACGCCAAAATATTTTCCTGCATGCGGGCACCGCCACTGGACGTGACCATAACAAACGGTTGTTTCAATTCAATGGCGTGTTCAATACTGGCAATAATTCCATCGCCGGCCGCGCGTCCCATGGACCCCATCATAAAGAAACCATTTAACACGCACACGGTTACCGGCACACCACCAATCACACCATCCGCCGATACAACGGCGTCATGGGCACCGGTATCACCACGCCCCTCGGCCAGGCGTTCCGTATACGGCATTCTGTCAACGAACCCCAACGGGTCATCAGACACCGTTGGCAATTCCAGTTTTGTCCAATTGTTATTGTCAAACAACAAATCAAATCGTTGCTTTGGATTCATCATAAACGCATGATTGCAACGCGGGCAGATATATAAATTATCTTTGTAATCTTTATAGAACACCAACCGACCGCACGATTCGCACTTAATCCACATTAAACGGCGAACACGGTCATAGCGATCGCGATTGTCATTTTTTATTCCAGATTTCTTGCCGAAAAACATAATAAAATCTCGTTCTGTATTTTACCAATTCATTTTTTTGGTTAATTCACGACTGGGTTTGAACAAAATGGTCGTACTGGCCGGCAACGGCATGGGCATACCAGTACTGGGGTTATAACCAACCTTGGTCGCGCGTGCACGTGGCTGAAATGTGCCAAACCCACGAATTTCTATCCGATTACCGTCGGCCACCGATTCCACCATCTGGTTGGAAATAGTATCAACAATCGCCGCCGCATCAGTGCTGCGCATATTTTTAAATTTTACCTGGATAGACCGTACAATATCTGAACGTTTCATGATTCTTTATCTCCTGTTTTTACTGATTATTGCTATTATTGTCCGAACGTCCAATATTATCAAGAAAAATATATTTCACATTAAAACACCAACGGCAAATCACGCACATCCATTGGCACACCGTCGCGATCGGGATTCCATTGGAATTCATCCATTTTTACCCGTTTATCTTTTGTGAATTTGACGCCTTCGGCGCGCAATGTTTTATACTGCATATCATGATACGGTTCACCACACAACGAACCATCACGAAACACGACCCGATGCCACGGCAAATGCCAACTGTTTTTATTATTTGATGCATAACCCACGAAACGCGCCATACGTGGTCGCCCAATCATTTGCGCTATTTGACCAAACGTTGCAACCCGCCCCATTGGGATTTTCGCAACAACATCATAAACTTGTTCATTGAAGGTTTTCATAATATATCCATTATCGCAGATATAAAAATACCCCTTTGGGATATTTTTATATCTGGCGGAGATGGAGGGGTTCGAACCCCCGATACAGTTTCCTGTATACGCGATTTCGAGTCGCGCGCATTCAACCAGCTCTGCCACATCTCCGAATTCGTGGGGTTATTATACACAAAGTGATTTTGTTTTCAAGGAGTAAATTATTGCAAACACTTACACATCAAAGTTATAATTTTTTATCGAACGCACAATGGCGGCAACCAACTTGTCCTGGTGGCCCGAATTTTTCAACAATTTTTCTTCGGACGCGTTGGACAAATGCCCCAATTCAATAAGCGCACCCGGCACAGTTGATCGCAACACCGCAAACGGCGCATGGCGTACACTGGGACCAGGTTGGGCTTCAATCTTGTTTGAACGAAACGCGCGTGCGCAACCGTTGGCGTATTCCTCACTCATTTCCGCAACGGCGTGTTGTTGCAACGAAGATAACGCGGCACGAACCTCTTTTTCAAATTCGGCGAATCCATCCACCCCGATTTTATCGGCGGCATTTTCAGATTCCGCCAGTTTTTTTGCTTCCTCGTCCGATGCCTTTTCGGACAATGTATAAATTGAAAAACCCTTGACTGCGCGACTGGGGTTCGCATTTGCATGCAACGATATAAAAAGGTCACCCTTTTTCTGTTCCGCAATTTCCGCACGGCGCGCCAATTTAAGGTACGTGTCATCATTACGCGTCATAAACGTCTTGAACCCGGCCGCATCCAATTTAGCACGCAGTTTTTTTGCAACCGACAACACAATATCCTTTTCGCGGGTACCACCCTTACCAATGCAACCCGGGTCCTTGCCCCCGTGACCCGCATCAATAACAACAATATGTTTTGTCGGTGTCGATTTTGTTGCGCCCGTCGCCCCAGATACAGATTCCGCAATTTTTTGTGCCGCACCAGCCGAAAAGTCCAACACCAAACGATAGTCATTGTCACCGTTTGGTTCCAATAACATAATCTGAGATTTTTGTAATTGCGCAATTGGTTTGCGTAATGTTGCAACAATCTTTAAATGGTCGCCGGATTGTGTCTGGGTAATTGCAGACACCAACGTTCCCGATGCCAATGTTGGTTTCACGGATGCATCCGCGGACATATTGGCAATATCAACGACCAACTGATTTTCCGGATATGATAACGAATATGACGGCCGTGACGATGTTTCAATTACCAAACGCGTTTTGTTTCCAGGTTGCACCCCCGTCCGTATCGAACGCAACGAATTACGCGCAGCAAACGCGATCCGTGGCAAAATCATTGCCACAGAAAAAGTCAGGCACCCTGCCCCTAAAAATCCGCGCCGTGATATTTTCATTTCGTAAAATTATATCAGATTTTTATGATATATTCAAGAAATCGACAACCAAAAACGAAACCGCCGAAACGGCGGTTTCACTAATCACTATCCACTAACGCTAATTGCTATTTGCTTACACAATTCGCGAAACTCTGGGCCACCAACGATTTTTCCGCACTTGTCATTGTCCGCACAGGAATCACATAGCATCGCGCACTGTCGCGAATAATGAACACCTTGGTTCCACGAATATATGCACGTTGCATATCGTCAATTTGTGCTGATGTCAAAAACGCATTTTGGGTCATTGACGAATTAGACATGGCTGCATTTACCACCTGGTATGCGGTGTTATAATCCCACATTTCCGACATTGCTGTCACATCCATCCAAACAGACCATGTTTCAAGCGGATTTTCCTGGGTTGATTCGGTTCCAGGAAATGCAACGCCCGTCACCAATGCCGCTGCGGTCTGCAACGCGGTTGGTTCCGACGATGACGATCCACCGTGCGCCACCGTATTTAATTGCATATTATCACCACATGCCAAATTCATACGATTCGTGTATCCGGCCAAAACCGCATCAACGGCCGCTTGCCAATCGGAACCCTTTTTATTAAGGTCCAAACTAACAATTTTTTCGGCCCACCCCCAAATATTGGCGCCAACATTACCGGCATTTGCGAATCGTGTCACCATTTCCGCACTGCCCCCCGGGACACCGGCACCGCAATAATCGCTTAATTGGGAATTCAACATACTGGATGTTTCGTTCCCGTACGCCAATGCGACCGAATGACACGACATTGCGGCCTCTAATTCCTGGCGCCGTTGCAAACAAAGGTCAGAATGAGATTTTGATAATTGTTCGGCCATATTTGCCATTGACAAATACGACATAACTTCCTGTTGAACATAGGATGGACAAAGACGCGCCGCCGTATTCATACCATTAACACTGCCATACATATTAACATTGTATTGTGGCAACAAAACAGATGTATCTTTTTGCAAACACAACAACGCATAATTATACAGTTCACTTTCCGTTGCGTATTGGCACCGACCGGTACGTTGCCCCGGCACCACCGAAACATCACCGCAATAATCCGACAAACAGTTAAAAATACGCGACCGACACGCCGAATCCACATCGGGTTGTGTCACCATATAATATGTGTTGCGTTGGTTCGTTTTGTACGCATTGGCCAATGCCGCGTTTCCGCGCAAACCACTTGTCACCGATGTTGTGCCATAAACCCCACGCGCTGTTTCCGCCGCCATGGAATTCGTCACAACCAATCCCAAAACCGCAAATATTGCCAGAAAATTTTTCATCAAGCATCCCTCTCGTTATGACTAATTTTATCACACAATACCCCCAAACGCAAACACAGATTTGGATTGTTCCCACAAAAACTGTTGATTTGATAAAATAAGTTGCTACCATTTTCCATATGATTGCGATGCCAAACGAAGTTTTATCCGAAATCAAAAACGACATCTGTGCGTTAAGGGGGTTTCTTTGACCCGGAAAAACTGGTATCAGAAATTGAAAAATTAACCCAAACAACCACCGATCCGGATTTATGGAATGACCCTGAAAACGCGCGGACAGTATTGCAAAAAAAATCCGCGTTGGAAAAGCAACTGGCCGAATTTCGTAATTTGGAATCTGAATATAATAATCTGGACGAATTATACGCGTTGGCACCCGACGATACGGATGTAATATCTGCTATTGAAAAATTGGCGACCGCCACGCGCCACGCAAAACTGGTGACGTTGTTTTCGGGACCTGCCGATACCGCCGACGCTTTTTTGTTTATCCAGGCCGGCGCCGGCGGAACCGAGGCCCAGGATTGGGCACAAATGCTATCGCGTATGTATGCGCGTTGGGCGGAACGGCACGGATTTTCGATTGAAACAATCGAAGAACACCCGGGCGACACGGCTGGCATAAAAAACATAACATATCGAATTTCGGGTTTACGTGCATACGGTTGGTTGCGAAACGAAATCGGGGTTCACCGTCTGGTTCGTATTTCGCCATTTAATGCCAATGGCAAACGCCAGACCAGTTTTGCATCTGTGGACGTATGGCCAGATATTGATGACACGATTGAAATTGAAATAAATGAAAAAGATTTGCGTATTGACACATACCGGTCATCCGGTGCGGGTGGCCAACATGTTAACAAAACCGACAGTGCTGTTCGTATCACACATATTCCAACGGGTGTTGTTGTCACATGCCAAAACGAACGCAGTCAATTTCAAAACAAAGATATGGCAATGAAAATGTTGCGGTCTCGCCTTTATGAATTGGAATTGAAAAAACGTGCTGCCGAAGAAGACGTGGCCAAAGCAAATCAGAAAAAAATCGAATGGGGCAGCCAAATTCGCAATTATGTCCTTTACCCGTATCAATTGGTCAAAGATGTTCGCACCGGCGTTGAAAAAACAGATTCCGCCGCGGTACTGGATGGTGATTTGGACGAATTTATGTTGGCTATGTTGCAATTGGCATAAGATTCTTGCATTTTTATCACAAAACCATATAATACGACGGTACGCACCCGTGGCTCAATTGGATAGAGTGTTGCCCTCCGAAGGCAAAGGTTGCGCGTTCGAATCGCGCCGGGTGCGCCATAAATGCAAAGTGTCATACGCAGTATGGCAATTTGGATTTATAGTAGCAAACCCGCCGATTTGAACGCGCCGCGTTCGACAACGAGTAGATTTGATAAGCATCGCGCAATCAAATCGTCACGAATGCCGCGCAGGTTTTTTAATCAAGCGAATCCGCCGGGTGCGCCATTTTTTATGGGGGACGAATATGAAAAAATTCCTTGTACTGCCGATTTTGATGCTGGCTGCATGCAACAGCGTGTATGTTAAACCACATACGATGGATAAATCCGCAGTTGTATATTCCCAACGCGGCGGCTATACCATGCGTCGCAGCATAAAACAAGCATTGGAAAATCGTGGATACAATGTTGTGGTTGGTAAATTGAAATCGGGCACATATCTTGCTGGCGATGAATTTGATGGCGATATTGAACGCAACGAAATTCCCCAAAACGCACGTTATATTATCAAGGTTTCCGAACGCCGGGAAAAGTTTAACCCGTTTTGGTGTCCGCTGAACGGTTTTTGGTGGTGGAACTTTAACGTGTCAATCGCGGACCAGAAAACAGGCGAAGAGTTAATGACCTGGCGCGGGCGTGGTTGCGCGAACAGCTCGATTCGAAAATTAAATGATATTCTTGATAAATTGGAAAAATAAACGTTTTCCGCCTAAGAATCTGTTCCAATAACATTTTTCCCATGGGTCTTATATGCTGGGCATATAACCAAAGGGGGGGGAAATATTATGACAAATGAAACATTAAATCACATTTTGGCAATCGTGCATGCGTGTCCCGATGTGTACCTTAGCACCATTAACGAAAACAAATACCCGGAAACGCGGCATTTGATGAACAGTATGAACGAACGTGCGGAAAATCTGAACCTGCATTTTTTAACGGGCATCTATTCGCCCAAAGCCGCCCAGTTGGCAAAAAATTCGCATGTGTGTTTGTATTATTACAACCCGAAAACGCGACACGCGGTGCGTTTATTTGGCCGTATGAAATTTGAAGACAACGTTGTCGAACGCGGTGCATATTGGAACGACGCATACAAAATGTTCGGATACACCGGCCCAAACGATAAAAATTGGGGATTACTGACATTTATTCCAGACGGATTCAAAATGTATATCGGTGGTGAATTGTTAAACGAAAAAATCAAGTAAAAAAACGCCCAAACGGGCGTTTTTTAATCTATGTTCGTGTATTCACAAAAACCTTCGTTTGTATCACAACGTGTTGTAATACCTTCGCTGATAAAGTATCCCTGGGCGTGCAAACATGCAGGACAAACCTTGGGCGCTTCGGTTCCGATATGCCACATACCACAATTTGTGCAACGCCACATAACGATTTTGTCCTGTTTGAACAATGTTCCGTTTTCAATTGCTTCGGCCAGCGCACGGAACCGCGATTCATGATAACGTTCGGCATACCCGATATTTTTCAATATTTCAGCGATTGCGTCAAAACCTTCCTGGGCTGCGATTTGTGCAAAGTGTGGATACATATTTGTATTTTCTTCATGTTCGCCGTATGCGGCCGCCTGTAAATTTTCCAGTGTTGTGCCAATCTTTCCGGCCGGGAAAGACGCAGTGATTTCAATATCGCCACCTTCTAAAAACTTGAAAAGACGCGACGCGTGTTCTTTTTCCTGGTCTGCTGTTTCCAAAAATATTTTTGATATTGCCTGGAATCCTTCGTCCTTGGCGCGCGATGCAAAAAAAGTATATCGATTGCGCGCCTGGGATTCGCCGGCGAATGCGATTAACAGATTCTTTTCTGTTTGTGTGCCCTTTAATGACAATGCCATTTTATATTTCTCCTTTGCTTTATTAAATTCGTTTGAATTTTACCAGTTATATGGCAAAAATCAAAATTATTTTCTGTTTGTTTTTTGGGTATTTATTGCGTTGTGAATAACATCCTGGAATTCGTCATACAGTTTAATTCCCAAATACGCGCGTGCATCTTCTATTGTTTTTCCGTATGCAGAATAAACCCCACGACTTGTTGGGTATTTTGCAACGATATAGTCCGGTTTTTTACCGATATATTTGCCATAGCAATTTTCCCCGACCGAATACGCCATATAAAAATCGAAAAGCGTATGTTCCACATGGGGCAATTTTTCACCGATAACAAATTCCCTGTTTCGCACATTTTCAATCACATACGGGAATTTATTTTGCACGCGCCAAAACCCCGCGCTGTATTCCACCGAACGCACACACAAATTACGCAATGGGATGGTTGTTCCATCCGACAGATATGCCACCACAGGATTTGTTTTATTCGATTTATCGCGAATATACGCCGCGATTTTTTGTGCATCTGTTTTGAAATCAGAATGTTTGTTATTTATCATTTATCATCCCCTGCTCTACCACTGCAATTAATTCATCCAGCCCCACATGCCCCGCGGCGCTTATCGACACGATTTGTGGTTTCTTTTTGCGTCCAAACGATTTTTTAAATGCGGTCATACGAGTTTTTAATTCATCATCCGCCACGGCATCAATTTTGTTAATAACCACAATTTCTGGTTTGCCAATTAACCCACCGCCATACGAATCCATTTCATGACGAATTGCGGCATATCGCGTCGCCCAATCGGGTTCCGTTCCATCAATCACATGCAAAATCATTTTGGTCCGTTCCGCGTGTCCCAGGAAACGATCGCCCAAACCAACGCCGGTATGCGCACCTTCAATCAAACCGGGCAAATCGACCATAACGAATTCACGATTATGTGCATACATAACCCCCAACTGTGGGTTAAGTGTTGTAAATGCATAGTTCGCAATTTTTGGACGCGCCGACGTCACCGCCGACAACAGTGTTGATTTTCCCGCATTTGGGAACCCGACCAACCCAATATCGGCAATCAGTTTCAACCGCAAAACCACGGTTCTTTCTTCGCCGGGCAAACCGTCATTGGCCTGTTTTGGTGCGCGATTTGTTGGGCTTTTGAAATGCAGGTTTCCCCACCCACCGTTTCCGCCACGCGCCGCCCGATATTCCATTCCATCGACATTTAAATCGGCATATTCGATTTCTTCATTCTCGGATAAAATAACCGTTCCCGTCGGCACCGGCAAAACCAGTGTTTCACCCGAATATCCGGTCCGCATACGTCCCATACCGTTTTGACCACGTTGCGCGGCAAAGTTCGTTTTGAAACGATAGTCAATAAGTGTATTTACATTTGGCACCGCACGAAAGACAACATCGCCACCCCGGCCCCCGTCACCACCGTTTGGCCCACCAAATTCAATATATTTTTCCCTGCGAAACGACGCGGCACCGTTGCCGCCATCGCCCGCCTTGATATGAATCTTTGCCTTGTCTAAAAACTTCATTTATGTGCCTTTTAAGCGCATTATAAACGAAAACCTTGCAAATTCCAGCATAAAGATTTATAATAAAACCACTGTGCAAACAGTGATGATTCTGAAACCGTTGTGCAATAATCATTTTGGACCCGGGGGCGGCACCCGGCACCTCCACCAATAAAACATACGGGGGTGTTCCAGCTTCGACAGATGACGAAAGACAAATTGGCTGAATCCGACATGGTGTCGTAAAAAACCAAATAAAAACTGAATGGCGATAGAATCGCTGCGAACGACAATGTTCGCCTTGCAATGGCTGCCTAATATGGCGTTGAATACGGCTGGCAATTGTTAGTCGTGTTCGTTTAAGCAATTGCGGGGTCCGCTGGAACCTGGCACCAGAATCCAGCACTTGAAAATAATTTGATAAATAAAAAAAAGGAAATGAATATGTTTGGAAAAGTTAAAAAAGTATTCTTTACCGGTGTTTTCGGTATTTTGTATGTTGGATTCTTGGCACAATTGGTATATGTTTTGGGTTGGTCCACATCTGCCCAGGAAATAATGGTCGGTCTGGCTGGGTTATCGATGGAATGGTTGATTTTGATTGCTGCGCGTTATTTATCGAAACGTTCCAGTGGCGCCGCACAACACAACGGTAACAATGGTGGTTTCCGCCGTCGTTAATTACGAATACTTGGTGAACACCGATTAAAAAACACACACCGCCCGATTGGGCGGTGTGTTTTATAACAACAAACATACGACATCAACGCACGACAATTCATTTAATCAACGATATTCATAATAACAGTCCTTATCCATTGTAAACTCTCCTGTCTTGTCGTAATAGGTTCCTTCGGGTATATAACAACTGGTATCATAGTTTTGACCACCATCACTGGTTGTTGCGCTGCGAACCGCCAGATTAATGCCTGTGCCATCCGCCCCCATGTTATCCAAATAATAAACATCGTCACCCATACTTAATGATGTACACAATTGACACCCCCCAGAAGAATCATAAGTTTCTTCACCACCGGATATATAGGTGGTATACAGATATTCCCCCACCCCACAATTGCCGGTTTCCCTATACGCACAACAATTTGCACTGGTGCAATAATATTGCGACGATCCAAATATCGTTGCACAATCGGCATTCGACGAACAATGCGAACCATCAACACATGCCGGCGGTTGGATTACGCTTCCCGTTGGTTGACAAAACCCATAATATCTACTAGCTGAACACTCCGCAAGCAGGTTACGCAAAGACCCGGCAGTCAACGTATACCCCGATTCACACACCGAACAATCATAATAGTATTGGGTATAATTCCCATTTGTCACCGCAAGTGCAGTATATGTCGAACAGCCCGTGTGACTGGTTATAAAATCCCCTTCGGTCGCACCGGACGCATCCACATTCTCACAAACCGCATGCACATCGCGCACACCGGCAATTCCAATTGCAACAACAAACGTAAAAACAACGTTCAGTAAACCACGTGAAATAACACGAATCATACCCCATCCCCCTAAGATTTTATATGCAACCGAACACAATCGCTGTATTAAATTGGCCACACATCTTAATCGCATTATATTCGATTTCACAAACATTTGTCAATAACTATAACCGCAACCTTTATTCAATTTTTCTTTTATAACACCTGCCCCCCCGTGGTGGGGCGGGACACGGTTGGCTTAATGGCTATCGGACATTTAGCAACCGTTGGGCGGGGGGCATAATAAATGCACAATACTTACCCCCACCCGGCCAATCGTCATCCCGGTGAATACCGGGATCCAGTCGCCATCGGCGACCTGTGTATTCGTATTCACGGAACAATTTTTACCGATTTATGTGCATAACAGGTTGACGCGTTGCGTCAACTAGATACCGGCATCCGCCGGTATGACGGTCCACCGGAATCCGATTCCAGATGGCAATACCCGCCCCCGCGGCGGGGCAAGTAAAAAACACACACCGCCCGATTGGGCGGTGTGTCTTTACTAACCACTGATAACTAATACCAAGCACCAGCGATTATTTATCCAATGCACTCATGATTTGGTCATACGGAATCGCACCTGGGAATGCTTCGTCACCAATGACCAAGAACGGTGTTCCGTTGATTTCGAAACGTTGTGCCAATTCACGAACATTCGCCATTTCACGTCTTACAACTTCGTTGGACATATCAGATTTCAATTTGTCTGTATCCAAACCGGCTTCACGTGCCATCTTCATGATGTTTGCTTCGACTTTATCGGCAACCTTGGATTGATCTTTCAAATCATCCTGGGTATAGAAATCACGTGTCATCATCATGTCAACAAAATGTGCCGCTTTGTCTGCGTCCTGCATTTTTGCAGCAATTGCAGCCTTGGCCGGGCCATCGGACAATGCGCCATGAATAGAGAAGTTTTTCACAACCACGCGAACATCATCACGTTCGTCCAAGACGCGGGCCAATTCGCCATGAACACGGCGGCAGAACGGGCAACTGAAATCCGTCCAGACAAAAATCGTCTTTTTGGCATCGCGATTACCCAAAACCGGGGCATCAGCCATCATTTTCGCCGAATTCGAACGAACATATGCGCGAACCGCCTTGTTCTTTTCTGCGGCCTGTTGTTCCTGCATTGCGGAAATCATTGTTTGAACAATGCCAGGATTGACATGTGTCAAATAATACGGGATGTACATACGTGTGACAGAACCCGCAACCAAGATAATCGCAATCAGTTTGATTGTTTTTTTGCATAAAATAACGCCCTTTGTTGGTTTTTTGTCATCGGTCTTGACCAGCATGCCGCCGAACAAGAACAACGCAATACCCAATAACAAGGCTAAGATTGTCCAAGTCATAGTTTTCTCCTTTTCTGTTGAACGACACTACAATAGCAAATCGAAAAAAAATCGCAAGGAATAAATGTTTGGATTTTTAATTTTTTTTCAATCGCGACAAAAACAGTCGTGCACGTGGCACATCAACCCCCATTTGCGCGCAAACACCCGACACAAAACCCAATGTCGTGTCCAGATTTATTGGCAATTTATATAATCTGTTTATATATGGCGCGGCACAATCGTCACACACCGCCCGTCCAGTTCGTGGTGATAAATAATGTAAATTGTCCATTCCCCCACATCCCGAACAACGGGCAAAATCCAACGCAAACCCCAAATCGTGTAAAAGACCGACTTCCCATTCCAAATATGCAGCATCCATATTTTGCCCGCCCAGTTTTCGCAACGCCACAATTGTCGAATCGTATAATGTTGCGTACTGTTCACGTTCCGGCAATAACACCCCCAACAAATCAAACACCGAATTCATAAACGCCAAGGTATTCGCGCCCAACATCAACGCCACGGCCATATTTTCAGATGATTCCCAATGAAATGTTCCCAATTGCGAATCCAGACGCGCATTCCACGACGCAAACCCAACCTGGCCCACCAGTGGACGATTCTTTTTCGCAATTATCGCCGCCCGCATAGCCCCGCACAACATACCATATTCACGCGTGAAAATTTTTGCGACCGAATCGCGTTCGTTTATTGGACGTAATGATATTAAAATGCCGTCTGATTCCAATTTCATAACATTGCCAATTATAACGCGTATGCGATTCGTATGCGATAAAAAAATCCCGCAAAAAATCGCGGGATTTAAAACAATCAAACCAGATTATTATTCGGCCACAGTTTCCGATTCGGTTGCTGCTTCTGCCTGGGCGGATTCGGCGACCGGTGCTTCTTCGGTGGCTGGTTCTTCTTCGACCTTTTTGGTGCCAAATGTTAAAACCTTGCCTGCGACCAATGCGTCTATTTCGTCCTGGGTTTGTGCAACATACACCTTGACCGGAACAATAACATCCGGATGCAACGCGATTTGCGTTTCAAACGCACCAATAGATTTGATTGGTGCCCCCAACATAACCTGGGCCGATGTGACATTCACATTTGCAATTTCTTTCAACGCACGTGCGATATCGCGTGAAGAAACCGAACCATACAGTTGACCTGTATCGCCCGCCTGGCGAATCATGTGCAACTTTGCGTTTTTGACCGCATCAATATGCGATTCTGCTTCTTTTTTCGCGGCGGCTTCGCGTGCGACCAATTCTGCTTTTTTGGCTTCAAACAATGCGACATTTTCGCGTGTCCAGCGCATTGCTTTGCCATTTGGCAACAAGAAATTACGCGCAAACCCGGTTTTCACTTCGACTGTGTCGCCGATATTGCCCAATTTGTTAATTTTTTCTGTTAAAATAACTTTCATTTTAATCTGTCCTTTGTTTCAAGTTAGGGATTAGCCCAAATTATTTCTGACAAATGGCATCAACCCCAAATGACGCGCGCGCTTAATTGCTGTTGCCAATGCACGTTGATCCTTTTGTGAAACGCCACTGATACGACTTGGCACGATTTTACCGCGTTCGGTAATATAGTGCGACAATGTCTTGATATCTTTATAGTCAATAACCTTGCCCTTTAATGGGTTTGATTTTTTACGATAAATTGCTGCACGAACTGCCATTATTCACCCTCTTCGTTATTCTTTTTCATCATGATGGACGGCGTTTTTGCCAATTCATCGACCCGAACATTCAAAAACCGAATTGTATCTTCATCAATACGGCAACGACGTTCCAATTCAGAAATCTGGGCGCCCGGCAATTCAATGTTAAACATAACATAGTGTGCCTTGCGATTTTTACGAATGACATATGCCAAGTTTTTCAGCCCCCAAAACTCGGTCGATTTAACATCGCCACCCAATTCTTTGACAATTTCAGTATATTTTGCCGCTTTTTCTTTAACCTGCGACTCGGTCAAGTCCTGGCGAAAAACCAAGACGCTTTCGTAATAAGCCATTTTATTTCCTTTGGTTTATACAGCCGACGACCCCATGTCGCCAGCAGGAACGTTGTCCATTATGCCGATTTTTTTAATAAAATCAAGTTTTTTCGTATTGACTTGCTTTTTGTTTTTTTACTATGATTTATTCATAAGAGAGATTCAATGATAACACCATTTCACAGAAATCTTAACCGTATGACTTTGTTTATGGCCCTTATTATTGCCGGCGTCATATTGTTTTTTGACCCGTTTATGCAGATTGCGACGGCCAACGTTGTCCTTAACGGCATCATTATCGGCACCGCAATTTTTGGTATTGGGCTGTGCTTTGTCCAGATGTTCCGTTTGTTGCCGGAACACCGTTGGTTATATGAATATATTGGTGGAAAACGCGGTGGTGACCTGCCCCCGCGCGTGTTGCGGCCGGCGGCGTTAATGTTGCATGCACGTCCGATACGCATATCAGCCACGGCATTAAACAGTATGTTGGATATGATTTTGCTACGATTCGAAGATGACCGCGAATCCATACGTTATATTTCCAACACACTAATCTTTTTGGGATTGTTGGGGACGTTTTGGGGGTTGTTAATGACCGTTGGCGGGTTTGCCGAACTGATTGGTGGGTTGAATATGTCGGACGAAACCGTGTTGGAATCGATGCAAATCGGACTGGCGCGACCGTTGGCGGGTATGGCAACCGCATTTACAAGTTCGATTTTGGGTCTGGGGGGCAGTTTGATTGTTGGCTTTCTGGGGGTACAAATTCAATCGGTTCAAAATGCAATGTTCAACGAAATCGAAGATTATTTTGCGGCACACACGCACACCACCACACCGGACGTCACAATGGCGCAAATTGGTTCGGCGGCACGTGCATTAAACAAAACAGTTCAACAATTTGACCGCACGGTCGCAAAGTTGGGTTAGTTTTTAATCGCGCGAGGGAGAAAATATGTTAAATATTCGTTATCGTGAAAACACAAATACATGGCCTGGGTTCGTGGATTTATTTTCGAACCTGGTTATCATACTGATATTTTTATTAATAATGTTTGTATTTTTATGGACCACGACCAGTGTGTTCAACAAACAAAGTGGTGCAAAAACGGTCGCAGACCTGCGTGCCGAAGCGGCCGAAGCGGCACAAACCATCGAACAAATGCGCGCAGACGAGCAAGAAGCCCGTCGTCTGCTGTTACTGGCGCGAAACGAATTAGAAACGCTGGACAATGACCGCGCAGAATTAATCAGCGAATTAAATGAAACTGATTTAAGTATGACAGATTTGGCAACCGCATACGAAGAAAAGATTGCCGATTTGACCCGACAATTAAACCAGGCCAACCTGGACAAAGAACAAATCACCGCGCTGGAACAGGAACGTGCGAAATTACACGACGAAATGTCCGCACAACGCGCCGAATTGGCGGATCAAATTACGAAATTACAATCGGCATTGGATGCGGCCGATGAAAAGGCACGCGAACAAGAAATACAATATGTCGAAATGTCTAACCGCCTGAACAAGGCACTGGCGGACAAGGTTGCCGAATTAAACCAAATGTCACAATACCAATCGGCATTTTACCGCGCGATTAAGGATGCACTGGGCGATCGCACAACCGTTCGCGCCGATGGTGACCGCTTTATTGTGTCGTCTGATATTTTGTTTGCCAGTGGTTCATACAATTTATCGGCGGACGGCAAACGGCAATTACAGTTGATTGCCAACGTCATCAAAGATTTCGAAAACAAAATTCCGTCGGACATAGATTGGATAATTCGTGTCGATGGCCACACGGATAAAAAGCCGGTTATTCCGGGCACACGGGCATATCGCAACAATATGCAATTGTCGTTCCTGCGGGCGGTGGCGGTGTCGAACGAATTGGCATCCAATGGCGTATCACAACGCCGCCTTCTGCCCAGTGGTTTTGGTGATTTATTCCCCACCGAATTGGGTAATTCACCCGCGGCATTACAGAAAAACCGTCGCATAGAATTGCAATTAACGAATCGGTAATAAAATCCCCCTTCGGGTTCCAAGGGGGGATTTTATTTTGGTGCGTTGTAATTCCAGATAGTGCTCCGCCCCGCATCGGCGGGGATCCAAAGTGAACGCATGTGAACGATGCGCCACAGACTTTTTAAATCATTGCTGCGCAACAGTGAATCCCGGCCTTCGCCGGGATGACAAAGTGGTGGAGCGGGCAAACGCGGTACGCGTTTACCCGCAAAAGCACAAAAAACACGGGGGGGGCTCTGCGCCGCCCCCCCACGACCCACGCAAAGCAAGT
>JAZLAV010000010.1:0-24144 GCA_045613315.1 Candidatus Enterousia sp. | reverse complement strand
AATTCTAGCATAAAAAAACAAATCCGGCAACGCCGGATTTGTTTATATTTTGTGAAAACAGAAATTATTTTTTGCTGTTTTCGATTGCTGCGCCCAAGATGTCGCCCAACACGGAACCGGAATCGGCTTCGTTGGCATATTCTTTGACCGCTTGCTTTTCCAATGTCACCTGTAATGCACGGATTGACAGTTTAACAGTGTTGTTTTCAACGGAAACAACAGATGCTTCGACAGTATCGCCGACATTGTATTTGGACGTGTCTTGTTCCGATTTTTCACGGGACAGGTCTGTACGACGAATAACGCCACGTGCGTCGCCCGCCAATGCAACAATTAATTCGTCCGGTGTGATTTCGGAAACAGTTCCGGAAACAACGGCACCCTTTTTAATGGATACGGCATTGCTTTCCGCGCTTTCGGTTAATTGTTTGATGCCCAATGTGACACGTTCTTTTTCTGGATTGATGTCCAAAATCTTGGCTGTGACTTCCTGGCCGCGAACGAATTTCTTTAATTCTTCTTCGTCCAGTTTGTTCCAAGACAAATCGGAAATGTGAACCATACCATCCAATTCAGGTGTCAATGCAACGAACAAACCAAATTCAGTTGTGTTCTTGATAGGACCGGTCACAACATCGCCAACATTGTGTGTTTCGGCAAATTGTTTCCACGGATTTGGTTGCAATTGCTTGTATCCCAATGAAATACGGCGTTTTTCTTGGTCAATGTCCAAAACGACAACATTAACATCCTGGCCGGATTGTAAAACCTTGCTTGGGTGGATGTTCTTGTTTGTCCACGATAATTCGGACATATGGACCAAACCTTCGATATTGTTCCCCAGGTCAATAAATGCACCGTAATCGGTGATGCTTGACACTTTGCCAGATACAGTGTCGCCAACATTAAATGCGCGCGATGCTGTTTCCCATGGGTCTTCTTCCAACTGTTTGGCACCCAACGAAATGCGATGTGATTCAGGATCAAATTGAATAACTTTGACCTTGATCTTTTCGCCAACATGGACCAATTCGCGTGGATGGTTAATGCGTTTCCATGACAAGTCGGTGACGTGCAACAAACCATCGATTCCGCCCAAATCAACAAACACACCGTAATCAGTAATGTTTTTGACAGTTCCTTCGATGACTGCGCCCAAAGTGATGTTTTTCATCGCTTCTTTTTGTTGTTCGGCGATTGCGTCAGATTGAATTGCACGACGGGAAACGATAGCGTTTGTACGCAATGCATCCATTTTTAACACGCGGAATTTGTCGCGCAAACCAATCAGCGATTTTGCATCGCGAACAGGTTTGTGATCAACCTGGGATGATGGCATAAATGCAAACACACCATTGATATCGACGGTATAACCACCGCGAACGACATCGATAATGGTGCCTTCGGGGTCGATACCTTCGGCGACCGTCTTTTCCAAATCTTTCCATGCCTTTTCTGCACGTGCCTTGGTATAGGACAGAACGGCCGTACCTTCGCGGGATTCATAACGTTCAACAAAAACGTCAATAATGTCACCAACGCTTGGCACGGATGCGCCAAATTCTTTTAACGGGATGCGACCTTCGGATTTAAGGCCAACATCAACCATAACAAAATCGCCACGAATATCTTTGACGGTACCCTTGGTTGCGAAACCCTGTAAAGTTTCCTGGGAACCGTAGTTGCTGTCGAACATTTCGACGAAATTTTCGTTTGCGACCGGATTATATAAACCTTTGGATAAATCTTTCATATGAAAATTCAAACAAAGCTTGCCATTTGCCAATAAAAAGCAAAGGTCTTGTGGGGTTAATCGGATGATTTTCACGCCCACCCGCGAAAACCAGGATAATCTTAAATGAAAAAAAACGAAAAATCAAGCAAATAACAAAATAAAAACCCGCATTTGCGGGTTTTTCATTATTTGGCGTCGGCCTGTTCAAACAATTCGTTCGGTTTAACCGATTTTTCTTTTGTCTTTACGTGGGTCAACATAGCATCCAATGCTTTGCGTTCAAAAATCATACCGCGCAACATTGCCAATGCATTTTGGTTTTTGTTATAGAATTCAAAAACCTGTTGTGGGTTTGGATAACGCGATGCTTCCGCCCAAACGGCCGCCTGTAAATCGTCACGGGTCACTTCTACCTTGTTATTGGTGCCCCATTCAGCCAAAATAAGCCCCAATTTTACACGGCGTTCGGCGTCACGGCGTTCAGCCTTGTCGTCCCATTTGTGTTCGTGACCGTGTTCGGCATTATGGTGTTCGTGTTCAGATTTAGCCATTTCCAATTCTTGGTTGACCAATCCTTCGGGCAAATCTAATTTCACCTTGTCTGCCAAAATGTCCAACAATTCGTTGCGCATTTCGCGTTGTGCGGCTTCGGCATATTGTTCGTTTAACAATGTGCGAATATGTTCACGCAATTTATCCATCGATTCGTGTCCCACAGATTTTGCCAATTCATCGTTGATTTCCGGCAAAATGTGTTTACGAACTTCGTGAACAAGCACTTCAAATCGTGCGTCTTTCCCAGCCAGGTTTTCCGCATGGTAATCTGCGGGGAATTTTACATTAACATCAAATTTATCGCCCGCACGGTGTCCAATTATCTGGTCTTCGAAACCGGGGATAAATGCGCCAGAACCCAAAACCAAATGATGTTTTTCGGCTGCGCCACCTTCGAACGCATCTTTGCCGATGAATCCCTTGAAATCGATAACGGCGGTGTCGCCATTTTGTGCCGCATACTTTTCGTCTTGTTTTTCGGCGGTACTGCGGTTTTTACGAATGTTTTCAATGGATTTTTCAACTTCGGATTCGTCCAAAGTAGTTGTCTTTTTTGTGACCGTGAATTTTTCCAAATCGATTGCCGGCAAAGTTGGCAAAATATCGAAATCTAATGAATATTCGACATCTTTACCGATTTCGTATCCGGCCAAATCCGCCTTGGGTGCGCCGGCCAAACGTAATTTTTTGTCGGAAACATAGTTATTCAAATCGCGGTTCATCAATTTGTCGATGGCTTCGCCATATGCGGACGCATTGAATTTTTGACGCAACACAGACAATGGAATATGCCCAGGACGGAACCCCGGCATTTTTGCCTTTTTGCCATATTCTGTCAGAATTTCATCGGCTGCGACCTGTAATTCATCAGCGGTCAACACACCGTTTACGGAATAGTGTAAATCTTTGATTTTTTCTTTTTTAAACATATGTGGTATCCTTTTATGTACAATTGTCCAACAAAATCAGCAAACCTTGTTAAAAAATGATACAAAATACCCATCGGATGACGGGTATTTTGTTCCATAATATTAACGTTTGCTGAACTGTGTCGAACGACGTGCCTTACGAACACCATAGTGTTTACGTTCAACGACACGGCTGTCGCGGGTAAGGAATCCCGCCGCCTTTAACACCTTGCGCAGGTCTGGTTCGGCCTGTTCTAATGCCTTGGAAATACCGTGTTTAACGGCACCCGCTTGGCCCGACAAACCACCACCCAACACCATACATACGGCGTCGTATGCGGATTCGCGCTTGGTAATATCAAACGGTTGTGCGATAATCATTTGCAACACAGGACGACGGAAATATTTTTCCACCGGCGTGTCATTAACAATGATTTTGCCCGTTCCCGGAACCAAATACACGCGTGCAATGGAATCTTTACGTTTGCCGGTTGCGTATGTCGCGCCGGTCAATTTTACGCTTGGTGTTGCGACTTTTGCCGCTGCGGTTTTCTTTGCAGGGGCTTCTTTCTTAACAGTTTTTGTTGCGGTTGTTTTGGTCGCCGACTTGGCGGTTGTCTTCTTGGTTGTGGCCGCTGTCTTTTTTTCGTCTGCCATTATTCACCCCTTTTATTTTTGCGATTCAGTGATGCAAAATCGATAACGATTGGATTTTGCGCGGCGTGTTTGTGTTCAGAACCCGCATATACGTGCAATTTGGTCAAACGTTGGTTTGCCAATGCAACGGCGGTGCGACGGCCCATCATACGTTTCACAGCATTTGTGATTAACTTTTCCGGTTTTTCATCGCGCATTTGCCCCAGTGTGCGTTCCTTGGTTGAACCGGTCCACAAAGAATGCCAGAAAAACTTGGTCTTGTCGGCCTTGTGTCCAGACATTGCAACCTTGTCCGCGTTAATGATGATAACATGATCGCCACAATCCATATTTGGTGTCCATGTTGGCTTGTTCTTGCCACGCAGGATGTTCGCAGTATATGCCGCCAAACGACCCAGTGTGCAATTTGTTGCGTCAATCAAATACCATTTGGCATCTAATTCGCACTTTTTTAACGATTTTGTCGTTGCCATTGTTGTTTTACCTTTGTTTTATTTATTAAAGCGGACATATTATTCACCAATCCCGCAGAAAAGTCAAGAAAATTCAATGTGGTATTATTATACCGTATGGACGGGTTGTGTGTTATTGTCAATGCCGTCAAAAATATCTATCAATTTTTGAACACTGACACGGTCGGACATATTTTGTTTTACGTATTCATATGGATGAAATTGTTTCAAAAAATCGGACGGGGATGCATGATATTGTGCTAAAATGTTGTCCAATTCGTTCGTGTCGGTAAAAATTGCGCCACACTGGTCAGTCAGGTATGGTGATGTTCTGTTAAGTCCGGTTTTGTCGCTGGTTTTTATGAACGTCGGTCTGTTATGAGCCCATGCCTCTGCCATGGCCAGCCCTTGAGTTTCGGTTATATCCTGGATAAAAATAACGAAGTCGACTTTGGCCAGGTGGTTATACCAATCTGATATGGCATATGAACCATAAACAAGATCGATGCACTTTATTCCCATATCTTCTAATTTTTTGCGCAACTTTGGGTCCGGTGTTAATCGTTTGTAGTAGCAAACGCACGTGTTATATATTTTATTGCGTGGTTTTTCCGGTAAAATAACCCCCGATGGCCACGCTATAACTTTGTCTATGAATTCCGGTTTTACACGCGGAACAAAGTTTTTCTGCTTGGTCACTTCTGATGCGCATAATACCCTGTCTATGCAATCGTATTCTGGAAAAATATATTGCAAGTCATAATCGAATTTGCACGCCGTTGGAACGGTCACAACTTTGTTGATTCGACCGTGTTTTTTTAGTTTGCGAACACGTTTTAAATCCCTGCGGTCGCACCATAACAAGACGATATTTTTTGTTGATTTGGTTATTTCATTATATGTGTATGGTATTCCCAGTTCGTCAAAACCACGAAACAAAGATGACAACAGAGATATGTGCCCCAACAAAGTATAATGGCGGTCCGCGTGCAATAATGCGGTTAAACGTGACTTGTACTTTGCGGCCTTGGGCTTATTACACGATATCGCATATAATATATACTTGGTTCCAAAATATATAAAATGTCTAAATTTACCATAAAGTGTATCTTTGTCTTTGGACTTAAAGGACGCGATAAGCCCGTATTCCGCGGTTTTTTGGCCATGGGGGGTAATTGGATGATTGTTTCTTTGTAATCTCATTTTACATTTCAACCGGTATTTTTAATCCCATCAAATCAATCGCAGTTGCCAATGTGTCGCGTGCAATTTGAACAATGTGAATGCGCCCCGCCCGTGTGTTCGCCGGAACATCATCGCGCATAATCGGACAGTTATGATAAAATGTGTTTATCAACTGGCACAAATCATATGCATAGTTTGCAATTAAATCGGTTGCACGATTGTCGAACGCGCTTAACACCGTTCGTTCAAAATCCATAATTTGGATTAACAAGTTGCGTTCATCTGTATTCATATTATATTCTTGCAGGACTTTGAATCCTGAATTCTGGACCCTGGTCAAAATGCTGTTCAAACGGACGGCGGTGTAAAGGATGTATGGTCCGGTGCGACCCTCGAACGATGTCACACTGTTGGGGTCAAATACATAGTCCGAACGCAAATCGTGCATTAAATCGTTGAATTTTAATGCCGCCAATGCGATTTGATCAATGGTTTCGTCGGCCAGGTTTTTGCCCGATTCCATAACACGTGCACGTGCCGCATCACGAACCATTTGCATAATGTCGGCCAATCCCGCCGCATTGCCGTCGCGTGTCTTGAACGGTTTGCCATCGGTCCCGTTTATTGTCCCGTAACCAATATGTTCCAGGTTTTCCGTCGGGAACAACCCCGTCAATTCGGCAACACGGAAAAGTTGTTCGAAATGCAATTTTTGCCGGCTGTCGGTTAAATATATAATTTTGTCCGGGTTGTCGGTGGTTTTACGATAATACAATGCCATTATGTCGGTTGCGTCATATGTCGTTGCGCCACGCGAATTGTGGAACATAATTGGTGGCATTGGTGCGGTATCGGTGTCTTTCTTTACCACGACGATTTCGGCCCCGTCTGATTCCACCAATAAATTTTTGTTGCGCAGAATTTTTTCCACGGGTGCTTCGTATAGTGCGGCATTTTTTTCGCCCAGATTCCGGTCAAATGGCAACATATTTAATTCAGAAATAATCTTGTCCATTGCGGCAAGTGATACCGGTATAAATACATTATACAGCGCGTTGTACCCCGCGTGCCCCGATTGCAATTCGGCGGTTATGTTTTGTGCCAATTCCATAAATTCTGGATCAGATTTTGCCAATGTCGCCGCGGCCGGATAATATGTATCCAGTTCCGCCACTGGCATCGCATATGACGAATAGTCGGCAGATGCATCAAAATTCGGTTGGAAAAATGGCCAATCTGGATGGATGCGTTTAATCCACGCAATAACCATACCCATTGAACGCCCCCAATCGCCAATATGATTATATGAAATGGTTTTGTGTCCGACGAAACGCGCAATGCGGTTAAGCGTGTCACCCACAATGGATGTGCGTAAATGACCAATATGTAACGATTTCGCGACATTGTATGCGCCATAGTCCATATCGATAACCAATGGTTTGTCGGCGGCAATGTGTTCAGGTGCGCCGGCGTTTTTCCAAATGAAATTGTCACGCAATTTGATGTTGATAAAACCCGGCCCCGCGACCGATGCGCTTTCTATAAAATCCAATTCCGCCAGTTTCGCGATGTAATCTGTGGCCAATTCCCGCGGGTTTTTTCCCGTCGCTTTTGCCATAACCATTGCGATGTTTGTCGAAAAATCGCCGAAGTCGCGGTTGCGTGGTGTTTCCAGATTTACCGTCGTGCCCAATTTATCGTTAATTTTATCGGATACATATTTATAAAGATTCATTGTTGATACCCACTGCTGCTTTTTTGACTAGATTGGCAAAACAACGCGTACGCGCAGACCGCCCAATTCGCTGTTTTCCAAGAATATTTGGCCCCCGTGGTTTTCAATTGCCGTTTGTGCAATTGACAGCCCCAATCCGGTTCCACCGGTTTTTGTCCCACGCGCATCGTCCAATCGCACAAATGGGCGCAAGGCATCGGCCTTTTTATTATCTGGAATACCGGGACCGTCGTCTTCGATGATGATTTCGACATAGTCGGCGGTATCGTGTTCCGTGATTTTTATTGTCTTTTTGGCATAACGGGCGGCATTTTCAATAATGTTTGTAAATGCGCGTGTCAGTGCCATTGGACGTGCATAAAACTGGGCCGGCATATCTGGAAAATCGGTGACGATATTCTTTTTAGGTGCGGCATCACGGGCGGTGCGAATTAACATTGCGGGCAATTCGGTCGCCTGCTCTATTTCGGGTATTTCGCCACGCGCAAATGCCAGGTATCCGTTAACCATTTCGGACATTCTGTCAATGTCGCGTAAAAGGTCGTCTTTGGCGGCGGTGTCGGTTTCAACCGCCAAACGCATACGGGTCAGTGGCGATTTTAAATCGTGGCTTACCGCGTTTAACATATCGGTTCGTGTCCGGTTGTACCGGTCCAGGCGTTCCTTCATTGTTATCATGGCTGATGCGGCTTCACGTATTTCGCGGGATCCGGATGGCACAAACCCCGGAGCATCCAAACCGCGCCCAAACCGGTTGGCGGCGCGTGCAATACGGCGAATACTGCGTGTGTGGGCAATCATAAATGGCGCAACCAAAATACCAACAATCAGTATCGAACCAATCAACCAAATCAAGAAAACTTCGGTACTGGTTGAATAAATGCGATACATCGACATGCCAAATGTCGCAACTTTACCGTCATTTGTTGGAACGTCAATACGAACGTGGCGTTTGCCCCGATTAAGATAAATTGTTGCCCGCTGGTTAAGCCGTTGCTTTAAATGACGTGATAATGGTCCCACTTCCAGTGCATGATTATCGTCGTGTTTGCGTTTGGCCACGGTATCATTTATATTGACCGTGATACCAATGTTTTCGGCCATTGTGTTCATCGCGTCAATATTACCGTCGTTTAAAAATTTCATCAGTGCTGAAATTTCGCCTGCGACCGTATTTGCCATTGTCGCATGAACGCGTTCCCAATGGTTCCCAAAAAATGCGTTTGCAACAATTGCCAATGCGACAATCAGTGGTACCAAGACCAATAATATTGTTCGGGCAAGAAAACTTTTCGGCATCAGTTTCATTTTTTCACCATTTGGTTAGTTGTTGTTTATGTTTTTGTCCAGGATTCTGTATCCCCGACCACGAATTGTTATTATATCCAAATTTGATAATACACCATTTAATTTTGCACGCAAGCGTTTTGCAACCATCGGCGACGCCGGCGCAACATTTCCAATCGGCGTGGTAAGATGTATTAACAATTTCTTTTCTTCGCCCGATAAAGCGAATAATTTGGTGCCGTCCGGGGTATCAACAAAAAACTCGTCATTTGTAAATGTTAATCCCGTCGGCATCCGTGATGGCGTATCCCCCGTTCGTATAATGTTATTTAACCGCAATATCAGTTCGCGTAATTGAAATGGTTTGGCCAGGTAATCGTTCGCACCCCCCGCCAGACCTGCAATCGCATTTTCCGCCCCGCCCATTGCCGTTAACATTATCACCGGGGTTGTGTTGCCGCCGGCGCGTAAATCTTGTAAAAAACTTAATCCATCCATGCCCGTCATCATACGATCCAAAACAATCGCATCGACGGTTATGCGCGCCAAAACTGTGGCCGCTTCTTCGGCACTGAAAGACGATATAACGTCAAATCCGTCGGCCCGCAACCCATGTGCCAGGGTTTTGTTCAACGTTTCATCGTCGTCAATAACAAGAATGGTTTTGTTCATTTTTTGTATGGTCCAATGTGTTATGGTAATGCGTTACACGTATGGATTTTACCGTATCATTGTCCCGACAATGACCAGTGCTTATTTTGCCAATGGCCCAACGGCATATTCGCCTGGTTGGATTGTCAACATATTGCCACCGTTGGCACCCGTCATATCATCGTCAACGGCTGCACGGAATTGCAATCCGCGTGTTGTAAATTCGGTCTTGAACAACGCATATCCCGTGCCACCACCGGTGGTTGGCCCCTGCATCCCCAATGAATAATAACCACCCAAAATGCCATAGTCCAGGTCGATATAGTCAATGTTAACCAATAACGAAACATTGCTTAACCCGTCGCTGGTCATGTTGCAGGTAAATTCGCGGTTGGACAGTGTGGCCTGGGAATTAACCGGGATTACGATGTCCATAACGGTCGGTTCACATACGCGCGACACACCGTTTACCAGTAATTCGTATGTCATACCAACGGTTGCCTTGGACAGACCAGTGGAAAGTGTGACCTGGGAAATGGTGGCCTTGGGTATTTTGACCAGGGCGTTGGCAATTCCGCTGCGAACCGGGAACGAAATACCCGATTGCAAACAATCACGCGAAAAAGGGTCCGCTTCGCATATATATACGCGGGAATGACTGTTCATCATGAACATATTTGCCAAACTGTTAAATAAAAATGTACGTGTGATACGGTCGTTCAGTTTTGTACAGCCAAAATTACGACATATGATCATCGGGCGGTCGGCAAACATAACGCCCGGATGTGCGGTCGATTCCGTTTCGCGTGCGTTGATAATGTTTTGGTCATAGTCCAAACTGTCTGCGCGTTGCATAAACTCGGTTTCCGGGATGAAATTTGGGTCGTCTGGATATGCATAGTATGATTGAACCGGTGTTTCGGTGTAAATTGTTTGGAAATTGTCGTACGTGACGACGTCGTCGGCAAACGCATTAAATGTACCAAATACCGCGAAAACAGCCAAAAATCCAAGTTTAGACATAGCAAAACCTTTTATCTCTCGGATAAATCTTAAAACAATCGAGGGGGCTGTGTCAAAACAAAAATATTTTTATTGAAAATTGTATAATGTTTGTTCTATAAATTGGTTCAAGATTAGATGTCTTAATGGAAGGTATACAAATATGGTAGATATAATTATCAGGGGCGATGCGGGCAAATTACATGCCGTGTATCATAAATCTGAAACGCCGGCGGCGCCGTTGGCGGGTGTGCTGTCTGGGAACCCGCGCCAGAAACATCATATGAACGATCGTGTGTCATATGCGATGTTTCGGGCATTTATGGATATTGGGTTTTCGGTGGTACGGTTTAATTATCGTGGCGTTAATGATTCCGAGGGCTCGATTGGCACGACGTCTGAAAATATGCTGGACATCGCGACGGTCATAGATTGGATACAAAACAAGAACGAAGACAGCGATAAAATATGGTTGGCGGGACATGAATTGGGCGCGTGGTATGTATTACAGGCCATGATGCGCCGGCCCGAGGTATCTGGTTTTGCCCTGGTGTCGCCCGACCCGTCTATTTCTGATTATACGTTTTTGTCGCCCCGTCCGAATCGTGGGCTGTTGCTTCAGGGGGCGGAAGAATCCGAAGACGCCAAGGCATTTGCAACACACATTACCCAGGTGTTAAGGAAACAGGCGCAGATTGTATTGGAAACTATACGTGTTAAAAATGCTGATTCTGAATATTCACAACCGGCCGATTTGCGACAAATGTATAATGATTTAAAGGCATATGTTGGTCGTGAAAACGCGGAAGATAAGTTGTTGTAAGGTGGGCAAAATTGAATCAGAACAACAGATTTTTAGACCCAACAATTCCAGATGAAATGGCGGCGACAATTCGTCCGAAAACACTGGCGGATTTTATTGGTCATGAAAGCCTGAAACAGAATTTGTCTGTGTTTATTGCCGGCGCAAAATCGCGTGGCGAAGCAATGGACCATGTTTTGTTGTATGGCCCCCCGGGGTTGGGGAAAACAACATTGGCACACATTGTTGCAAACGAATTGGGAACTAATTTTCGTACGACAGCGGCGCCAATGCTTACCAAGCAAGGTGATTTGGCGGCGATATTGACCGCGCTGGAACCAATGGATGTTTTGTTCATAGATGAAATACATCGCTTGCCAACCGCAATCGAAGAAGTGTTGTATTCCGCAATGGAAGATTTCAAGTTGGATATTATGTTGGGCGAAGGACCGTCAGCAAAAAGCGTTCGGATTGATTTGCCACCGTTCACACTGGTCGGGGCAACAACGCGTACCGGGTTGTTGTCGAATCCGTTACGTGATCGTTTCGGCATAGATTTGCGTTTGTCGTTTTATTCGCCGGCCGATTTGGCCAAAATTATTAAACGCAGTGCAAATATTTTGGGAACAAATATCGAAGATGATGCGGCGTTGGCGCTGGCGCAAAGTGCACGCGGCACGCCACGTATCGCGAACAGATTGTTAAAACGTGCACGTGATTTTGCGGCGGCGTCGGGAAATAAAACGATAACTGACGATACCGTGAAAACCGCCCTTACCCAGTTACATATTGACGCGTCTGGTTTGGATGAAATCGATCGTGAATATATGATAACAATTGTTCGACACTATGCCGGGGGGCCGGTCGGAATCGATAATTTGGCGGCGGCATTATCAGAACCCGCGGATACGATTGAAGATGTTATTGAACCATATTTGATGCAGTTGGGTTTTATACAGCGCACTCCACGCGGTCGTATTGTGACGGAAAGCGGATATGAGCATTTGGGGCTGAAAAAATGACAAACGCTGAAAAATTAACGGATTTTTTTCGTATCGCCGAACGGTTGGAATGCGAATACCGCCTGACGCGGATGTCCGATGGGCGGGACCAGGCGGTCGCGTCGCATTCGTGGAATATGACAATGATGGCATTGGCGGTTAAACCGTATCTGAAACACGATGTGAACATGGAACGGGTTTTGGAATTATGTGTTGTGCATGATTTACCCGAATCCATTGCGCACGATGTGCCCCTGCACGAACAGACCCCAGATGTCAAGGTACAAAAACAATGTCGGGAATTGAGTGCGATTGAACAAATATATGGTTTGTTGCATGATGACCATATATCGGATTTGTTTTCTGAGTACGAGGCAAGACAATCGCCGGAATCAAAATTGGTAAAATTGTTGGATGTTTTGGATACAGGTGTCCAACATTTGTGTGCGTGTGATTTGTCGTATATTGGCAAATATAGAGATGGGTTTTATTGGCGGTTGTTCTTTGCGGATGATTTTGCGCGACAATTTGATTATGAACCAATGTTGCGCATGGTGTACAATATAATTCGCGAACGGGTTGCCGCGCGATTAAAACAAGAAAACAATACTGATTTCAGAATATTTGTGGGGGAAAAAGATGAAAACATTTAAATATAATTTTACGATTGCGTATGCGGATACCGATGCTGGTGGTATTGCGTATCATGGTCGTTATGTCGAAATTGCTGAACGCGCGCGTATGGATATGATGCGTGGGGTTGAAGTGCCGGCGGATGACAATGGTTTTGTGGTTCGTGAAATATCCATAAAATATATGCGTCCATTACGATTGGGGGATGATGTTGTTATTGAAACCGAAGTGATAAATGTTGGGGGTGCTTCGATGGATTTGCAACAAAAGTTCGTGCATGACGGTGCAATTTATGCTATAATGAGCATCACGGTTGTTTATGTCGGCGCAGATATGCACGCAAAACGCATCCCCGCGGCGATAACGGAACACCTGGATTCAGCAAAGGAAGGATAAAATGAACAGTTTTTCATTATGGACATTGTTTACCAGTGATATCGTGACGGCAATTGCGTCAATCGTTTTGGTGATTTTTAGTATCTTGTCGTGGGCGGTAATTGTGGAAAAAATTCGCCTTTTTCGTGGTGCACACCGTAAATTACCCACGGGCAAGGCCGATGAAGCAATTGCGCCGTTTGATAAAAACCTGTGGTTTTTGGCGATGGTTGCGGGCGTGTCGCCGTTTATTGGTCTTTTTGGAACCGTGTGGGGGGTTATGGATTCGTTTGCGTCAATTGGTCTTAACCAATCGGTCAGTATTGGGGTTATTGCCCCGGGGTTGGCAACTGCGTTGGGGACGACGGCACTGGGGCTTATTGCTGCGATACCGGCCGCAATAGCATACCAGGTGTTTATTAAAAAATCCGATGATTTATACGAAAAATTGGGTGGAAAATAATTATGTCAAGATTAAGACACAGAACCGCATCCGATGCGTTAATCCAGTTAACGCCAATGATTGATGTTATGACGGTGTTGTTGGCGGTGTTTATGGTGACGACCCCGATGATGACCAACGGCATAGATTTAGATTTGCCAAATGCCGGACATTCTGCGTTGAACGGTTCCGATCACGCGATCCAGATAAGTGTTGATGAAGATGGCGCGTATTACCTGAACGAAATGCGGTTGGATGTTGATGATGTCGTTAAACGTGCAATCGCAATGCGTGGTGAAAACCCCCAGTTGTCCATTGTGATAAATGGTGATCGACGCGCCGACTATGGTGCGGTGATGACCGTTATGGGCAAATTAAAAGATTCTGGATTTCAACGCGTTGGGTTGCGAACCAAGGCCGAACAATAAAAATCACAGTGCAAAGTGCGGACAAGACATTTTCGTTGGAAAATCTGATGATGTCTTTGATTGGACATCTGGTTGTTATATCCGTTATGGTGACTTCGTTTGCGGTGTTGGTTAATCGTGCGATGTTGATTGCGCCCGACCGTATTGAAATTACAGAAATCGATTTAGATTCTGTCACTGTGTCAAGTGAAGAAACAAAATTGTATAATACAAATCCAATCGAAGATACCAAGCCCGATGTAAAGCCAGAACCGGTTCCCGAACCTGAACCTGCGCCTGCGCCCGATGCGCCGGACAAAAATATAGAATCGCCGTCCGTGGGTGAACCAGAACCGGAAACCAAACCGGATACAAAACCAGAACCCGCCCCAGAAAAGCCTGATGTTGAGCCGGTTCCAGCGACACCCAAAAAGAAAATGGTTATTCGTGTCAATCGTGAAAGTGTTTCGTTGAACCGTACATTAAATGTGTCTGTGGTTGATGCGTTGCGTGTGGCAATGACGCGTTGTTGGGTAATTGATAAAAACAGACCGGACATTTCCGATATTCGTGCGGTTGCACATTTAACAATGCGTAAAAATGGAACGGTGCGTGATGTGTGGTTCGAATCGGCGGCACGCGCGGAAACCGACCCGGCATTTGCCTATGTTTTGGATACAATACGTGCGGCAATAAATACATGTCAACCGTTGCGTATGTTGCCCGAGAACGATTTTTCCAAGTGGGAAAAAATACAGTTAACGTTTTATCCGAATAGTGGTAAAGTTATGTAAAAAAAACGCGCCGTTTTGGCGCGGTTTTTTTGTGTCAGATGCACGATAAGCCGGATTCTGTACATGCCCCGGCGCAGTCGTTTCCAACCACCCCGGGGTAGCGAGCATAATTAATCTGCACCCAATGTTACCACTGGGCGTCAAGCCCTCTACCCGCCCCCTGGCAGGGACAACCATTGGGGGCCTATTTGAAGTTGCTGCACATAGAGATTGGCCGTTTCAAACGGTTTAAAACCGCATACGTTACTGTTCCTCTTATCGTCGGGTCACCCCGCCGGGTCGTTAACCCGTATGCCGTCCCACGCAGTCCGGACTTTCCTCCGCCAAAAATGACGGCTATGCTCTGTGCATCTGACGAATAAATGTTAGTTAAAAATTGTGGGTTTTCAAGTGTTTTTATTTTTCGCCCATGTGGCGTGCCGAACGCAGTGCATTATTTAATGATTGTGTCGCTATCTCACGAAAACGACCAGCAAACGCCCGCATATTCATGGCGTCGGCGACACCGTCACCAAACATTCGTGCAATATAATCCAATTGCGTTGGGGAAATTGTATAAACATCACTGGTTATGTCCGATGGGTTTAATTGTTGTACCGGTGTTCGCATGAAAATCCCCCCTTCGTTTAATTCTTTGCGATATATCTGTTTGAACACAATATATCACATTTTTGCAATTTTTCATATAAATAATTAAAAAATTGCAAATTTATCGTTTTTTGACAAAAAGCGCACTTGCAGATAGTCATAAAATGCACTATATGCATAAAGTATCTTGACGGAAAGGCGCAAAATTGCTATACATCTGGTATTAAAAAGACAAGGAAAAAAGAAATGTTGAACATATTGACGAAAATATTGGGGTCTGCGAACGACCGATTGGTAAAAACATACGACAAGACGGTTTCCATAATAAATGATTTAGAACCGAAATATCACGCAATGAGTGACGATGAATTGCGTGCGCAAACGGTTGCGTTGCGTGAACGTCTGCAATCTGGCGAAAAGGAAAAGAATATTTTGCCGGATGCGTTCGCATTGGTCCGCGAAGCGGCAATTCGTACCGTTGGTATGCGCCATTTTAATGTCCAGTTGATTGGTGGTATGGTTTTAAACGATGGGCAAATTGCCGAAATGAAAACCGGCGAAGGTAAAACATTGGTTGCGACATTGGCAATGTTTCTTAAGGCGCTTTATGGTCGTGGCGCGCATCTTATTACCGTTAATGATTATCTGGCGTCGCGTGACGCGAATTGGATGGGCCAGATTTATCGTTTTTTGGGGTTGTCCGTTGGCGTGATTCAACATGATATGACCGACGAAGAACGTCGTGCCGCGTATAATTGCGATATTACATATGTGACCAATTCCGAATTGGGGTTTGATTATCTGCGCGACAATATGAAGTTTTCCAAAGAACAACAGGTGTTGCGCCCCCTGTTCTTTGGCATCGTTGACGAAGTGGACAGTATTTTAATCGACGAAGCGCGTACGCCACTTATCATATCCGGACCGGCCGAAGATATCAGTCAACTGTATGCAAGTGTTGACGATGTTGTTGTAAAATTGGGACCGGACGATTTCAAGAAAGATGAAAAAGATCGTCATGTGACATTGACAGAAAACGGTGTTGATACGGTGACGCGTCTTTTAAAAGATGCTGGTTTGTTGGTTGGGGACAATTTGTATGCGTCCGAAAATGCCGCGTTGGTTATGCATATTCAACAATCATTATTGGCACATCATTTATATCAGAAAAATGTGAACTATGTTGTTCGCAATGGCGAAATTCTTATTGTTGATGAATTTACGGGTCGTGTTATGACGGGCCGTCGTTTTGGCAAAGGCCTGCACCAAGCGATTGAGGCCAAAGAGCATGTGACAGTTCAGCCGGAAAATCAGACAGTGTCCAGTATTTCATATCAAAACCTGTTCCGTTTGTATGAAACGTTGGCTGGTATGACCGGAACCGCCATGACCGAAGCCGCTGAATTTGAAGAAATCTATAAATTGCGCGTGGTGTCTATTCCAACGAACCGTCCGGTTGCACGTGTTGACCATCACGACGAAATTTATCGCAACAAAGACGAAAAATATGCGGCGATTTTGGCACAAATTCGCGATTGTATGAACCGCAAACAACCGGTGTTGGTGGGAACCGTTTCCATTGAAAAATCCGAAGAATTGGCGGCATTGGTACGATCTGAATTGGGGATAAATCCGGCCGTTTTGAACGCAAAGCACCATGAATCCGAAGCAAAAATCGTGGCCCAGGCGGGCGCGCCCGGTGCCGTCACGATTGCAACCAACATGGCGGGGCGTGGAACCGATATTAAATTGGGTGGTAATGCCGAAGAACTTATTGTGGCACTGGATTCAAATGCACCAGATTATGAAGACAAGAAAAAAGAAATTTATGACACAATCGAAAAAAACAAGAAATTGGTCTTGGATGCAGGTGGATTATATGTCATCGGCACGGAACGTCATGAATCGCGTCGTATAGATAACCAGTTGCGTGGTCGTTCCGGACGGCAAGGTGATCCGGGTGATTCCAAATTCTTTTTGGCATTGGACGATGATTTGATGCGTATATTTGGGGCGGCGCGTCTTAACGGGATGTTGACCACGTTGGGATTAAAACCAGGCGAGGCTATTACCCACCCGTGGATAACCAAGGCACTGGAAAAGGCGCAAAAACGTGTTGAAACACGTTATTTTGAAATGCGTAAGGAATTATTGAAATATGACGATGTTATGAACGAACAACGTGGTGTGGTGTACAAACAGCGTGATGATTTGATGACATCTAATGATTTAAGTGGTTTGGCGCGCGAAATGATTGGCGATGTCGTCGAAATGATTTGCGAAAACAATATTCCAGAAAAGGCGATGCCGGCCGATTGGAATATATCTGGTATCCACGATTCAATGTTGCGAACATTTGCGTTGGATATAACAGATATTGAAAATTGGAAAACGGACGAAGAAATTACTGAACGCAAGGCATACGATGTGCTGAATAACCTGGCCCTGCGCAGATATGAACAGCAGACCGAAAAATATGGCGCCGAACTGATGCAGATGGCTTCGCGACAAATGATGCTTGGGGCGTTGGATGGTGTATGGAAACGACATTTGCAACAGATGGACTATTTGCAGACGGCGATTGGCCTGCGTGGGTATGCCCAGAAAAATCCGTTGTATGAATACAAACGTGAAGCGTTGGAATTGTTCAAAAATACAATTAACAATTTCAAATTGATGTCAGTGTCATATATTTGTCGGATGGAATTGACACGCGAAAATGTCAATGCCACGGCGGCCGAACACGCAAAACACGACGCAGATATGAACCAATCAACCGAGGCGCGTCGAAACGCCCCCTGCCCGTGCGGTTCCGGATTGAAATATAAACATTGTCATGGGAAATTGGTGTAATAATGTCGGTACGGGTAATGGTATTTTAATCTTGTCTTGGGACCGGATTTCGGGTATCATTTCTGTGCAAGAATATGGGGTTGATGATGAGTAAAATACCGTTTTATATTGGTAATTTTGTGACAATGTTTGTGCCCGATGGTGCGCGTCGCGCGCGTGTGCGTGGAAATATTAACCGTGTGTTGTACACCCCGCGTATCAAACGGTTCATTTGGCGCACATATCACGAACGGGCAAAAACAATACGTTTTGTCCGTCAAATCAACCTTAATCGGGTGTGTTTGGTTGTTAATGACAAATACTTTGTAAAACTTTTTCGCAATATTACACCGGAACGTGTCCAGAATTATAAAAAATTAACCGATTTTGTGGCGAAACATATAAATGTTCGTATTCCGTTGGTTCACGCCGATGACAAAATGGCAATGTATGTGACCGAAAAAATTCCGGGACGCGGAATAAACGATTTTGACGTGCAGACCATATTGAACAACGAAGATAAATTCAAGGCCCAGGTCGCCGATATTGTTAAGCAAATTCAAAATATAAAAATCGAATCGATACCACATCACGAAAACTATATGCACAGTTTACAGCCAGAACGCGCGACCGAACCCAAAACGGACACACCGCGCCCAGTGCTGGCGCATTTTGATTTGAACGAAACGAATTTTTTGTTCGATGATGAGATGAATATAATCGGTATTATCGATTGGGATATGTGTTCGGTCGCGATGAATCCCGAAACAGATATGTTTGTATTTAATCGTTTTTGGAATCGATATAAAAATACCGCTAAATTCAAGCAAGAATAATTTTTAGGAATATTGTGGTTGCCCAACCACGGTATTTTTTGGTATGGTGTCGCACATGTCAGGACAGTTCGTTCATCTTCATACACATACGCGTTTGTCGATTGGTGCATCAACGCTGATTATAAATGCGGGCAAAAAGGCACCACCGGAAATTGTCGCAAAAAGTATCCCCGCAATGTGCATCGCGGACGGTATGACGGCGTGCGCGTTAACCGATACGAATTTGATGTCGGGTTGTGCAGAATTTTCCGATGTTTTGCCGTCTAAACACCTGCAGCCGATTATTGGGGTGGAAATATCGCTTAATCAACATACCGCCGATCCCAAAATCTTGCGCGAATCCAGTTTAAGTAAAATTGTTTTGTTGGCGCAAAATCATGATGGATATCTGAACCTTTGCGAATTGTCACGAATTATGTATATGCGTGGCGAAAATCATCATTTGGGACCGTATATAACATTGGATGAACTGCAATCGCACAGTGGGGGCGTGATTTGTTTGTCCGGGGCGCATAATGGGCCATTGGGTATGGCAATTTTGAACAAGCAAGACGCGTTGGCACGAACATATGCAAACCGGTTTTTGGATATTTTTGGTGACCGTTTTTATATCGAAATTCAGCGTCACGGATTAGAAAACGAAATCAAAACCGAACCGGTGTTTTTGGATGTTGCCCGTGAATTAAATATACCAATCGTGGCAACAAATGATGTTTGTTTCGCTACCCCCGATGATTACGAGGCAACTGATGCCCTGTCCTGTATTTTGGGTCAGACCAAGGTTATTGATCCAAATCGGCCACGTAAATCGTCAGAACAGTATTTCAAGACAACGGCGGAAATGATGGATTTGTTTTCCGATTTACCCGAAGCAATTGAAAATACCGTTGTAATTGCAAACAGATGTGGATTTATGGTTAATGTCAAAGAGAAACCATTGTTGCCACGTTTCGGTGAAAATTTCGATGCCGAATGTCAAATGTTGCGTGATAACACAATGGCGGGTTTGGCAAAACGGTTGAAAGAACATAAAATCAAGGATACAAAACCATACTATGACCAGGCCGAATTTGAATTGGGCGTTGTTATCGGTATGGGCTTTCCGGGATATTTCCTTATCGTTGCAGAATATATAAATTGGTGTCGTGACAACGACATTTTGACGGGACCCGGTCGTGGTTCTGGTGCGGGGTCTATTATTGCGTGGGCGTTGGGTATTACGCACGTGAATCCGTTGAAATATGGGTTGCTGTTTGAACGTTTCTTGAATCCGGATCGTATTTCCATGCCTGATTTCGACGTTGATTTTGAGCCCGAGGGTATTGAAACGGTTCTTAAACACGTGTGTGATAAATATGGTGCAGAATCGGTGTGCCGAATAATAACCTTTGGCGGGCTAAAGGCCAAGGGGGCCGTTCGTGATGTTGGTCGTGTGTATGGAATGCCATATTCCAAAACGGACCGGTTCACAAAACTTATCCCTGATGATGCAAAAACATTGCGTGGTGCGGTAAATGAATCGTCTGAAATTCAGGAAATATTAGCAAATGACCCGGACATGAACAAGGTGGTCGAAATTGCCGAACAGTTAGAGGGTTGCTTCCGCAACCTGGGGCAACACGCGTGCGGCGTTGTTATTGGCGACCGGCCAACAACAAAAATTGCGCCTGTATATCGTGACCCGTCAAACCCGTTGCCATCCAGCCAATATGACGGTCATTATTTGGAAGCGACCGGTTTAATTAAGTTTGACTTTTTGGGTTTGGAAACATTGGTTGTGCTGAAAAATGCCGTGAAACTTATCCAAAAAACACGCGGTATAAATGTTAATCTGGACACGATACCGACCGACGATAAAAAGACAATCGAATTGTGGCAGAACGGTTTTACCGAAGGCATATTCCAATTCGATGCCCCGTTTGTAAAACAGACGCTGCGTAAAATGCGACCGACAAATTTCTTGGAAATTTCGGCGTTAAATGCGTTAAATCGACCGGGGCCAATTCAATATATTCCGCAATTTATTGCGCGTATGCACGGCGAAGAAGAAATCGAATATGTACACCCGTTGGCGGAACCCATATTAAAAGAATCCTATGGTATTATCGTGTACCAGGAACAGGTTATGTTGCTGACGCGTGCGTTGGCGGATTTTACACGTGGTCAATCGGATACTGTGCGTAAAGCCATGGGTAAAAAGAAACTGGAATTGTTGGCGGAATTGGAAGTCAAATTTTTGGAGGGTTGTGAAAAGAAAGGCACCCTTAATAATGTCCAGGCCAAAGATTTGTGGGAAAAGTTCAAAAAATTTGCGGAATATGCGTTTAATAAATCGCATGCAATCGCATATTCCATTGTCGCGAACCAGTGTGCGTATCTTAAGGCGAATTATGCACCGGAATTTTTGGCGGCTGCGATGTCCAGTGAATTGAACGCAACCGAAAAGTTGGTTTTGTTAATAGACGACGCAAAAACCAATTTCGGCATACAAATTGTTCCGCCCGACATTAACAACAGTGAATCCTTGTTCACGGTCAAAGACGGCAAGATTATATATGGTCTGGCCGCAATCAAAGGGGTTGGGGTTGCCGCCACTGATGTAATTGTCCGCGAACGTATGGAACATGGACGGTTCAAGAACCTGACCGATTTTGCAAAACGGTGCGCGCCATTTATGAATAAACGGGTTTTAGAAGCGTTCGCCCGTACCGGCGTTTTGGATTCGTTGGAACCAAATCGTGCATTGATATTTATGAATGCTGATGCGATTTTGTTGTATGCGTCCAAATCAAAAGAAGGCGCGAATTCATTATCGCTTTTCGCCAACACGGTCGAAGACGATGTTTCCGAAGATCGGTTGCATAAAAACCTGACCAAGACAACACCATGGACTTTTTCGCAACGTTTGGAAAATGAATTGGCGGCATTGGGTTTCTATATTTCTGCGCATCCGTTGGACCAATATAAACATCTTATCGCCCGTGCTGGAATCGCAACCAGTGCCACATTGGACGGAATTGGTGATAGAAAACCGGTCCAGATTGCCGCAAATGTCGGGTCTTTTTCGCGTCGTCGCACCAAAACCGGCAAAGAAATGATAACCATTAACGCATCAGACAGCACGGGTAATATAGATGCGGTTGCGTTTGGTGATTCTGCCATCGAATTTGCACGAATATTAGGTACCGAAAGCGTCGTTTTAATAACCGGAAAAACATCAAATCGTGATGATCGGGTGTCCGTGTTTGTTGATTCTATTGTGCCTCTGGCCCAATGGGTTGCCCAGATTGCGCGAAAAATGACATTGGATATATCAAACGCCAATGTGTTGGCAGATGTAAAAAAATCATTGGCGGGATTAAAGCGTGGCTCGACACGGGTTGAATTGAATTTACATTCTGGGGGTAATGTGACAAAAATTCGTCTTAATGGCGGGGTTGAATTGGGGCCAACCACCGCAACGGATATGGGTGCCCTTGGGATACGGGTAGAGGTTGAATAATGAAACACATACCGGTGCTGTTGAAAGCGGTTATAAATGCGTTGGGTGATATGCGTGGTAAACATATTGTCGATTGTACATTTGGTGCCGGTGGATATACGCGGGCGTTTTTGTCGGCGGGCGCGGATGTCGTTGCATTTGACCGTGACCCAAATGTCGTGGCGGATGCCGATAAAATAAAATCTGAATACGGCAACAGGTTCCGGTTTATTCCTGAATCTTTCTCGCATATAAATGATTTAGACGAAATATTTGATGCAATCGTTTTTGACCTGGGGATTTCGTCTATGCAGATTGACACGGCGACACGTGGATTTTCGTTTCGATATGATGCGCCACTGGATATGCGGATGTCGGAAAATGGTGTGACCGCCGCAGATTTAATAAAATCAAAATCGGTTGATGAATTGGCACAAATACTACGCGACTATGGCGATGTTCGACGGGCAAATGTTATGGCGCGCGCGATATGTAATGCCCGACCCGAAACAACATTTGAATTACGGGATTTGATATTTAATCCGAATGATATTGCCCCCGTATTCCAGGCATTGCGTATTGCGGTTAATGATGAAATGGGGGAATTAAATCGCGCGTTGGCGGCGGTGCCGGCCAAACTGGTGATGGGTGGCAAATGCATTTGTGTGACATTTCATTCAATCGAAGACAGAATTGTTAAAAATAAGTTTCGTGATTGGACGACCGCGCCGGGTGATCCACGATTGCCCCAGATGGCCCCCGCCACATTTGGGTTGTTAAAAACCGTGACTCCGAATGTGGATGAAATTAAAACCAACCCGCGTGCGCGCAGTGCACATATGCGCGGTGTTGTAAAATCATATTGACCCAAATGGTCGTGATAATGTATTATTAGTTCATTATATTAAAACCAAGGAAAGGAAGCATTATGAAAAAAGCATTGTTGGGTATGATTTGGTTCTTGTCGATCGTTTTTGTCGTGGGGGGCGCACATGCGTTTTGTCCGGTTTGTACGGTTGCGGTTGGCGCGGGGCTTGAAGGTGCGCGTATTTTGGGTGTTGATGATGTTATAACCGGGTTATGGGCCGGTGGGTTAATGTTATCACTGGCGGCGTGGACCGCAAATTATATGGCCGCCCGTGGTATAACAAACAGATTTTTATATTTATTGAATTATGTTGTTTATTATGGTTTGTTGGCATTGATATATGTTTTGCCGGTTGGACACCCGACATTGCGGTTTAATGCAACCACCATTTGGGGAATTGACAGTTTCTTGTTGGGGGTGGTTGTTGGGTCCGTTGTGTTTTGGTTGGCGGGCAAATGGTATCAAAAAATCAAGGCGCGTAATGGTGGACATGCGTGGTTCCCGTTCCAAAAGGTTGTATGGCCATTGGGTGCACTTATGATTGTCACACTAATTTTCTGGGTGATGATAAAATAGGCTTGATTGCGATGGGTGAAAAATGATAAAATACACAGCAAGAGAGATGTGTTTTTATGTCTAAGAAAACAAATACTTTTCGTTTTTTAATGGCGGCTGTGGCCGTTCTGTGTGGCGGTGACGCCGTTGCGGTCCAGGCGCCCAATCCGCGTGGCGCGTCAATGACGGCGACAAATTCGCGTGGGGCCGATTCGGCAACAACATCGCGTACGGCGACCAATCGGGTTGTTTCGCGTACGGCGGATGCGCGTACGGCTGCGCGTGGGGCGGTGGTTTCAAACGCGTTGCGTGGGGCGGCAACCGTCGGACGCAGTGCGACCACGGTTCGTTCAACAAATGCAC
>JAZLAV010000009.1:0-25572 GCA_045613315.1 Candidatus Enterousia sp. | reverse complement strand
AAAACCACCGTTTTGGTTCGGCCTATGCAGATTTGTGGGCGGTTGCAACCGTAAAATAACCAAATGGGGGAAAGAAAATGAAATTATCACAAATAACACATATTGCAATAATCGCGGTATTCGCCGTCGTTATGTCTGGGGCGGCAAATGCGGAAGTTACATGTCCAGTGGTGAACGTGTCTGTGGATATGATGCAAGGAGGGTTGGAAGATGATGAAGGAATTGAGATGTATTACTTTAACGAAGTAGACGGGAGATGGACTGTGCCATTTTCATTTGGTGACGTATCGGGAGATGCGAAGTGTATTAATTATGCCTATGATGGCGAAACCTATGATGATTTGCCATCAAATACAGAGGGCAAATATTGTTGGTTTCGAATGACAAGTCCCGTCACGGAGGCCTGGATGGAAGCAGGCGAAACGTATAATTCGGTTAGTGCCTGTAAGAGCGACTGTCCTTCTATACCTGCTTATTATGCGCAATCAAGAGGCTTAAGTTATGTGACAACATGGTGGTAAGATGGGTGACAAAATCACCGCCCGTCCATTGTCGCAATTGTCATGGCGATATGTAATCGGGCGGTGTTTTTTTAGAATATATATTTTACACGAACGCCGCCGTTCCAACCCGTACGGCCGCCATCGCGACGGTTTATCGTTGCGGCAATGTTAAACCGTGACATGCTTTTTTCAATCGATAAACCGTATTCGCTGAAATTATTCAGTTTCAAATCTTCCAGTGCGGTGTTCGCGACATCAATATTTCCGCCGTCTGTGAAGTTAAACACATAGCGTGCAGACATTCCCACAAACCAACCGTCAACCACATGGGTTATTGCACGAATTGATGGTGATAACTCAAATGCGTTAAAGTTGTCAATCGATATATCGTTGCCGGAATCGGTTTTGTATCCCTTGGAATGTGCCCACGTATAACCAGTATATACACCGGGTTGCAATACAGATGTGCTGTCCAGAGCAAAGTTGTATGACAAATTCATTCCAGCACCTAGCCATATACTGGACAAATCGTTTTTGTCAAGAGCGTTTGATTTGGCATCGCTGAATATTGTGCCAAAATTTGCTGCGGTTTGAATATTAAATCCGTGTGTATGATAGCCGTAATAAAGCCCGAAGTATTCACCAAGTTCGGACAGGCCCACTGTGTCCGCATCTTCGTCTGCGACGATTACACCACCAAAACCACCCAGTTTAGAAAATGTTTCTGCACTGAAATCGGACGCATGTGAAAATCCCAATGATATTAATTCGCCACGACTGTCAATCCGGTGGAATTTATCAAACTTGACATAATCATCGGTGTGCTGCCAATCCATCCATGCAGAAACATATAAATCAGAGTTGGGTTTAACATTGTCGTCACCGCCATTGTGGCCGGACAAAAATACGGTTCCATCATCACCATATTCGCCATAATACAACTTTTCGCCATAAAGAGGCATTCTTCCGTACAAATCCGAACTGTTTTCGGCCGGTGTATCCGCATGTGGACGAATGGCGTTAATAACGGCGCCGGTCATTCCGCCACCAAAATTATTAAACGCGTTAAGCATTGCCGAATGTTGATTCACAACAATGTTATTCACAGCGATGGCGTTTGCATGCAACGGCGATACCGATTTTGCGTGCACACAGAATGGGGTTGTCCCCAATGCAGAAATTGTGGCAAAAACAATGGTGGAAATATGTTTCATTGTGTTTCTCTCTTTTTTTGTTTTCTTTGTATATTATATCACAATTGTGATGCTTTTTAAATACAAAAGCGAAACACAGGTATTGATATAATTTTTTATTGTTCTCAATGGATTTTTTTTCTATTATTACCGCGCATGGATGGAGAAACGTTATCTTTATCAGATCGTCCGATTGTAATGGTTGGGTTGATGGGGGCGGGCAAAACCAGTGTTGGTCGCGCGTTGGCGCGGCGACTTAAAATACCGTTTGTTGATTCCGACAAAGAGATAGAAGCTGCCGCTGGGTGCAGTGTCGTCGATATCTTTTCTCTGTACGGCGAGGCGGAATTTCGGCGTGTTGAACAACGCGTAATGGAGCGTTTGCTGGATACGGCGCCCACGTGCAAGGTCATTTCTACAGGCGAGGGCGCGTTTATCACGCCCGCGGTGCGCGAAATCGTCCTTAAACGTGCGATTTCGGTTTGGTTGCGTGCTGACCTGGAATTGCTGGTAAAACGAACCAATTTTCGCGATACACGACCCCAGTTGTTGCACACCGACAGTCGTAAAATATTGGCGCAGTTGATTAAAGAACGTTATGATATCTATGCGATGGCCGATATAACGGTCGAAACAAGGGACGAAAGTTTGCGAAAAACCCTTAACAAGGTGGTGGACGCAATCAAAACATACACAAACGAAAGGAAAACAAATGGCAAAAAGTAATTTTATCAAGGATTTTACCGCGTTTATAAGTCGTGGTAATGCAATCGATATGGCTGTCGGTATCATCGTTGGGTCTGTTATGACCAGTGTCGTTAATTCGTTGGTCAAGGATGTAATTATGCCGCCGATAGGCGCCGTTGTTGGCGGGGTTGATTTTTCAGATTGGAAAATCGCACTGGGGTTTGGTACGGATGCAACGATTAATATTGGTGTGTTCTTGAACACGGTTATCAGTTTCCTGATTACTATGTTTGCAATATTCCTTATTGTGCGTTTGGCGGCCAAGGCCAAGGCAAAGAAACCGGCAACAACACACGCGTGTCCGTATTGCCAATCGACAATCAGTAATGCCGCGACCAAGTGTCCGTATTGCTGCAGTGATGTTGAACCCGTTGAAACAGGCAATGTCGAAGAAAGCGATTTGGCCAAGGGGTTACACAGTGTGACCAAGTTGGCGACGGGCGGATTAAAGAAAATCAAAAAGGTTGCAAAAACAAAGAAATAAAAACGATTTGTTATAAGATAAATAAGTTTTTTACACCCCGAAAACAGGGGTGTTTTTTTGTAATGTCTGGGGGTGGGGTTGGACATCATTTCGGGGTATGTGGGTGTGTCTGGTACAAAAATGGTTGTTGGATGATGGTAAAAAACGATAAAAGTGGCGGAACCCCGGGGTTTTATGGTTGGGGCGGGTGGTTGAAATCAAACAAAAATAAATTAAAATGTTTTATAAAAATGTCTCAATAGGTTCTTGAATTTACAAAAATAATGCGTGATTTTATTGGCGTGCGGTTTTGTGTGGGACGACAAAAATAATAATTTTATATGCGACAAACAAAACCCATGGAAATCCGCGGGGGAATCGATATACAAAAGGCGTATAATGTATATTATGTATAGTTTGGGGTTGGGAAGCGGGGAAAAAGAATGCGTTTGTGCATTGTGATGCGAAATTGTTTGTGGTATCAATGTGATATCAAAATGTTATCTGGTTTTACGATTATGTTTACAGATTATATTTTTGTTTTGATTTTTTTTGTTGCGCTTGGCGTTTGTGGTTTGTCTGTATGTTTGGCATTGTTGATTGGCCATGTCGTTGGTACATAATTGGTCTTTTTTTTGTAATTTGTGCCCTTTTCAATCGCGTCTTTCTAAAAAATGCGAAAAGTGGTGGATTCCCGGGCTTTTTTGATGGTTTTCGGGTGGCAGCCGGTGTAAAAGTGGCGGATTTCCGGGGTTTTGCCGTTTTTTTTGGTTTTTTGGGGGATGTTGTGGCAAAAAATCTTGAATTTGGGGCGTATTGTATATAAAATCTAGTGATTACTAAACAATATGGGGCAATACCAATGACAGACGATATGAAAAAAATTACCGAACGTGAAGAAAAATGGCAGGCACGCTGGCGCGATGCACGTGCGTTTGTTCCGAAAAATGATGGAATAAAACCACGGTTTTATACATTGGTGGAATTTCCGTTTTTGTCCGGTGCGGGTATGCATGCGGGGCATATGATGAATTATTCAGGTATGGATGTGTTGGCGCGGTTTCGTCGTGCGCGTGGATATGATGTTTTGTTCCCTATGGGATTTGACGCGATGGGTATTGCCGGCGAACATTATGCAACAAAAATCGGGAAACATCCGGCCGATGTAGCGCGCGAACTGATTAAATCTTATTCGGAAATGATTGACCGTGTTGGTTGGTCGGTGTCACCGGAAACGCGTGTTGCGACATCCGATCCAGAATATATCAAATGGACGCAATGGATGTTTATTCAATTCTTTAATGCGGGGTTGGCATATAAATCGGCTCTGCCGATGAATTGGTGTCCGAATTGTAAAACAACATATACCAACGAAGAATTGGAAGATAATAAATGTCCGCGTTGTCACAGTATCATTGAAAAAAAGGAAAAAATGCAATGGAATCTGCGGTTGTCGAAATATGCGGATAAATTGCTGGACGGGTTGGCGGATGTGAATTTTGACGAAAGAATCAAGAAAGACGAAATAAACCTTATTGGGAAATCCAATGGGGCCGATATAGATTTTCGTGTTGGTGATGATGTAATGACGGTTTATACGACTCGTCCGGATACTATCTTTGGGGTGACGTTCTGTGTGATTGCGCCGGAACACAAATTATTGAAGAAATGGTTGGATGAAGGCAAAATCACAAATGCGGATGCGGTGCGTGAATATATTAAACAATCGGCCGCGAAATCTGAAATTGAACGCACGGATGCCACGCGCGATAAAACAGGTGTGCGTTTGGATGGTATAATGGCAATAAACCCATTTACCGGGCGCGAAATACCGGTGTTCACATCCGACTATGTGTTGGTTGATTATGCATATGGGACAATTATGGCGGTGCCGGCGCACGATTCGCGCGATTGGGATTTTGCCAAAAAATTTGACCTGGAAATAATTCCTGTGCTGGCGGGTGGCGAACCAGACAAAGTATGGGAAGGTGATGGCGAGCATATTAACTCTGATTTTATGAACGGTATGAATAAAACGGACGCAATTGCCGCCGCGATTAAATTTGGTACCGAACATGGATTCGCGCGCGGAACTACGAAATATAAATTAAAAGATTGGGGTTTTTCGCGTCAAATGTATTGGGGTGAACCAATTCCATTGGTGCACTGTGATAAATGTGGTTGGGTGCCCGTGCCGGATAATGAATTGCCGTTATTACAACCGTATATGACCGATTACAAACCGACCGAGGATGGTGAAAGTCCCCTGGCCCGCGCGACCGATTGGGTGAATACAACGTGCCCGCATTGTGGCGCGCCGGCGAAACGCGAAACAGACACTATGCCGGGTTGGGCGGGTTCGTCATGGTATTACCTGCGATATTTGGATCCGAAAAATGATGCGGCATTTTGTTCCCGAGAACAGATGGAAAACTGGATGCCGGTGACGCATTACAATGGTGGGCACGAACACAATACGCGCCATTTGATTTATTCGCGTTTTTGGCACCATGCGTTATATGATTTGGGTTTGGTTAATACGCCGGAACCCTATGCGCGGCGCACGGCCCAGGGATTGTTAATGGGTAACGACGGTTATAAAATGTCCAAATCGCGCGGAAACGGCTTTATGGTTGCCGATTTGATTGAACGCGTTGGCGCTGATGCTGGCCGTGTTGCGGTTTTGTCGTTGGGCCCATGGGAAAATAACGTCGTGTGGACCGATGGCGCATTGGCCGGGGTCCAGCGGTTCCTTAAACGCGTGGAATTGTTGTCGGATAATTTGACCGATGAACCATTAGATGCCGAACAAGAACGACTAATGAACCAACTGATTGCGGATGTGACCGAACGAATCGACGGGATGAAGTTTAATACGGCAATTTCCGCAATGATGGAATATATTAATGCGTTCCCGGGGGGTAAAATGCCCCGCCCTGCATATGTGGCACTGATACGGGTGTTGAACCCGTTTGCACCGCATTTAACCGAAGAAATGTGGGAAAAACAGGGCAATACGGAAATGCTGACGTTATCAGATTGGCCGACATACGACGAATCGAAATTGGCCAAACACGATATGACGATTGTTGTGTCAATCAACGGAAAGCGTGTGAACGATTTTGTTATTTCGGTAAATGCCACGGCGGACGAAATAACCACCGCCGCCAAGACTGCGGCGGGCGCAAAACTGGACAGTGTGGAAATTGTAAAAACGATCGTCGTCCCGAACAAATTGGTTAATTTCGTTGTAAAGAAATAAAAACCGCCCAAATGGGCGGTTTTTTACTAACCATTAACATCAGCCATCATTTACGATATTTTTTCAATCCGGCGGATGCGACGTTCGCAATCATCAAACGGGCTTTCCAAGAAAGTTTGAACGCAAACAAATGCCATTTCAATATCAATATCGTCGGCCGCCAATGCCAATACGTTAATATCATCGTGAAAACGGTCGTCACGTGCCTGATCTGGGCGGTCAACGCGCGATGCGCGAATGTGGTGATAACGATTGGCGGCAATCATAACCCCCGCCCCAGTGCCACAAATAATCACGCCACGCGATTTCGGGTCGTCAATCATCGCTTCCGCCAATTTGGCCGCAACGTCCGGGTAATCGACCGGCGTATTCACGTCGTCGGTCCCCAAATTTACAACCATATATCCCGCCGCATTCAGCATTTCAATAAGATAGAGTTTCAGCCCCACCCCACGATGATCGGCCGCAATATAAACCTTGGAAACAGTTTTGTTCATTTGTGTTGCCCTATTTTTTTTCTTTGTCTTTGCGTTTCGTTAATTTGCATTCCAGCGCGGTGTTCGCAGTAATGTTCAATGTGCGATACGATAATTCGCCCCGCATTTGTGCCGCACTGAACATATTTGCGTTGTTGACGGTTGCCGGCCCATTTAATGTGCCGTGTAAAAAAAGGTTGTCCGCGATAATTGTGCCTTCGACCACCCCGCCCCGTCCGATTACAACGGTTGTTGCGACAATGTCGCCAACAATGGAACCGTGTATCTGGACTGTGTGATCTGTTTTGATATCACCTGTGACTTTGCAGCCAGCGCCGATTACGGTCGGCGATTGCTTTTCACTTGCGTTTGTAAATGCCAACATCTCCTATTCCTTTATAAATTTGCTGGGGTCAAACGGGTCGCCCTTGTACCGAATTTCATAGTGCAAGTGTGGCCCCGTCGAACGCCCTGATGAACCACCCAACCCAACAACCGTGCCCGGACGAACCCAATCGCCACGCGCAACGGTCGCACGGGATAAATGCGCATACAGTGTTGTAAACCCAAGCCCGTGGTCAATTTCAACCGTTAATCCATATCCAACGCGTTCGCCCGCCGAAATTACACGCCCGGGTGCCACGGCCATAAGTTCTGTGCCGATTTTGCCGGCGAAATCGATACCACGATGTTTTTTCGGTTTGCCGGTAAATGGGTCCTTGCGCGTGCCAAAGTTGGATGTGACACGTAAGTCCTTTAATGGTGCGCCCAACGGCAAAATACGCGACATTTTAGACAGCCCGTTCCACAATTCCAAACCATCGGCCAGTTTTTGATATTTTGGATCCATATCCCGATCCATTTCAAGCGGGTTAAACGCGGCCCCAACAATGGCATTGGAATATTTGTTCGCCCGTTCAACCAATTCGCGTTCGTTCAACCCCAATGCTGCAATTGTCCCGTTTATCTTTTTCAGATTTTTACGCAATTCTTCGATGTTTTCGGCCGTCATTTTTGACACCGTTTCGACAATTTTTGCATCGGCATCGGCAATTTGTTGGACGTTTTCAGCAATTTGATCACTTTGTTTGCGCAAAACATCGTTTTCGGCGCGTGTAATTTCGTATTCCGCCGACAATTCGGCCAGTTTTGTGTATTCCGGTGTATATTCAGAATTTGTGAACATTTCAGTTAAACGCGTCCGCAGGAAATCCAATTCGCCCCAATTTTTAAGACGGGCATTTAATAGTTCTTCCTTTTGCGCGTCGGTCAATTTTTCTGCGTGTAAAATTTTATCGTCGGTCACGTTCAGATTGCGGGTTAATTCATTAAATTTGGTCAGATATGTTTGTAAATCGGCCATATGACGGTCGTGGGTTGCACGCATTTCTTCCAATTGGGCGGTACGTTTTTGCAACATCGGACGGTGATAAATAAATACATATGTCGACCACGATGCCCATATAACAAGGCCAATTTTGCCGACGAATTTTGTAAATCGCCAAAAACTGCTTTGTTGGTACGTGTAAACATTACCACGTGGTGTGTCCATAACCGTGAATTCACGTGGTGGGAAAAGACGCGATATAACGCGCCACAATGCCCGGAAAGGCGACGTTATCAGCGACCACAGGGATGAAAAATATCGTGCAATAAAACTTAACATTGTGTACCCAGTGTAGCCAAAGTATCACAAATAGTCAAGCCATCACGTAATACCATATCACAATTCATGGTCAGACCGTCATATATCACCGTTGGACCGCGTGTGCCAACGCGGGCGCGAATCATAACGCGTTCAGCGGTATGTCTTTTACTGAACAGCGGAAAAATAGTTATGTCGCCACAAACGGTATTTAATGCCGTTATCACATCGGACGCCACGCACGCATCAACAATTGTACAAAATGTTCCGCGGGGGCGAACACGCGCAACCGATTTGCGCGTCCATTTAACAATGTCTGTGTTGTGGTGGGCGTTGTGTGCCGCCGGGGTTCCGCGGAAATATGGCGGGTTCGTTATAACCAGGTCAAATGTTCTTGCCGTGCACCAATTCATTATGTCGGCGTGTATAAGTTCCAATCGCGCGTTATTCAATTTGGCGTTTTGGGCGCACGCATCCAACATGGTGTCCGATATATCAATACCGGTCGCGGACACAATGTCGGTGTTTGCCAATAAGCATAATATCGCCCCACCCGTTCCAACACCAACATCCAAAACAGATTTATATTTGCCATCTGCGACAAATGCCGCCAACCATGCGGCATCAGATGTGGGGTTATATGTGCCACGATAAAATCGTACACGCCCCCCCAACATGGTAAAAATGTCTTGTTTTTCAGGCATACCTGTATAATAATCCAACAAAAGAAAAAGGCAAGTTATGTTTGATGATGCAATCATAGTCCAAAGTGCAATAAGTGCGTTTAATAATGCCGCGTTGGTGGCCCCATCGTTTTTATGGTCGGCGTTGCTGACATTGCCATTGTATTGGGTGGCATGGGTGTTTGGGGGCAAAATTGCGGAACGGTTGCACTGGGCGCGTGGCAATATTATGGACCGTGCATCATTATGGACCGTCGTGATTACATTTGGTTGGGTTGTATTGTTCGGGGGAAATTATGGGGTGTTGCGTGACGATACATCAACATTGCCGTTTATGATTGCCGCGATTTTGTTCGTTTCGTCGTTGTTTGTGGGATCATATACGCGCGATATAAAATATGCTCGTCGAGAAAATATCATATATATGGTGTTGATATTGTTGGCGGTGGGGATGTCCGATATGCACATATGGTGGGGACCGTTGTTGCAAATTGGCGCCGTGGTTATTGGTTTCCTGATGGGGCGTCGTGCGGGGGTATGGATGCCGGCGGTGCCGGGGGTGCTGTTAATTGCGGGGGCAACGGCGACTGCGATGCTGATGCAACCCGAATATTTTCGATTCGGTCAGTTGGGGAATTTAACATGGGTGCACCTGGTGTTCGTAATGGGGTTTGGTGTGTTGGCGGTGACGACCATCGCGTTGCGTAATATAAAACCATGTGGTCGCATACACGACAGTGCATATATCAAATTAAAATGGATGATACGTTTTGTCGCGGCATTGGGGATGGTTTTGTTTGTTATGACGGAATCTGTACCGGTGTTTTTGGGAACATTGGTTGCGACATTTATGCTGGTTTCGCTGTCAATATGGCATGCAACGAAAATCACAGATGCGCTGGATGAACGGATGTTCGCATTGTCGATAATATTGTTTGGTGTGTTAATAACAATGCCGGCAATAACAGCGGTCGGGGTTGTTTATTTGGCTAATTTGTCATACGCGAATTTAAGTCGGGATATTCGGGCCTTGTTATAATTTGTTATATTTATTTAATACCATTTTTATGCCGAATTAGGTATTATTTTACACAGCAAAGGTGTAAAAAAGAGCAATAAAATGAGTAAGATACATTCAACCGCTATTATTCACGATGGTGCCGTTTTGGGCGCTGATTGTAAAATTGGACCAAATTGTATTGTTGGACCAAATGTCGTATTGGGTGATCGTGTGGAATTGATGTCCAATGTGATTGTCGACGGTAAAACAACAATTGGCGATGACACGATTGTTTATCCGTTTGCTGTTTTGGGCGTAATGAGCCAGGATTTAAAATGGCAGGACGAAGCCGCCATGACCGGTCTGCGTATTGGTAAACGTTGTCGTATTCGCGAGTATGTGACGATTCATTCGGGGACCCCGGCATCAAACGGAACCGAAATCGGCGATGATTGCCAGATTATGGTTAATGCGCACGTCGGCCACGATTGCAAGGTGGGAAACAGTGTGGTTATGTCTAACCTGGTACAGGTTGCCGGACATGTAGAGATTGAAGATTTTGTTATTTTGTCTGGTGGGGTTATGGTTTTACAGTTTTCGCGTATCGGCCGTAATGCGTTTATTGCCGGTATGACGGGGGTGACGAACGACATTTTACCCTATGCCATATACGAGGGGTCGCCCCGTGCCGTTTATCGCACAATTAACCGTGTTGGGTTAATGCGCCACGGTTTCACCAACGAAGATATGCATGCGATTCACGCGGTGTATTCGGCTGTTTTTCGTGGTACCGAAGGCACCGTTTCCGAACGCCTGGCCCGTGTTCGCAAAGAAGTTAAAAATAACAAATATGCCATGGATGCCATAGATTTTATTGAAAATCGTTCAAAACGTGGAATTGGCACATCACAAAATGCAGAATAAAAAACCAAAAATATTTATTATTGCCGGTGAAGTGTCGGGCGATGTTTTGGGCGCGCGTATTATGCGCGAAATGCCAAATGCGTTTTTTGTGGGTGTTGGTGGTGAAAATATGGCGCGCGCTGGGCTGAAATCGTTGTTCGCGATGTCTGATTTGGCGGTTATGGGGGCGGCCGAAGTGGTTGCCCATGCGCGCACATTGACACGACGCATTCGGCAAACCGTTGATGCGATTGTTCGCGAAAAACCGGATATTGTTTTAACCATAGATTCACCCGGGTTTGCGCGATCTGTGATTGGGAAATTGCGTAAATCGGCGGATGGTAAAAAACTTATTTCGGGCGGTTTGCGGTTTCATCATGTTGTTGCGCCCCAGGTTTGGGCATGGCGACCGGGACGCGCAAAAAAATACGCCAACACATTTGATAAATTATATGCGTTTTTTGACTTCGAAGTGCCTTTTTTTACAAAATACGGGTTGGATACAATGGCGGTCGGCCATCCGATTTCAGATGGTATCATCGGCACCGAATATAATGGGGATAACACAAATACAATCGCCATTATCCCCGGCAGTCGTATGTCCGAAGTAAAACGGTTAATGCCGGTTTTTCGCGATGTTGTTAAAATCTTGCATAAAAAATCACCCGAATATGAATTTGTTATACCCGTTGTTGAAACAACACGGAAATATATTATGGATGCAATTCGCGATTGGAATGTGCCGGTTAAATTGGTTAATTCGGATGAACGGTATGATGTATATAAAAACGCGTTTGTTGCCATCGCGGCCAGTGGGACCGTATCTGCGGAATTGGCGATGATTCACACTCCGGCAATTATTGTGTATCGGATGAATCCGATAACGGTTTGGCTGGCGCGTCGAGTGATTTGTATTCGTTGGGTTTCGTTGGTGAATATTCTGCTTAATCGTGGTGTTTATCCAGAATTATTGGGACCGGATGCAACGGCGGAAAATATATTGGCGGAATTCGATAAATTGACCCGGGCGTCGGCGCGTAAAAAAATGATACGCGATTTATCAACGGCGGATGCGCTTTGGCAAAAATCAACCGGTGCCCCGGCCAGGGTTATTGCGCACGATTTAATGTTCGCAAAATAAGATATCTAAGTTTAATCGATAAGGTCTATTGAAGTGGTTCTGGCAACAATCTGTACGCATTGTATTAGTTGTTGGTCGTTGTCGGATTTTCAAAAACACTTCCATCGGCATCGACACAAACGGTCGTGGTCCCATCCGCAGAATCTTGGGCGGTGTATCCATATGGGCATACTTGGTTCGCAGAATTAATCGACGATTGTGTGCACCAATCATAAAAATTACTGGTGGTACCGGTGCCCAGGGTATACCATTTGCCCGAAGTATTACATCCAGAATCATTTGCGTTTGTGCCCTTTTCAACCGGCAATTCTGCAACGCATATTGCGTTTCGACCGTTTTTGCTGCGTCGTGCACCGTTTTCCCAACACAAACATGCACCCCAAAATTCCGTGTCCACATTTATTCCATAGTCGCGCGGGCACATGTTTTCACCGATGAAATCGTTTGGTATTTCTGTGGATTCCGTTGACGTAAATATTCCGTACAGGGCCGCCAGGGTTATGTAATTATTATATGACTGATTTGTACTTGTTTGCGGATACCACAGACAGATATTATTTTTGCTTTTTCCACCATAAATGTTTTCTTTGATAAATTGGCGTTCAACGAACCGGCCGTTGATATTCGCACATTGCGTGTTCAGGGTATCGATGATTTGATTGTAAACCTCGGTCGCGACACCAACTGGGCGCAAAACACGATTGCGCATAGTACTGTCATCTATTGCGATGCCATATCGCGCGGCAAAAGTATTGTCAGATGAGCTGCTGTCTTGTACATTAAATTTCAACTGATCTGTTTCGTTTTGGTCCTTGACTGTGTACATTAAATCAAATCCGCCAAAGGCCTGTTCAACGATTTCCGGGGCGCTGCATGCGGTGATGGATGCCAATTGCTGGGCGCATGGGGATTTGTAATCGGTCGTTGTTTGCCCGGTTTTATCATAAAGTGTGAACCAATCCCCCGCTGTTCTCTGGTGAAACAGGCCACTGTAAGGATAATAGAAGTTTTCGTACCCTGTTCCACCATATTTATCAAAACACTGTTTAACAACGGCACGACATGCGGTCAATGTGTCGGTATCCTGGCGATTGTTAACATATTCTTCGACGATACTTCCGTCAAACATATTGTTGCATGAATTAACGTAATCTGTACACATTTGTGTGGTCAGTGCGATTTTGTCCGGTGCCAAAACAGTTGCGCCCGATCTAACCAGTTCCGTCATCGCTGCGGTAATGGATGCGTCGCTGTCGGTATAGCATTGTGATATAAAATCAAAACACCCCTGCTTAATTTCTGAAACCTTGGATTGTTGGGCATAGTATATGGTCAACATTGCCTTGTCCAGATATTCCGCCCATACATCGTCCGCAATTTCCGTGCATTTGTCCAGTGCCGGTTCCGCGAACTTTTTTGTGCGTTTTTCAAAGTTTAAAACAAATGTGCGATTGTTTGATCGTTTTGCCAATTGCTGGTTTGCGGAATCAACACCGGGCGCAAATGTCAACAAATTGCCCAATTCATAGAATTTTTCCACACCTGTAATCGGGGCACCCGTTGATATGTCAATGAATTCGCCATTGTCCAAACATTTATGATAATTGGCACCACATACTTCTTCACTTAAAATGGCGGCTTCGACATTGTTGATGCACGTTGTAATGTCGTCAGAATTGTGTTTTCGTCGATTTTCAACACGCGCCAAGTCCAACATCGCGCTGCCTTCACGGATTGCAGATTTCATTTGCGATTGTTTGTCCTGGATTGCGGTTTGGACGGTGTTGCAATCCTGCTCGATCGCCATAAGGTACGCGTTCACGGCGCGTTGCAATGATGCGGTGTTGCAATCGTCCGCGACGGCGTGGCGACATTGTGGATATACGGCCGTGTATAAATCTTGGCCGTTATATGATGCGACAATTTGATTTGCATCGGCTCCGAAAACAGTTGTCAAATCGTATGACATATTTATCGTGTTCAAATCGGAATATTTGCCACCAACCGATGTATCGCCACCGGAAATAGAATTCATAATCGCCTGTAATAACGCCTTGGACGCAGATGTGTCAGACGCCAGTGCGTTTTCCCCTTCGGACGCGGTGCGCATGGCGGTCGCCTGGGCGGCGGTCAATCCAACCACATCCAGGTTTTCCGTAAACACTGTAAGTTTTTCGCCGGCATCGGTCAAAACGGCGCGTTGCTTTTCCAATGACGATACGCGTTTGCTGCACGAACAACGGCGATAATCATCATTTTTCAGGGCACAAAATTGATCCATACAGGTAAAAAATGCCGATTTGCACGTTTCATATGCCGCGCCGGTACGTGTTTCAGACATTGTTGGTTGTGGTTGTGTGGTCGCACGCGCAACGACGTTCTGTGGTGTTGCCCCACGATTTGTGATGGTTGTTGTACCACGTGTTGCGTTGGTGGTGCGTTCGGTCGCTTTGCGTGTCGGGGTTAAAATGCTGGTCCGGGCGGTTGTCGTGCGTTCGACGGCCGGGGTTGTTGAAACCCGTTTTTGTGTTGTTGTGCCACGTGATAATGCGTTGCCATCGCGCACAGCGGCATTTGCCGGCCCCATGGACACAATAATTGCGGTAATGAAAATAAGAATATTCTTCATCTCTGCTGGAAGTTTAGCAAAATTCACAAAATCAGAGCAAGCAAAATATGCCACATTTGCGTGTTTTTATTAAACATTTTTATGCGGTTGTAGAGATTTTCTTGTTGCAAAAAGATTTGTGTTGCGTTATTATGTGGAACGCTTTACAATTGTTGGGCATATGGCGGAACTGGTAGACGCGCTAGTTTCAGGTACTAGTGGTAGCAATACCTTGGAAGTTCGAGTCTTCTTATGCCCACCATATAGAAGTTTTGGGGTTGTAGCTCAGTTGATAGAGCGCTACGTTCGCATCGTAGAGGTCGTGGGTTTGAGTCCCATCAGCTCCACCAAGTTTTAATCGCGCGCAATGCGCGCGTTTTAAAAAAGTCCTGGGGTTATGGCGGAATGGTAGACGCTGAGGACTTAAAATCCTTTGGTCATTGCGACCGTGTGGGTTCAAGTCCCACTAACCCCACCAAAATAATCGGATGTGTGGCTCAGTTGGTTAGAGCACTACGTTCACATCGTAGGGGTCGGCGGTTCGAGTCCGCCCACATCCACCACAAAAATCAAATCGGCAAAATGCCGATTTTATTTTTGTCCAGTGGTATTGGACGAAGAACCGCGCGGTTCGGAACAAGCGCAACGCGCGCAGTGAATGGGGCCCGCGAATGAAATGAGTGGGAATTACAATCCGCCCACATCCACCACAAATAAAAACCGCCGTTTTGGCGGTTTGTTTTTTATCTTAATCCCATTGCGCGACAACACGCTGATGCGGCGGTTTTCCAATCAGAATATTGTTTGCCGGGGGTCCGCAGGTCTGTCCACGGTTGCCACCCCGAACACTTTTTTGTAGTGCCGTTACCGGTGCATTTTGCATACCTGCGTAATGAACAGGTTTGATTTGAAATTTTGCCCGTGTCGGTGGTGCATTTAACAACAATATTTTGGTTCTTGGCATCCAACTGTCCCAATTCGCGTGACGATAAAACCTGGTACGCATTGGCGGAAATGACGGTTGTAAAAACCATTAAAAATGCGACAAATAACTTTTTCATATTTTGCCCCCTGCTCTTGTGCATAATTATAAAAGATTTTACAAATAAAAACAATGTGATTTTTATCGGTATATTGGGGCGATTGGTATAATATGGCATCCACTGGGTTGTAATAATTGTAATCCGTTCAACCATCCCTTCAGAAATTTTTCCTGACTGGGGTCGCGTGCGACAATGTTACGATAAAACTGTTCGCGATTTTTAGTATATGTGGCGGCAAAATCCCCCGTATAGTGTTCGGCCCCATAAATGGTTGTTTTGTCAATTTGGCCGGTTGTTGGCACGCCCAGTGTACTCTGGAACTGCTTAATGCCGGTAATGGGGCCCGAATCCCACATGCCCCACAAAAGATAGCCACGAAACGCATCGGGCAATTCATCAATGTTATATTTTTTATATATTTGCAAGTAGGCCAAATCTTCGACTTTTTCTCGTGTAATATTTTGCATATCAATGCCATGGCACAGGTCGTTTGATGCACATCCATAGCAGGTGTATCCCCCGTGGTCGTGGGTGTCGCTGACACATTCACCTTCTTTGCGAAATACAGTTATCATAAACTTTTCAAAAGCCGGAACCGACGACTGATATTTACCCGATGTCAAGATTGCATTTTTCCAATGGTTGCTGTGTTCGGGTGGTGTGCATCCGCCATTGTGTGTTTTAAGATTGTATTTTGCGATATTGTCAACCGTTAATGACGCCCGCATATATGGTGGTGTATCGATGTGTTGGGGGGTCGGTACGGGTGTTGTTGTGTATATTGATTCCGGTGTATCTTGGGGTTGGGATTGTGGTTCGGTTATGGTGGTCGTATTACAATCAGAGTCGTGTGGGTTTTCCTGGCAAAAACCGATACGGTCGTTGGACAAACGGTGCAATCGTTCCAGATTGGCACGATATGCCATACTTTTTAATTCGTCTTGTTCTGCTATACTTAGTCCCGTAAATGCGGAACGATTAAAATATGGTTCGTATCCGATTGCTTTATTTTTCACGCGTTCGACAAAGGTGGTGTCCGCCGCTGTTTTTGGGAAAGTTGTTGCCGTCAAAATTTTTTTTGGGTGTATTTTGTTCCGTTGCAGCTGCACTGGACGGGCCCGTGAACACATTGCCGCATAATAAAAAAGATGTTTCTAAACATAAAATCAGTTTTTTACATTTCATTTATGAATATTTTATTCAACGCGAACCGAACCGGCCGGGTTTTGTATGATATAATACACTTCGTGTGTTTTAAGTTTGTTTGGATTGCTTATTCCTGGTTGAACGACGTAAATATCAAGGCCTTGGCATAATGGATCCTGGCTGTTTATTTGTTGGATGTCGTCGGCCAATTCTTCGGCAAAGCGTAACGCTTCGTCCAGCGCGGAATTTTCGGAATCGGTTCCGTTTTCGGAAAATTGTAACCATGCGCCATGTGATACTTCATTGCTTCGATCCGCCACCGTGTTGCCGTTTTCGTCTTTTTCCACCAAATCGTCGCCGGACAACAAACCAAACGCATTAAACTGTACATTATCGGGTAATTTGTATGTCGCAGAACTGTATCCAAACGCCTTGATCAATTCAACGCCCAGGGCGGTACCGCCGGCGGTGATTGCGGCGCGCTTTATGCGTTGCCCCCATGTGACACCCGGACCATACATTTTGGCGATGTTTTTTGGTTTTATGGATGTCGCGCCCGCCTTGACCAATTTCCATGGTTGGGCCAATGCGGATGTCCATTTAAATGTTTTTATGCTGCCAGATGCCTTGGCCAGCGCGTTTCCTATTTTTACCAATTCCGTTGCACGTGTCCCCTTTTTAACCGTGATTCCGGCATCGGCCAGTGCCTTGACCGCGTCTGCGCGTGATGCAACGGCGGCGGCGGATGTTCCCTTTTGTGCCTTTTGGGCTATCGTGGCGGCCTTTGCTATTTTTGCGGCGTTTTGAGTCAGTTTCGCGGCCGCCACGCTTTTGGATGCGGTTTGGACCGCGACGTTGGCGGCCTGGACCGATGTGGCAGCGGCTTGGGCTTCGGCGCTAAGTCCCAACGTTAACAGTGCCAAAGCAACCTCGCCTGTGATTTGTGCCCATCCCCAATATACATCTTCGCCATCATAGACATAATAGTCGTTTCCGGTCCAAAAACTTTCTTCTTCTTGCATGGTTTTATGGGTGGCACGATTTATAACATCATTATCATTTGCCATATGATTTCCGTGGGTGCACGCACGTGTCATACCCATAATCGAATCAGAATTAGCAGGAAAAAACTTGTCTTTGTTTTGTTTCATATATTCGGTCGATATTATTGGAACATCGGCATTGGCATAGTTGTCCAAACTGCCCTTTTTTACCACCAATATGCCGTACCACGATAATACGCTTTCCAATTCGTCCGGCACAGGGATTGGTTCCAACGAACCGACCAATGATTCCGAAAAATCCAACACAATATCAAAACGATGATTCGGAACGTTTACAGAAAATGTGGTTCCGTCAAATTGCAATAATTCGTTGCGAACAGATGTGCATGTCGCATTATGTTCCAAAATTTCGGACAATTCTGGCAACAATAACGCCCGAACATCTTGTTCCAGTGATGTCGATTTAATATCAATGTTTGATGTTTGTAATGTGGACGTTAATTTGGAAATCAAAAAATCTTTGCAATCTTCGCCCGTGGTACCAAATGCTGTACCAATGCTTAATAACGAAAAAATCGCCAATATGTATTTTTTCATTTATTTTATTTTATAACTTAACACCACACGGGTGGTGGCAAAATCCGATGGCCCGCCCGCGACAGAATTGTTTTGGTTGTGCATCTGGCTAAGGTATTTTTCTTCGGATTCGATTTGAAACGGTTCGGCATACGGTGACGAATCCTTCCATGGTTCATATCCGGCGGCACGCAATTCCATCCGTTCGGAAAACGACAAATCGGCCGCAGTCACCGGAAAATCGGCACGCGCCAATTTAACATCGTTTGCACCATTTTGCGATTGTAATTCTTTTAATTCAATGGCGCGTTCTTTTAATTCTTTTTCCCATTCTTCGCCGTTCCATGTGCGATTCTGAATCTTGTATGGGTTTTCGATATTATATCCAGATTCATTTACCGATGTGTTTGGTGTGGTTGCGGTTGGAAATGCAACATATGAATTAGATGGGCCGGCGTTTGAATATTTGGATACATAACTGTTAAATTCAGAATCAACAAATCCAGCGCACGACGTCGCATAGTTGTGCCCCGGTAAACGTGCCAATTGCAACATAATTGCGGGACGCACATCACTTAATTGCATACCAACACAATTGCCGTTATCAACACAATACGATGCGACCAATGTTCCGACAGTTCGCTGGCAATCAGCGGTGTTTAAATCGGCACCCTGGACATAGACCGGTTGTGGCATACGTTGATTGTATGGACCGTTCGGATTCCAAAATGGGTTGGATGAATAGTTTTGCACGTTCTGAACCAGGCCGTATTGTGATATCGGCTGAATTGATGTGGGATTTTGGGAGATTGGTGCGGCGTTCGCATCGGGAAACAACGTGCCCGCACATAGTATCAAGAATATGCTGTATTTTATTCTCATCTTCGTCCCTGCTGTTTTTACATTATAACAAAAAAGCATTTGCAATTAAAGACAAAATTGCGCCCGCAACAAAGAACGGTGCAAACGGAATAAACCGCTGGTGTCGTATATATGCCCATATCCCCCCCAGTATACAGGACACAACCAACGCCATTGCCAACCCGTTCGGCCCCAACCACAAACCGCCCGTGGCCAACAGTTTGATGTCGCCCATACCAATTGGGGTGTCGGCATCGGGTTTTTTGCGTTGGCGAATGTAATCAAAAATAAATCCGATGCCCGCCCCCAATGCATATCCCAATGCTGCACCGATTGCAGCCATTCGCGGGCCACAAACCCAATTTGATGAAAAGTTAACGACCAACAAACCGATTAAAAAAAGTGGCATCAGATATGCATCTGGGATAATGCGGCGTCGAAAATCGGTGACTGAAATCGCGATTGCACATCCCACTGCAACGGTAAATAACAATGCTGAAAATAAATAAAAAATCATATTTTTCTCCCTTGCGTTTCGATTCGGAACTATGATACACTTATCGTATAATAGATTATAACAAGGATTTTGTAAAATGAGCAAGGGTTGGGATAACACCACACTAAAGAAATTAAAATCGCTTTTAGGCAAAGGGTTGTCGACGTCTGAAATAGGTAAACGTTTGGGATTGTCTAAAAATGCGGTTGTCGGCAAATTGAATCGTATGGGCTGGAACGCCAAGGCGGGCGTTGTCCCGGCCAAGGAAACAAAGCCGGCCAAGAAAGAAGTTGCGTCGGCCGGAAAATCCAAAAAGATCGCCCCTGCGAAAACTGCCCCAAAGAAGGTGGTGGCTAAATCGGTGGTGGCCACAAAAACAACCGGCGCAAAAAAAACAACCACCGAAACGGCGACCAAGAAAAAAACACAGGTCAAAGAAGATGCTAAGAAGTCCAAGGTCGCGCCCAAGGCCAAAACAGAAACGACCAAAACCGTTAAAACGACCGGGGCTTCATCAAAAACATTGGCGATGCACCAGCGGATTATTCAACACTCGTTGGAATTGTCCAATTTGAAACCGAATCAGTGCCGTTGGCCGATTGGTGATCCGGATTCTGAAAATTTCCATTTTTGTGGCAAGCAGGTTTTTACCGGTAAACCTTATTGCTATGAACATTGCAGATTGGCGTACCAATTCACGCCTCCAAAAAAGAAATAACACACTTAAAAAACCCAGGACACAAAATGCCACGCGAGAGAGAAAAAAATTCAAGAAAAATCAAGTTCGCCGATTATGACATTAACGGCAATCAAATTCGTGCGTATTACAATGGTTCGCGCGAACTGATATTTGTGTTGGACGAAACGATAAACGCGGATAAACCAAATGTTTTGCTGGTAATCGATTCGTTCGATGACCGTAAATGGGACGATATTTTGGAAAATGATTATGGAATCGATTTGGAAACGATTCGCCCAAAGCGTGACAATAAATATCAAAAACTGGACATAGAATATAGCGGGTTGGATGTGTATTCGGATTTAATCGATGCGTATGATGCAGACGAAGATTTGGACGAACCGTTGGAAAACCTGGAACGGTTCAGAATAATGTCTGTGCGACGTTCGGCGCGTGAACGGTTGGCGGTGGCCGAAGAAACGATTTCCAAAACCCAAGAAACAATCGAACGTACGAACGGAACGATTGCCGATCTGCGTGCAAAGATTAAGGATTTGCGTGCCAAGTTGGCCGAACAAAAGCGTGGCATTGGGCGCGAACCAACCAAAGCGTCCGCTTCAAAAATATTAAAGACCGAGGCGCAAATCGATGCCACCAACGAAAAAATGGCACGTGCCAAAAAACGTTTGGCCAGCGCGCAACGCAGATTGGTCAATGCCGAAGATGACGCAGAAATTGCCCGCGCAATTTTGGCGCGTCACAATGATGTAAAATCTGTACGTCGTACGGCAACGCGTTCTGCACGAACCGTATCTCCCAGACGTGTCGCCGTCGCACCGGTCGCAGATAATGATGGTTATGACGACGATGATGATTATAATGACGATGTGGATGATGAAGATATGTCTGAATATTCGAACAATAGTAAAAATGAATATAACGAATCGGCGCCAGACGAAAACTATGATTCATATGACGAAGATGTTAATAATGATGCGGTAAAGCCACTGTTTGATCGTGATCCGGAAATACTGGATGAAAATATCGCATTTAAACCGATTGATTTTGGTGTGTCTGAAAACCCAACCCCGTCGTTTGTGACACCAAACGAACCAGATGTGGCGCCGGCGCCATTGTCGTTTACGCCGCAGGTTGATACGCATGGCCCAGAAAACGATGGCGTGCTTGATGCGCCCGCACCCATGTTGGACAGTTTGACCACCGTGACAGAACCAACAATTGCAGAAACGGGAATCGAGATTCAGGAACAACAACCAGAACCCGTGATTGAACCAATGCCGGCGGTGGAACCCGCCCCGGTGGCGCAAAGCGAACCGATTGTGTCAATTGAACCGATTGCCGCTGCGCGTCCTGTGTCGCCAATAACTGGATATAATGCGCAGGTTGATACAAAAACAACGCGCAGACCAACATTGGTATATTATATAATGTTAATATTACTGATAGCGTTGTCGATATTCACTCTGTGGTTATACCAATCGAAAAATGGTGCTGTGTTGCCTGATTTGGCGACTACGACGGTTGCCAGTGGGGATAATGACAAACCGGTCGTGACGGAAAGTAATATTCCCACGCCGTTTGTTCGGGTGGAAAACGAAATACCCGAAACGAAACAAGCGGAACCAGTGGTGATTCCGGAACCGGTCAAAGAAATAGTGCCGGAACCCGCACCGGTGGTTGCTAAACCGGAACCGGTTGCCGTGGATGTTGAAAAGGTCGAACCCGTGTTTGTGTCGGAACCCGTCGCCGTCATAGATGTCGCTGTGACGGAAGATGTGCCGGATGACGTTGTTGTTGAAAGTCCGTTCGTTGAATTGCGGACGGTTGCAAATTACGAACCGGAAAAGAAACCAATTCCGACCGAAGAAGAAATTTTGGCGCGCAAACCGGGGTACAGCGTTTCGCAAAATGAAAAAATGTTTGTCGCCGCCCCCGAATATGAAACGGAAACGGTTGTGTCGGCAAACTATTCCATGGATACAGATGTCCAGCCAATGCCGGCAACAATTGACGATGTGCCGGAAATAGTTGCGTCGGATGTTGTAGAATTGGACCAGGAAACCTGTGCCGATGGTGCGCCCGCCGACAGATATGGATGTTGTGCCGGCGAAACATATATGTACACGGCGGACGGATATATGTGCTGTGTTGAAGGTGATTGTTTCCCGCCGTTGCAGTAAAAATTGTGTAAATTAAAAACCGCCATTTCGGCGGTTTTTAATTTGCGATACGATTTTATTTTTCAATCGATTCAATAACAACCATCGCCGCGGAATAATCGCCCTGGTCCGATATTGAAAGATGTATCCGTGCGGATGGTCCGGCCAATTCTTTCAATGCAACCTTGGCTCCGCCCGCCAGCAATAATTCCGGTTGCCCTGCGTCGTTGTGAATAACCGATACATCGGAAAAAGCGATGTCTTCACTGAACCCGGTGCCCAATGCTTTCAGGCACGCTTCGCGTGCAGACCAAAAATTTGCCAGATGTTTTTCCGCGTTTGCGGTGTAATTATCGGCGTATTCCAGTTCTTTCTTGGTGAATATACGTTGTTTTTTAAATGCGGACCAATCAAGAAAACGGCCACTTTCCACCAAATCAATTCCAATACCAACAATCATAGTATTTCCTTCCTTGGTTTTTTATCTATGCGCATACTAGTCATTTTTTTCCGATTCGTGCAAGCAAAAAATCAAGGGTGGTCAGTGTTAGTGTATGGTAGTTAGTGAAAGCAATAAAAATCGGCGCGTTGGCCGATTTAAATTTTATGGTCGGGGTGACAGGAATCGAACCTGCGACCCCTTGCACCCCATGCAAGTACTCTACCAGGCTGAGCTACACCCCGACATGTGTCATATACTAAACCACAATGAACGTAATTACAAATATTTTTTCAGGTATTCATACACATTGTTGATGTGGGGCAAATGGGATACAATAAAATCGTCCGGACAAAATTATTACCAAGAAACCAAGGGAGAATTACTATGACAAAAACAGGACACGATAAAAATTGCAAGTGCAAAGAATGCACCAGTCTGGTCGCAGGCCACGAACATGACAAGAAACATCCTGGAAAGCCAGAAAAATGTGATAAATAAAAAACACCGCCATTTTGTGGCAGTGTTTTGTTGATGTATGGTTTTCTTAATTTAATGCCAATGCCAATATCGCCATAGATATCAATGCATCGCCCAACAAAACTGTGTTGTTGTACGAATGGTGATGATGGTGGTGATGCGATGGCGCCGAATGAACATGTGCAACATATGGTGTTGGATTATGGTGCCCCGTATGTGCATGTATTGCAGGTTTTGCGTGGTGATTCATTGTGTGCGTCGGCGCATTGTGCGGGCGCGGCGTATTGTGATGAACCGATGGTGCCGCCATCGCACCAGTTGATATAAAGGCCGCGCATGCCACGGCAACAAGTGTTTTTTTCATATACTACTCCTTTGGTATGTGATACCAATATATCAAAATAAAAATCGTTATGCAATAAAATAATTAAATAATTTAATGAAATATATTTGCTGATGTTTTTAATCTAAAAAGTTTGATTTTTTCGTTTTTGTTGGATAAAATTCACTGTGTTGAAATTGTTCTGAACCAAAGGAGAGTGGCGATGTTTGATACTGAAAAATTAAAAACATTCTCTTGGATTAACGTCGGCAACCCAGATCACGAAGATTTTGAACGTTTGCAGAAAGAATACAAAATCGACGAAGATACTATATCCGATATTTTGGACCCCGATGAACAACCGCGATTCGAAGTCGAAGATGATTACAAGGTTATAATTGTTCGTTTCCCCATCGTCAATCGCGAAATTGAAACAACGTGGCATACGGAACCGTTGTCCATCATTTATTCGCGTGATAATGTGATAACCGTGTGTCGTAAACGGTGTGATTTGCTGGACAAAATAAATCGCGACGAAAAGGCCACCCGCGAAGAATTTATCTTAAATATAATTTACTATATCGCTGAATCGTATTTGCGCAGTTTAAAGGAATTGAATAAACGTGTAATGCGGGCGAAAAATGTGCTGTCGCAACGTATTCGTAAACGTGAATTGTTATCATTGTTGGATGTGGAAAACAGTTATACCCTTTATATGGCGGGAATCAAGGGCAACATCGCCGTTATGGATAAATTGGATAAATTACGCGGGTTCGTTAAAACAGACGATGCCGAAGAATTGGCCGAAGATGCACGAATCGAATTGGCCCAGGCGACCGAAGTCGTGACATCATACAGTAAAATGTTAAAGGCAATCAAAGAGACATTTGAAAGCGTTATTAATATGGATTCCAACACATACATTAATCGTTTGACCATGTGGAACATTATACTTATTGCGCCAACGATTGTTGTTGGATATTACGGTATGAATATGAAATTGCCGTGGGCGGAATATGATTGGACTGCCGTGATTATTTTGTTGATGATATTTGCCCTGTTGCTGGGGTATGCGGCATTGGGAATCGTTCAACGTCGTGAACGGTAAAATATAGTTATTAAAAAACGCCCGTTCGGGCGTGTTTTATTTTAATGCGGCGTGTATTTGATTCATATTGCCGTCCAGTGATTGTGATGCGTCAATCGTGCTGAATTTAATACCCGGTGCGGTACGCAACCAATCGATTGCCGGAACGGTTGTTCCCCAGAATGTATCCAACCGGCGACGGACCGCGGTGGCATCATTGTCATCTGCGCGGCCACCGCCATCGGCGATTCTTTTGTTGATACGAAACATCATAATTTCTTCGGATAATTCCAGGTATAAGACATGAATATCAAATTTATCTGCATATTGTGCGACCAACCATTCGGCCTGGGGGCGTGTGCGCGGGAACCCGTCCAAAATGATATCTGTGTCGGTTGATATATGCGATTCCATTAATTTAAACAATTCTGAATCAGGCACCAATTCACCGCGTGTGATAATTTTTGCAATTTCGGAATCGGCCGGTAACGCGCGAAACAGTGCCCCGCTTTCAATATGTTTGTATTCGTGTTCAGATTTCAATATGTTGGCCAAACTGCCCTTGCCTGCGCCCTGGCCACCCATCATAACAATCATTGTGCGTTTCATATTATTATGTCCCCTTTCGTTTTTTG
>JAZLAV010000008.1:0-154251 GCA_045613315.1 Candidatus Enterousia sp. | reverse complement strand
CAGGTTCTAACCCGCGCCACCAATTCGGACACTGGCAGACTACCAATAAACTCCTTCGCCCACCATTCCAATTTTTTCATATCGAACAGCGCACCCGACATTGGTATTTTCTTTGGCTTAACCTCGTATTCCCAGAACGATTTAACCACGCCCTTGCTTTTTGCCTCTTCGTAACCCGATGCCGCGATATTACCCAAATATTCCAATACCGCATCGGTCGGCCACCCGTCGCACAGGAAAAATTCAACATTTGCTTCTGGATCTTTGCGTTTTGATAATTTGCGCTGTTTTCCGGTATCGCCATCGATTTTATCAATTGTCGATGTGTGGATATACATTGGCGGGGTCCAATTCATCATACCAAACAACTGATAATGTAATGGTAACGATGGCAACCATTCTTCGCCACGAATAACGTGTGTTGTCCGCATAAAATGATCGTCACATAAATGCGCGAAATGATATGTTGGTAAACCGTCATTTGATTTAATTAAAACAATATCTTCGTTATTTTGCGGAAAACCAATTGAACCGCGCACCGCATCACGACAAAAAATACGCTTTGTCGTATCGCCCATTGAATATAAACGAATCGTTGGGACATCCCCTTTATCCAGGTGTGTCACAATCTCTTCTTCTGTTAAATCGCGATCGCGCGCAAACTCACCATAAATACCGGTGGCAAAGCCCGCCGCCGTTTGATTTGCACGAATTTTTTCCATATCATCCGCGGTTAAAAAGCACGGATATGCCAACCCCCGCGCCAACAAATCCGCCACAACCGAATGATAGATTTCTTTGCGTTGTGATTGATAATACGGGCCATATGTTTCATTGTTATCATATTCCAATCCAAACCGATGCATGGAATCGACAATGATTTTAACGGCATCTGCAACCTCGCGCTTGGTGTCGGTATCCTCGATTCTTAACATAAAAACACCACCCGATTGACGCGCCAGTTTACAATCAATCAATGCGCCGTAAAGCCCGCCAATGTGCATATAGCCAGTGGGACTGGGGGCAAAACGCGTAACGAACGCCCCCTCTGGTAAATTGCGTGGTGGAAACTTTGCCTCTAATTCATCCAGTGTATATTTCGGTGCCGCACCCAATACGCGCGCAATTAAATCTTTACTTAAACCCTGTCTCATATTCATTTGCCTTGTTTTTCACTAAATGTGATTTTATACTAAAAATATGGAAAAACAAGAAATAAGAACTTTTGGCCGGCGCCATGGCAAAAAACTTTCCGCACGCAAAGTGTGGCTGATGGACAATATTTTGCCGGTCATTTCGCCAAAAAATGTAAAAAAGGCTGGCAATTTGATTTTGGAAATCGGGTTTGGGAACGGCGAACATGTGCGCGACCTAGCGACTCAACACCCCGATTCGGTAATTATCGGTGCAGAACCGTTTGCCAACGGGGTTGCTGCCCTGCTTTCCGCTATGACGGACGAAAATACGAACCAGATATTACCTAAATATAAAAACATCTATATTTGGCCGGACGATGTACGGGATTATTTGCGCGAAACCGATTCGGTCTTTTCCCAGATTTGGGTTCTACACCCAGACCCGTGGCCCAAGGCAAAGCACGAAAAACGCCGGTTGTTAAACGCGGACTTTTTGACAATGTTGGCAACACACTTGGCACCGCACGGTCAAATTATTATTGGCACGGACCATTGGGAATATTTTGATTGGATTTGCGAACAAATTAAAACAATAAAATTGAAATATTCAACACCCGATATGGAAACGATTCGCACGCGGTATCAACAAAAGAATATGGCGGAAACGATTGCTCCAAAATATATAATTATTGAAAAATAAAAAACGCGCTATGTGCACGTTTTCGTCGCATACATCGTTTTAATCGTTGTTAACCAAGAATAACATTTTTTGCGCCATACCCGTGCGTATTTGTTCCGTCAATCTGTAAAACTGGTCTATGCGTGCAACATTTTTTCCCGGCACAAAATACAACATCCCGTGCCAATCCCCCATATCGGATTCCAACATTGAATAAATACGTCCAACGAAATCCGATTTATCACCATCGTCGTTTGACAAAAACAATGTCAATGCATCAACGCGCAACGTATTCAATAATGCAAACACCGTTTTCCAATCATCATAATCTATTTCATTTATATCCAATCCAACAGACAATATTTTATTAAAAAATAAATCATCCCGAACATATGACATATTTGCAACAAATTCGTCCAGCGATTTCCGATGCATAAACACAATCGCCCCATCCGCCCCTGCATGGAACGACATATTTACACGGGTTGCAAAATCAGACATAAACACATCATCTATTTCGGAATCTATATAAAATCGCCCAAGTATTTTTACATTTGTTTTTTCCAGCCACGCCCACAACTGTTCTATGGCGGTTGGCACAACACTTATCGCACGCAAATTGTTTTCTATGGTCACACCGGCGGCGGCGGCCAAATCGGCCCCAGAACACGAATCGGCGCACCACATGGCCAAATTATCTTTTACTTCGGCAAAAATCTCTGACTTATCCATCATTGTTCTTTTTACTTTATCATAAATATGATACAATAAAAGACAAATGATGAACAGAATAAACAACTTTTTAATTGGACTTTTATGGTTGCTGGCATCGACACTGGCGGCAACATTTTGGTTCAACACAATGTTCGGATTTAACATTTTTTCAATCCAGCACTGGCAACACCTTGCATATATGCAGGCTATCGGTCAAACGGTACGACCGTCTTTTTACATATCGTTGGTTGTATTGGTAATCATTATGACAATCGGTTTTTATGTATTATTGCAACCACGCTTGCGCCGCATCGCATTACCAGCGAACGCCCCGGCACCACAAATCCCCACCCCCAAAACACCGCAACCCGTTGCACAACCGGCGCCACAACCGACCGTTGTTATTGCGCCGTCCCACGACCCACGCCCCGCCACAACACCAACGGATGGAATTGCGCAACCACCACGGCTGAACATTAATATGGTGACAAGTGCCACCCAACCGCGTGCGCAACTGGCCGCGGCGAAATCGACACAACCGAACCCAACCGAACAAGAATACACCGAAATTCGTAAAACATTTGAATCCGCTGGCTTTGTACCCAAGGGCACCCCTAAAATCAAGGGAATAAAAACGGCAATCGTCGCCATCGGCACGAACGAGGTTTTATGGATTGGTGCCATCGGCATTAAAACGGGCGAAATGCAACGCGCCGTCCAAACATTGTCCGATGTGTTTTCAGACACACTGGAAGACATTGAAATTAACATTAACGCATTTGTTATTACACAAACACCCGAATCAGAAAATTCTGATATTTTACAATTTAAATCGATTGATGAATTACGTGGATATATTTCCACCCACCCAAACCCACCAATCGATCCAGAAGAAACCGAAAATTTTGACGCGTTTTCCGGATACATTGGCACGGTTATTGATTATGTGGAGAAAATCTGATGCAGTGGAACCAAGGTACGGCAGAAAAAAGAATTTCTGAACTGGGCATGGACGATTTGCCCCTGGTCCAGGTGCGCCCAATTCCCCACCCCGTTGCCCCAGATTGGTTTAAAAAATATCATGATTTAACCCACACATTTGTAACATCATTGACCGATTCAATCCAGGAATTGGCATTTATGAACCTTCCCCAGGATGATTTTATAGTGCTAATCACGGGACAACGTATGCCAGAGAATCTGTCGTTGCGGTTGCGCATCCCATTGGTATGGGGCGGAAAATTGGAAATTGAAAATATGTTTTTATGTATGACATTTCCACATTCGCATAATATGGACCGGTTTATAATCGAACAATCCGGGAACGATACAATATGGATGCCGAACCCATCCAAAAAGGTTTATTTGCCATCGCATATGCTCAATGGTGGCGAAGGTGGCAACGCAACATCCGACCGATTAAGTCAATTGGCGTCACAAATTGTGGCCGCACGCGGAATGGAATAACGAAATGACCCAAGACGAATTTTTTTCAACAATTAAATCACGTGGTGCCATATTTTTTCCCCCGGCGCCCGCGCACGATATAACAATCGCAAACAACACATTGCAATCACGTCGATGTGCAATGTTTCCGGCGATTTTTAACGAACTTTATAAATCTGTATCCGCCATAAATTTGGGTAATGGATATATTTTTGGTCCAATTGAAATTTCACGTGGCGCCAAACATCCAATACCGTCCATTGTTAATATAAACATTGAATTGGGGACGATTGCGTCATTGCGCGGCAAAACGATATTTGGACGAAACGATTTATTTTTGTTTGCATTTGATGCGTTTGGTGTGTTCTATATGCTTGATAACCTGGGGTTGCGCGTATTACGAAAATATGATGACCCATATCGGGCCATAACGGATTGTTTATTTGGTGGAAAATTTTAAGATGAAAAAAATATCTGTATCTTTGTCCGGCCATCAAACCAGCATTTCATTAGAGGACGATTTTATCACCGCCCTGAACGAGATTGCAAAACGCGACGGTGTGTCGGTTGCGTCAATAATTCAACATATTGACGACACCCGATTACCAGAATCTAATCTTTCTTCTGCGGTACGTTCATACATATTGCGCCGATACATGAAATCAACAAAATTATAATAATCCACCAATCGCGACCAATCGTGCGATAAATCGTATTATGTGCCCCCCAAACCGTCCCGTCCAAGACACCACTTTGACCGATTGGTAATGCCGATAAAATTTCCCCATCCGACAACACAAACGCACTTATTCCAGAATAGTTCGCGCGTATAATCGGCAATCCAGATTCAATCGCATAACGACGCACCATATCCAAATGTTGGTATGTCCCGGGTGTTTCACCAAACCAAGTATCGTTTGTAATGTTTATAATCGCATTTGGGTGCAAATCCGCGCGCGGCACCAACGAATCGGAAAATATAATTTCATAACACACCGCTGGCGCGAACACAAAATCACCACCATCCATATTTATGGATATAAGTTCCGCACCATTCCCCGACGCCAAATCAACCGGCGATGGCATAAATCCTAATGGCCGATATTCCCCAAACGGCACCAGGTGTGATTTACTGTATACATTGGAAATTGTGCCATCCGGCGCTGCAACAATCATTGAATTATATGGCCGTCCATCGGCAACGGATGTTGCGCCAATAACGACATTTGTTTTCAACGCCGTCGCCAACGGCATATCGTCACCGTCGGTTATTGTATATGGATACGACGTTTCCGGAAAAACGACCAAATCGGGTCTGTCGCCGGCATCGGTTGCCGCCATCTGGAAAAGTTGTATCAGATTTTCTTCGGCACGTTTTAACGCATCTGTACGCGAATATACCATTTTCTGCGATTGCGATTGCGCGGGTTGTACAATACGAATCATCGCGGCATTACCCTCATCCATTGACGCAACGCGAATATTTCGTATACCACAGAATCCGCCGTATAGCGCAATTATAACAAAAAATAAAAACACGAACCAATTACACCACGATTTTATATTTCGCAACAATTCAACGGCTGCGGCGATTCCACCAACAATCATAAATGTTAACCCCAATGCCCCCCACACCGACATTGAATTAGCAATTACCGGTAACGGCATTGTAATATTTGCAATTGGATTCCACGGGAATCCTGTAAACGCCCATTCACGCAACCACAGCACAAATGTCCATACCCCCGCAAACACAAACGGCCGCCCCGCCCCATGCGCACGTGCCACCGCCATGAACGGAATTGTAAATATTAACGCCCCCGCAATTCCCAAGCCAAATATTGCCGGCACGGTCCAAATGGCAAACTGTTTTGCCAATTCCGGTACAACATATATTGAATGCAGTGTCCACCAAAACATGGCAATTGAATACATTGCACCAAACGGTGCCACGCGCAACATTTCGCGCCAAACGCCACCAACATTTTTTCGGTGTACGGCTAACCAATACGCCCCACCAATTCCAAAAACGGTTGTCCACCACAAATGAAATGGCGCGAATCCAAATGCCGCAACACCACCAAACAATGCATAAAGCGCAAATTGCCAAAATCCGTTTTCGCGTATTTTCAAATTTTTTATAAAACCAATTGTCCGTCCACCGGGACAACACGAACCATCGATGCACACAATTTTATCGTCATCGGCGTACGGATTTTTATACCCCAGTTTGTTAAGTAATACAACCTCGCGCAATTCCATAATTTCCGCTTCGTCATCTTTGATATGGTCATACCCCTGCAGGTGCAACATACCATGAACAACCATATGCGCGGTATGTTCGGCCACAGATATGCCCGCCGCCGCCGCTTCACGTTTTACGGTATCAATTGATATATAAATATCCCCCAACAATAAATCATCCCCCAATTCAAACGATAAAACATTTGTTGGTTTGTCCATATTACGATATTCCCGGTTCAATTTGTGTATTTCTGAATCGTTGGTCAGTGTGATTGACACTTCGGCCCCGTGACGTTTTGGTCCAGCCACCGATGCAATACGTTCGAAATCTATGGCATATTTTTTCCAACGTTTATCATTATAATTTACATAAACTTGCATTATGCTCTCCCGTTGCTATATAGACCTAGGCGCGGGTTACGCCGTTTTCATAAATTATTTTATTTGCAGTGTTTTTGTCTGATTTTTTCACACGCGCCGATGCATTAACAAATGCTGTTTTTTTATTTTTACCAATTGTTTTGTTTATGCGTTTGATTGCAGAATCATATTCCGCCGTTTCCACGCCGGCCCGTTCCGCATTAATTCGGGCGGTCTCAAAGTTCTTTTTTGCCATAGCATAATGATCGTTTGCCGATGCGGTATTGCCTGCTTTACTTTCTATTTTCGCCATTTCTTCATGTACAAGGCCCGCATTATGATACGTAATCGCCTTTACTTCTGCATCATAAAGCAGTGATTTATTTGCGTTCATACGTTTGTTACAATCGCGCACAACAGCCAACGATTTTTCATAGTCATCAATGGAATGTGTTTTATCGCCCTGCTTTTTATATGCCATCGCCAGGCCCGTATAAGATTCCATATTATCAACATCCAGATTAATAGATTCCTGATAACGCGCGATTGCCGTGGCATAGTCGTTGGCCTCATATGCGGCCAACCCCAATCGCATTTGTTCCACTGATGGATTTTTATCTTGTTGCTTGTGTTCGTTATGCCTTACCTTATTCTCCAGATTTTGTTCAATGTCGTTAAGTACAGAATGTGACGCAATAAATTCATGGACACTGTTGGTATGAGGATTTTTGCAACTTAATGCATATTCAATTGTTGAATCGTCATAAACGAAATGTCCGTTTTTCATAATTGTGTTAATTTCCAGACGCGAAAACGCGTCCCGATCCATTGACAAAAAATCAACCGCGCTTATTTTCCCAATATAGTACATTGCACACCACCAACGCCGTTTATTTGTTCCCTCTCGCCAGGATTCATTAACATCCCGACCCGCCATAAACGCATCAATGATTTTTTGTGTATCGTTGCCGGCGGCCTTTAATTTCGGAATAATTCCGGGTATTCTTTCTTTTAACGGTTTTCCGTTTTTACCCTTTATGACATTTCCTTTTTTATCAAGTTTATTAACCATTGGATTGGCCAACGACGCCGGCGTCTGGTACCCTGCAAAAAACAACCCCAATATTTGTTGGTTTGTCACATTGCGAAAACCATTATCCTTTAATGCGCGCTGGGCCACACCCAAAACTTCGGTATCATACAAACAGTGTTGTCGCACCTGGTCCCATATTTGTGCATCAGAAAAAGTTTTTACTTTATCAACATATTCTCCAATGCATGGTTTTTGGGTTCCGTCCTCGTATATCCAGGTAAGTCCGGGGCCATATGTGTATCTGGACTCTTTTGGTTGTTTAATCGGATTAGCGCCACGATATGTTTCAAACTCCAACAAACCAACAACTATTTCCGACCAGTTTTCATTTACAACATCAGTTTTAAAGGATGTCGATTCCGTAGAATATATTTTGTCCAGCGCAATCATATTTTCATCCTCGTCCGTGTTTGGGAAAAACCGCCCCTTGATATTTTCAATTTTATCTTTTACTGCATCGACGATTTTATCTTTATTTTTGATACCAAACCCGACCCCGGTTATACTGCCCAACAACATCCACCATGAAACAATTGATGTAAAATTTGGGTTTCGTTTTATAAACTTTGATAACTTTTTATCTGTGCCATTTTTATTTTTTCCAACCTTTATCTTTGAAAACAACTTTTCGCCGGCACGTGTAATATGGTTATCCAACGTGACATACTTCGCCAGCCATAATAAAAACTGGGTCATGGCCGATATTCCGATACCCGTCCCCCGGGCAATTTTTGCACCTGCATTTTGCGGGTTTGTCCCCTTGATTTTCCGCCCCAATTTTCCGACCGCACGATGTGGCGCATTGACAATTTTTTGAAATTTTTCAGACATATAATTTCCCCCATATATTATTTTTTACATCCAAACCCATTTTTCTTGGCGATTTTCGAACGCGTGCGCGCATAGTTAGGCGCAACAAATGGATAATCGTGTGGCAATCCCCACTTTTCCCGATACTGTTCCGGGGTCAAATTAAATTTTCGTTTAATATATCGGCGCAACATTATGTGCCACGTGCCATCTTCCAGGCACTGAATTTTGTCCGGCCGAACAGACTTTGCAATTTCCGATTCGGTTGCCGCCGCCCCCAGCAATGTTGTACGCGCCTGGGCCACTGCCGCAGCCATGGTAAGTTTTGGATTTGCCGCCATTGCCGCCACCGCCAGGTTTGCCACCGCCAATGCGACATCCGCGTCTTTATTATTATTTACCATTTGCCAACCCCATATTTATGTACTACACTTATTATATCACAAATAAAGACCAAATAAAATCAAAGTAAAATAAAAATAAATGAATAACGACACGCGCCCATTGGCTGATTTAATGCGCCCAAATACGATTGACGAAGTATTGGGGCAAACCGCTTTACTGGGTGAAAACGGCCTGGTTCGCCGTATGGTTGAAAACCAGAAATTATCTAATTTAATTTTATGGGGGCCCCCGGGATGTGGCAAAACAACAATTGCGCGAGCATTGGCAAATTCGGTTGATTTGGACTTTGTTCCGATGTCGGCTGTATTTTCCGGTACTGCCGATATTAAAAAGGCGGTCGAAGCGGCCAAACAGCGTCACCAGATTGGTCGCGGAACATTACTGTTCATTGACGAAATCCACCGTTTTAACAAAACCCAGCAAGATACATTATTGCCGTATTTAGAAGACGGCACGGTTGTATTCATCGGCGCGACGACGGAAAACCCATCATTTAATTTAAATAACGCGTTGCTGTCGCGTTGTCATGTTGGCGTGTTGACACCACTCGGAACCGACGATTTAATGGAATTAATGTCGCGCGCGGAAAAATTTACGGGTAAAAAATTACCACTTGATACGGCGGCACGCACCCACCTGGCCCAAATGTCCGATGGTGACGCACGATTTTTACTTAACACATTGGAATATTTGTTTAATGCGAATTTCAAATCCGACCTGACACCAGACGAATTGGACAACGCGATTCAGAAACGCGCGCCATTGTCCGACAAAACCGGCGATGAACATTATAATTTAATTTCCGCGGTGCACAAATCACTGCGTGCATCGGACACCGATGCGGCACTGTATTGGGTTGCCCGCATGATGACGGGCGGCCAGGATCCGATGTATATATTCCGCAGACTCACCCGATTTGCAATGGAAGACGTGGGTCTGGCCGACCCGAACGCGATTCAAATGGCAATTGCAACATGGAACGCATACGAACGCATGGGCAGCCCCGAGGGCGACATCGCCCTGGCCGAATTGGTTGTGTATTTAGGCACCGCCCCAAAAAGCAATCGTTTGGACCGGGCGATTCACGCCGCATACACGACGGCAAACGAATTTGGTTCCCTGCCACCACCCAAGAATATTTTAAATGCACCGACGCGCATGATGAAAAATATGGGATATGGCGCGGGATACATTTATGAACCCGACACCGAAAGCGGATTTTCCGGACAAAACTGTTTTCCCGAATCCATGGGCAGACACACATTTTATACCCCCGTTGAACGCGGATTTGAACGCGAAATAAAAAAGCGTTTGGATTATTGGAACAGGTTGCGCGAAAAACTTGGGAAAAAGTAATGGTTATTGAAAACCCGCCATTTGTGGCGGGTTTTCATTTATATCACACAAAATTAAAACAAAATATTAACCCTGGCGCCGACCTGGACCTCGTCGTGTTCAAATTCGTAATCCATGTGTGCAATATACTGCGTACGACCGAACTGGCATACACCCTTAAGATTCATCCATTCCTGGTTATAATCTGGATTTGTCGATTTACGAAATGTAAATCCACCACCGGCACGCCACATTTGGTCAATGCGAAAATATGCCTCGGGGATAAAATCGATATAACTCATCCCGCGTTCGTCATCAAAAATCCACGTTGATTTAATTGTCGCGGCCAACGATACGCCCGCCCATTGCCGGCCAAATCGCAACCCCGCATAGTATGACGAATCTGCGAACCACGGTGTGCGCACGTGTTTTGACCCACCGAAACGAAATCCAGCAATTACATCAGATATAATATGTGCGTTATTATCGCCCGCACGTGCCATACGATATGTTCCGCCCAAATCAATACTGGAAAAACCGTCCGCATCATCCACAAAATCAATCTGATAATGCACACGCCCCGACACAGACAATCGATCATTAAGACCATATCCAAATTCCTGGGTCAGACGCAAAATATCATGTCCGTACGACAAATCGGTTTTTGACAATATTGCATCATCACGCAATATAAACAACGGATCCGATGTATCGAATTCAATTCCAAAATCTGCACGCGCCATATTTGGCATCGCCAACAATATTGCCCCAACAAAAACTCCCAAAAACCGTTTCATAACATCACCATATTATGCCCGGCCGAACACATCCAGTCGGGCACATTGTTATTTATGCGTTAGAATTGGAATATCGCCTGCAACCCAATGCTTGTTTCGCGATATTTGCTGATTTTTGCATCACCGGCCTTTAACCATTCTTGGCGATACACCGAAGGTGTAACCGAAGTGTCTTCGGCACCCCACCACCAAAATCCCAAGTGTTTATCATCGGCATCATCATACAATGTTGTTTTCGCATAAAGGTTCAATGCGAACCAATCGTTTGGTTGCCAACCGATTGCACCTTTGATACTGAATTGGTTATGCCAATCGTAATGCCCAAAGAGACCTTCGACATTTAATGTCCAATCTTCGTCCAGAACGCTGAACACGCCCAAACCACCTTCAATATAAAATGCATTTTTCGCGTCATCGTCATATGCGATAAAGATTGCTTCTGTATGATCTTCTTTGGTTATGCCCTTAATCCCATTACCATATGCGGTTCCATCAAAGTCAACAAACCAACCACGCGCCAACCCATAGATTGTCGAACGGGAAACCTTGTACCCCGCCTTTAAATCCAAGATATAGTTGTTCGCGATATCTTTTTGATGTTGGAAATATGCCGATGCGGTTGCAATCCAATCTGAATTATCAACGAAACGCCATTGTGCGCCCAATCCGAACATATTCAAAGCTTTGTCGTCCATTTTATCATCCGGCGACGCAGACCAATCAAATTTATATTTGTTAATTTCATATTGCAACATACCCAAAACCGCAATACGGTCGGTGATTCCATAACTGAAATCTTCCTTAATCGCAAATTGTTTCATATCCCATTTTGCGTTATGGTCATCCAACGTAAAACCATTTGCTTCGGTCAGCGCGATATTATACGACCCCATATTATATCCGAAATCAGTTATCGAACCGAATTTGCCCCCCAATGGTTGAAAGAACGGGTGTGCCAAATAATATTTGCGTTTTAATTCAGTGCGAACCGTTTCCGCACGCGTTGTGCGAACGGTTTGTTCCGAATTTCCAGACGCATATTGTTTATACAACGCACTGCGGTTCGCAGGTTGTGTATAATACAAATTTTTGCCATCGCGAACTTCGTATGTACTTGTGGTGGTGCGTGTTTGATATTTCGCATAGTCCACATTTTCACGTGTCCGCGTTGCCGGCATTCCAGACAAATCCGCCGATGAACCCGCACGCGTACCCCAATTTGTTGCGGCCCCAGCCGGCAAAACACCCGCCAACGCAACCGCCATACCCAATAAAGATAATTGTTTCTTCATAATATATTTCTCCTTTTGGTTGATATTATATCATAAAAAGGAACAGAAAAAAAGATTAAAAGTGGTGGCCAAATTACAGGATTCGGTGCATAAAAAACGCCCGTGCGGGCGTTTTTTCTTTTAGAAAATCTCGCGCTTGTTATGGGAATCTGCGGCACTTATAATTCCGTCTTGTTCCATACGTTCAATCAAACCGGCGGCCTTGTTATACCCGATACCCAGCCGGCGTTGTAAATATGATGTCGTTGCCTTTTTATCACGACGCACGATTTCAATCGCTTGGGAATAAAGGTCGTCACCCTTGCCACCGGTGGGTGCGCCACCACCAACACCCGCACCACCATCCATATCATCGGCCGACGCCGTAACACCGGCGTTATATTCTGGTTCGCCCTGGGAGCGCAGGAAATCACCAATCTTTTCCAATTCGGGGTTATCAATAAATGCAGCATGGATACGGACCGGGGCCTTGCCACCTTCACTGAATAACATATCACCCCGCCCCAACAACTGTTCCGCACCGGTTGTCCCCAGTGTTGTCATTGAATCGATACGACTACTGGCCTGGAACGACAAACGTGTTGGGAAATTCGCCTTGATAACGCCAGTAATGGTTGTCGCGTCTGGGCGCTGGGTCGCCATAACCAGATGAATCCCCGCCGCACGTGCCTTTTGCGCGATACGCTGGACACAGGCCTCGACCTCTTTACGCGCAACAGACATCAAATCTGCGACCTCGTCAATAATAATGACGATGTATGGCATATCGGACAAATCTACTTCCTGGGTCTCAAATAACAATTCGCCGGTTTCTTCATCTTTGCCGATTGCAACCTGGCGCGTTAATGTTTCGCCTGCGTCTCGTTTTTTGCCCACTGCATTATTATATTGTTCGATATTTTGTGCGTTTAATAATTGTAATTGTTTATACCGGTCGTCCATTTCGCGCACCGCCCATTTAAGTGCGTTAACCGCCGGCGCCGGATCCAATTTCACGATTGGTGTAATAAGGTGCGGTATATCATCCCAGAACCCAAAGTCCACCCCCTTGGGATCAATAATAAGTAATTTACATTTGTCGGGCGTAAAGTGATACACAATGGATGTGATTATCGATTGGACAAACACAGATTTACCGGATCCAGTACGTCCCGCCACCAACATATGCGGCATTTTTGCCAAATCGAAATACATCGCTTCGCCACCAATATTCACCCCCAGCCCCAGCGGTATCTTATATTTAGAATTAACGAACACATCATTTTCCATCAAATCGCGGTATCGCACGGTATGTGGGTCAACATTTGCAACTTCAACCCCGATATAATTGGAACACGGCAACGGCGCGATACGAATACTGGCGGTGGCCATGGCACGGGTCATGTCCTTGACAGTATCGGTTATACGCGCGATACGCATACCGGCATCGGGCAAAAATTCGTAAAGTGTGACAATCGGACCCGGTTTAATATTTTCCACTTTGCCGTGCACACCATATTCCGCAAAATGTGTTTCCAGCATTGTCGCCTGGCGACGCAATTCGGGGGTCACAACATTTTTACCGAAATTTGATGCCTCTAACAACATTGGGTCGGGCATTTCATATTCGCCATCGGTGCGTTTTACCGGGGCGCGTTTTTTCACCGCACGCGATTTACGTTTTGGCGCCTCTGCCGCATCGGGTTCTTCTTCTACTTCTTCCTCTTCTTCGACCTCTTCTTCTGGGTATTCGTCATCCGTTTCCGCCGGCGGTATTAAATGGAACAACGATAACGCCCAACGCACCGCACGCCACACCATTGCCACCACCGATTGCACATGTGATAATTTAATATGTAATAACACCGACCCCATATATATGAATAATCCCATACATACCATACCGACCAAAACACACCAATCACCAATCAACGCGCCCACATCCGCCGCCACGATTGAACCAACCAATCCACCAAATGCCCCCCCGGGCGCAATCAACCCAAAACCCGCCGCACCGGCACACATCGCGATAAACCCACGCAACACATTATATTCAGGTGCAAATTCAGCGACCCAATTCATCGCTAAAAACACCCCCCAACGCATCATACATAATAATAAAAACAACGTTGGAACGAACCCGATGATATATCGCACAAATCCAACCACATTACCAACAAACGATTGACTACCAAATGTTGACGCGCATGCAAACCCATCCAAATAAGAATTATGAAACACCATTCCAAACATCATTATTAAACCGACGCACAAAATCACCACACCCAACATGCGTCTAAGGAACGCGTTAATTGCGCCCGATACACTTTCTGGTAAAAACCTGGATTGCGACTTCATATGATGTATTTTATCATAAAAAAACCGAAAGTGTTAGTCTGATTTAAAAAAATAAACCGCCAAATATGGCGGTAATATCATTTACGTTTAAATGCCCAACATTTTACTAAATCTGCGGTGACCATACCGATAAATGCGCCCAATATAACATCTGTTGGCCAATGTGCGCCCGTCGCCACACGCGACACGCCAACAATTATTGCCAATGTCCATGTAATGGGTTTAATTTTTGGTGCCAACATCCCAGCCATAACCAAACCCGCAAATGTTGCGGTTGTATGACCTGACGGCATGGAATTAAACGCCCATTCAAATGAAAACGGACGAAAACCTGTTATGCCAAGGGCCTCGAAAAATATGGGACGAAAACGACCGACACAAACTTTGATTATTTTTGCGACAATGCCCGCAGACAACACCGATGAAAAAATCAAAAATGCATAATTTGTTCGCACCTTGCCCATAAAGTCACGCACAACGGCAACCAAACTGAACTGACTTTTCACATTTTTGTATTTAACGCCTGATTCGACAGATTTTTTTACATAAACCACCAACAACAAAAGCGCGGTTAAAATTAACCAAACCCACACATCAAAAATATGTCCAAACACCGTCCACGCACCACAATCTATTTTGCGCAGCAAAACATATAACGGCTTATCAAACCACAACATCCCCGCCGCCACCAACCCGGCCGTCACAACGGCACCGTATACCAACAATTTTGTCTTTAATTTATTATCAGGCGTCAAAAACATATTTATATCCTTTTTATTCTGCGATCAAACGATTATATACCTTGCGATCGGTCAAAATTTTGACAGCAACCGCAGCAGCCGTCGCGTCTTCATCTGCGCCACTGGTTATTACCGGGCACCCACGACGAATGTCCGCAACATTTACATTTGCCATTTTATTAAAATCGGTCGCTTTGAAATAGTTGTTTAACACATTAAGGAAAAATGCATTTTGTTGTTGGCTGGTCCGAATGTTGGAAAGACACACAATCGGGAACACCCCGCGACCGTCTATGTCACGCCCCGTTCCGGTTTTGATAGATTTATTCATCAATTCCAACGCCCCACCGTTATCCAAATCAATTCGTGTTGCAATTCGCGCCAATCCCGCCGTTGGCGTGCCAACCAAAACGCCACGACCGTTTTCATAAAATGCCGCGGCCAATGCTTCGGCCGTACCACGTGTCATATCAGACATCAAAACGACCACCGGCGTATCTGTGACCGCATTCGCACCGGGCACAACTTCGACTTCTTCGGTGGCGGTCTGGGCGATACGCATAACCGGTTCTTGCCCGATAAAAAGCCCCGCCAATTTCGCAACCGCACGTTCATCATCACCCGTTGCGGCACGCAAATCTAAAATTATTCCCGAAACATCCGGGAAACGCGCCAACGTTTCGTTTACAATATTAACAGCGCCATCCGATATATTATGTACAACAATTTCCAGTATACCCCCCGAATCATCATCCCCCGCGCGGTGCACAACATCCACATCCGCCAAAACAATTGTTGCCCGACGCAGCACGACATCACGCGCGCCCGATGGGGTTATTAAACGCACCTTGGACGTGCCGGAATTATAACCGGTTGTAAATGCTTCTATTTCATCATCAGACATATCGGCAACCGCAACACCATTTATTTCCGCAATCAAATCACCACTGTGCACCCCCGCGGCATCCGCCGGCGAGCCCTTGAAAACCCCATGAACACGAAAATTACCCCGCGCATCGCGCGCACCGTTTAATCCGACACTGGTTAAAATGCGGCCATCTTCGGCTATTTCGGCCCGTTTGGAAAAGATATAACGACCACGTTCGTCTATTCCGCGCATCAACGCGTCCATCACCAATTGATATGTTTCGCTTTCGGTCGCATTACGCAAGGACGGGTCATTTGCACGCAGTTTTAATACCAGCGCGGTTGTAATCTCGCCAAATCCATTCCAATCATGGGCCGCGGGACGTGGATAGTTTGCAATAATTGAATCACCCCACACCAACACAACACGTTCATCGGTCGCCGCAATATGTGCGTTTTTATTCAAGTTTTCCAAGCTTTCAATCGCAACATTTATATCACGCCCGCCCCATTTAACAGAATCCAGTTTTTCATAAATATCGGCAAATGTGTTCGACATATCAAACACATGTAATCCGTCCTGGACCGGTTCATCGGGAAAAAACAGACCATCGGCACGAACGGCTGACACCGGCGACAACGCAACACAAATCGCAAACAGTTTTGCAATCATTTGGACTTTACTTTTTGCACTTTGAACTTTCATTGTCGCCCCCCTGTCCCGTTTTTTGGCATTAATATTTTGTTTCACGCAAATTAAAGTGATACAAAATAACATTAGAAATATAAATACTGGTCGCGGTTCCCATAAGGATTGAAAACGTCATGGCAATTGCAAATTCGCGCAGCATCTGGTTTCCAAAGATATAAATACCAATCAAACCCAAAATGGTTGAAACACTGGTCATAATCGTACGACTTAACATTTCATTGACCGACAAATCAATAAGGTCGTTCATCGGCATTTTGTGATATTTTTTAATATTTTCATCGATACGATCATAATTTACAACCTTATCATTTATGGAATATCCAATACCCATCAAAATAACCGCAATTGCCGTCTGGTTAAATTCCAGGTTCGCAATAGAAAAGAACCCAAACATCAACACAAAGTCCAACAATAACGACACAAAGGACCCGACCGCATAACCACCACGATACCGAATCCAGATATACACACTCATTAAAATAAACGAAACCAAAATAGCCAAAATACCCCCGCGAACCAATTCGCCACCGATTTTTGGCCCAACGATTTGTACCTGGGAATATTGAACATTTTCACCCAAAATGTTTTTGATTTCACGAACGCGTTCGTTTTGCATGGCATCGGTCGCGCCCTTGGGCAAACCAATACGCACCAGTACCGACCCACCATCAATTGCCTGTAATTCCGGGCTAAAACTGGCCAATTCTGTACGCATTTTATCGATGGTAAATTCGGCATTAACCGGCGTCACCTCCATCGAAATACCACCAGCAAAATCAATACCATAATTCAATCCCTTGAAGCACAGCGCCAAAATCGACAACACAACCAATATACCGGAAACCCAGTATGATAATTTACGATATTTCATAAAATGCAGTTTCATCACTATCTCCTTTGCATTTTTTATTTTGTTTTTACATAACCGATTTTTCTGTTTTTGCCCCCCATGTACCAATCTATGATAACTTTGGACAACAACATACATGTGAACAATGTTGTCATAACACCGATTGATAATGTAACGGCAAAACCACGAATTGGGCCTGCGCCAAATTGGAACAGAATTAATGCACAAATAAGATTTGTTAACTCGCCATCCAAAACGGCCTTGTTCGAACGATGGAACCCAACATCAACCGCACGCAACGTCGGGACACCGGCGCGAATTTCATCGCGAATACGTTCAAACGGCAAAATATTCGCGTCCACCGCCATGCCCAACGTCAACACGATACCGGCAATACCTGGCAATGTCATTGTTGCACCAAACAACGCAGACACGCCAACAATCATCGCCAAATTCACAATCAAAACCACATTGGCAATCATACCGAAACCACGATACACCAACAACATAAACAGCATAATAAACAACACGCCGACCGCGGCCCCGGTGGTCCCGGATGCAATTGTATCCGCCCCCAAACCGGCCCCAACCGTGCGTTCTTCGATAACCGTTAACGGCGCAGGCAACGCCCCCGACCGCAACAGCACCGCCAAGTCTTTCGCACCCTGCAACGTGAATCCGCCGGAAATTTGGCCACGACCGCCCGGTATTGGCTCACGAATATTTGGTGCCGACAAAACTTTGCCGTCCAAAACGATTGCAAACCGTTCGTTCACGTGCTCGGTTGTTAATTTCGCAAATTTGCGCGCACCCGTTGCATCAAACACAGTCGTCACAACCGGCATATTATGTTGGTCAAAATCCGCCTGGGAATCCTTTAAACTTTCACCGGATACTTCTATACGGGAATAAACCGGCACCACCTGGTCCGGCATATCCATATATGGTAAAAATTCCGTACCACTTGGCGCACGACCCGATGCCAACTGTTCTGGCGATACATTTTCATTTACCAAATGGAAAGTCATTTTTGCGGTTTGGCCAATCAAATCTTTGATGTGTTCTGGATTATCAACCCCCGGCAATTGCACCAAAATATATTTACCGCCCTGGGATTGAATTGACGGTTCCTTGGTCCCCAGCGCATCTATACGACGACGCACAATTTCGATACTGCGCGCCAACGCATCCTGAATCATTTCGGCCCGTTGCTTTTCAGAATACGACAACGTAATCACATCACCATCCGATTCCATATCCACGGTATTCCCCAGAACGCTTTTCAAACGTCCCTTGGCCGACGACACATCGCCCGATTCACGAACACGAAAAGAAATTACACCATTGTTGTTACGCAAATCAGAAAAACGAATAACACCCTTGTTTCTGTCAATCAGCGCAGAACGAACATCGTCATATAACTGGTTGGCCTTGTCGTGAAACATTGTATCCGTGTCAACTTCCAATAAAAGTTGCGCCCCACCTTTAAGGTCCAATCCCAACGGCACCGGACGAACCCACGATGGAAAATACGAAGAAGCCCCCGGCACAAATGTTGGCACCGCCAACAAAACCCCAAACACCGCAACAAAAATTATTGCCAATTTTTTCAACATAACCATTACCTCTTTAGATTACTTTTCAACATTCGCAACCGCGTTTTTATTTACCGTGACAACGACGCCATGGGCAATTTCAACATCGATTGTTGTATCCCCTATCTTTTTAATGGTACCATAGATACCAGCCGCCAAAACACGATTTCCAACCGCCAGCGAATCCAGCATTTTTTGATATTCAGCCATGCGCTTTTTATTTGGTCGCACAATAAATAAATATATTACGCCAAAAATAACCGCACAATACAACACCATCCCCCAAACATTACCCGTTTGGGCAACCTGTGTGGCATTATTCACACTATCGATGGTCACTTGTTCCATTATTTTTCTCCTTGTCTTGTTATTTCATGGTGTTCAGAATAGTAAAAAATCCCCCGGGTGTAAAGCATAAAAAGCGCCACCACCCCATCCCCATTTACGACCGTTCAAACCACCCGTCTATTTCGGTCAACGGTATAAATTTGTATACCGGCCGACCGTGATTACATTCGCCACCGCGTTCCGTATTTTCAATATCGCGCAACAACGCATCCATTTGCGCCCAATCCAACTTTTGCCCGGCACGCACACTGTGATGGCACGCATAGTTCGCCAATTTCAAATGTAATTTTTCATTTAATTCGGACGAATGACCATTGGCACGCACTTCATCCGCGATATCGTGTAAAAGTGCCACCCAATCCATATCCCAATCGGCCGGCTTTTCAAATATGGCAATGGCATCTTCACCAAATTCGCCAATATTCAGCCCCGAATTATGCAACTCGTCCACAATGGTCATCACCGCCACAACATCTTCGGCACGCATATTCACGACAATCGGTGTCAACAGCGGTTGCGTTTTAATTGTATGATGACGCAGGTGTTCATACGTAATACGTTCATGGGCGGCATGCTGGTCAATAATTACCAACTGCTCGCCACTTTGTGCCAAGATATATTTTTTCCCAACCTGGCCGATAACACGTCCCAACGGGAAATCTGTGTTTTGTGTGTCTTCCGTGGCAAAATCAACCTCAAACGGTTTATCGGGTTTGGACGGTATTTTATTGAATATATTTGGAATATTTGTTTTTTTATCCGACACGTGCCACGGTTGCACGGGCGGTATATTAAAATGTATTGGGGCCGCGCTATGTACATCATTTTGTGGGGTTGCGATATTTTGCGCCACATTTTCATTCATTGTTTTTGCCAACACATCGCGCAACGATTTTATAATAAATGCGCGCACATGATTTGGTTCTAAAAAATGCACATCTGTTTTTGCCGGCGACACATTAACATCGACCGCGCGCGAATCTATTTCCAGATACAGCGCCGCCAACGGAAATTCCCGTGCATGCATAACATCCATATATGCCGCCCGCAGAGCCGACACCAAAACCTTGTCTTTAACCGGTCGATTGTTCACAAATAAATATTGGTCCGCCGATGACGCACGACGCAGTGTTGGTTTTGATATGAATCCGCCCAGACGCATATTGGTCGACCCGGACGCCACATCCACAGGCAACATTTGCCCCACCACATCATCCCCCATAACGGCGGCGATTCTTTCTTCTGTATTTTGGTTTTTCGGGAAACGCCATTTGTTATTAAGTGTAAATCCAACATCCCCGCGCGCCATTGCCAATTGTTTTACGACATCCAGCACCGATACCAATTCCGACCTGTCGCCACGCAAAAACTTTAACCGCGCAGGCGTTTTCCTAAAAAGGTTTTCAACCCGAATACGCGTACCATTTTGCCACGCCGACGGACGAATTTCCCCCGTGTCACAATCCATTTGCCACCCGTTTTCATCCATGCCATTATATGTATCGATTGTCATATCGGCCACAGATGCAATAGACGGCAACGCTTCGCCCCGAAATCCCATATATGTAATATTTCCCAAATCATCGTCGGGCAATTTTGATGTCGCATGCCGCATTATTGCCCGTGACAAATCGTCCCGCGACATACCAGACCCATTATCGATAACGGAAATCATAGTACGCCCGCCGTCGGACACATCTATCACAATTTCATCGGCCCCCGCATCCAGCGCATTTTCCACCAATTCTTTGACCACAGACGCCGGACGTTCAACCACTTCGCCGGCGGCAATTTGGTTTATCAAAAAATCGGGCAAAACGCGAACAGGCATTGTGCTTTATTCCCTGAATTTGACTTCCAGAATTTCGTATTCCCTTTCCCCACTGGGTAATTTTACGATACATGTATCCCCAACACACCGGCCAATCATGGCACGACCCACCGGCGAATTGCACGAAATAACGGTTTTACCATCCGCTTCGATATCAGACAAAATACGACATTGCATTTGGTTGCCATCATCGTCTTCGGCCACGACACGTGCGCCAAACACGACCCGATTCCCGGTTAAATTTTCAACATCTACAACGGATGCATTTGCAATAACCCCTTCGATAAACTGGATACGTTTATCGATTTGACGTTGCTTTTCCTTGGCCGCGCTGTAATCTGCGTTTTCCGACAAATCGCCCAGGCTTCGCGCCCATTGAACCGTCTTAAGAATTTCGGGACGTTGCACTTCCTTTAAATCTTTCAATTCTTTGACCAGTGTATCAAACCCACTGCGTGATATTGGATATTTTTCCATGCTTCTTTCCTGTTATATATTTGTTCCCGCATTATAAGACAACATTTTAATTTTGCAATTAACAAATGTTGTGGTAAATTATAAGGTGTGAATCATAGGTTTTGTTAATGTCACGACACAAAATTTTGAACAGATTCCTGATGCACCGATTTTTTTCCGGCGTTGGTTTGGTGTTGTTGGTCGTATGCGGAATTATTTTGGCGGTCACATTTGTCGAACGGTTGCCATCAAACCCAAACGCCATTGCTGCGATAATGGACGCATGGTCACGTTTAATGGAATACATCCCCCTGTTTTTGCCAATGGCCATTTTTATGGGAACATTGTTTGCATCTTATAACCTTACCAAATCCAGCGAGAGCATTATTATTTCCGGGGCGGGCCTGTCGCCGTACCAGATGGCGCGACCATTTTTATTTGGTGCGATGATGATTGGCGTTTTTGCAACCACCGTCCTTAATCCGTATGCCGTACATCTAAGTACACGCGAAATAACCGCCAACCATCTAAAATTGGTCGACAATGCGATATGGTTGCGTGAATCCGGCGAAAATGGATATATAACTATGCGTGCAAAAACAATTACGCGCGATGGCGAAAACCTGGTATTTAACAACGCGACCGCATTTGTTCAAAACCCTGATTTCAAGTTAACCGAACGCGTCATGGCGGACCACATAACGTTGTCTAACAATGGTATGGATGCGCCGGTTGCAAAAATATGGAACGGGTCTGATGGCGACCAAAACGCATCATGGCACGCGGACACACAATTAACCCCCAAAACCGTGCTGGACCGATATTTACAACCGGACCAGATTTCGTTTTGGCAATTGCCGGCGTTTATCAAAAAAATGGAAAGCGTTGGTATTCCTGTTCGCGCCCATTGGGTCCAGTTTTGGACACTGCTGTTTTTGCCGTTGTCCATGATTGCGATGGCGACATTGGGGATTGCGTTTTCACAAACGCGCCAACGTCGTAATTTCAGTTTTGGGTTCAAATTCAGTATTGGCGTTGTCACATGTTTTGCATCGTATTTCACAATAAATATGTTTAATGCACTGGGGGCGACGGGCGCGTTGCCGGCGGTATTGGCGATTATTGCGCCACCACTTATCATTATTGCGGGCGCGGGTGTTTTTATCGCCAGTTTTGATACAATTTAATAGATGGAGGGTTGATATGCCATTACGCAAAAAGAAGAAGTTTAACATATATAAAATAATTGCTGTTGCGATTGTTATCGCGATATTGGCACTTATGATAATATCGTTTCCCGCCCCCCAAACCATGACCGAGGTTGTTCTGTCATAATGAATTATATTGATATATTCTTAGAAGCATTATCTGCCGAACGTGGCCGATCTGAAAAAACGTTGGCGGCATACGCATCCGATTTAAACCACGCAAACGCAGCCATACCGGGTGGACTGATGTCGGCGGATGATAACGCGATACAAAAATATTTGGCATCCCTGCCCGACCGTGCGTCAAGTATTGCCCGCCACGCCAGCGCACTGCGCGGATTTTACAAATTTTTAATGTTGGAAAAAATCATAACCAAAAATCCAACTGCGAATTTGGAATTGCCAAAGCGCACACGCGCGTTGCCGAAATTTTTGTCAGTGGACGAAATAGAATTATTAATATCATCGGCGGGCGATATAAAAAACGCAATACGTCTGCGGGCTATGTTGGAATTGGTGTACGCGTCTGGATTGCGTGTATCGGAACTGTGCGAATTACCGATGACGGCGAACCTGGGGGACAAATTGTTGATTCATGGCAAGGGTGCCAAGGAACGCATTGTCCCGATGCATCCTGGTGCCGTGCACGCATTAAACAAATGGTTGGATGCACGTGGCGACGACCCATCAAAATATGTATTTCCATCACACGGCCAAACTGGTCACATTACACGCGATGGATTTTTCAAGATTCTGAAAAAATGTGCCGTTTTGGCGGGGATTGACCCACACCGCGTATCACCACACGTTTTGCGCCATTCGTTCGCATCACATTTATTGGCGGGTGGCGCGAACCTGCGGGCGATTCAAACAATGTTGGGCCACGAAGATATTTCAACAACGCAAATCTATACTCACGTTATGCCGGAAAAATTGGTTGAAACGGTTGTATTACACCACCCATTGGCAAAACAAAACAAGGCAACAAAATGATTCAGAAATGTGAACATACCGGCTGTATCAAAACGGGCACATGTCGTTGTCCGAAAACACGCGATTTGCGTGAATATTGGCACTTTTGTCCGGAACATGCGGCGGAATACAATAAAAATTGGAATTATTACGATGGCATGACGACTGACGAAATCGAAGCCGACTGGGAATCCCAGGTTTTCGGTTCACCATTAAAAGATAAAACCCGGACCAACGCAGACGAAGCCGATTATGTAAAATTTCTTAACGATTTTATATCTGGTCGCGACACATTTGATAAAATGCCGAAACGAACAACCCTGCCGGGGCCAGTTATGGGTGCGTTAAAAACATTTGATTTACCGATTACGGCCACATGGCGCGAAATCGGCGCAAAATACCGTGCATTGGCAAAACGACATCACCCCGATCGTTCGGGGTCTGCCGCCGAATTTGCCAAGATATCCGCCGCATACGACACTCTTAAAAAACATTTCGGAAAAAAGTGACCAACGGTTAGTTATTCACGCGCGTTCAAATACGCGATCGCGTCCATCGCGGCGGCACAACCCGTTCCAACCGCGGTTGCAATTTGCATTTTTATATTACTGTGCACATCGCCCGCGACAAATGTTCCCACCGGCAACGCCGCCGGTATTAACCGTCCCATTTCATCGCGCGCAACATCTTCGGTTAAATAATCGGTGTTGGCCTCGTGTCCGATTGCAACGAACAAACCATCGGTTTCTATTTCGGTGTCATCCAATGTTGTCACGACCAATTTATCACTGTTCACAACGGGTGCAATTTTTTTCAAATCTGTATTAAAAAGACACTTTATATTTTCCCGTTCGGCAACACGATTTCGCAACACAGCCTCGGCCCGGGTAAATGCAGACCGCCGATAAACAATCGTCACACTTTTCGCAATATCCGCCAAATAAAGCGCATCGTTCAACGCAGCATTTCCCCCACCAATAACCATTACATCACGTCCCTGATAGAAAAATCCATCACACGTCGCACAGTATGTCACACCATGTCCAATCAGTTCACGCGCCCCTTCTATGTCCAATTTACGTGGGGATGCACCGGTTGCAAATATGACTGTTTTACCAACATAGTGCACACCATCGTCACCCAAAACATTGAACCCGCTTTCTGCATCGCCATCAACAGATTTGGCCGATACAAAAACAACCCGTGCACCAAACGATTCTGCCTGGTGCTTCATAAATTCGGCCAATCCCATTCCGTCACCGGACCAACCGGGATAATTTTCCAATTTGGCAATTTGGGACATTTGACCACCCAATGTATCCCCGGCCAACACAATCGTGCTTTTATTTGCGCGCGCCGCATACAATGCCGCGGTTAACCCCGCCGGTCCAGAACCCAAAATAATCACATCATACATTGTAATATTCATAACCTTTCCTTTTATTTATCGCCCAAATGATACCATAATACATAATTAACGCAAACCCAAAAATCAAGGTTATGAATATGTTGATTTTAATACAAAATCATCCTATAATCCGCGCATAACTTAATAAACGGGGACACAACAATGATTGATATTAAATACATTCGTGAAAATCCAGAAATTGTGAAAAACGCCTGTGCGGTCAAGGGATTTACTGACCACACCGACGAAATTTTGGCTTTGGACAAACGGGTTCGTGAATTGAAAACAATCACGCAAACGATGACCGCCGAAAAGAACAAAATCACACGCGAAATCCCAACCGCCACGGACAAGACGCCACTTATCGCCCGGTCCAAGGAAATAGGCAATGAAATCGCGGCGGACATGGCGGAATTGGCCGAAAAAGAATCTGCATTAAACGATTTATTACATCGTGTTCCGCAAATCCCCAGTCCGGACGCACCAATTGGCCCAGACGAATCCGCCAATATCGAGATTCGCCGTGTCGGCACCCCACGCGAATTTGATTTTACACCACGTCCACAATGGGAATTGTTGGAAATGAACGGCTGGTGGATGCCCGAAAAAATCGCAGGTATTTGCGGCACACGTGTTTATGCACTTTGTGGTGAATTGGCGGAATTGGCACTGGCGGTACAAACATATGTTGTACAAAAACTTATATCCAAAGGGTTCAAATATATAGAATGCCCATCCATCACAAAACCGCAAACAATATTTAATGCGGGCCATTTTATGGGGTCTGATTTGTCCGTTATGAATAACGATGTGTTTATGTTGGCCGACACAGACAGATGTTTGGCCGGGACCGCTGAAATTATTATCAATTCCCTGCACGCGGATGAAATATTAAACGAAAACGAATTGCCGTTGAAATACGCCGGATATTCCCCATGTTTCAGAAAAGAAGCCGGTGCCGCCGGACGCGACACACGTGGAATTGTTCGTGTACACCAATTTAACAAGGTTGAACAATACGTATTCTGCAAACCCGAACAAAGCGACGAAATGCATGAACATATATTAAATAACCTTTGCGAATTTATGGAAGCATTTGAATTACCATATCGTGTAATTGCAAATTCAACTGGCGACATGGGATTTAACAAGGTTAAAATGAACGATGTAGAAGCTTGGTTCCCGTCCGAAAATTCGTATCGCGAATTGGGATCCTGTTCGTCCATCGGTCAATTCCAGGCACGTCGTACAAACACCAGATACCGTGAAAACACAACTGGGGATGTGAAATATGTTGCAACATTAAACAATACCGCAATCGCATTGCCGCGCGCATTGGTCCCAATTATTGAAAACCATCAAAACGCGGACGGTTCTGTTAATATCCCCCGGGCATTACAACCATATATGGGCGGTCGCACCAAAATCGGTGGAAAACATTAAAAACCATACCGCCCTATCTCGCTGTAGTATCAGCGAAAGCGGATGGGTGACCGCACCAAAATTGGCGGAAAACACTAAAATAAAAAATCGCCCAAACGGGCGTTTTTTTTTAATTTAGTGTCCTTTGTATATAATCTGATTATCAAACAACATCTTTATTCTCATTGCTTCGCGTTTAAACAAAGATTTTTCTGTTTCCAACCGCAAACGATTATATATCGCCATTATATTTTTTCGCGCCGTTTCTTTTTGTTGCAAATTTAACCAATTTTTGGATTCATAAACCGCACGCAACAATTCGTCATACATATGGCTCAACCCCGCCGGCAACAGAATTGTTGCTTTGCTTGCGTCATTCGCCAATATATCATATGCACGGTTAACGATGCAGGATGCCGCATCAAAATTCATATCTTCGCCACGTTTTTGACATTCATCCATGTACTGATACACACGGTTAGTAAAATCTTTAAGTGCAGATTTACCCAACATTGCATCCGGATTTGATTTAACGGCATACATACTGACCAGTGCCCTGTTTGCATCCGTAGCATCCAACCCCATCAATTTGCCGTCACGTTGTTTGGCCCGAACCGCATTGTACGTCATATCATATAACGCATTAAGCGAAAATCGAATCATATCATCAAAACCAAGACTTCCTTTGTTTGTCATTATTTACTCCTGTTCTCTTACATGTTGTAATATAGACAAAAAATATAAAATGTCAATATATTTTATAAAAAATGTTCTATCTTGTTGAAATTCGTGAAAAATGGTATACTCTATACCCGATTTATGCAAAATTAAGAGGCAAATATATGAAGATTCGCAACATTGCAATCATTGCGCACGTTGACCATGGTAAAACGACACTTGTCGATAACATGTTGAAACAGGCGGGAACTTTTCGTGAAAACGAACGGGTCGAAGACCGCGTTATGGACAGTGGCGACATCGAACGTGAACGTGGTATTACAATTTCGGCCAAGCCGACATCCATTCAATGGGGCGAATACAAAATTAATATTGTGGACACCCCGGGCCACGCCGACTTTGGTGGCGAAGTAGAACGTATTTTGTCCATGGTTGACGGCGTTGTATTGTTGGTTGATGCGGCCGAGGGCCCCCTTCCGCAAACAAAATTTGTATTAAGCAAGGCATTAAAATTGGGGCTGCGTCCGATTGTTTGTATTAACAAGGTTGATCGTGCCGACGCCCGCCCGGATGAAGTGTTGACTGAAACATTTGATTTGTTCGATAAATTGGGCGCGACCGATTCACAGTTGGATTTCCCGTATCTGTATTCCGTTGGGCGTGACGGTTGGGCGGTTCGCGACCTGAATGACGAACACAAAGATTTGACCCCATTATTCCAACTAATTGTTGACCATGTGCCGGCCCCCGATTGTAATGGCACGCGTTGTCAATTGGATGCACCATTTTCCATGTTGGCCACTACATTGGAAGCGGACCCCTATGTTGGTCGTATTTTGACCGGCAAGGTTGAATCGGGCACCGTTCGCGTTGGACAATCGGTCAAGGCCATAAATATGAAGGGCGAATTTATTGAAAACGCAAAAATCACAAAAATTATTGAACACCGTGGTGTGGAAAAAATTTCGCGCGATTCCGCATCGGCGGGCGACATCATTGTCGTTGCGGGTTTCAGTAAAGCAACCGTGGCAGATACATTGTGCGCTCCAGAAGTCACTGAACCAATTCCGGCAATGCCGATTGACCCACCGACCCTTACCATGACATTTTTTGTTAATACATCGCCACTGGCTGGTAAATCCGGCAAGAAATTAACATCGCGCATGATTGGCGAAAGACTTTTTCGCGAAGCCGAAACCAACATTGCCCTGCGTGTCACGCAAAGCGCCAACAACGAAAGTTTCGAAGTTTCTGGTCGTGGCGAATTACAGTTGGGTATTTTAATCGAAACAATGCGTCGCGAAGGATTCGAATTATCTGTATCACGTCCGCGCGTCGTTATGCAGACCGGCCCCAACGGGGAAAAGTTAGAACCAATCGAAGAAGTTGTTATTGATGTTGACGACGAATTTTCCGGTGTTGTTATCGAAAAGATGACCAAGCGCAAGGCGACTATTACAGAAATGAAGGCATCTGGTGCCGGAAAGACCCGCATTGTGTTTTCCGCCCCATCGCGTGGTTTGATTGGATACCTGTCTGAATTTCGTACCGACACCCGCGGCACGGGAATCATGAACCGCGTATTTGATAAATATGACGAATACCGCGGCCCAATTTCGCAATATCGACCGGGCGTCTTGGTTTCGATGGAGGCGGGTTCCGCCGCAACATATGCGTTGCACAACCTGGAACCACGCGGAGTCTTGTTCATCGGCCCACAGACCGAGGTTTATTCCGGTATGATTATCGGTGAACATTCCAAAGAAAATGATATCGAAGTAAATCCAGTAAAGGGAAAACAATTAACCAATGTTCGTTCGGTCACGGCCGACGAAAAATTATTCTTGGCACCGCCACGCAAAATGAGTTTAGAAGAAGCCCTGTCCTATATCCAGGATGACGAGTTGGTCGAAGTCACCCCCGCCGTAATCCGCCTGCGAAAAAAAGAACTGGACAGCACCAAACGCAAAAAAGCGTATCGATTTGCTGAATCATACGATTAAACCAACCGCCCACATGGGCGGTGTTTTCATTTGCAAAAACCCGTCGCATAATCTAGCATATATATTATCAAGGGGACTTCAATATGACACCATATACAATATACAGCGACAAAAAAAGCATCAGACATTCCGACAAACTTATTAAATCTGTAAAAACCACATCGGATGCATCTGTCGTGAAAATAGAAAACGCAACAATCGTCGTGGACCCCAAAACAATCGCGTATGGTGTGTTTGACGCAAAAGGAAAATTTATTTCACAATCTTTACAGTTTCGCGGCAAAACGCACCAATTTATACCAAAATCCATACCGAACGATGCGCCGTTCATCGATTGTGACGCCGTATTGGTCGGCAACATATACCCACACTTTGGTCATTTTTTGGTCGAACAAATGAACCGACTTTTTGGTGGCATTGGTAAACAGCACGATACCAAGTTTGTATTTATGGATAATCGTGGTATTGGCGCCCAAAATTTTGTTTATGAATTTATGGCGGCGTTCGGCGTAAAAAAATCAGATATAATTATCGTTGCACAACCGACACGATTCAGTCGATTATATATCCCATCCCAGACACTTAATATAAAAAACGCAACCATCGATAAAAAAATGCCATTGGGATATCAAACGATGGCCGACAATACACCCGGTGCTGGATATGAACGTGTTTATATGTCGCGATCAAAACTGCCTGAATCCATGCGAACATTTGGCGAAGAAAAAATCCAACAAATATTCGCCCAAAACGGATATAAAATCATTTACCCAGAAACCATGACAATTGCCGAACAAATTGCGGCGGTGCGCGATGCGAAATACTTGGCCGGATGTGCAGGCACCGCGTTGCATTGGGCGCTTTTTATGAAACCCGGTGGCACGGTCATCACCCTTAAACGAAACAAGGCCCGTGATTCGTTTGTCCAAACCCAGTATATGTTCAACCAGGCCTGCGGTCTTAAATCTGTATTTGTTTGGGCATCGATTGAACAACATAAATCCCAGCACGGCGGTAATCACGCACCACAAATTATCGGTGTGAACGATTATGTGAAACAATTTTTTGACGACTTTGATTTTAAATATACCGCGTCTGACATCGCCCCGGATTCTGATTCAATGAACGCATATATGGCCCAGTATGATAAATATGTATCTGAAAACGGTGGGCGGTTTTATAACTCGTTTGCGCGTCATTTGGTAAAGATTATATCTTGTTTTATACCAGGTCGCATAAATCGCAACCGCGCACGCAAATGGATGAAATCTAAATTACACATCCAGATATGATTGAAATAAATCGGCATATTTTATACAATAATTGAACAAGAAGACAAATATGACAAAACGCCTTTTTTTATTTGCAGGATATAACAAAAACGGAATCGTTGACGACTCTTTGGTTTATTATGTTCGTGCCCTGGCAAAACACGGTGATGTTGTATTATGTATGGATTCAACTTGTTCTAATTCTGAAATACAAAAATTAACACCTTTCGTATTACATTGTATGGCGGTGCGCCACGGGGAATATGATTTTGGTTCGTACAAGCGCACATATTTATGGGCACGCGATAATTTAAAACTTAATAATTATGATTTTGTATATTTGGTAAATGATTCTGTATATGGCCCATTATGCAACATCGCCCCAACGATTAAGAAAATCGAAGACATAAATACCGATGCCGCCGGCATTGTGGTTGCGACCCACAAAACACACGAATATATGGAATCATGGTTTGTTCGATTGAATCGTGCGGTATTTTGCGCATCGTGGTTTAATGATTTTATGTGCACCATTACCACCCAACCGACCAAGGCACAAATTACAATCGCGTATGAACACGGGTTATCAAACCTGATTAAACGCAACAACTGTTCATACGACGGAATGTATAAATGTCGTGGGCGTTTTACATATAATAACCCGAAAAAATTATTTACACGTGGTTGCCCATTTATTAAAAAGGCGTCTTTTATTCGTCACAACGGTGCCGCCGGTGTCCAGATAAAATATATACTGTCCCATTGTGACAAAACCGCTGCCACGGCCGTTATGAAATCTGCGACCGGGTTATATGGCGAAAAATATATGAATTGGTTTTTAACATATAACCCATTAAAAATTATGATTCGCAATATACGATACTGGTTCAAAAAATTACAGGATGGCGGAATATGACAAACACAACCAGGCGCATCGCCGCAATTACCATGGCACGCGATGACGAATTCTTTTTATCACGTTGGATTGCATACTATGGCAAACAATTTGGAACAGAAAACCTTTATATTTTATTGGACGGATTGGACCAACCAACCCCGCAAAACGCTGGCAACGCGCATATAACAAAATTGCCACACGCGCCAATGTCACGTGCCGCTGGCGACAAATACCGTATTGGAAAAATATCTGAATTGGCCCATAATTTATTTAACAACGGATATGATATTGTTATTGGTTGCGATTCTGATGAATTCTTGATTGTTGATCCAAATACAAAAAAATCGTTGGCGGAATATCTGGCCGGGATAAAAATAAACACAACAGTATCGGGGTTGGGATTGGATGTTGGTCAACATATGGAATTGGAAAAACCATTGGATATGAACATGGCGTTATTGGAACAACGGGGATTTGCCCTGTTGTCCACACGATACACAAAACCGGTTGTTATAAACAAACCAGTAAATTGGGGCAGCGGATTCCACAGTATTCACAAACACAACTTTCACATTGACCCGAATTTGTATTTATTGCATTTTGGTGCGGTTGATATGAATATGTTGTTGACCAAGGCCGCCAAACGTGGCCCTGATTGGGTAAATCACCTGCGCCGACGGGGAAATGGCACAATAAATGCCGTGACAAACATTGAACCAAAACCTGAAAAATCTATGCGCTGGGCCCGTATTATGCAACGAATTTTTCGTCCAATCTATGCATTGGACAAACCGGGTATGCTGGGGTTAAAACGCGTTGTAAAAATACCGGAACGATTTATCAAATCGGGTATTTAGATTAACAATTCATAAATCTGTTTCACGATTGTATCTGCATCGAACCGACCCAGATTTTTTGTTGCGGTCGCAACCATCTTGTTTACATCAACATTACCGTTAAATACATCATCCATTGTGCGGGCCAACGCATCCACATCGCCCACCGGAAACAGGCGCCCCGCCCGACCATCCATTAATATTTCACGTGGTCCACATTTACAATCAGATGCTATGTTTAACACACCCATTGTGGCCGCTTCAACCAATACCGTTGGCAACCCTTCGCCACGCGACGACAAAATATTTGCGATTGCCCCACGCATTACCCCAAATGGGTTTTTCATTTCGCCCATAAAATCTATGTGTGAACCAGAACCACATTCACGCGCCACAGATTTCAATTCATCCATTTTATAACCATCACCAACAATAACCAATTTAACATCTGGATTATGATTTTTTGCATAAAATTTATCGAACGCACGAATCACGGTTTCAATACCTTTGCCATTGACCAAACGCGACACGCACACAAAATATTTTCCATCACGCACCGGTGCATTTTCCGCCCGTGCCAACACGGCATCAACATCTATGGGGTTATAAATACGCAAAATTTTATCGGAAAAATTCGGATATTTTTCCCGCAACTGGTTTGCAAACGCGTCCGTCAAGACAACAAATTTATCATAATTTGCCAAATGCCCCACATAACCACCACCGTAAAATTTGTCCGACGACGAATGCCACCACGCAATACGCGGTATTTTCAGTTTTTTCAATTCGCGCGCACAATCAAAGTCATAATAATCGACCGCAATATCAATATCGCGAAACACGCGTTTAACAAACAGCACCCGACGAATTCCCCGGTAAATATCACGCATCATATGCCGCACCAATCGCGCAACCACGAAATGTGGCAAATCGGTCCCGAAAAATTTACACGGATACAACACACGCACAGATATTTTGTCATGCGCCGCGAACCAATCGCGCCATACATCACGAATTGGTGTATATGTGATAACGACGATTTCCAAATTGCGATGCTTTTCCAATTTTTCCAGTGTGCGGGTCAAAACACTTTCAACGCCACCAACCTTTAAATCACGAACGCAAAACGCGACACGAACTCTGGGTAATTTTTTTGTCATTTATTCGTTTCCCCACGCGCAAAACGCACCAAATTATACTTCATTTCACACCACCCGCACGTTGGACACTCCAGTGCACCCGACAATACCAATTCCCGCATACATTGGCGTGCAGATTCCAAATCATCCGATGTTTTCATATAGCGCACTTTGCGATACGCCCAGTTTACAAAATACCACATAAAATTGTCCGACCACATTTTCATCTGATATTGGGTCGCGTTATCACGATACACCGCATACGCCGACATAATACCGGTACACAAACTCTGCATAATGCGTAATTGTTTTGCCGCCAACACAATTCCCCCAAAATTCGGAACATAGAAATACAATGGCAACGGCATAATTGTCACACGCGGATTTTTCAACATAACCGCACTCCACCACGGGAAATCTTCGAACAAAATACCCTTGATAAACGGAATATCTGCAATCAATTCACGGCGATACATATTTTTCCAAACCTGGCAATGCTTAATAAGCCATTTGCGTTTCGGGTTAAACATATTATGTGTGCGTTCGGTCGCATATTTATACACATCATCGGTCACAAGTGTTTTTACCCGTGCCGGATTATACCGTTTATGAATCCGCCGTGGCACAACATTATCTGTATCCATATGTAAAAAATGCCGAACCATCAACTGCGGTCGATAATGCCGGTCGTATGTAAACGACACAATATCTGAATTATCGCGCCGCGCCATATAATATGCCAATTCCATTGTTTGCGGGTGGATAAAATCATCACTATCCAGATACATAATATATTTACCACTTGCATACGGGAAACCGGCATTACGCGCATCCGACAGGCCTCCATTTTCTTTATTTACAATTTTGAATCGTGTGTCACGCGCCGCATATTCGGCCAATATTGCCGCACTGTTATCGGGACTGCCATCATTGACACAGATGGCTTCCCAATCTGTAAATGTCTGATTTAACACACTGTCCAAACAGCGCCGTAAATATTTTTCGACATTATATACTGGAATAATAATAGATATTGCCGGCATATTTGCCCCCATTGTTATTTATACATTTTATTAATCATAACATCTGCGAACGAACCCGGGATTGGGTTGTCCGTTCCACGATATGTTGTTTTTTGGAAAAACGAATCTGCCGTCAAATTATCAAATATTTTTTTATCAAATGGTTTATCCTGGTACGCCCACCACAGTGCATGGGTCGGGTCCTGGTCCACATGGGGCATTTCGGCAAAATATTTTTTTGCACGCACATCGTTTTCAACCAATGTCCTGAATAACAATTGATGCATAAAATAATCAAAAGTGTGGTTTTCGTGCATCCAATAATCCAATATCATTGCGCGCCACGCCGCCAACAAATACGCGCCGCGCCGCGCGCGAATAAAACAATTTTGCATAAACGAATACGGGCTGCCCCCGATGTTATAATTATGCCCCGCCAGATATACAAAGAAATCGCAATCAGAAATCCACTTTGGAATCGGCGCTGTCACAAACCCTGTCGCATCCAGCCAATATCCACCATACCGATACAGCAATTCCACCCGACAAATATCTGCAAAATGTGCGTGTCCGATTTTTCCATCACGATACTTTTTCACAATTTCGGCCGGCAAATCGATATAGTCAAATATCGAATCTGCATCCAAAACGACCAATTCTTGTTTGCAGTGTTTCCGCACACTTGCAAAACACGCCCGAACCAGTTTTGGGGCCTTTCTTTCGCCCTGCAACCAAATTGTCCATATCTTGTCTTCCTTGTCATTTTTAACAACGGGGGTTTCAACAACCGCCGCCGCGGCCGACAAATATCGTTTAAAATACTTGGTTGCAACAATGGCCGTATAATCCGTACGCACACGACGACGATGCGCCCGCTCACGCCACGGCCAATTCAATATATGCCCCCGGGCAACAATTTTTGTTAATGCCCACAAACGCGCGGCTTTCATATTTCCCCCTTTATATGAACACGGGACGGGCAAAACCCGTCCCCATTGTTTTATTCTTCGACATCGGCATCATCTTCTGCGACAGGTCCCGTTGTCATTTCTTCGGCGATTCCCGATGCGCGTGCCATAATTTTATCCAACAATTCGGCCTGGGCATCCGGATGATCTTTTAACCACTGACGGGCGTTGGCCTCGCCCTGGCCTATTCTTTCATTATTATAAGAATAGAAAGATCCCGCCTTTTCGATAAAATCGTATTTCACACCCATATCCAAGATTTCGCTGATACGGGAAATACCCTCGCCATACATGATTTTGAAATCAACGGTACGGAACGGTGGCGCAACCTTGTTTTTAACAATTTTGACACGTGTTTCATTACCAATAACATTTTCTTTGTCTTTGATGGCACCTGTGCGACGAATATCCAAACGCACCGACGCATAGAATTTCAACGCATTACCACCCGATGTTGTTTCGGGATTTCCAAACATTACACCGATTTTCATACGAATTTGGTTAATGAAAATCAACAATGTATTACTGCGTGAAACAGAACCCGCCAATTTTTTCAGACTTTGCGACATTAAACGCGCGGTCGTTCCCATAAACGTATCACCAATGTTGCCTTCTAATTCCGCCTTGGGCACCAGGGCCGCCACGGAATCAACCACAACAACATCGACCGCACCCGATTTAATAAGAGTGTCGGCAATTTCCAATGCCTGTTCGCCGGAATCGGGTTGCGAAATAATCAACTCGGAAACATTAACACCCAATTTTTTTGCATAAGACGGGTCCAACGCATTTTCCGCATCAATATACGCACATGTGCCGCCCTTCTTTTGCGCCTCGGCCACGGCATGCAGGGCCAGCGTCGTTTTACCCGAACTTTCCGGGCCATATATTTCAACGATACGACCGCGCGGATAACCACCAATTCCCAACGCAATATCCAACCCCAACGAGCCGGACGAAATTGCTTCTATATTCTGTTGGGATCCATCACCCATTTTCATAATTGCTTCTTTGCCAAATTGCTTCTGAATTTGGGCCAGCGCAGATTCCAACGCCGGATTTTTGGCGGTTGTCGCGCTTTCTTTTGAAACTTCTTTCTTTGCCATAAAATTTCCCCTTTGATTTATACCAAAATCATACAAAGAAAACGCCACCTGCGCAACAGATTTTATTTTTGTGGTGTAATAATAATTCCGACCATTATGGCGCCAACAACCGCACTAACAAACCACACCGCCGACGTTGCACCAAAAAATGTAATGCACGCCGCCGCCAGTATTGGCGTTATAACATTTGGCAAATTTACACTCGTTCTGAACACCCCATAAAATCGCGTCCGTTGGGCCGGTTTCGTATTATCAAAGAACAATAAATCGTGTACAGGTTCCATTAATGCCCCCGATACCTGCCATGCAATAAATATTGCCAACAGCGGGTACCCCGACACCAACGTCGCCGCCGCCGACAACCCTGCAAACGACGCGAACCCCAAAATCAGCCATATATTTTTACCATATTTGCGCACGGCACGACCCATAATTTCGCTTAATACCAGGTATGGAATAATCCCCAACGTCAAAACCAAACCCAATGTGTCTTTGGAAAAACCGCTTTCGATAACAACGATTGGCACATACAACAAACGCACCGCACGCAATGAATAATACCCAAAATTAACCAAATACGCCCGCAACATACCCGGCGTTGCAAAAAATGCGCGCGTATTGCGCCACAGTGCCCGCATTGTTCGCCGCGGATTAACAGGTTTAATTTGCTTGTCTGGTTGGACGATATGGAAACACTTGAAAAACATCCACGCCAAGACATATATGATTGACGATGCCATAAACGCCGATCGATTATCCCACCTGGACGCAACGGCGACCGCAATCATTGGCGCAAACAACGCACCGATATTTAACCATAAATGATATCGACCATTTAACCGCGCCATACCAACATTTCCCGCAAAGTCCGACATAAACAACGGGATTAACATACTGCTTAAAGTAATGGCGATACCCGTTGTAAAATCCAGTGTAATAAATGTCCGTGGCAGAATCGAAAAACTCATCATCGCATATCCCGCGGCCAACATCAACAGCACCGCATAGAACACGCGCACCTTGGAAAAACGACGAAAAACCTCGTTTGCAAAAAGCCCCACAAACATACAAAACGCAGAATACAGCGCCACATACAACCCGACCACGGCACTGGAACGAAATATTTCCAAAATCACCAGTGAATAAACCGCATTATAAATACCATCGGCAAACCCGGTAAAAATTCCCAGATTCGCAAACGAAAATCCACTGACCCGTTTACCAAACGAAATATACTTATCCACTGCCATACTTTGCTCTCTCCAGTCTAAGCATTATATCACAAAAAGTGGTTGGTTGTAAGTTGTTAGTTAATGGCGTAAAAAAAACGCGCCAAACGGCGCGTTTTCCTATGCACTAACACTAAACCACTAATCACTTTTCTTCGCGTTGCGTTGTGCATACAGTTGTGCAAAGTCAACTGGCTGCATCGCGAACGGCGCCATACCTGATTCACTTGTCACACGGGTAATAAGTGCGCGCACCGCCGGGAACAACAAAGTCGGCACATCTATCAAAAGAGTACGTTTTTTGGCTTCTTCGTCTTTTTCTTCTTCCATTTGAACCAAACCAGAATATGTCGATTCAATCAAGAACACCGTCTTGTCATTTGCATCCAATTTCGAATGAACTTTGGTAATCAAATCAACCATAAACAGATTGTTTTCCGAACCTTTAATCTGGATATCGATGTTGATTTCTAATTTTGCCTGGGTATTTTCCTGTTTGAAAAATAATTCCGGTACATTTGGGTTTTCGAACGAGAAGTCCTTTAAGAACTGTGAAATGATATTAAATTTGGCCATTACGATTGCTCCTTTTTTTACGCGCCAATTTGTGATAAAGTATATATAGTATCTATTTTTAGATTTTACAAGTGGGGGGATGAAAAAAATGGGGAAATTTATATCAAATCTGTTTCGGATTGCGTTGTGTACATTTATATTAACATCGTGCGATTTGCGGGCCCCGACGCACACCGGCGACGATTCCGTGGCCCCAACATCCAACCTTAAAGCCGTATCATATGCTGACCTGCCGGGGTGGCGCGATGACGATGTGCGCTATGCGTTGCAGGCGTTCCGTAATTCTTGCAAGGCCAAGATTCAATATCACGGTCGTGTCATCCCCGACAAAGCCCTTTTTGATGAAAAGTGCCAAATGTTGCCATCGGCGTCGGCGGACCTGCCGACGGTGCGGGCATGGTTTGAATCAAATTTCCAACCATATAAAATATATAATGACGATGGCACGGATACGGGTACATATACCGGATACTATTCCCCGATTATTCGTGGATCACGCGTAAAAACCGCCGAATACAACGAACCGCTGATGGGCGTGCCAACCGATGGTCGCACATACAAGGGGGTTGAAAAGAAAAAAATTGTTGAACAAAAAATCGGCCGCGTTCTTTACTGGGCAAACATTGTCGATGTCCAGAATATCCAGATTCAGGGTTCAGGTATGCTGCAACTGGACGACGGGAAAATGGTAAAATTGAACTTTGCCGCGGTAAATGATATGCCGTTTAAATCCATTGGCGAAGAATTGCGCCGCCGTGGCATCCGACCCGATGGTGGCTATTCCGCAGATGCGGTCTGGACACATTTAAAGAAAAACCCTAAACTGGCGCGTGATGTGATTTACAAAAACCCGCGTTATGTTTATTTCTATGAATCGGTCCCACCGGATGTAATTGGCAAACTGGGCACACCATTGTCTAAAATCCGCAGTATTGCCATGGACGACAGTATCTATACCCTTGGTATGCCGGTGTATGTTAGCACAAATTTATCGGATGGGCGCAAATTCCAACGTCTTATGATTGCCCAGGATACCGGATCCGCAATTCGTGGTTGGATTCGCGCCGACATATTCTTTGGCAAGGGGGACGACGCATATAAATATGCCCATGGTCAACATGCCCAGGGCCAGATGTTTATTTTAATGCCACGGGAATACACCTATGTCAAACCATGTAAGTAAGAAAAAACAAATGGAAACACGCACCGCAAAACCGCATACTTTGGCGGGCGCGGTGGGTGGCCTGTTTCGCATATTTGGCGCACGCGTGTCGGATGCGGACCTGGCCGCGCGTTGGGCGGAAATTATGGGCGCGGACATCGGGGGTATATCAACACTGGCGGCGATAAAGAAAACACCAGATGGTCGGTTTAACATCGCGGTTCGTCCAATCAACCCGGCGTTCGCATTACAGTTATCGTATCAAACCGCGGAAATTACAAAACGCATCAACAAGTATTTTGGTTATGACGCAGTGAACAAAATTACATTTCGAAAATGACACGCGTATTGGGGATTGACCCCGGACTTTTGCATACCGGTTGGGCGGTGATAGACACCGCTGGTCAATCGCGCAAATATGTGGCAAGTGGCGTAATTCTGCCCAAAACATCTGGCCCCCTGCCCGAACGACTCGCAATAATTTTTCGCGAAGTTTCAAAATTGGTTGATACTTTTAGCCCCGATGAATGCAGTATTGAAATTACATTTGTAAACAAAAATCCGCACACAACACTTATCCTGGGGCACGCACGCGCCGCGGCGATTGTGGCGGTATCCACGCGCGACATTTCGGTTTTTGAATATGAACCAAACAAGATTAAAAAGGCATTAACTGGTGCGGGACATGCGGACAAAAGTGCTATTGATAAAATGGTGAAAATTTTACTGCCCGCCGCACATCCAAAAACCCCGGACGAAGCGGACGCCATCGCAATCGCCCTTGCCCACTGTAATATGTCTGCATTGGAACGATTGGTAAAATAGTGATTAGTGTGGGTGTTAGTGGTTAGTTGTAAGTAAAAAGTTTAGCATATAGCTATTAAGCACCGTCATACCGCAGGATTGCGGTATCCAGTCGCCAATGGCGACTTGTTTGTTCATTTTTATGAAAGTGATTTTTTAATTTATTTGCATAGCAAGTTTGTATTCGCAAACTGGATCCCGGCATCCGCCGGGATGACGAACCGGTGGCACACCCCAAAACACCGGACGAAGCCGACGCGATCGCCATCGCCCTTGCCCACTGTAATATGAGTGCACTCGAAAGGTTGATAAAATAGTGGTTGCTTATAGATTCTATCTTTTTGTTTTGCCAAACAACGCCATACACATTGCTATAATCCACGAAAATGGTATAAACCATAATAATACAGACAATTGAACGTTCATTTCTTTGTTTTTTATATTTCTACTCTCTGCAATAAAAATTGGTATACACAAGATAAAGAATGTTGTAGCAGTTGCCATTATTGCCATACCTATGTTACCGTTTCCTGCTGAAAGGCATATACTAAACATAAATAATATACTTAAAACCAAACACCATACTGGAAACTTATGCCCCATTTTTTCTCCTTTTTATAAAAAATTAAACCGCCAATGGAATGGCGGTCGGGGCGTTAGAACAGGCAAGTGTGTGAATGCCCCCACTTACGTGGCACCCCGACCATAACAGTCAGGGTATGGCACAAGCGCACCATAAGCGGATTACGACACTTTTGTGCCGCACAAACTTGGGATGTTCTAAGTCCCGAACCCAATTCCCATCGGATTCACTTCGTCTTATATCACAGAAAAATGTTAAATTGGAATATATTTTGTTTGTGGCTAAAAAGCACCTTTGTCATTGCGAGGGAGTGAAACGACCGCGGCAATCCATTATTGTCATCCTATGACTTGACCATAGGATCCAGGTAGTAATAAAGCACGCGCACAAAGTGCGCGACATATTTACCTAGATCCCGGGTCAAGCCCGGGATGACAGTATAAACTTGAACAAGAACAAAAAAAACACCGGTAAATGCCGGTGTTTAAAAAATAAATTAGAATGATGAAGACGCGAAGCCGTTGGTAAACGTAGTGTAGTAAACCCACATGAGTGAACCAACGGCAAGCAGATTTGTTATTATAATTTATTTTTACGCCGCGGCGGTGAATACCTTTTGCACGTCGTCGTTGTCGTTTAATGCATCGACCAATTTTTCCACCTTGGCATAGGCTTCATCGTCCAAATCCATTGGCATATTCGGTATCCATGTCAATTCCGCATTTTCTGGTTCACCCAGTGTATCACCCAACGCCTTTTGCACCGTCATAAAATCGTCTGGCTTGGTTGTGATAATGAACCCTTCGGGTGAAGTTTCAAGGTTGTCCGCACCTGCATCCATAACGATTTCCATCATTTCGTCTTCGGTTTTACCGATTGATGCCGGATACATAATTTGCCCCGCACGCGTGAACATAAACACAACGGAACCCTCTTCGCCCATATTGCCCCCGTTCTTGGCAAAGATATTGCGAACTTCGGGCACTGTGCGGCGCGGGTTGTCGGTTAATGCCTCAACAATAAATGGTACGGCACCGGGACCATATCCTTCGTACCGCACGGCAACATAGTTTTCGGTGTTTGCGCCCGACGCCTTGTCAATTGCACGTTTGATATTATCGTTCGGCATAGAGTTTTTGCGCGCCTGTAAAATAGCCAAACGCAACCGCGGATTGTTGTCTGGGTTTGGATCACCCAACTTTGCCGCCATTGTTATTTCGCGCGCCAGCTTGGTAAATAACCCGCTGCGCGCCGCATCAACCAGCCCTTTTTTATGCTGAATATTATGCCATTTGCTGTGCCCACTCATATTTGACCTTTTGCTTTAATTGGTTTAGAATTACCCCAAAAGGATAACAAATGATTGGAAAATTGCAAGGCATTGTTGATTATATTGGCGATGGGTTCGTAATTTTATTGGTACACGATGTCGGGTACAAGATTTTTACCCCGGAATACCTCACCCCCAAATCAACCGTAACACTTTGGATTGAAACGATTGTTCGCGAAGATTCCATAAGATTGTTCGGGTTTTCGACCATTGCCGCCCAAAACCTGTTTAACCAGTTAACAACCGTGTCGGGTGTGGGACCCAAGGTCGCGCTGGCTATAATGGGCACGATAAAGACCGATACACTTATGTCCGCCATTGCGACTGGTGACGCAAAAACTATTGCGACCGCGCCCGGTGTCGGGAAAAAGGTTGCCGAAAAAATCATTGTTGAATTGAAAAACAAAATCGGCGGCGCATCGTTTGATTTTGGCGGTGCAGATGGTACGACGGGTGCATTGCCCGATTTACTGGCAGCACTGGAAAGTTTGGGATATCGCCGGTTGGATATTATTGACATGGCACAACGCTTGGTTGCCGACAATCCAAACGCAGATGTCGCACAATTGGTTCCAATCGCATTGAAAAACATAAGTGGAAAGTAAAGATGAATAACGACACAATTTTTGCGCTTTCTTCGGGCCACGGCAAATCGGGTGTTGCGGTAATTCGCATATCTGGCGATAACCTGAATGATTTTGCCGAAAAGATTCTGGGGCGGTTTGGACCCGAACCCCGCCATGCATATTTTGTGAACCTGCACGATAATGCGGGCGACATGATTGACCAATGCATTGTCACATATTTTGTCGCACCCCACTCTTTCACCGGAACCGACGTTATTGAAATTGCGTCGCACGGCGCACCGGCGGTAATTGAAAAAATCTTTGATTTTTTATCATCAAACAATATGCGCATGGCAACGCCAGGCGAATTTTCACGTCGCGCATTTTATAACAACAAAATGGGCTTGGCGGACATTGACGGATTGGCGGCATTATTGGACGCACAAACGGATGTTCAACGAAAATCAGCGATTGCCGGAATGATGGGACGCGACAGCACGATTTATGATAATTGGCGCACACAAATGATTGAAATTGCCGCATACGCGGCGGCAATTTTGGACTATGACGCGGACGATTTACCCGAAAACATTGGTAAAACCGTTATTACAAAAACAAAAAAATTATATCGCGAAATTGACAACGCACTGTCGCGCTATGCGGCGGCGCGCGCGGTACGCGGCGGTTTTAATATCGCACTGGTGGGCGAACCAAATGTTGGAAAATCGTCACTGTTTAATCAAATCGTTGGGCAAAACCGCGCAATTGTTTCCGACATTCCTGGCACCACGCGCGATGTTGTGTCGGCGACATTGGATATTGATGGATACATGGTAAATATTTCCGATACGGCGGGCCTGCGCGATGAAACCGACGACACGATTGAAAAGATTGGTATTGAACGCACCAAGAACGAAATTGAAAATGCGGACATGATAATTCGTGTATATGCCGAAAAAGCCGGCCTAGCGAAAATCGCCAACAATGAAATTGTCGTTGTAAATAAATCCGATTTAATAAAAACAAAACGCTCTGTCACGACGGAGCAAAGCGCAGACGGACAAAAAAATGCCATTTATGTTTCTGCAAAAACCGGCGATGGTGTTGACGAACTGTTAAATGTTATTCGTGCGCACCTGCACAAATTAACAGACGACACGGAAAATGCGTTGGTTATTAACGCCCGCACAAAAGGCTTACTGGAAAATGCGCGTGACGAATTAAAGTCGGCAACGGAAATCAAAAACGAAAATTATGATTTAATAGCCGAACATGTCCGCGCCGGCGCGGACGCAATTGGCAAAATTCTTGGCACAATCACCGCAGCCGACGTCATGGACGCAACATTTTCACAACTCTGTTTGGGGAAATAGTTATAGGTTGTAAGTTGTTGGTTGCAGGTATTAAGCACCGTCATCCCCGCGAAGGCGGGGATCCACTGCGCCGCAGGCAATTCGCCGATTGCATCGGCGAACAAACTAGTCACCGCGCAGCACCGTTCCGCTGTCGCTTCACTCTGGATCCCGGCATCCGCCGGGATCACAACTATGGATTGCCACGTCGTCCTGCGGACTTCTCGCAATGACAAAAGAAAAACGCGCCGAATGGCGCGTTTACCTATAACCTACAACATACAACCTATTCTTCCACTTCAATACTGTCAATAAGTGTCTGTTTCACCGGGCTCAGTTTAACCGGTTTGTAATTTTCCATTACCACCGGGTCGCGGTCGTCTTCGGGCAATACGGTCACAACATCAACCAACGGGGCATTTGTTGTTGTGGTCATATTGGCGCCATACGTTTTTGATTTATATTTTCCACGCAGACGTTCCGGTATCGTGATATAATTCATTGCATTTACACCACGTGTCTGTAATTGCATATCAGACGCAATCGGTGTGATATTTCGCTGGTCAATATTATAAATTGGCGTCATAAAGTCGGTCGCCGCATTTTTAACCACGCGCGGTTCACCATCGCCCGTCAATTCCATAATACGCAACGCGCGTTCATTTGCGCCATTTGGACGAATACGCACAATTCCATCCACCCCAGCATATCCAGATGGGTCCAGCAAATATGCGTTCTGTAATTTGTCTGAATAGAGCATTCCAATCGCCATATTTGTTGCATCATATCCGAACGATGCAATGCGCGATGGTTTTGCGCCGGCAATTCGTTCATAATTATTAACAAATGTTTCGTCCATATCCACCATGGTTGCATACTTGGCCCCAGACATTGTTATATCGGACGCAATATCCGTTCCGTCCCACATTGCGGTGCCATAGAATTTTGCATCACGCACACCCACACCAAAATAGCGCATAAACGATGCCAGTGATTTTGTATCATCGCCCGTCCCCAAATACAGCACCGCATCATATGGCAAATCACCAATCACATCGTGTTTTGATAATTTATCCAATTGACGAATAGCGGATGACCGTTCAATCGATGTCAACTGTTCAGATGTCAATATATCGGACAAGATTTCCCGCGCACGTGTGTGCGCCGCGGTACGTGCCGCATTCATTGATGCACGCATTGTCGCAGATTTGATTGAATCTGTGTCTTTTTCGGTATAGAAAAACGCACCCATCAACTGAACATTGTAAACACCAGACGCCCCTTGGGCTGCCCCGGCCAGTAAATGTCCCGATTCTGTATCCGGTGCCAACACCACGAACCGCCGCACACCGTCCGATTTCATTTCGCGAACAATAGCCTCTACCCCATTGGTGGGCATCAGTGCCATTGTCATAACACCATCACCAATCGCGGTTGCGTCCGATGTGAACGACAACACCGGTAAATCATATGGCTTTGATTCACGAATCAATCGCGCATCATGTGCAAACAATGGCCCAATTATAATTTCTGGATTCATTATCAATGCTTCATTTATTGCATCCACGCCACGCGCCGAATCAAAGAACGACACAGACAGATTTTCTGCCCCTGTCGCCAATGTTGCCATTTCAACCGATGTCCGTATTGCACGCCCGGTCGCCGCCGCATCGCCGGTTGTTGGCAAAATGACCGCCATACGATGATTTGCGGAATCTGCATATGTTCCGTACATCATTGCCGCCGGCGACGATATCGCATCCGTTTGTTCCGCCGACCATTTACCACGCGGCCCCCCAGCGCACCCAGCCAGCAGCCCACACAACACCAAAAATCCGAAAATTGTTTTTATATGCATTGAAAAATCCATTTATTTCTGTAATATTTTACTATAAAGGATTAGAAAATGCAATCAGGGCTTTACATTGTTGGAACACCAATTGGGAACCTGGGCGACATGTCGCCACGCGCCATAGAGGTTCTGCGTTCTGTCGATTTAATTGCGGCCGAAGATACACGCGTATTTGGCAAATTGGCGGCACATTTTGAAATAAAAACGAAACGCATTTCGCATCACGAACATAACGAACGCGACATTGTTCCGGATTTGATTGAAAAATTGCGTGGTGGCGCATCCATCGCGGCGGTATCCGATGCCGGTATGCCTGGGATTAGTGACCCCGGATTCAGATTGGTTCGCGCCGCGCGCGCAGAAAAGATACCCGTTTTTGTTGTCCCTGGGCCAACAGCGGTTATTTCCGCATTGGTGTTGTCTGGGTTTCCAACCGACAGGTTTACATTTTGTGGATTCTTTGACGCAAAAAAATTACACGATGACAACCGCATTCGCCACACAATCGTTTATTATGAAAGTCCGAATCGTATAATGGACACTATTGCGGCATTGGCGCGCGTTATGCCCGAACGCCAAATCGCAATCGTTCGTGAAATAACCAAGATTCACGAAGAAACAATTATCGGATACCCGGCGGATTTAATGCACATTGAACCACCACGTGGTGAAATTGTTATTGTTGTTGCGCCCGCCCCCGACCACAAAATGTCGGACAGTGAAATTACCAACATTGTGAATGATATTGCCGCAACATCTACTAAATCAGCCGCGGCCAATTTGGCGGCACGCGCCGGCATATCGAAAAAAGAGGCATATAAACGTATGCTGCAATCGGGGGGCACAAATGATTAGATTTGTTGGCGGATTCGAAACGGTTAAATCTTTACCAAAAACACAATTTGCTGAATACGCATTTGTGGGACGCAGCAATGTCGGTAAATCGTCGTTAATAAACGCAATTGTTGGTGCGCCGGTTGCGCGCACATCAAACACACCGGGCCGAACACAGACGCTGAATCTTTTTAATATTGACGACAAAATAATGATTGTTGATTTACCGGGATACGGTTATGCACGCGTATCAAAAATTGACGCCATGCGTTGGCTGGCCCGATTGGAAGAATATTTGTTAAACCGTGGTCAGTTAAAAAGATTATTTATTTTAATAGATTCACGCATCGGGCCACGCGATTCTGACCTGGATTTAATGGATTTTTGTGATGCCAATGCGATAAAGTACCAAATCGTCTATACCAAAAAAGACAAACGCACCCGCGAAGCGGACCAAATCAAAATCGAACACACCGCACATGGCGCAATGATTGCCGAAGTATTGGAAACGTCCGCGACAAAAAAAACTGGCATTGAAAACCTAAGGAAAATCATTGGCATCAAATAAAAACATTTTTTACGCAACAAATCCAGGGCATATGTTGGATGCATTGTGGCAAACGATTTGTGAATCGGGGGTGGCGTTATCGAACATCCTTATATTCTTACCAAGTCGTCGCGCCGTGCGAAGTGTGGAACAAATGCTGGTCGCAAAAAATGGTGGCGCCGTAATTTTGCCACATCTGGTCGCGTTGGGGGCCGGTGTTGATGAATCCGAAGAATACGAACCCGCCACACCAAACACAATTTCCAATACGGAACGCGTGGTAATTTTGGCCCGGCTGTTATCGGCGGACGAAAGCATTGGAAACATCACGGCCGCCCTGCCCGTGGCACATGATTTAGTACGATTAACGGACTATCTTGAAAACGAAGGCATTGATGTTGCACAAACCGACTGGACCGAATTGGTCGATGACCGGTTTGCAGAACACTTCAAGGGCAAGGCACGCATATTACAAATATTATCACAAAACATACCCGCCATAACACACGGATTACCAACAACGACACAACAACGGAACGCCGACATTCGCGCATGGATAGATTTTCTGGAAAAGAACGATTCCAAATATAAATTGGTAATCGTTTGTGGTTCCACGGCCAGTGTTCCCGCCACCGCTGATTTAATGGCATACGTTGCAAATATGGAATGCGGAAAAATTATTTTATCTGGTAAAATCGCGGGTCGCATATCGGATTTTGAATTACCGACAAACCCGTATTATTCAGAATATAAATTTTTATCCCGTATTGGTTGTGACTTATCGGATGTCCGACCAATAAACGTTGGCGATTCAAACACCATCGATTTTATGAACGCTGCATTTAGTAATGATCCGAAAATACCGGACGATCCGAACGCCGTATCACATTGTCATTTTGTGGAATGCGACCGGGAAAGTGTCGAAGCAATCGCCGTTTCTGAAATTGTTCAACATGCCATTGCCAACAATAAATCTGTATTGGTAATCACACCCGACGCCGCCGGGAACCAGCGCATCGCATCCGCGTTTGTCGCACACAACATTTCCGCAGATTTTTCCGGTGGACGCGTGGCAACAATGCATCCAATTGGTCGCGCAATTTTAAACGCATTTGATGAATGGATTGAACAGGACAATCGCAAATTTGACGATTTATACGCATCAACAAAATATGATTTATTTGAAACGATTTTGCATCTTGTTGACGATGCAACCGATGTTGTCTGGTCACCAAATTTTAATCCAACGGATAACGATTCAATTTCTGTATGGTTGGCCATACGTGAATTGTCCAACGCATTGAAAAACAATGATATTATATTAAGCACGCCCGACGCGCGTGCATTTATTGCGGACGCATTATCCGGGGTTGTTATCCGTGGCACACCATCAAACGACACGCGCGTTTGTGTTTTGGGCACAATTGAATCGCGCATGCAGACGGCCGATGTGATTATTTTAACGGGTTTGAACGATGGTATGTTTCCGGCCACGGGCTATGAAAACGCATGGTTGCCGATTGCAATTTCTGAAAAAATTGGTCTGCCGTCACCGGACAGGAAGGTATCATTAATGTCGTTGGATTTTATGAACCTTTCGTGTGGCCACGATGTGTATTGGTTACGCAGTACTGTTTCCGGCGGCACATCCACGACCGAGTCGCGATTTATATCGCGTGTTATGGCCCGTGGTGGAAAATTTGATTCAGAATTGGGCAACCAAATCGTATCGGAAATTCACGCACGCGACAATATTGAATTGCGACCATTGGATTATTCTGCGCCAACGCCACCGGCCGATTGGTCCGACATTTATGTGACTGATTTGGAATATCTTATTCATAACCCATATGCATTTTATGCACGTCACATATTGCGCCTTTACCCGGTTAACGATTATTGGTTGGGGCCGGACGCACGCGATTTTGGCACAATGATTCACAAAATCATTGAAAACGCAAAACCCGGTGACACACCAGCAATGCTGGTCACACGATTGGATGCGGCGGCAATAAAAAAACTTAAAACAAATGGTGTACTGTTCCGGTTCTGGCACAAACGTTTTTTGGAAATGGCACCCGTTATTGCGAATGAATTAATTAACCACCCAACCGCAGATTCCGAAATTCGTGGCTCTGTAAAAATACCCGTCGGCACGAACGGCGCAACACGAACAATTCGCGCACGCGCAGACCGTATTTGCGATGGTATGGTCATGGACATAAAAACTGGTGCGGCACCAACGGAATCACAATTAAAATCTGGCACAATGCCACAATTACCACTGGAAGCACTTATGTTACAATCCGGCGGATTCAAGATTCCAACCACAGACCGCAGTAAAACGCCGGTTATGATGTTTTTACAATTACAAAACAATAATGTAAAAATTATTGAATACGATTCCGCCACAACCCAGTTAATGATAGATGCCGCCGTTGCCAAAGCAACCGAAATGTTCAACATCTTTACGGCCGGCAACGCACCATACGAATATCATGAAACAAGTGACAATCGCTACAGTGCGTACGAAGACCTGGCCCGAATAAACGATTTGTGATTTATTGTTTTAATTCAATCATTACCCCACAATGGTCGGTTGGTTTGTCGGCCAATCGTGGTGACATATCTATTTCGCAATTTTTAATCATTTTACCCGCCATACGATTACCCAGGAAATAATCCAACCGCAACCCCTGGTTATTTCCAATGGTATCGCGTCCACGATAACCATACCATGTATAATCCGTGACATCTGGGTGCAATTTACGCCACACATCAACCCATCCCGCATCCAACCACGATTGCATAATTTCACGTGCCTCTGGTGCGGCAATCGCGATACCTTCATAGTTTTTTGGATTCCAAACATCCCTGTCCGTCAATGCGACATTAAAATCACCACCGATAATAACCGGCTCTTCGCCATCGATATACTGCGAAATATAATCTGTAAACGCGTGCATCCAATTCAATTTATATGTAAACTTTGGCGAATCAACCATGTCGCCATTTGGCATATATACATTTATCACGCGAACACACCCGTCAATAACACACTCGATTAACCGGGCCGCAGGATCTGCAAAATTTGGCAACCCGCGTGATACATCTTCGATTGAATATTTGGAAAAAATTGCCACGCCGTTATAACTTTTTTGCCCAAACACCCGAATATTATACCCAAATTCATCAAAAAGATTATGCGGGAACGACGCATCTTCGACTTTGATTTCCTGGACCAAAATCACATCGTATTCACCCGCCCGCAGAATATCAATAAAACTTGCCACGTGGGCGCGTATAGAGTTTATATTTATCGTCATAATTTTCATGTTGGAAATCCATTGGTTTAGTATTATAATACCCCAAGAAAAACATAAAAAACAAGGGATTTTATCAAATGAACATGTACAAGTTCCTGGAAAACACAGTCACTCAATTTCCAGACCATTTATTTTTGGTGCGTGAAAACGTGACATATTCCGCTTTTTTGGAATTGGTTCGCGCCCGTGCGGCATCATTACACACGGCCGGCGTTAAACCCGGTGATGTGGTTGGTATACTTTCACACAACATACCCGAATTTCCGATTACATTGTTTGCGATTTGGTATCTGGGTGGCCGCGTGTTAATGTTGGACACAAACCTGACCCCGTTTGAATATGACAACATGACGGCAATTACAGAATGTAGTTTGGTATGTGCGGAAAAATCATTTTTCTATAAAACCAAAAACTTTACATTTTACGAAATCACTAAACAAGACGGCAAACCAAATCCTGATTTGGAACCGGCACCGATTGAATCATTGGATATTGCAACACTGTCATTTACATCTGGTTCGACCGGCACGCCCAAGGTGGTTCCGTTAACGCATTTCAACCTTATTGAATGCGCCCATTCATTAAAGGATATGCGTGAATATATAAACGATGGCGATTATATGTATGGATTTTTGCCGATGTATCACATATTTGGTTTTGCTGTGGAAATTTTGGCAACGGTTGAATATGGTGCGGGCCTTATATTACAGCCCAGCATAAACCCAAAATTATTACTGGCGGATTTCAAGGAATTTCGTCCGCAAATAATACCGGCGGTTCCGCGTTTATTTGAAATCATCCGTAACCGCATTATTGACCAGTTAAAGGCCCGTCGTCTTTGGTGGTTTGCGCGTATTGTATTAAAGTACGGCAAAACATTGGAAAAAATCGGTTTGGGTTTTCTGGTTCGAAAAGTCCAAAATCCAGTTCGTGAAATATTCGGTGGCCGGGTCAGTTTGTTGATTGCCGGCGGTGCCGCCACCAAGCCCGAGGTGGAAACATTTTACGAACGTTTGGGTATGCCATTTATCCAGGGCTATGGTATGACCGAAACGGTTGGACCAATCTGTATTTCCAAACGAACAAAAAAACGTTTACCATTTGCGTTTGGCGCCCCCACTACAAATAACGAGGTTGAAATCCGCAACAAAGATTCCGACGGTATCGGCGTTCTGTGGGTTCGCGGGCACCAGGTTTTTGGTGGCTATCTTAACAACCCAGAAGTGAACGCAACCGTATTTGACGAACGTGGTTTTTTCAACACGGGCGATTTGGTATCGATGGACAAAAACGGTGAACTGCACTTTGCCGGCCGCAAAAAGCAGGTGATTGTTTTGGATTCCGGTAAAAACGTATATCCGGACGAACTTGAAGCATTATTTATGGCAATCCCCGGCGTAAAAAATGTCGCGGTGTTTGAGCATCGTTTGAAAGATAAAACCGTATCATATGCGGTATTCAGTGTGGAACCCGATATGACGATGGACAAATTGGCGGTCGGGGTTGCCAACGCCAACAAAAAGGTTGCCGCATACAAATGGGTGACGCATTTTGCGATGACGACTGACGATTTACCAACGACCAGTACGCAAAAAGTTAAACACCACATGGTGCGACAAAACCTTATTGATGGAAAATATCCGATTCAAAAGGATAACTAAGGTTCACATACACAACACCCCGAATGGGGTGTTTTTTATGCGTTGCATAAAATCCCAATTTTCAATATAATTTAACACGGATATAAAAACCAAAGGAGTCCATAATGCTTACACTTATATTTATTATCTTGAAATTAACCAAAACCGTTAAGTGGTCATGGTGGTGGATACTGTTAACATTGGCATTGGACGGCGGTGTCTTTGGCCGTATTATATAATAAAAAACCTTATACAAAAACACCCACAAGATGTGGGTGTTTTTATTTTGGTGGGAGTGGGTGGATTCGAACCACCTCAGGCTTAAGCCAACAGATTTACAGTCTGCCCCGGCTCTCCAACTCCGGCGCACGCCCAGAACTAAAATATATCGACATAGTTTGCAAAGGTCCGTCTTCGCTTCGCCGCAAACTTTTGCCCTTGTTGTCCGTCGGTCGCAAGCAACCGCCGAGACACCGGTTCTTCTTAATCGCGCACGATAACGAAAAACCGTGGTGCGGGCAGCGGGACTCGAACCCGCACATCAAGCTTGGAAGGCTTGCGTACTAGCCCTTGTACTATGCCCGCGAATTTGTAAGCCCCCAAATTATATCTTAATTTAATTGAAAATCAAGCGAATATTCCCCCGCGCTCTAATTTATCGGCGGGAAACAATCGCCCCCCGTTTTTGGACAGCACGCATACCGGCCATCACCCATATCACGAAACGTTTCATCGGTACAGCATCCATATCGGTTTGGCTTGGCCCCGTCACCACACAGCCCCGCCGCCAGGTTTGCATCATACTGCGCCGCCCATTCTTCAACCGACAACTCTTTTTCCACCGGGACTGGTTCCGGCTTTTCCGTCATTTCGTGCCGTTCCGCACAGTCCATATCATATACCCCGCGCATTGACGCCAATTCGTCTGCTTTATCCTTGGTTTCAGATGCCGCAATTTTCGCAATTTCAGAATTTAATTTATCACAATTTGATTTTTTATTTGCCAGATATTCACTTAACGCATCGGATGTTGCCGTTGTCGCATCAGCCGGCTTTGGTTGCGTCACCCCGGTCGGCATATTGCGCGCCACCGTTCGCCGTCCCGTTGCCCGCGGCGTACAATTTGCACGATTTTGTGTTTGTAATTGTTTCAGTTGTGCCGCGGTTTCTTCGTCCGGGTTTTCAATCGCAGAAAGTGTTGCCATTTCCGCCGATATTTCCGCGCACGTTTTTCGTTCGGTTAATTTTTGTGTGGTTGCGTCATCCGCGAACGCCGGTACAACCAACATTATCACCCCCAAAATGAACAACCGCAATTTCATTTTATCCCCCGATTTATTCGTTAATAATTTTTTCAACCTGTAATATAAAATCGATGGCCGGATTGGTTAATTTTTTCGCCTTCTCAAAAATCTCTTCGGCGGCGGCCTGCATATGAAGTCGTTTATATGTTTCGACGACATCGATAGTTTCTTCGTGATCAAATTCGTCGTTTTCTATGGCGCGCGCTATTTCCAATTCTGCACGTGCCATATCAACATATTTATCTGTGTTTTCTGGACACCCACGTTCGGCAACACTTGCAAAAATTTTTGCACGATCTATACGATTTTCTGCATCATCATCGGCATCCGGCAACCGTTGCAACAGCAAGCGTTCCACTTCATCACACACAGTTATATTTTCTGGTTCTGAAACGGGTTCCGACGCAACATATGCCACACCCCCATCAGTATTTACAACATTTTCCCTTGGTTGGTTCATATTTAACCCCAACATATACCCACAGAAAAACAGACCAAGCAACGCGATGATACCCCAAAAACGTTGGCGACGACTATGAACAACAACTGCACGATTCATCGCGGTTGCCATTTTTGTTTGTTTTGTTTGCTTGGTCTGTTTTTTCATTTTCTCTCTCCTCTCTGCTCTGGTGTTATGTTTTATTTTTACTACTTTACGATTCCATTTGCAATGGTAATTTTTCGATCTGCGCGATCTGCCAACCCCATATCATGTGTCACAAAAAGCATCGCCATATTATTTTTTCGCACCAACGCCAACAATTGTTCAAAAACCGCCGTGGCGTGTGCGGGATCCAAACTGCCGGTTGGTTCGTCCGCCAACAATATCTCCGGTTCATTTGCCAATGCGCGTGCAACCGCGGTGCGTTGTTGTTCCCCGCCGGACATTTCACCGGGTACATGTTCCGCGCGATGTGCAACCCCCGCCGCACGCAACAATTTCATCGCACGCGCATTGGCGACATCTTCGGCGATTCCATTTGCCAACATTGGCAACACAACATTTTCAACCGCCGTAAAATCAGACAACAAATTATGTCGTTGATACACAAAACCAATTTTTTTACGACGAATTGTTGTGCGTGCGTCTTCGGTCATTTTCTGGACAGGCGTTCCCGAAATAATAATACTGCCGGATGTGGGTTTATCCAACAAACCAACACACTGCAACAATGTTGATTTACCGGCCCCCGACGGTCCAACCAGTGCGATAATTTCACCGCGATGCAAATCGAACCCACCGCCACGCAGAATATGCAACGGTTGACCACCTTCAACAAATGTCTTTTTAATATCGCGCACAGACATAACCACATCGCCGCGCCTTACCCGTGATAAAGAATTCAAAATTCCTGCCATAATATCACCTATTCATTTCTTAAAACTTCAACTGGGTCTGTGTTTGCCGCTTTCCACGCGGGATACAACGTTGCCAAAAACGCCAACGCAATCGCCAAAACGCCAATTCCAATTACCTGGCCCGGCACTAACTTGGACGGCAATTCAGACAAATAATACAGTTCCGACGGAAACAAATCGCGCCCTGTCGCCCATTGAAAGAACTGACGTATTGGTTCGATATAAATCGCAACCAAAACACCGATAATCATTCCAAAAAACGCACCAATAACACCGATACTGGTGCCAGACAAAATAAATATTTTCATCATAGATTTACGTGACACACCGAATGTTCGCAACACCGCAATATCTTTATTTTTATCTTTGACCAACATAACCAAAGACGACACAATATTAAATGCCGCAACAATCACAACTAACATCAAAATTAAAAACATAACATTTGATTCAACCTGTAATGCACCGACAAACCCGCGGTTTAAATCGCGCCAATCGCGCACCACAAATCCATCCGGCAACAGACGCACCAACGCATCCAAAACACGTGTTGTATCATCTGGATTTTTCAAGAACAAATCGATATGCGTCACCGCATCACCAATATTTAAATATTTCTGCGCGGTTTCCAATGGCATAAAGATATATCCACTGTCATATTCATACATACCCATAAAAAACGACGACATAACCGGATACGCCATAATACGTGGCATTGTTCCAAACGGTGTTGGTGTTGCACCATTGGCGGACACCAACGAAATGCTATCCCCCATTGTCACATTCAACGCCCGTGTCAACGACGCGCCTGCGACCAACTCGCCGTCCGTAATTGCTTCCAACGGTTTCCCATAAATGCGTGTGCCGGTCGCGGTTTTGGCCGCCAAATCAGACATACGAATACCGCGAATCATCGCGCCGGTATTGTTTCCATTTGCGGTGGCCATAACCTGGCCTTCGGCGATGGGAACAATCGCAGTGGTATGTGTGTTTACGATTTTATTTTGATTCATTTTTTCAATCAAGAAATCGTAATCCTTGATTGCGCCATCCTGGTAATAAACAACGACATGACCGTTCATCCCCACAATGCGCGAAAGAAGCGTATCGTGAAACCCGCCCATCACGGACATAACAACAATAAGTGTCGCAACCCCCAACGTAATACCGATAAGCGACACCCACGACACCACGGAACCGAACCCGCGCTTTTTCATTGACAAATAACGAAACGCTATTTTTCTTTCCAGTTTTGAAAACATATCTTCACCCATTATTCACTTAAAAACGCACGCAACGCATCACCAACCAATGCCCCCGTATCCGTTGTTTTAACCGGTGCGGGGTCAACAATGGATATAAGACGTGGCGACATAAACACAACCAATTCTGCAAATGGACTTATCAGTGTTTCCGGCGTTGTCACAAACGAATGCGTCGGAATACCAACAATCACATAGTTATCCCCAACACTGGATGGAATTGTGAACGACGACAATTCGCCCTGGCTGGTTCTTAACACGATTTTGGCATCTATCTTGTTAAGTCCCGCATAATCACCGTATTTGGCAGATGCACCGATTGTTAAATCGGTTTCCAAACGTTCTTCTTTGCCACACTGGCCAATATCAAACCGTGATTGCCATCCGTTCGGAATTGCAAATGTTCCCTGGGATATCAACACAACATTGGCCTGTTGATACATAAATTCCTGTAATGTTTTTGTGTTGATTTCAGGTCCCACAACCAGCGCACGCCCCACAACCCCCGGTATGGACATCTTGATATTTTTATCGCCAAACGCCGGGAAAAGATTCATCCAAATAATCGGATTATCTGTGCGTGGATAAACACGATAAACGTCGATATCCCATGCCAACATATATTTCTTGGATGCGATATCGGCGATTATTTGGGCAACTTCGCGTTCCGTTTGATAATTACCTTCGAACACGATGGTTTTATCCTGCCAATTCACCAACATATTACGCATATCTGCACCATGCATCGCATCCAGCAAAGCCATTATTATGGTTTCGTTTTTCGGCATTTTAATTAACCATTTTGCGCGACTTGTTAAATGAATCACACCCTCGTCTTCATCAAAAGAATAATATGCACGTCCCATTTTCGCCATTAATTCCACCGCGTCGGACAGTGCACCCGATGTAATTGTTCCCGATATTTTTTCAATCAATTCGCCATCTTCTTCGACAGAAATATCTGTCCCGTCCAACAACTTTTCCAACGCCGCACGCACGGTTAATTTTTGGAATTCGTAATCAGAAACCTGTAATTCAGGCAATTTATCACCAACATCCAAACGTACTACTTCTATTCTTTCTTCGGGAACAACGGACACAACGCTTTGGTTGTTCCAATCAACACTGCACCGTTTTGGCAATTCAATTGAAAAACGCCGTGCCGTATCGGTGGTCAATGCTGCCTTCTTTGGGAATATTGGCACAGAATTTTCATCTATGACCAAATTGTCAATCACCGTGATGTTGTCATATTCCGGTTCGGCAATTTCGTTTTGATTTTGGCACGCGACCAATCCAAAAACGCACAAAACCGCAATTCCACGATTTATAAAATCACGAATATGTTTTTTCATCCATTTTCCCCTTGTTGTTTTCAGATATTCATAAACTTTTCAAATTCAGCCAACGACATTTCATATATTGGTTTTTGTGTTGGTGTCACCAAATGCTTTACCCGATTGTATTGCACATCAAATTGTTTCATCGCCCGTGCAACATCCGCCGGTATCGGCACCCCGGTTGCCATCAACCGTTTGGCATATTCCACAATATATTCCAACACGTCCGCCGCAAACATACGCCCGGCATAGTTTTCCATTGGAATCCCGCCCTTTTGCACACAGATTGCAGACATCAGCAATGTTGTCTGATTATAATAATTTGCCAGTTTTATAAACTGTTGAACCGACAGTGCCATATGAAAAATCCTTTCCCTGTTTTCTGTATTATAAAAACTATTGCCCCCCGAACGCAATTAAATTATAATAAGAATTATGAGAATGAAAATATTAAGTTTGTTATTATTACTTGGCGCATGTGCATCGGTTAATGGCGGCAATATTGATAATGCCACCATTTTGAACTGGGAAAACGAAGCCGTCACCACTGAACAATTCGTCCGCGATCACAAGGCGTGCCTGGGGCTGAAAGACAATAATTATAAACCGCGGTCGCGTATTGCAAAACTGCTTGCCCCGAATCAAAGCGGTATGATGCCGGATTGGGACGGCCTGTGGGTCACATTTCAATCCAACGAATATCGTGATGTTGGACAACGGTCGCTTATGTCCGTACCACGAAATGCCACTTCTAAATCCGTGGGCAGTTATCGAAAATGTATGTTTCGGCGCGGATATTTATTGCGTGCGATATAATTTTTGTAATGGAATAAATTTGTGATATAATTACCCACATGAAACGTTCAATTGTGTTTTGGGTATATTTTATCATCGCCATTATTTTGGGCGTATATTTTGCAACCCGGATTATTATGAACGGTATGGGATATGGGCGCGGGTCAATAATTCACAACATTTCAATTGTGTCAGATTCGCCAAATGCGGATTTGGGTGCAATTAAAACGGTTGCGTCATCGGGTCTGGGGACGCGAACTGGGGCGCTTAATCTGGAATCATTGAACAATCGCATACGTGCGGTTCCCGGGGTTCGAAATGTGGCGACGCGCCGTTTGGCCAATGGCACGTTAAGTATTCACGTGGAATTTTACCACACCGTGGCCCAGTGGAACGATGGAACGGCATATTTTCCCCTTTCTGCGGACGGGACACGTGTTGACATACCATCGGAAACACGTGATGACGGGGCAATTGTTTTCCGTGGCGAATTGCCGAACGACATATCGGAAATAACCGACGCGACAAAATCATTGGCGAACACGATTGACTATATTGAATGGATTGAAAATCGCCGTTGGAACATAATTACAACCGCGGGAACGGTCGTTATGTTGCCTGAATCGAACCCGGTTGCCGCCGTGCACCAGTTAATTTCGTTAAATGAAAATCAAAACATATTAAACCGTGAACTAAGGGTTATCGATATGCGCGACAACACGCGTATATTGGTAAAGTAATGACACAAATGAATTTGAACGATTCTGCTTTTTTATGCCTGGACATCGGGTCGTCGGCCGTGCATGGTGTGGCGCATCGTGTGCATTGTGGACGCATTGCAAAATCTGCGATGTATGTTGCCGAATCCTTTGATACGGTATCAGCGATTAAGGCCGTCGTTGATGAATTAGAATCACAAATCGGCCGCCACCTGGATGATGCATATATAACCGGTAATTTCGGTCAATCATATTATGAATTGGCAATAAAAAACCAGGTCTGGGCCGAAGCGCACAGAATAACCAACACCGATGTCAAAAACCAGATTTCACAAATCACCCCGCCCGACGAATATACGCCGTTGCATATTGTGCCATTACGTTATGATGCCCCAACCAAACATAATATGAAAACGCCAATTGGCCATGTTGACAACCAATTCATATCTGCTTTTGGGGCAATATTTTACCCACGCGCAAACATAAACGAAATAATCACCTCTATGCGCCGGGCGCATATGCAGACACGCGGTTTTTACGATCCACACTTTGTCCAAAACGCCGTTTTCAGAAAACCAAACACCACAACAATGTTTATCGATTTGGGTGCCGAATTTACAACCGCATCGATTTGGACGAACCGCGGACCAATGTGGCATTACAAATTACAAATCGGCGGAACAAATATTGGAAAAGCAATTGCCGAAAATCATAATATCAGTTTTGACGAAGCGGACCGTATCAAACGCGCCGCATTCACAATGTTGCCCGGCCCAACCGATCGTTTTACGCCTGCGGATATCGCATATGATTTTTCCCGTGCTGACGTGAACGACATTGTTGTCAGATTTATGAACGATATTATAAACGATGTTCGCGCAAACGCCGACGACGCAATTACAAAATACAAACCACATAATATTATAATAAGTGGCGGTGTTGCGGACGCAAACGGGGTTGTTGATTTTGTATCGAACGCATTTGGATTACCGTGCGAAAGTATGCACGACGACGCGTCCGTGCGCGCATTGGGCGAATTTATTTGGCGCCAAAGCGCGGACGCGCGCGCAAAAATTATTGCCAACCACGACAAATGGGCAAAACGCACCGAACGCATACTAAAAATATTTCATAAAAAACCCAAAAAGCGTCGCGCATTTGTTCCCATTTTGCCAAGTACGATGTGTTTCAATATGAACGATCCCGTCACATACACAACATTTGATGCCGCGAACATATCCATGATTCACATTGATATTATGGATGGGTTGTATGTAAATAAAATCGTTGGGTCCGCCGATATGATTCGTGCGATACGCGACCGAACAAATGCACACCTGCATGTGCATTTAATGACGGAAAGTCCGTCCGTTTGGGCGGCGGACGCGATTGCGGCCGGGGCTGATACGGTTATTGTTTCAACGAACACATCGGGTGTGCGCAATGCTGTGCGCCAAATTCGTGCATCGGGCCGACGCGCCGGAATTGCATTAAACCCCGAAACACCGATAACAATCCTTAAAACCATCCTGCGTGACCTGGATGAAGTAATGGTAATGGCGGTCACACCCGGCGCCGCCGGCCAGGCATTTTCCCCGGCATGTCTGCACAAAATTTCAATGTTGGTGGCAACACGTAAAAAATATGGACTTAATTTCAAGATTTCGGTTGACGGTGGAATAAATGATAAAACCGCAAAATTATGTTGGGATGCGGGCGCGGACTATTTGGTGTCGGGTTCATACCTGGCGCGGGCGGCGGACTTTCCCATCGCGGTTCAGAGTTTGATGAAAGAATAGTTATTAGCGACTAATAAAAAGTTGGTGAGTGTCTGTGGTCCCCAACCACCAACACTAACCTTTTACTACTATTTTTCGTCCAGTGCCATATTCCGATATATATAAATGAATCGTGTTTGCCGGCAAAATATCCACGGCAATGTCGGGCCATTCAATAAGTGTTATATCGTTTGCAATCGCATATGGCAACCCAATTTCCACCAATTCAGACGCGTCGTTTATTCGATATAAATCAAAATGTGAAATACCATCATAACTTTGTACAATTGTAAATGTCGGGCTGGGGACAACTGTATCCGCACCACGCAGTGTTTGAATTATTGTGCGTGCTATTTCAGATTTTCCCATACCCAAATCACCGTGCAACGCCACGGTCACCGGCGAATGCAGCGTTTTTGCAAACTCACGCGCGAACGCACGCGTTTCATCAACATTATTTAATATGTATTCCATAACCTACTCCAATAACAACAAATCATTTTCTAATTTATGTATATTATCGCGCAATTCAGCCGCGGTTTCAAATTCCAAATCTTCGGCGGCCTGTTTCATCTTTTTTGTTAACTTTTTAATTTCGGCGCGGATGCTTTCCGCATCCATCACCCCGCCCGATTTATCATATACAAAACGACGGGCTTTATCTGTCTTTTCTTCGCGATCACCAACCTCGTCAAAGATGGCCTTGGTAATTGTTTGCGGTGTGATGTTATGTTCTGCGTTATACGCCATTTGTTTTTCGCGACGACGCGCGGTCTCGGAAAGCGCGGCCTGCATAGAATCGGTAATTCGATCACCGTACAAAATCACGCGACCATTTGCATTTCGTGCTGCACGACCAATCGTTTGGATCAACGAACGCGTTGACCGCAAAAAGCCCTCTTTATCCGCGTCCATTATCGCGACCAATTCACATTCCGGCACATCCAGCCCCTCGCGCAAAAGGTTAATTCCAACCAACACATCATATTTCCCCATACGCAAATCACGCAACAAATCAATACGTTCCAGTGTTTCAATATCACTGTGCATATATCGCGCCCGCACACCGTTTTCGCATAAATAGTCGGTTAACTGTTCCGCCATTTTTTTGGTAAGCGTCGTCACCAGCGCACGCCCAGAAATATTTTTTAATGTGTCCAACAAATCGTCAACCTGATGTTCGGTCGGGCGCACTTCACATATTGGGTCAAGAAGCCCCGTTGGACGAATAACCTGTTCAGACACAATCCCACCCGATTGGTTTAATTCCCATTCGGCCGGCGTTGCCGAAACAAAAATTGTTTGTGGCCGCAACGCATCCCATTCTTCAAATGTCAACGGTCGGTTATCAACGCATGCCGGCAAACGGAAACCATATTGCGACAATGTTTCCTTTCTTGCCCTGTCGCCACGCGCCATCGCGCCAATTTGTGAAACGGTGACATGGCTTTCGTCAATAAATAAAATCGCATCACGTGGCAAATACTCGAACAACGTGGGTGGTGGTTGTCCCGGGGCACGCCCCGACAGATAGCGCGAATAGTTTTCAATTCCGCGACATGTCCCGGTTGATTCCATCATTTCGACATCAAAATTCACACGTTCACGCAATCGTTGCTCTTCGATATATTTCATATTGTCATGAAAGTATTTCAACCGTTCTTCTAAATCTTGCTTAATTTGCCCAATTGCCTGGATTACACTGGGCATTGGTGTTGCATAGTGCGTATTTGGGTACACCGCCACACGGTCCAATTTATTTATTTTTGCACCGGTTAATGTATCAAATTCCCAAATCTCGTCAATTTCGTCACCAAAGAAAGATATTTTCCAACCACGGTCCATCGAATGTGACGGGAACAAATCCAGTGTGTCGCCACGCACACGGAAACACCCACGTTCGAACGCCATATCGTTTCGCTTATATTGAATATCAACCAACGCACGCATAGTATCGGCCATGCCGATTTTGTCACCGACATTTAACACAACACGCATTCCAGAATATTGTTCCGGTGACCCCATACCGTAAATTGACGAAACCGATGACACAACGATAACATCGCGTTCTTCCAACATTGCGCGGGTTGCACTGTGACGCATACGGTCCAATTGGTCATTTATAGACGCATCTTTGTCGATATATGTATCGGTGGTTGGCATATATGCTTCGGGCTGATAATAATCATAATACGACACAAAATATTCCACGTGATTATGTGGAAAAAACGATTTCATTTCGGTATAAAGTTGCGCCGCCAAAATCTTGTTCGGTGCCATAATAAGTGCCGGCCGCCCCAGTTCCGCAATAACATTTGCCATTGTGAAAGTTTTTCCAGACCCCGTCACCCCAAGCAAAACCTGGGACCGACGACCATCACGCACCCCCGCCACCAATTCAGATATGGCGGTTGGTTGGTCGCCCATCGGGGCATAGGAACTTTCAAGATTAAATACTTTTTTCGTCATTTTTTTGTTCACAAACAATACTATAATTCATTATAATCAAAAAACAAGGGGAAGAGAGATTATGCCATTAAAACCCAGATACAAACGCAGAATCGGATGGACACTGCTGGGTGTCTTGGCTGCCGCGTTTATCGCATTTGTTTTTGTCCCCCCCGCCATCACACTTAATTATATGAAACCGCAACTGGAAAACGCGGTAAAGACCCAAACCGGTATCGACGCTAAATTTGACGGCGATGTTAATTTCAGTTTATTGGGGCGCGCCACAATCGTTGCGCGCAATATTGTTGTTCCGTTTGGAACAGTGCATTCCGCAATGTTTTCTGTACCAATGTTCAGTGTGTTTCATCCAAACGACGCGGAATTAACCGGCCCGATTTCTTTATACAATGCACGATTCAAAATTTCCAACCTGGACGCGATAGATTTCAAGAATAAAATCACATTTTATAATTCTGTTATAAACTTTCATTCACATGATTATGAAATCATACGTGGCGATTTGGACAAGGGCCGATTTACCGGAACCGTTCGCACGAATCAACACAAATACGATGTCACGTTTGAAAACGATGAATTTGTTATTCGCAATCAAAATAATCGTGTAAAGATTGTTGGGCGTTTATATTCCGATGGTTCTGCGCGCGGTCAAATGTCTATTATAACAGATGATATAAACAAATGGTTCGAATTTCCCGAACCAAAAATAAACGAAACAGTCGATTTAACAATGAACTTTGAATGGGATGGCGGTGTTGGTTTTGATTTCACGAACATTGTTGCAAATAATATGTCTGGCAACATCCGTCTTTACCCCGATGGGCGTCGCGATATAAATTTGGTCGCCCACAATATGGATTTTGATTTTTCGTTTTTAATGCAACCCGGGAAATTTTTACGTGGAACAAATCTTAAATTGGATTTTGATGGAAATATAAAATTTGGTGATATGAATTACAATCATATCAAGGTGGATGCAATCGGAACCGATGATAAATTACAGATTGGAACACTTATTGCTGACGATATTGCACTTAACGGTGGCATAATCGATTCAACCGGTGCGCACAATATTATGGTTGTGATACCATCAAACGACGATGACACATTTTGTATGTTCAGTGGCACCCCGGACGCGTGGCAATGTTCGGAATATTCACACGGAAATATGTCTGGATCACTGTGGGTGAACGGTGATGAATTTGACATTGTTGTAAAATCCCCCACCCCGATGCCGGACATTACAACTGTGCGTGCACGTGCATTGGATTTCGGTACGCGTGGTGTTGTCCATTTTAGTTTTTCCGATGCGGCCGGCACACTTACCATAAACGGTGACAAAATGCGTCCCGAATTTACATTTGCAAAAAACAAAGACCTTTCGTGGCTGGGTGCAAAATTGCCATTTTTGCCAAAATCGATGGCGGACAGCATTGGCGATTTCAAATGGGAATCTGGCGCGGTTGTTTTCCACCCACACAACGGTTCGTGGCAAATGGCAATCCAAAACGATTATTTCTATATTTATGGCAACAATTTCAAGGCCTGGTTTCCAAATCTTGACCTGCAATCACTGCGCGACAACATTTACACCATTTCCGGCGAATACAAAAATGGTACAATATCTGATTTAACAATAAATGTTGCGAATCATGTTTTCACGGGCACCGCGGTTGATAATGCGATAACAATAAAAACAGATGTATTAAACATAGATTCTTTCCTGTCGCCGGCATATTTGGAACGGTTCGAAGAATTGTCTTTTTTATCCATGCACCCGATAATGATTCCATTTGATATAAACGCAAATATTTCTTTATCCGCCGACACAATGATTTATAACGGAATCGAATATAAAAATTTTGTATATTCATTACAACCGAACGCGATGATATTTTCCATATCAGATGATTATCGCGGGAACATCCTTGCAACGATTGAACGCAACGGTACGAACTACGATATTTCATTACAATTAAATCGGTTTGCGACACGTGGAAAAATACTTAACGATTTGATGCCATTGAATATTGGTGAATCTTATGTGACCGGCGACATATCCATGAAAACGAACGGTATGATTGCACATGATTTGGAATATAATTTGAATGGCACGGTAGATTTAACATTTGACCACGGATACATTTTCGGTTTAGGCATTGACGATTTCTTTGCTGCCGCTAACAAGATTACAATATTAAATGCCGAATATGCGTTGGCGGCGGCATTGACCGACGGTCAAACACGATTAAAATCATTACACATTGTTGGACGCTATGACCACGGCAATTTTGAAACGACCGAACCATTTGCGTTATCTGTGCCACACGCAGATGCAACCGGCACATTACAAATAAGCGACGGAAAAATGACGGCACAATTATACTTGGTTTTGCGTGGAACCGCACCGGAACCCGCCCCGATTGACATGGAAATTTTACAAAACGGTGAACGCGATTTTCACCTGTCTGAAATAATGCAGAATTTTGATCCCGCATTTATGCGTGAATTTGTCCGCACACACGACAGGTACTAGTGGGCAATGTCAGTTGGCGATTATTAGTAAAAACACCCCATACCCACCACTACTAACCGCTAAAAAAACCGGCATTTGCCGGCTTTTTTATTAGTTTTTCTTTCTGACCTGGATATGCACATCGCGCAACTGTTGTTCGGTCACCTCGTTTGGTGAACCCATCAACAAATCCTGGCCGCGTTGGTTTGCCGGAAACGCAACTGTGTCACGCACACTGTCGCCAAATCCGGTAATTTCTGAAACCAATCGGTCAATTCCAAATGCACATCCGCCGTGCGGTGGCGCACCATATTGGAACGCGGTATAAAGTGCAGAGAAGTTCTTTTCCACCGCCTCTAATGGATACCCCGCTATATCAAAGCACTTTTTCATAACCTCTGTATTATAATTACGCAAACCACCACTGCATATTTCCAAACCATTCAAGACCATATCAAATTGTGCCGCCTTGATTGTAAATGGGTCGCGTGTTGATAATTCTTCGATTGAATCAACAACCGGGTATGAAAACGGATTGTGCGTAAATTTCGGTGCACCACCACGATCTTCGTCTGGTTCAAAGAACGGGAACGCTTCGACCCAACAGAACGCAAAATCACGCGGGTTAATCAAACCCAGGTCTGCACCCAATTTGTTGCGTAATTTACCCGCCGCTTTTGTTGCGTTTTCTTCTGTATCACATATAAAGAACAACGATGCGTTATCGCCCGCGATTTCGCGCAGTTTTGCAATGCGTTCCACATCCAATTTTTTCGCAACGGGGCCCTTGGCTTCGTCCGCAAAAACGATGTATCCCAATCCACCCAGGCCCAATTCTTTGGTTGCATATTCGCCCAATTTATCGAACCACGAACGTGGCTTATCTGCGGTGTTTGGTGCCGGAACTGCACGCACAACACTGCCGTTTTCAACCGCATTTGCAAAGATTCCAAAATCAGACCCACGGAATATTTCACTGACATCGCTGATTAAAATTGGGTTGCGTAAATCTGGTTTATCGGAACCATATTTTAACATTGCATCATCGTATGTAATGTGTGGAATTTCGGGATATACATTTGCATCCGGCGCAAACGCGCGAACAAATTCTGGCATAATTGCTTCGCCAACCGCCTGGATATCGCGCTGGTCAACGAACGACATTTCCAAATCCAACTGATAGAATTCCAGCAATCTGTCGGACCGCAAATCTTCATCGCGGAAACACGGCGCAATTTGAAAATATCTGTCAAAACCGGACACTTGTAATAATTGTTTAAACATCTGTGGTGCCTGGGGCAACGCATAGAATTTACCGCGGTGCAAACGACTTGGCACCAGGAAGCACCGCGCGCCCTCTGGTGAATCTGCGGTTAAAATTGGTGTTTGGAATTCAGAAAAACCCAAATCCCACATTTTATCGCGCAACCATTTCATCATTTTGTTACGGGTCAAAATAGTTTGGTGTAATTTTTCACGACGCAAATCCAGAAAACGGTATTTATAGCGCAATTCTTCGCCAATATCTTCGTCACCAAACACCGGGAACGGCAATGTTTCCGCCGCCGTCAACACGGTCCAATTTTGTGCCTGGATTTCGATATGACCGGTTGGTATTTTGTCGTTAATTTGTGACGCATCACGCGCAACAACGGTGCCGGTAATTTGAATCACAGATTCCGGATGAACACGTTCTAATGCCTCGTTTCCGCCATCAAACACAATTTGTGTAATACCATAATTGTCGCGCAGGTCCACAAACAACAACGACCCATGGTCGCGCTTACGATGAACCCAACCCGCCAAAGTGACCGTTTCTCCCACATTTTTTTCGTTTAACTCGCCACATGTGTGCGTTCTGTACTTTGATTTCAAAGATAACATTTTGACCCCTTTATATATCGGGCGCAAAAATCGGTTTGGATTTTGGCACCCACTTTAACTTTCCGCAGGGGCGCAATTGTCTTGCGCGGTGCCACCCCGCATTTATTACTTTTATTGGGTTTTGGTGCTCTGTGATTGTCAGACACTTCAACGCTACCTTCCCCGAAAAACTGTTTTTTGCAAATGTATTAAATTATACATTTGTGGTGCCCTAAGCAAGAATCGGACTTGCGACTCGTCCTTACCAAGGACGTGTTTTACCACTAGACTATTAGGGCAACGCGGGCCTATTATAACCCGCGATTTTTAAATAATCAAGTGGTTATTGGTTGTGAGAGTTATATGTTGTTGGTTGTGGGTAAAATAACACCTGCAACCAACAACCTATACCCCTCTCACAAAATGTGCCAAAAACTCTATATTCCCGGACCCGCCGGCAATCGGTGATTGGGTCAATTCCTCGCGCCGAAAACCATGCGCGGCAAATGCCGCGGTCACTGTATCCACCGCTGCATCGCGCACCGCTACATCACGAATAACACCGCGAAAACGCGCGGATATTTCCGGGCCACATTCAAACTGTGGCTTAATCAAACACACAACATCGCGCAAACGCGGCATGGACGCCAGTTTATCCAAAATCTTGGTCACAGAAATAAAGGACACATCTATCGTTGCAAAATCAACGTTTTTCAACAATTCGTCGTCCAAATCGCGAAAGTCCGTTTGTTCATGCAAATCAATTTGTGGGTGCCTGCGCAAAGATTTATGCATCTGATCCGTACCGACATCAACCGCAACAATATGCCCCACCCCCGCACGCAGCGCAACATCACAAAAACCACCCGTTGACGACCCAATGTCCACCATTCGCCGCCCGGTCATATTGATATGAAATGTGTTCAGTGCGTGTTCCAACTTTAACCCACCACGCGAAACAAAGGGCATAACCGCCGCGTCACGCACAGAAATTAAATCTGGATTTTCCGCATCAAAACTGGGTTTAGCAACCGGCTTGTTGTCATAAAACACCGCACCCGCCCGCACCGCATTTGCGGCCCGATTCCGCGATTCAAATAGGCCCATATTCACTAACGCAACATCTATTCTCATAATCCGATTTTTACACAACCGTAAAACAAGTCAAACAAAAAAAACACCGGCATTTACCGGTGTTTTCCTAAACACTCACACTAACCACTATTACTCTATACAACAATTGACCTTATTCTTTACCCACTGGCCCAATCTTTTTACCGTTGATTTGTTTTTACTGGTATCGATATCGCATGCGGCAGTTGATTTTTCCCCGGCATTTACCGGCTTTTTTTCGATTTTTTTATCGTTGTCTTTTTTCACAATAACAGCTTCATAAAACTCTGGAATCTGTTCGCGAACCCCACCCAAATCAATCAGGTGCATATTCAAGCCCCAAAACAGTGAATACAAATCATACGATTTTTCAAAAAGGTTATATGCGTCTTCTTTGTTTCCGGCGCCCAAGGCCTTGGTTCCAACCTCCATCAAACGCATAGACGCGGCCAACAAATGTTTCGAAATACACCACACTTCGCCCCCCTCGGCCGACGATTTATCAACGATGCGCGTCATCAAATCCTTGCGCATTTCGCGCACTGTGTTGATTAAATCATAAAAGCCCGGTTTGCCCGTTTTTGCACCACTGAAAAAGAAATGTTCTTCCAGTGATATAAGGTTCATTAACCCAATCGACAAATCCTGGTCCGACGACAGGTCCAATGGATTAACCTTTTTTGCGGCATCCATTTGGGCAATCATTTCTTCCATAGATAACTTTTTCATATCTTCTTTTTTCGCCATTTCCAATCTCTTTCATTGTTATTCAAAGTGATTCTATAATACCGAACGATGTGTATAAAATCAACATGTATTTACACCTATGTAAAAAGCCGGTTTTTGCCGGCTTTTTTACTATTTTTTATCTAAATCGACCAATTTATATTTACGGGTGCCAACTCCGATTTTTTCGGCCGATTCCAGTATATGCAGCCCGTTTCGGTCGGCAATTCGTTCCGTTAACTTTTCATTACCATCCGCCACAGACACCATATCTATGCCCGCCTGGTCAATGGCAACGGGGTCGGTTGATACCAAAATGCCGATATCGTGAATATCGGGTTCGGCCGGATTACCATCACAATCACAATCGATACTTATACGATTAAGCACATTTATGAAAACAATGTTGTCGCGACCAATTTTATCCATAATCGATTTGTCTGCATCCGCCATCGATTCTAAAAACGCGGTCTGTTCCCCACCCCAAATTGATTCACGCGATGTACCACCACTGTGAATCCATTTTTTACCAGTTGAACTTGCAAACCCAATCGAAATATTTTTTAACGCACCACCAAAACCAGCCATCGCGTGTCCCTTGAAATGTGACAAAACAATGAATGACCCATAGTCATTGAAATGTGATCCGACATAGTTTTCACTTAACACATTTCCACCATTTACCGGTAATGTTAAATCGCCATCTTCGTCCATAATGTCAACTGGCGCAACATCCAAAAATCCGCGTTCGCGAATTGCGGCCCAATGCGACGCACTGTCCGACCGATTACCACCATATGCGGTATTGCACTCGACAATTGTTCCATCAACTTTGGCAACCAAATCTTTTATCAGTTCTGGTCGCAAATAATTACTTTTACTTGATTCACCCGTACTCATTTTGATACCAACTTTACCGTTCGGTGTCCACCCCAACGCATCGTATGCACGCACCAGTCCAGCGGGCGAAATGTCGCGCGTAAAATAAACCGTTGGCACATCGGACGAATTATCGCCACACGCCGCCAGTGTTATTGCGGAAATCACCATCGCAAAATATTTTATATATTTATTCATCTCTTTTTCCTTTTGGTTAAATATGGTACCAACATTGGCTTTAATTGTAATTCACAAAAACGCGCCGTCCAATCCAACGGTTCAAACGCACCATCAGACATACACCACCCGGTCATCATACCATATAATTCTGACATAATAATATATGCAAACGCACCGATTGGTGCTTTTTTCGACAACTCGCCATTTTTCACCAACGTCTGCAACATACGAATTAGCATACGCGTATCGAAAACCCATTTTTGCGAATCGCGGTTTTCCGGTGCAGTATTCGGATTTATTACATCACGAATCCATTCACGACAGATATTTATATCATATCTTTCAACCTCGACCATAAACGCGTGAAAATATTTGGTTAATTTTTTCACAACATCGCCTGATTTATCGTCATAGAAATCGGATTCAATATCGCCAAACGCATCGCGACATATTTCGAATACGATATCTTCCTTGCGATCAAAATATGTGTAAAAGGTCCCCTTGGCTACACCGGCGGCGTTTGTGATGTCCAACACAGTAATATTTTCCAGACCGTGCTTTTTAATAAGTTTAAGCCCTGTCTTTAATAATTTTTCACGCGTTTCCAGCGCGGCTCGTTCACGATTTGTCATTTTATTTGCCTATGCGTTCCAACCAAGCTTTTACCACATCCGTTTGGTCATTCAATGTATCGCCACCACGCACCATCAACCCATCAACAATGGTTGCCGACGGTTCCAATCGTGCAATTTCGCCACGCGAGTCCCCGGCACCAGATCCTTCATGCGTGTTAAATGGGGCGATTGTTTTTCCCGACAAATCATATTTATCCATAAAAGCATAAACCGCCATCGGCATCGAACCCCACCAGATTGGATATCCAATAAACACCGTATCATATTCAGCCAAATCGACATTTATATCGGCAATTTCCGGACGCGCATTTTCGTTTTTTTCGCGTTGTGCCATCGCTGTAAATTCCTGGTTATGATAATCATCCGCCGGATACGCATTTAATGGCGTTATTTTTACAATGTCACCACCGGCGTTTTCATAAATCACATTCGCCAATCGTTCCGTATTTCCCGACACAGAAAAATATACTGTAAGATTTTTGGCATCCACCGTACCCACGATGGCCAATGTTGCAATTATCGCCGTTAAAGTTTTTTTCATTTTTACCCCCGTTATTTTGTTTCTTGTTCAATCCATTTTTCGATGTCGCCACGCGACGATTTGACCGACGACCCGTGTATCGCCAACCCGGTCCGCACATTTGCACCGACACACACACGTTTCATATCGCGCATAACATTACCAAGCCCAGAACCCTCGTGCGTGGAAAATGGCAAAACTGTTTTACCGATCCAATCTATTTGTTCCAAAACCGTAAAAAGTGGCATCGGATACGTTCCCCACCAAATCGGCCCGCCGATAAAGATCGTATCATATGACGACAAATCGCCAGGCATTTCGACGACCGCCGGTCGGGCATTTTCACGCAATTCATCTTTGGCAACATCGGTGCATTCCATATAGTCCACCGGATATTCCACAACCGGTTTTACATTGAACAAATCGGCCCCGGTAATATCACGAATATATTCCGCCGCAATTTCACTGTTGCCGCGCACCAGATTTACAATCGAACCATTTGAATAATTTTGCCCTACTCGGGAAAAATATATAACAATTGCACACATTAAAACCACCCCTCTTTTTTCAACACTATACAAATTCATTGACCCAAAGTCAACGAAAAATCATACATAAATCCGGCGCTTTACAAAGTTTGTTTTTCAAAATATAATCCAATCGTACAAAAAACAAAGGATAAAACTATGGAAAAATATTCTATCACAAATTTTGGTTCATGGGCCGATGTTGCCACGGCCGATCACGGCAAGATGTTTTTACACGACACATTAAAATTAACATCCGCCGAAATATCGGTTAGTGTTATGCCCGCGGGCGTATCATCACCCTTTAATCACATTCATAAACAAAATGAAGAGATTTATATATTCCTGTCTGGTAATGGGAATTTTATGGTTGAAGATGAAACGATTGAAATCAAACCCGGCACCGCGATTCGTGTCGCGACGGACACAAAACGCACATTGTCAAACACGGGCAATACCGACATGCAATACATCTGTACCCAGGCACGGGAAAACTCGCTAGCACAGTTTGGCTTTGGTGATGCGGAAATATGTTAATTTTAACATCATAAAAACAACAAAAAACACCGGCAAACACCGGTGTTTTTTATTATCTTTGGTAGCGGGAGAGGGACTTGAACCCCCGACACGCGGATTATGATTCCGCTGCTCTAACCAGCTGAGCTATCCCGCCAATGCACCGCATTATAACAAACATTTTTCATTTTGCAAGATATTTGAACAAAACCCCTTGCCCGCATCCCACAAAAATGATAATATTCCATGGTTATGAAAAAATTTGCATTATCTTTGTTGGCTGCTGTATGCATATGCAACGCAAATGCCGAAACCAATCCATTTATGGGCGATGCCGAAAATCAAGTCGCATTTTACCTGGGGGCGGGCGTTGATAATGGGTATATTGTCCCGTTACCGTATCATCCGGTTCCGTTCTTTATCGCACAATTCCAGTATTCACAACCGACAACGTTCTTTAAATTACCGGCGCGACAATCGCTTAATGTGGCCGAAACGTTGGGGTTGGGCAAAAAATATGGATGGGATTGGACCGATTTTACGATTCCATTGGTTTTGGGTTCGGGCGATATTGCACTTTTCTATGGCGACAACTGGTACACGGGCGTTGGTGCCGGTGTCGGACTCCAGGCCCAGGAAAACGAGCGTCTGGGGGCCAAATTATTGTTCGAATTTAAATTATTCTATGGGTACCGTATAAACGAAAAATGGGGTGTTGAATTATATGCACAACATTTTTCCAATGCGAACACCGCCGAAGAAAACCATTCCTATGCGTTTTTTGGGATTGGGGTAAATCGCAACTTTTAATTACCAATCGATTGGTTGATTTCCGTGCGCCACCAGGTATTCGTTTGCACGGCTAAAATGATGATTGCCAAAAAATCCGTTATACGCCGATAGTGGCGATGGATGCGCGCTTTTCAGCACCAGGTTTTTAGACGCATCAACAAATGCGGCTTTTTTCTGGGCATACGACCCCCACAACATATAAACAATATTATCGCGCCGGCTACACTCGCGAATGACCGCATCGGTAAATTGTTCCCAACCGTGTCCAGCATGGGATGCCGCCACATGTGCCCGCACAGTCAATGTTGCGTTTAACAACAATACCCCCTGGCGTGCCCAATATGTTAAATCGCCATTTGTTTTTGATGGCCGCCCCAAATCAGATTCAATTTCTTTATAAATATTTTTCAAGGATGGTGGCACAGGTGTCGGTGGCAACACAGAAAAACAAAGCCCGTGTGCCTGGCCGGGTTCGTGGTATGGATCCTGGCCAATTATAACAACGCGAACATCGGAAATTGGACAAAGGTTAAATGCATTAAAAATATTTTTGGGTTCCGGGAATATCTGTTTTCCAGATTTATATTCACTGCGCACAAAATCGGTCAATTTGATAAAATAATCTTTATCAAATTCCGCGCGCAACGCATCTTTCCATGATTGTTCTATTTTCACATCCATAATAAAACTCTTTACAACAACAATCTATTTATATACCATTTTCAGTATGAATAAAAGTCCAAAAATATCAGTCATTATTCCGGCGTATAACACGGCGAAATACATACCCGCGTGTCTGGACAGTGTTTTATCGCAAACATTATCCGACATTGAAATAATATGTATCAACGATGGTTCACCGGATAATGCCCTGGAAATATTTAACGATTATGCCACGCGCGATCCACGCATTCGCGTCATAACCCAACAAAACACCGGTATATGTGCCGCGCGAAACAATGCGATTGCCGCCGCCCGCGGGAAATATATTTTTCCACTGGACAGTGACGATATGATTGCACCAAATTGTTTGGAATACCTTTATCACATTATCACCACGACAAAATATTCTGTGGTGTGTCCGATGGGTATTTTGTTTGATGCAACACCTGGGTCGTTATGGAAAATGCCGTCGATAAATCGTTTTAATATGTACGGGGGTCGCAACGGTATTCATAATTCATCGCTGTTCCCGAAAAATTTGTGGGAAAAATACGGTGGATATTGTATGGAATTAAACCGCCTGGGGGGCGAAGATTATGATTTTTGGTTGTGCTTTCTGGACGATAATCAAAAGATTTATCGCACCGAAATACCGCTGTTTTTCTACAGAATAAAACCCGCAACCGAATCCCGTAATCGTTCAGGAACGCGCGAAACGGGCGATAAAATCAAAGAAATTCGTTTGCGTCGCCATCCACGAATTGCGTTTTATTACACATTGCAATGCATCCGAAATCCATTTCGTGGGATACGCAAATTGGTACGCATAATTCGCAAAAAATTAAAAAACAGATAAATTAAATATTTATTTTTATAATGCCCAACTGGCACGCCTTCCACAGCACAACATCTATATATCCGCGTGGTAAATCGGTTTCTTGATTTATGTGCGTGAACATATCATCACAGACCTTTTTAATTTCAGGTGCCAGGTTCCCGTTGTTTATTTTTTGCGATAACACACTATTCCCGTCATACACAATCCCCAACCGTTGAATCCAAATATCATATTTCACAACATCTTCGCCCAGATTTCGCGCCAAATGATTTGCAGTAATTTTTCCAATATGTGGCATTTGCGATAAAAATTTCAATTTTTTATCTAGATCGTGTAAACCGTAATATTCGGCACACAGCGTATTTTTATTGCGCCAAATTTCACATATCGCATTTATTTTATTTTTGTTGTGAAACATTGAAAACAAACCATCAAAGTTTGCACCGTTTTTATGTAAATATTCCGTGATTTCGGCATGAATTTTTTTCGCGGTTTTTTGTGAAAACCCGCCCGCCAGAATCACATAGTTGCACATATCGGCAAACGCAATCGGCGACAACCTGCGCGGATGTGACAGGTTTTCGCGTATTTCATCAAAACTTTGGGCGTCGGAATCGGCGCCCATTTTTCTTATTTGTTTTTCAAGATTAAAGAACCAATCTTTGTCAAACATCACACATCCAGATTCGCATCCAGCGCATTTTCCACGATAAAGTCACGACGCGGTTCAACAACGTCGCCCATTAACATGGACACAACCTCGTCCGCCTGGGATGCGTCGGAAACTTTGACCTGGAACAACGAACGGTGATTTGGATCCATTGTTGTTTCCCACAACTGTTCCGCGTTCATTTCACCCAAACCCTTGTACCGTTGAATCTTTAATCCTGTTTTTGCATATTCTATCGCGGTATTCAACAATGCCATTGCGCCCCAAATTTTTTGTGATTTGTTTTTCACGCGCAGGGTCGTCGGTTTGGAAAATGTTTCAACCAATTCGTCGTGTCCGTCCATACGGTGCCATGCACGAATTTCCGCACCGTTCAAGCGTTCGCGTGGTAAAATATGCGTTTCGGTCACACTGCGTAATGTGCGCGTAATTGTGATACCATTCGTATCGCTTGATACATGCCAACCGCGTTCAAACTCCAATTCTTCGGCATCCAGCATTTTTTCCGCCGCCGCCATATTTTCCGGACTTTCGTTTTCAAGGACTTTATTAAGGGCCAACGCTTCTATAAACCGCAGTGGCATAATATGATTCAACGCCTGTAATGTGGTTTTCATATTAAACACCAAGCCCAGTAAGCGTTTCAAATCCGCCCCCATAACGGTCACACCATCGGCGGTTTCGATTGAACCATCGGTTGATAACTGATCCAACAAATAGTCGTTCATTTCCGCGTCATTTTGCAGATAAATCTGCTGTTTGCCACGGGTCACGCCATAAAGCGGTGGTTTCGCAACATAGATATAGCCGCGTTCGATTGCCTCGGGCATGTGCCGATAGAAAAAGGTCATAAGCAGTGTCTGAATATGTTGACCGTCGACATCGGCATCGGTCATGATAATGATTTTATGATAACGCATTTTTTCAATATCAAATTCGTCTTTGCCGATACCGGTACCCATTGTGGTAATAAGCGCGCCAATCGTATCCGAACCCAGCATTTTATCAAATCGTACACGTTCAACATTTAAAATTTTTCCGCGCAATGGTAAAATCGCCTGGGTTTTACGGTCACGCCCCTGCTTTGCCGTACCACCAGCCGAATCCCCTTCGACGATGAACAATTCGCATTTGGCCGGGTCGCGTTCTGAACAATTTGCCAATTTCCCGGGCAGACCACCCAATTCGGGTCCGGTTTTTTTACGCGACAATTCGCGTGCCTTGCGTGCGGCCTCGCGTGCGGTGGCGGCCTCGACAATCTTGTCGATAATCAACTTTGCGGTCGCCGGGTTTTCTTCCAAATATTCATACAACAATTCCGACACAGTATTTTCAACCAACGGACGCACTTCACTTGATACCAATTTGTCTTTGGTCTGGGAACCGAACTTCGGATCGGGCACCTTGACACTGACGATACTGGTCAAACCTTCACGGAAATCTTCACCGGTTAACGCAATATCTTTCTTGTTATTATGTTCGGCAATATACTTGTTAATCGCACGCGTCAACCCCGCACGAAATCCCGCCAGGTGTGTTCCCCCATCGCGGTTTGGAATGTTGTTTGTAAAGCACAATGATGTTTCCGTATATGCCGTTGTCCATTGTAAAACAATTTCAATATATGTATCATCTATTTGCTTAATCATCTGAATCGGGTCGCGATTTAACAATTCCTTGGATTTATCAAGGTATGTCGCAAAACCCTTTAATCCGTCAACACTGTGGAATTCGCGTTCCTTTTTTTCCGGACCGCGCAAATCTTCCAAAATAATTTTAACATTTGCGTTCAAGTATGATTGTTCACGCAACCATGTTTCCATAACATCGAAACTGAATTCGGTCCCGGTAAATGTATCGGGCGACGGTTTAAATGTGACCTCGGTCCCGTGTTCATGATGAGTTTTGTTTTCAACAATCTTTAAATCGGCCGTTGGCACACCATCGGCAAATGTCATAATGGCCTCTTTATCACCGCGCCATACGCGCACTTCCAACCATGTGGACAACGCGTTCACGACCGAAACACCAACCCCGTGCAAACCACCCGACACCTTGTACGCGCCGTTACCTTCGTTATCAAACTTACCACCGGCGTGCAATTCGCACATAATAAGTTCCAACGCACTGCGACCCGTTTCGTGATTAATATCAAATGGCATACCGCGCCCATTATCACGAATTGTTGCCGACCCATCGGCATTAAGCGAAACGTAAACCGTATCGGCATATCCCGCCATTGCTTCGTCGATTGAATTATTGACAACTTCGTAAATCATGTGATGCAGACCGGATCCACCCTCGCCCACATCGCCAATATACATTCCGGGGCGTTTTTTAACCGCTTCCAGTCCCTTTAATACCTTAATTGAATCACCGGTATATTCATTATTCACTGCCATATGATAAATCCTTTCTTTTTAACGTGTAAAACATAGCAATTTATGCTATAATTTTCAAGAAAAAAGGGGTAAAAAAATGAAATTTAAATTATTGTATTTTGGCGACATTTTGGTTAATCCGAAAAAACGCGCCCAACATATATCCGATATTCGTATGCAATTTCATCCACAATTAAAAAAATTATTGGAACACAGTCCGTGGAACAATTTGACGCAATATATGATGCCAAACGCGACCAAAAGTCCGATTACCACGCGGCACATTGGCGGGATAGATTGGAATCCGATTATTACGCCAAACCTGAAATTATTGGCGGAATTGGAAATCCAAATGTTGCATCCGGAAATTGTCGGTGTTTCACGCAGTGACATAGACAATCGAATCAAGACATTATTTGATGGTCTGCGTTGTCCACAAAATGAACACGAAATTGGCGAAAACACACCACGCGATATTGGGCCGATTTACACCCTGCTGGATGACGACCATTTAATAACAAAAATGTCGGTCAACACATCACACTTATTGGATACAAACCTGTTTTCGGGCGACATTCCGAAAACCCCGGATTCAATATTTATGATGATTGACGTTAACGTTCGTGTTGCCGAAGGCACATTGGAAAACCTGCCATTTATGGTTTAAAGTGGTTAGTGTTAGTGGTTAGTAAAAACACCGGCCTTTGCCGGTGTTTTTTGTCTTATCTAACTAACCATCAACCACTAACTAAGCACCGCCGTAATTTGGTCCTGCATTTGGAACGTTCCCAAAACAACCCACGCAATTATTGCAGACACCATCAAGATTCCAATACTGTTCAACACATTGGAAATCGATTCCATTTTACGCACAGATTCATCCAAATAATCGTTCGCAATCGATGTCACATTTTTATCAAAATCAGTCATATCGGCATAAATCATCAAATCGCCAATAATTTCACGATTTGGAAAATCACGCCCCGTCTTGGATAACGCAACCCCTAAATTATCACCATTGGCAATAAAGTGCAATGTTTCATCCAAAATAGACCGCAAATATCGACGCGCATTATCCGCCAACATACGAATTGCATCCGGCATTGTAATACCGGCGGCAATCATAGACGACAAAGACATCAACCAACCAACCGAAATATGAACCTTGTATATATTCCATGGTGGCAATTTATCGAACACTGCACGCATACGCCCCGACCAATTTGCCAACGACAGCCATATCACAATACCCGCTATCACGAACACGACCGCAAAAATATACCAATAACGCACGGTAAAATCGGACATAGATATTAACCCGCGCGCCGCACCACGCCATACAACATCGGTTCCGGCAACTTCTACCAACGGGGGGACCAAATAAAGGCCAACCATAACAATAATACCAAATGTTAAAACCAACAAAAACAATGGATATGCAATCGCACCACGTACCGCGCGACGAATACGACCGGCACTTTCCACAACACGTGTCGTATTTTCCAACGCAATAACTAAATTGGAAATATTACCACTGGTCACCAATAACGTTTCTTCGTCCGGCAACCATCCACGGGTTGTATCAGAAAAACTTAATCCCCGTTCCAGATTTTTTTGCCACGCACGCATAACAATTGCAAATGGTTCATTCGGATTTCGGCCATTGTTAGATTCAATCATTTCCAATCGCCCCAGTGCGTTCATCAACGTAAAATCATTACGCAATAACGATGCCAATTTACGCAACAACGCAACCCGTTTTTCGGTATTCAAACGAAACACCAAACGCGCATACCATATGTTAAGGCGATTCATCAGTACACCCCCGGTCGATCCAACAACCCGACCCAACGTTCCAATTCATCAACACCAATTATCCCAGACAACATCAATTCAGACGCAGATTCTTTTAATGTGCGGCCATCCATTTCTTCCAGCCAGTATTTAATCGCATCTTCTGTTTTACCGGCCAATGCCAACGATAAAAATTCACCGTTTGTGACGATGACTTCACCGGCCTTGATACGACCAAACGTACCGGTTCCATGGCACATATCACATCCCGCGCCACGAACAAACACCTGTTGCAAACCAATTTCACCAAACGCATCCAAAACGCGTTTATACGCCGGATTTTCCGGATGATCGGCCAAACGTTCCCGACAATGTGGGCAAATCTTTTTGAAAAGACGCATCGATATCAAACCGCGCATAAGGGTTTCTTCTTTTAATTTAAACGGTTCGACCCCCATATCCAACAATCGTGTTAACGCCGCCATTGCCGAATTCGCGTGTAATGTTGTCCACACATTGTGCCCCGACAACGCGCCACGCACCGTTAATTGCGCCGCAGCCAATGTTCGTATTTCCCCAACCATTAATGTATCGGGGTCACTGCGCAATGCGGCCGCCAATGCTTCTGTATACGCTTCATCGCGTTGTTTTTCGTCCATTGCATTTGTGACGGGCATCTGATGTGCACCGAAAATTTTTTGTTCAACCGGATTTTCAACAGTAATCATATTTATTTCGTAATTATGTTCCTTTAACATCATCGACATATTACGAACAAGTGTTGTTGATTTACCGGAACTGGTTGGCCCCGCTACAATTACCAAACCCGTTGGAAACGACCGCATACGACGCAACAATCGCTGTTCATACGGGCCAAATTCTTGTTCAGTTTTAATCCCGGCGTTCGGGTTATCGTAAAGCAATCGCATCACCACATATCGCGAACCAAACGCAATCGGGTTAAATTGCATACGAATACTTAAAATTCCATCTGGTAAATATAAATCTTTGGTTCCACGCAACGGTGTGCGACCATCTTTCTGGGCGGATTGGTATTCATTTTGTGCATAGTTTGCGTTGGACATATCGGCGGATGCAAATGCGGCACGAACGAACGATTCACCCCATGCAGAATTATATTCCAACACGGGTTGCATACTGCCATCTATACGAAAATATATGGTTGTTTGATCACCAACTTCTATGTGAACATCGGACACCTTTTGTGCGGCGGCACGTGCGATGATATCAACAAAATCTTTTTGCATCTGGTTATCATAATCACGCGTTCCACGCGCAACCGCGCCACCACCAATGCGTCCTTCGTATTCTTTGTAAATACCGGAAACCAAACCCAAATCGGAATAAAACGGTGCACGTACAATGTGCGATTTGCGTTTCAATAAATCTATGAACGCCAACACACGACCGTCATAACGATGTGTACGCGAAACGATAATTTCACCACCAGAAAAATATGCGACCAAACTCTGCATATCTTTGGATAATTCTATTGTTCCACCCGTTGCGGTTAACAAACGATTTCCATTAGAAAACAGATATTCAATAATCTCTTTATTTTCAGCATTTTCCAAACCCGCCGGCACAGAAGGCTTTTGTTCCAGCGTATTTGTATTTTCGTTTAAATCATTATATTTTTCCATATCCATAATAAACTGTGCCGTGTTATTATTTTCCGCTTGTGACATTTAATGTTTGGGTTTTTCCGTCTTTGGTAAACACAACACCTTCGTCCAGTGATATGGACTTAACGGTCCAACCGTCCAAAACACGACCCACAGAAATGCGTTTATTTTGACCTGTTTTCATATCTGCGACCGTTGCCTGTAATTGTGAACCGGCACCAATAACATTGACCAATTTAAAATGTTCGCCAATTTTGGATTCAATTTCTTCTTCTTCAACCTTTTTTGTGGTTGTTTTTGTTGTTGAAACGTTTTCAGTTGCGTTTTCCAACGATTCTTTTTCACGTGCCAAACGTGCCGCTTCGGCTTCTAATTTAGCCATTTGTGTTTCCAGTTCTTGTTGCTGTGCCTCGGCCCGGCCGGAAAGTGCATCTATTTCCATATGCAATTTGATTTTTTCCGCCGCCAACCTGTCCAAATCCAAATCCAATTGTGCGCGTTCTTTTTCCAATTGCATTAAAACCTTTTCCTGTTCTAAATCTGTGATTTGTTGGAAAAGACTGCCTTCGACCTGGTATTCGGCAACCGCCGCGGCAGACATATCATCATATTCTGAATCCGCATAATCATCGGTCGCCATTGCGGCAAACGACGCGTTCATTATCAACAACCCCGTTGCCAACGAACAAAATACAATTTTTTTAATTTTATCTAGCATAGATTATCACCTCATAGTTCCATGTGCGATTGGATGCGTTCCAATCACAACCAGTCATATAAACACCGCCGAAATCATCGAATATCTGCATAAACTGCATCGGTGTCAGTTTTGATGATGCCGCGATTTCCACAACATCAAAATTTTGTGTTTCAACACCGTTTGTCACGGTATCTATAACTGTCTGGATATCCACATTTGTATCAATCGATTGAAATGCGGTCATAACATCACGAACAATCGTATCACTGTCGCGTGCGTCAACACTGGGGTCGGCATCCATTTTTGGTAATGTTGCACGAACAGTTAACAAATCTTCGGATAATTCCTGGACAAATGCACCCGGCATTAATTCCGTTGCGATATTATAAAAATCGCCAATGGTTCCATATGTGCGACGCATTTGCACCGTTGCATATTTTTCATCACATTTGGCCGTTGTCTGATTCCACCCAGAAATCGGCTGCATTAAAAACCCAATTGCCCGATAACAAATTTCTGCGCGTTCTGCGACATTTGGTAAAAATTCATACGGTGGCACAATCGGTTCGGGTGGTAATTTCTTTTCTATTTGGAATTGTTCATCTAATTCCTTGTTTTTTTCTTCGATTTGGCGACGATATTCGGCGGCCTTGTCTTCGTCTATACGTGTAATATTTTGGTGTTCCGTCACAGATTTCACCACAGAATCGCGATAAACAAACACCATCGCCGCAATAAAAATCGACAACAAAATTACCGATATAACAATCGAACGCCACATACTTATTGACCGCAACGCCGTATGTGAACGACCGGTAATAACATCATCCAAATTACGTTCCACCGCACGCGGCATACCCCATGCGCCCGGTGCAACGAACGCCCCCCAATCGGGCATTTCGGTCATTTTTATGTATTCTGCACGCGCATCAGATTCTTTTTCAAACACACGGTCGATTAAAATGATTCCGTTTCGCACAGCAACCATATAAAAACCATGTTCAATTACGAACACCGCCAAAAAAGAAGAATGTTCCGACATCGCTTCGGTGACTTCGGCGGCGGCGGATGGCATCCCCCCCCTGTGTCCAACACGACGCGATGATAAACCAATCATAAAATTATATTCGATATATAAACTGTAATGTCCATCAACAGAATGCGACAAACGGCGTGCATACGCGCGTCCACCGGTGCCACCGGCAACCATTGGTTGCCAAAAAAGCCCCACGGCATATTTCTTTCTATGAACCGATATTGTTTGATTTGCCAATTTTTCTCTCTACCTTGGATCAATTATAACACAAAAAGGTCGACCTTGGCAAATACAGATTAACAAAAACCCCATCATTTTTTGACGGGGTTTGTTGACCTAGTTATTACATGGACCGTATGCCGCCGTACAATCCACCGTGTCATAAACATATTCATATTCCGGCATCGGTACCGTATATTCCGCCGGCATCACAGAAACAGTTGCCGGTCCCCCGTCACGTGCCGTCCGCACAGACCCCGGATGTGGACAATCATAAACATTTGCCGCCAAAACAAACGCGCGTTCTGGCCCAAAAATAACCCATTTATTCGGACGCGTGCGTTGCGAAACAATCCAATACGCGTTGCCCGGTCGCGCCTGGTCAGCGATACGATTTTCCAGATAACGTCGCGCATCTTCGGCATCATAGACAGAAACCTCGGATTCCAGTTTATATAAAAACGTGCACCCAATTGGTTCCGCGTCCAATTGTGTGATGTATTCACTGCCGTTTTCGTTTTTTATCATACCGCCACACGCCGCCAACATTGCCAGCGCACAAAATGCCATTATTTTTTTCATTGTTTTTCCCATTTTTCTTTTATTGGTCAATTATATCATAATTTGACGCATCACTGAACAATTTTTTAAGAACAATATTATTAAGTGCATGCGACCCCTTGTATGATTCCAATTTTCCGCACACAAATCCCCCAGATGTCGCCATATCGCCAATCGCATCAATAATTTTATGACGCACAAATTCATCCGGCCACACCAATTTATTAAGTGTCCCGTCCCCATTACCATTTAATGCAATTACATTTGTTTCATCCGCGCCACGCCCCATACCATGTGATTTAAGGTATTCCCATTCTGAATATTTACCAAATGTTCGTGCGCGGGCAATTTGTTTTATAAACTCGTTTTGTGATTTTTTTGACCCATCAAAAACATATTTGTATGTTTGTGCACCAATGATTTTTTCAGGATAAACCAATGTTGCGGTTACATCCAAAGATTCCCCATCATTTGGTGATAATTTAACATATCCATTACTTTTACGATGTGCCAATTTATCCATAACCCACAATTTTATGCGCATCGATATAGGCAATTGCCGGCGCACTTCGCGTGTATATGCGACAACCGTTTTTTTAACAATTATTTTGCGCATTTTACCACCGGTGGTACCAACATTCATTATTTCGCGCAAAAACAAATCTGCACTGCCGTCCATAATTGGTGTTTCGGCCCCGTTTATATCAACAACAATACTGTCCACACCCGCGATAAAAAGTGCCGCCATCAAATGTTCAATTGTTTGAACATGCGCACCAGCCGTGTCACCAATTGTTGTATTTCGCATTTTTGTTTCGCCAACATTATCATATGTCGCAGATATTAAATTATTTTTGTCTTTATCAACACGGCAAAAGAAAATACCGCGATTTTTTGACGGACGCAAAACAATATCAACCGGTAAACCGGAATGAATACCCTTGCCTGTTAATTTTATTGTATCTAATAATGTCGTCATTTTATTTTCCCCCGCAACCAATCCCAAAAAAGATTATCCATTTTTGTATCCAGATGCGCATATTTTATTTCATCACGAAAACGTTCTGGTAAACGCACCCAATCTTTTTCAGTTGTGACCAACTTGGCGCCCTTTTTATTTGCCAACGATATCAGTTTTTCAATATCTTCGTCTGAATATTGGTAATGGTCAGAAAACGCACGCGTTGCCACAACATTTGGCAAACATTTAAAGAATTTTTTCGGATAACCAATTCCCGCAAACGCAACCAATTTAACATTTTCATTATATGGTGACACGGTATTATTTTTTGCGTAAAACACCGGGACACCGGCCGGAACATTAAAATTTTTCCGTGGTGTACCTGATTTGATAATTATAATTGCATCCGCACGCGCGGCGTGACCACGCGGTTCACGCAACGGCCCCGCCGGTAATAAAAACCCGTTTCCGTATCCGATTTCTTCGTCGAAAACAAGTATTGAAACATCCTTGTGTATTTTTGGATTTTGGAATCCATCATCCATAACAATTGGTGTTTTTTCACTTTGTTGCCGGTCCAGCAGCATAACATTACTTTTTCTGTCACCGGTATGAACGATTAAACCGTCACGCGATAGCATAGATGCCTCGTCCCCGATATTTCCGGTTTTTGCGCTTTTTTTATAACCACGCATAACAACCGGTGCGTCCAAATATGTGGCAATTGCACGAACCACGGGTGTTTTACCAACACCACCCGCCAATATATTTCCAACACAAATCACCCCGCGTCGCGATTTATATACACCGAACCCACGAAACCAATAAACAATCCGTGAAATAAAATAGTAAACCCATGACACCGGCAATAAAACCAATGCCAACGGCGTTTTGTGCATAAACCACCACGGTGTTTTCATAAATCCCCCCTATGCCTTATTTTGACCACGTGCCGCACGCAACGCGCGTTTAAATTCAGATGCTGTAAAATCTTGTTCGACCATTTTATGTCCAAACGCAGCATCCATTTTATGCACGGTTTCAACCATATAATTTTCCAACGATTCACGTATTTGTTCAAATTCTTTTTCATCCGCCCGACGTGGAACAAATATTGGTTCACCAACAATAACATTTATTTTGGAAAACGGCTTTACAATCATATACCGGTCCCAACGATTTACAAACTTTGCACGCGACGCCGAATAGCATACCGGTATAATTGGCGCACCGGTCATTTTTGCAAAATACATTGTTCCATCCTGGATTCGTAACGATGGTCCACCCGGCCCGTCCGGCGAAATGCACAACGAATAACGTCCATCAGACAATATTTTCAATCCGCCACGCAACACCGACAAACCACCGTGCGATGTTGACCCATATAACGGCCGCAGACCAAACAAACGTTGTAAATGCGCCATTATACGACCATCACGATGAAAACTTGCCACGGCATAGGCGCGCATTCGTCCGACCGAGATAATTGGCGATAACATCATACTGCGCCCGTGCCAGAACACGAAAATTGCCGGTTTTTTACGGTATTTTTTAAATGTTTTGTAATTTGTGATTTTTTTAATACTGGTCAAATACACAAACCAAATTGGTATTGCAATAATAATTGCGATTAACCATTGAATGATTCCCAGACCAAAGAACCATTTCCACGCGCGACGCAAAAAATTTTTTCTTTTTTCCATATCCGAATTTTAGCAACAAAAAATATAATATGCAAGGGCCGCACACATCTATACACATTTTGTTTGACACGCGCGTAATTTGATATATAATAAACACCACTTATCGCGGAGTAGAGCAGCCCGGTAGCTCGTCAGGCTCATAACCTGAAGGTCTGTGGTTCAAATCCACACTCCGCAACCAGTTAAATGAAAAATGTGTCCTTGTGGCACATTTTTTATTTAATTTATTGTGGGATTTGAACCACGAAGAAAGTGGTTCACCACAAGGATTAGGCAGACGGCAGTATGCCGGTTTGCCAAAGGCAAAAATCCGCAGTTGGCGCACAAGCGAAATCCTTTCCCCGCAAATTCCACATTAAAAAAAGTGGCGAAAAAATCGCCACTTTTGAACTTATACAAATTAATTGAAAATCAATTTTTTTGTTATATAATTATGACGTTGTTGTTATACACCCCGAGCAATTGGAGCGAGAAAGGTCTTATAGCGACAACTTTTTATCTATAAAAATATTTTTATAGATTTATCTTAAGAACATCAGAACTGATCGCAGATTTGTTTTCTGCACAATCGGTTTTGATGCTTTCTTTTTTTATAGAATATATTTCTCGTCCTATATCCAACAACTCGGCTCGGGAAATGCACACACTGTACAACCACGAATTTTCTAAAAATACCGCATTGGCGGTATTTTTATTTAGAAAATTCAGTGCCTCGCCGTAGCCCTGGCGAAGGCGGGCTTTCCCATATTTGAAGTGCCAATGTGGTATTTATTTTTTATACCCTAGGACGCAGAACCTATTGTATTTTTTTAGATACGATACAATTGCATCGTTCTCGACAAAGGGGGAATATATGACACAAGACCAAATATGGTTGGCCATTGAAAGGTTCGCATCCGAACATAATATGTCATGTTCGGGTTTGGCGCGTTCCAGTGGTCTGGATCCAACAACTTTTAATAAAAGTAAACGGTGGTTAAATTCGGGCAACCGCGTTGGCCATCAACAGAAAGTATCGCAAAAATATTAACTTCAACCGGACAAAGAATAAACGACCTTGTAAAACACATCCACGACGAAAAAGATAATTCCACACCAGATAACCCAATTTAACCAAGATTTTAAGCATAAAAACGCCCAAATGGGCGTTTTTTTTATTTGAAACATTTTTTCAATTCTGAATAATCTTCGTTTATATCTATGTTTTTATTTTTTATTTCTTCGGACGCATGGATTTTCTGTTTTATTAAAACAATGTTTGGATGTGATTGTAATTCATCATTTAATTTTTCAATTGCCCAATCTGATTCCGACAAATCATGTATAAACATCGGCATTACGGAATCGGCCGCGGAATAAAGCGCATTATGCAAATCAACCCACACATCATCCACCACAGATAAATATGCATCTATGTGTTTATTTTCATGATTAAGAATTGCATTATATGAACAACTGTTTTTTTTATGTCTATTATCTATTTTTACCATAAAATCAGTATATCCAATCGTTGCATCCACAGAATTAATAGATACACAAAAACCATCATTTACCGAATTTATATCTGCGTTAATATCATAATTATCAACAAATGTCGCAACAACATTTCCGTGCAATAAATCCATCGATTCGCGTGGTTGCGTAATATTTTTATTCCATTTGGTTGGATTTATAACAATCTTTGGTTTAATCTTGTATGCGCCACATTCGTTGGCATACAACATATTATGAATACCAAAAATACATAAAAATATTGTTAAAAATCTTTGTGCCCTAGACATTGCCACCAGATTGTTTTTTCAGGTATTCCCCCACGAAATTTGTTCCGTACATTTTATACAATTCTTCGGCCAATAACACCGATGGACGTCCTGATTCAAACAAACGCAATAAATGTCCCAAACCACCCAATTCAGTATTTAATATCACAGATTCCCCATTAACCGGACGCGACAACAACACCGCCCGTTTAAGGTTTGGATAGGCCTTGCCCTGGATAAATGCCATTTCAAGCGGATTAAGGTTCCAATGCGCATAATCGCCCGCGTCAGCCGCCGGATTACGAAAGAACAATACCGTTTGCGCCTGTCCACGGACAACATCTCCAATTCCCAATTTATCCAGTACATTTGCGCGTTGAAATGCAACCATATATGCCTGGCGATTCTTGCGCCCTTCTTGTAAACCTGCAATAAAATTATCCCGGAACATTTTGTTTTCCAACATCGGCGCGGTTTCATCAATCATAATAAGTGACGGATTTCCACCAGAAACCGTTGTTGTGTTAATACGGTGTAATATATATGAAATAACAGCTGGGGATAAAACCTCGTCCTGTAAAATATCTGTAAAATCAAATGTTGTCAGACGCGCCCCTAAATCCAATGTATCGGAATTTTCGTTAAACATATCGCCATATTGCAACGTATCAACCCATTTTTTAAGTGCTGCACGCATTGGACCAGATGACGAAAAACAACTTTCCCATAAATTCTTTAACAACCGGTCTTTATCGGACAAATAGTCAAAATTAACCGAAACCGCACGTGCAATTTCATCCGCAGACGCCGCATCATTTTGTCCGGAAATAATTGAAAACCAACGACGCAAAAATGCGCGATTTTCTACCGTATCGGGCATTTTAAGCGGATTTAATCTTGTTTCAAAACTTTGTTCAATTGCATTTTCTTTTTTATTCTTGCCACGCATAGTGATATATTTACCACCAACCGCCAATGTGAATATTTCTGCGCCCTTGTTCCGGTCAAAGAAAAATGCCTTTAATTTTGGATGCCGCAATGATTGTGCAATAAGAAAACTGAACAATGTTGTTTTACCACCACCCGTCGGACCAATTGTCAATGTATGTCCAACCGCCGCCGGTTTATCAGACACATGGAATTGAAACATATATGGTGTTCCCTGGGCTGTTGGGAAAACAACCAATGGCCCCGGACCCCAATCAGAATTTTCCACACCGCGTGGTGTTGACGACATCGGAATACAAATTGCAGCCGTTTTTGACAGCAATTTAAAACTGCGCGGGAATGTATCAAAACCCGGAATTTGTGCGAACCAGGATACCTTGGACGCGAATGATTCAACAATCGGCGACACACCAAATGACGCAGATATCTTTTTAAACTCGTCAACATATTTTGTTAATTCTTCGCGGGTTGCACCAAATATGACGAACAACGGGTAATAATTAACCAAACTCTGGTTCCCAGATATATTTTCATCCATTGCTGATTTTGCTTCTGATACCTGGGACAAAGTGGATGTTTCATCTTCGTCTGCGGTTGATGTTCGTTGACGTAATGTCGATTCAACCGCGGAATTGCCCATAATATTAAATCCATTCATACAAATCATTTCTGTTTGGATTGTCGATATGGAATTAAAGAAATCTTCGTCCAAATAATCCGGCGATATACGGAAAGAAACCATCGCGGCAAATGTTTGTGCGTCGCCACTGCTGTATCGAACGATACCACCAGATTCGAAATCAACATTATCAACCGCAACATTTTCAGATATTTTATTATCGGCAACCCGTGGCATTGGTTTTGATAATGGTGATAAAATTCGTCCCAAAAAACATGCCATATTATCCGAATCATTATTTTTCAACAATTTCGGTTTATATGCAGATAATATTGATTCAATATAATTACAGTATTGGTTTAGTTTTTCACGTGCATCGTTCCCGGCAACCGACAACACAATATAATAATTGTTCAAATATATACGTAATCCCTGGGACCGCCATTTATTGTAAATACCCTGTAATACAGGACCATCAAATTCATAATTTTGATTATCAACCGCCGCATCACGCACCATAAAAAACCGTAAAGTCACATTTGGATCACGGATTTGATTAAACAACTGGGCCCGCAAATCCAGAAATTTTTCACGTGTTTCATCGTCCTGCATACTGGTTTGAACGCCATTTACGCGATAAACACGAACCAACGCGCCACTTGTTAACCCCAAAGAATTATCCGAAAAAACACGACGAAATGGCAAATAATTGGCATACCGCGCATACCCAAAATTTGGGAAAATACGTTTTGTTAATGCCGGTAAATACATCATCAACACAATAAATACAAACAACACCGACATAACCAATATCGTCATTGTTATGGAATAATCACCGCCGGCAAAATATTCAAAAAATCCATCCATTTACGCCACCAATCGACCGGGTATTTTTTGTTTAAATAACTGTATTTTCGCCGCAACAATCTGTCCCAACTGTGGATCACGTTTGGAATAAATCGCCATAATTGAATGTACCAAAATAACCGACAACAAAAAATACAGTGGGTTTATTGCCATTTTTCCACCGGTCACAACAAGTCCGGCGACAAAAAACACAATAAATACAAGAAATTGAACCACAAAATTAATCACAGCAATGTTATACGGCACATAAAATATGCGCGCTGGATTTGCCAATGCTTTTAATACTTGCTGTTTCATTTTCTCTCCGGTGAATTTATTATAACAATTTCAACAATTTTCAACAAGCATAAAAAGCAAAATCTGAAAATTGTTAATTTTGTTGAAAAATTCAATTTTATTAACAGGTTGAAAAACATCGTTATTTTTCAACATTTTACATAAAAATCCTATAAAACCGGCAAAAAATTGTTAAAAAACTGTTAATAAAAAACTGAAAAAAGTTTTCAACAATTTCAACAGCCCCAATAAAAACAACAAAAATATATAATAAATATTTGATTTTTTAGAAAAAGCGGTTATAATCGCCATACAAAAAGGATTTAGATATGAAATTTTTAAGTTCATTAAAGGCCTGGAAAAAACGTGGCAACATTAAACAAATTCGCCGTGGTAAACAGGTTATCTTGATTGACCCAGCCAATCCTAAGTTAAAGGCTAAACAGGGGTTCAAGAAAAAATAAATCCATATCGCGATGGCGATTGGCGTTTTTTGATATTCCATGAAATTGTTATTTCATGGGGTATTTTTTTATTAAAAAAGTGAAAAATCGTTCATAAACGCGTTTTGCAGAACATTTTTCAATTCATTTGTTGATAAACCGGCCATACGTAAAAAATCAATTTGGATTGGTTTTGGGGTATAAATTGTTGCACCATGATCCGCATGGTTCGGAATCGATGATATGCGTTGGGCGGGTAAAAATTCGATTCTTGCATCATTTTCTGCGATGGCGGCAAATTTAATGTCTGAATCACAATTTTCACAATTTTTGTTTATAATTGCCACACCCGATAATTTAGAAATACTTGCTTTTTCCGCAATCAATTTATTTTGTAAAGAAATACCGGTGTTTGTCGCCCCATGATTTGCAACACAATCGTATACAAGATTTGTGTAATTATCCAACATAATATGTCCACGAATTTCAGAATTTTTCCCGGTGTTTTTGATAAAAATGTTAAAAAAGGCCGGCATTTTGTTTTTTATATTCACAGATAAAAACGCACGTTGATTTGGAATATTTAAATCGATATTTAACCGGTGTTCGCCGGCAATTTCACCAACATATATAATATGTACGGGTAAATCATAGTGTTTTTCAATTTTACCGGATTCGATTGTTGATAATTCCGGACAAAACACACCATCGCGATAAACTATTGTTTCCGCGGGGACCGGTTTTATGTTGAAATTTTCCCACATGTATGACATATTAAGCACAATTATAAAGGATTTTTAAATGGGATTCAATTGTGGAATTGTCGGATTGCCAAATGTTGGTAAATCAACACTTTTTAACGCATTGACGCAAAGTGCCGCGGCCGATGCACAAAATTATCCATTTTGTACAATCGAACCAAATACTGGTCGTGTTGTTGTACCTGATGCAACTTTGCATGAATTGGCGGCAACGGTTAATGCTGCAAAAATTATACCGACCCAGTTGGAAATTGTTGATATTGCGGGACTGGTTCGTGGGGCATCGACCGGCGAAGGATTGGGAAATAAATTCCTGGGAAATATTTTATCAACAGATGCGATTATTCATGTTGTTCGCTGTTTTGAAAATGATGATATTGTGCATGTTGATGGAAAAATTGACCCGTTGTCGGACATAGATACGATTGAAACAGAATTGGCATTGGCTGATTTGGAAAGTTTGGAAAAACAGATAAAAAACCTTGAAAAGAAAGCACATGGATTGGATAAATCGGCGATAAAATCACTGGCCGATGCAAACATAATAAAAAAGGGTTTGGAATCTGGGGTGCCCGCGCGAAGAAGTGGGGTGGACGCCACGCAATTTAATTTATTAACCGCAAAACCTGTTATTTATGTATGTAATGTCGATGAAGATTCTGCTGCAACCGGAAATAAATATTCCGATATGGTTAAAAATAAAATAGGTTCGGATGCCCCGGTTTTGGTTATTTCATCAAAAATAGAAATGGAAATTGCACAAATTGTTGATATTGACGAAAGAAAAATGTTTTTAACTGAACTAGGGTTAAATGAATCTGGTTTGGATAGGGTTATTAAAACTGGCTATGAAACATTGGGGATGCAAACATTTTATACCGTTGGTCCAAAAGAGGCACATGCGTGGACAATTACACGTGGTATGACCGCACCACAAGCAGCGGGCAAGATTCATACAGATTTCGAAAAGGGATTTATTCGTGCCGAAATTATTTCACCGGTTGATTGGTTGGAATTGGGCGGTGAATTGGCGGTCAAAGAGGCCGGCAAAATGCGTACAGTCGGTCGTGACTATGTAATGCAGGATGGCGATATTTGCCATTTCTTGTTCAATAACTAGTGGTTAGTGATTAGTAAAAAACACCGGTGTTTGCCGGTGTTTTTTTTATAATCATTCCATTAAATTTTCCAATTTTTCGTTTGCAGATGCAATTTCTGAATCTATTTTTTTGATTTGTTCGGTCATATTTGAATTGCCGGAAAGACCCATTTGGATAAATGTTTTTTTATCGTTTTTAAGTTTTTCTATATATCTGTTTAATTTCAACGAAACTATATATTTTTCTGATGCGGTTATATCAAGTTTTGTTTGTTGTGTATATTCTGAATCAAAATCCAGATTAAGTGACGCCAAAAAATCACCATATCTTTCCACCAATTCCGGGTATGTGTTAACAATATAAACTAGTGTTTTTTTTGTAATATCATCAACGGATGGTAATTCTATTTGTGGCATATCATCTTTATTTTTTCGCCATTTATGCCAACTGTTAAATTTACGTGAATTGTATTCATTTTCAATTTCACGACGAAAATCAACATCAACTATTTTTTCGATTTGTGTTTTAAGGAACTTTTCCGCCTGGCTGCGGCCGCCCGGCGTTGAAACGATATAATTTTTATTTGTTGTGTTCCATAAAAAATCGATAATTGGTGTTGCGTTATCTATGATTTTACGCATTGCCGATTCACCACCAGATTTTAATACTTCATCTGGGTCTTTGCCACCGGTGACAAATGCGAATCGAACATCGGAATTATCACGCAAAAATGGTAAAACAATATCACACGCGCGGACCGCCGCCTTTTGCCCGGCGGTATCGCCATCAAAACAAAATGTTATATTACGATTGGATTTGCATAATATTGCAATATGGTCCGCGGTTAATGCAGTACCCAATGGTGCGACCGTTTCACCAAATCCATGGCATTGCATTTGTATCGCATCAATTTGCCCCTCGACAACAATGGAACGGTTGGCACGATGAATTGCATCACGTGCAAAATTAAATCCGAAAATAGTTTGCCGTTTATGAAACATTTCTGTATCAGATGTATTTATATATTTTGGTTCCGATCCATCCAACGAACGTCCAGAAAAGGCAACTATTGCCCCGTGTGCATTAAATATCGGAAACATTAATTTATCACGAAAAAAATCATATAATCCATAATCGCCACGCCGAACCAGGCCGGTTGCAATTAACGCATCTGGTTTAACATTTGTAAAAGTACCAGAAATAATACCATTTTTTGGTGCGTACCCGATACGATATTTTTTTATCATATCATCGGTAAAACCACGACGACGAACATATTCCAATGCAGTGGCCCCCGATGGTTCAAACAATTTTTTTTGATAAATACTTGCCGCGTGGTCGGTAATATTAACATAAGATTCTTCACGGGCAACGGTGGCCGGGTCGCGTGGTTTATAGTCCGGCACCTTTAACCCCGCCATATCGGCCAATTCATGGATTGCAGTTTTGAAATCCACATTTTCAGATTTCATAGTAAAAGAAATAATATCACCGTGTTCACCACAACCAAAACAATGATAAAATCCCTTGTCTTCGGATACTGAAAAAGACGGGGTTTTTTCATTATGAAATGGACAACATCCCCAATAATTTTGTCCCTTCTTATTAAGTGGTACACGACGCGATACAACATCAACGATTGATAGTCGTTGCCGCAGTTCATCGGTAAAATTATTATATGTTTTATTCATTTACCTACAACCCACAACCAATCACTTCCTGCGTCGAATAAACTTTCGTGCACTTGGTTTTTTATTGTTTATTAAATCTATTGCGGTTTCTAAATCAGGTTTTTCTTTGACTGAAACATTAACCCGGTTTGATGATATATATGCACCATATCGGCCGGTTGGATAATAATATATTTCCGCATCTGTCGCCGGGTTTTTACCCAGAATTGTAGGTTCTGCTTTTTTTATATCGCCCGATAATAATTCGCGGGCTATTTCAAGTGTTATTGTTTCGGCGGTATATTTTTTTGCCGATACATTTTTTTCACCATTTGTCACATATGGACCATAACGTCCTGTTTTGAATGATATGCTATCACCCAATTCAACACTTGTATGTGTGGGTTTTGCCGGGGTTGCATTGTTTGTATTATCATCATTTGAACTCTGAACTTTTGATTCTGAATTCTGAACTAACTTTTGTGTATAATTACATTTTGGATAATTTTCACATCCGATAAATGCACCATATTTGGAAAGTTTTATACCCAGTTTTCCGCCACATTGCGGACATTTATCGGTTGTTTCATTAAATAAATGTTTATGCATAAATTGATTTATTTGGTCGATAATTTCAGTGGTTGTGATACCGCGCGCATCGTCAATCATTGTTTTTGTTGGTTTCCAGAAATCGTTTAATGCATCCAATTTTTCCGTTTTACCGTTTGAAACATCGTCCAATGTATCTTCTGTTTTTGCGGTAAAGTTCACATCAACCAACGCATCAAAATATTTATCCAAATATGCCGCGATAACCCAACCCCCCGATGTTGGATGGAAACGATGTTGTTTATCCTGAACGACATAATCACGATCAACAATTGTTGACATAATTGTTGCGTATGTTGATGGACGACCAATACCCAACTCTTCCAATTTTTTAACCAGTGACGCTTCTGTATAACGTGCAGGTGGCTGTGTAAAGTGTTGTTCCGGCAATAATGATTTAATATCAATTTTATCGCCAATATTCATCGGTGGCAATTTTGATTCAGTGTCTGTATCGTCATCATCGCGCGTTTCAATATATACACGCATAAATCCATCAAATGTTCGTGTTGTTCCAACCGCATGAAATGTTGCGATTTTATTATCTGTTTCGATATCGGCCGCAACAGAATCAAATTCAGCATTTGTCATTTGACATGCAATAGTGCGCTTCCATATCAAATCATATAATTTTGCTTCATCCCCCGATAATTGTTTTGTATCACCATCAAAATGTGTTGGGCGGATTGCTTCGTGGGCTTCCTGGGCATTTTTAGATTTAGTCACATATATATTTGGTTTGTTGGGTACAAAATTATCACCGTATGTTTTGGCAATAAAGTTGCGAATTTCATTAACCGCATCCGCCGACAAATTTGTTGCATCCGTACGCATATATGTGATTAAACCGGCTTCATACAATTTCTGGGCGGCCGACATGGTGCGTTTTGATGAAAAGTATAATTTACGCGCGGCTTCCTGTTGTAATGTACTTGTGGTAAATGGGGCGGCGGAATGTCGTGTTGTTTTTTTTCGATCGATATTTTTGACGGTTGCAGAAATTATCGGGGTTCCAATTTTATTTAATATTTCATCAACCATTTGTTTATTTTCAATGGTCATTTTTTCAATTTTTTTGCCATTAAACAAACATAATGCAGATTTGAATTTTGATTTATTTGTTTCGCAATCTGCGTCCACAGACCAATATTCAACGGGCTTGAAATCTTCGATTTCGCGTTCACGGTCGACAACCAATTTAACGGCGACACTTTGCACGCGGCCCGCGCTTTTCCCCAAATTGCGTCGCCATAGTAATGGTGAAATACCAAATCCGATTAAATAATCCAATGCGCGTCGCACCATATATGCATCAACCAAATTTTCATCTATTTCGCGCGGATTTTCAATTGCCGCCAAAACGGCCCGTTTGGTAATTTCGTGAAAAGCGACACGATACACCGGTTTATTTGTTAATAATTTTTTTGATTTTAATATGTCCAAAATATGCCAGGCAATCGCCTCGCCTTCGCGGTCAGGGTCAGATGCCAAATATACGGCGTCGGCCTTTTTAAGTTCGTCGGTAATAAGTTTTATTTGTTTTTCTTTACCGGGCATAATTTGCCAACGCATTTCAAAATTATGTTCGGTATCAACACTGCCATTTTCTGGTACCAAATCACGCACATGACCAACAGATGCAATAACATGCCACCCGGCCCCCAGGTATTTTTCAATTGTTTTTGCCTTGGATGGAGATTCGACTATTAAAAGATTCATTTTTTAACTTCCTTTTGCCGATAATTGTTGATCTTTATGTATGTGTGCGTTTTGTGCCAGACCAAACCCGAACATAAGTGACAACAAACTGCTGCCACCGAACGACATTAATGGTAACGGCACACCGACGGTTGGCATTAATCCCAAAACCATCGAAATATTTATAAGATAATAAATGAAAAAGTTCAACATAAAACCAAAACACATAAGTTGACCAAATCGATTTCGGCATGTTTTCGCGCACCAAAACAGCACCAGAATAATCCATGTGTATATCATAAGTAATGTGAACGCACCAAAAAATCCAAATTCTTCACCCAACATCGTGTAAATAAAGTCCGTTTGTTTTTCCGGTAAAAACGATTGTTGCGATTGTGAACCGTGAATATATCCCTGGCCGAAAAATCCACCACTGCCGAATGCGATTTTTGCCTGGTTAATTTGATAACCGGCACCACGCGCATCGTGATCAGGATTTATAAAAGTAATAATTCTGTCGCGTTGATAATCGTGCAGACCGCCATACCATACGACAGGTGTCGCCATAATTCCCAATATTATCGCGATAATAAACCATTTTTTTGGGGCACCAACAATATAAAACATACCGACAGTAATAAGTCCCAATGATAACGCAGTTCCCAAATCTGGTTGTGCCACAATTAAACCAAACGGCATTAACAACATTAGTATCGGAACAATGTAATTTTTAAACTGGGTTATTTCCACGGAATTCATCCATGCAAAATAACGCGCCAACGCCATTACCAGTGCAATTTTTATAAATTCTGATGGTTGAATCGTCATAAAACCAATATTCAGCCATCGTTGTGCACCCATACCTGTATGCCCAACAAATGTGACCAATACAATCGTTAACAACGCGATGACATATATAATATTGGCCGATTTTATCCATAATTTTATGTTCGAAAAAGACGCAATAAAAAATACCGCAAAACCCAATAACATTTTTGCGAATTGTGATAACGCAAATGGTCGCCATGAACCGTGCCCGGCCGAATATAATACAATTATGGAAATCGCCAAAACAATGCACATAGGCGTGAATAATCCCCACGAAAAACGTGCCATTTTTTCAGAAATTGTCATCATATTTGCATTTGAAACGCGTGTATGTCCGTATTGCATTTTATGCCCCCGATTTCAGCAATTCGCGCATTACCGCCGCAGCCGTTCGTGCCGCCGGTCCAGAACCGCCCGCATGTTCGGTTATTATGCACACAACATATTTTGGATTGTCGGCCGGCGCATATCCAACAAAAAGCCCATGATTTCGCATATTCCACTGTAATTGTTCATTTGTTAAAACGCCGCGTTGACGTTCGGCACGGGAAATACTGCGAACCTGGGATGTGCCGGTTTTTCCGCCCATTCGTGCGCCATCAACATTTATTGCGCTACCGGCGGCGGTGCCACCGGGCTTGGTAACCTCTTCCAAACCAGATAATACATATTTTATATTTTGTTCTTTTAAACCCAAACGTGCAAAATTCGGATTTTTGTCGGACATAATAAGTCGCGGTTTTACCACACGATTTGATACCACACGCGCCAACATAGTTGCCAATTGCAAACAATTTACCAAAATAAATCCCTGGCCAATACCGGAAATAACGGTGTCACCGTTAACCCATTGCGTGCCGGTATTTTTTTCCTTCCATTTTTTATCTGGTATAACACCAGGCATTTCGCGCGCCAAAATATCACCCATATATTTTTCTGTGAACCCAAGTTTTATTGCCATACGTTTAATCGCGTCAATGCCGATTTTTAATGCCAGTTGATAAAAATATATGTCGCACGAATGTTTTAACGCACCAACCAAATCGACACGACCATGACCCTTGTGTTCCCAACAATGGTACCGCCGGTCGCCATAGTCCCAGTGCCCCGGACAAAATACAGTTTGTTTCGGTGATATTGCGCCCGATTCCAATGCCGCCAACGCAACAACAATTTTAAACGTTGAACCAGGTGGATATAACCCTTCGACCGTTTTATTCATAAATGGTTTTGCGTTATCGGTCACAAGTGATGCAATATATTCGTCTCCATCGTCCGATGTAAAAAGATTTGGGTCAAATCCCGGTGTTGAAACCATTGCCAGGATATCGCCGTTTTCAACATTTAATGCAACACCGCAACCCGCACGATGCGTGGTTAATGCATCATACATAACGCGTTGCGCCGTGTCGTGAATTGTTGTTTGTAAATCCAGCCCCGGCGTTGGTGCGACATATTGCGATTTATCTTCACCGGTGACCCGTCCAACGGCATTTGTAATCAAAACGGTTTGTCCGGGTGTTCCCGCCAAATCATTGTTATATCTTTTTTCCAAACCCGTAATTCCAGTTGTATAAAACGGCGCGGATGCGATTGGTTTTACCGGTTCGCCAACATATCCAAAAAATTGCGAACCCGCCGGCCCCATTTCATATACACGGGCATATCCATTTGCAACCCGCAATCCAGACATATTTTTTGCCTGGATTCGTGCCAATTCGGACCAATCTGTATTCTGGCTTACCAACACGGGTTGAAATTTTGGCTGTTTGGCAATTTTTTCACGTATTTTTTTTACGCGTTTTTCCCGCAGATTTAATTCGCGTGCGACCGTATCAACCAACGCATCCATGTCATCAGATTCTTCGGGAACGATGTATATGCGGTAAATCGGCATATCGCGCGATATTGGCGTGCCAGAACGCGATAATATTTTTCCGCGTGGTGGCATATTTATCTGAATACGAAATGAATTATTTTCACTCTGTTTAAGGTATGATTTATGGTTAAACACCTGCATTTGCAACATACGCAATATCAACATTGTCGTCAAAAACGCACCACCACCCAAAAAAAGTGCGCTGCGACGATCAAAAAGGTTGGCGACTTCTTTATCTATCATTATGCACCACCCGTATAAGATTCGTTATCGGTAAATATAACGCAGACATCCACGCAAACGTCCAAACCAAGCGACCAAACACAGACCAATTTAAATACAATATTTCCGATAACAACAAACCAACACCAATAAATACCATAAAGAAATCAATCGCATTATAATCCAATTCTGGTAAATCGACAATAAATTGAAAACCGTTTATCGCATAACATAAACAATAAATAATGGTCCAATAAAACAAGTGCCCCAAATTATAATCCAGCATAAAACAAAACAACAATCCAAACGGCATAAACCACGGTTTTGGTCGTATAAATGTGCAATAAAATACGGGAATAATTGCCAATATGCCACCTGGATTCCAAAATGGTATGGCCAATCGCCATAAAAATATCACCGTTAAAAACGGGAACGCGGCGCGGAAAAAATGAATAATATTTTCCTTCATTTGTATTCGTTATCTGTATCAAATTGCAAAACAATTACACGCGATAGTGTCCCGGGCGACAAAACATCAACATCGGTTGCGTTCTTCATTTTGCCAACATATATTCCGGCGGGCAAAACACCACTTATATTACTGGTTATCAAATGCATATCTGATGCGGGCCGGAAAAGCGGGTCACTGAAAAAGCCGATTGTTGGAACACTGGAACCGTTTCCATCGATAAAACCATAAACCTCGTACCCGGCGATACGAACCGCGATGTTTGTATCAGAATCTGTGACCGCGCGCACGCGTGCAAATCGCGCACCGGCATCTATGATTGTGCCAACAAATTGGTTTGATGGCGACACAACAACCATTCCTGGTGCAATTCCGTCATTTGTTCCGCGGTTAATGATGAATATATTATGATGTAATGCGCGATTATCATGAATAACATCTGCAATAACTGTTTTATGCGGTATTTGATTGGTAATACCAATTTCACGCATCATCATTTTATTTTCGGCAATAGATACATCACATTGTGTCATTTTTGCCATTATTTCGTCCAGTCGTACGCGCAATTCTGCGTTTTCAGTGCGCAGTGTTGATAATTCGTGAATATTTGAAATTGTGTTTCCAACAACACGCACCGGCCACGTTATAACATCACCAACAGCATGGGCAACCGGCAATACAATATGTGCTAGTCCATTCATAATGCGATAATCGGGCTTTGCAATCATAATATATATAAAAAGAACAGGCAAAATCGCCGCCGCCGCGACGGATTTCATGATTTTCATTGTTTTGGAATATGCCGATGTCTGTATCATAGTTTTTCAGTTTAACCACCAAAAACAGAATACGCAATAAAAACTTGATTTTTTGTTTTATTATGTCAGAATATTGGCACATTGGATGTCCAAAGTGGCACATGGCAGCCATCAGGACGGTATAAAAAAAGAGGTTAAAATGCCAAAATTGAAAACAAAGTCGTACTTGAAAAAGCGCGCATCTATGACTGCAACGGGTAAAATTCGCGTTGCCAGAAATGCTCATAAAAAATTACTGCGTCACAAATCGAAACGCGCAAACAATGCGGGTTCGAAACCACAGTATCTGAACGAAAATATGGTCGGTCAGGCAAAAATCTTGGCCCCGTATGGGTTGAAATAATTAAAGGGGGCACATTATGGCAAGAGTAAAACGCGGAACAACCGTTAAACAAAAACATAACAAGATATTGGCCCGTGCCAAGGGGTACCTGGGTCGTCACAGCACAACATATCGTGCCGCCCGTGAAAAAACGGAAAAGGCGGGACAGTATGCATATCGCGATCGCCGTGTTAAAAAACGCGAATTTCGTGGATTGTGGATTGTTCGCATCAATGCGGCCGTGCGTGCACATGGATTGACATACAGCCAATTTATGAACGGTCTTAAAAAGGCGGGTATCGCCCTGGACCGCAAAGTGTTGGCCCAAATGGCGTATGATGCAGATGCAAATTTCGTCAAATTGGTTGATACTGCAAAACGATTTAACACCGGGGATAATAAATAAACCCTTGGCGGTGGCGTTTTGTTTTGTAATAATAAGACCGTCAATGTACGGTCTTTTATTTTAGTAAAGGTATTGTTATGCAGGAACAGATAAAAAATATAGATAATTTAGACGAATTACAGGCGTTATACACCGCGACATTTGGTAAAAATGGCACAATGACGGCGCGGTTGAAACAAATGAAAGATTTAAGCAACGATGAACGCGCGGCATTGAATCGTGAAAATACCGAATTACGCGAATTATTCCGGACGCGTCAGGCGGAAATTGAAAACGCGGTTATGATGGCTGCATTAAAACGCGAAAAATTGGATCCATCGTTAAATCCGATGCCGGAAAACCGTGGAACATTACACCCTGTGACGCAAAGTTTGCGTGAAATATCGGCCATTTTGGAATCATTTGGATATTCGTTGCGGACGGGCCCGGAAATCGAAGATGATTGGCATAACTTTACCGCACTTAATACACCGGTGCATCATCCCGCACGTGATATGCAGGATACATTTTTCTTGCCAAACGGTAATGTGTTGCGAACACAAACATCTGCGATCCAGATTCGTTCAATGGAATCCGATGGTGTCCCAATCAAAATTTTTGGAATCGGTTCCACATATCGCAAGGAAATGGATGCAACACACGCCCCAATGTTCCGCCAGATAGAAGGTTTATATGTCGATAAGAATATCACTATGTCCGATTTGATTGGTGATATTCGTGCATTTTTGTCAGCGTTCTTTGAAATGGAAAATGTTGAATTGCGTATTCGACCATCTTATTTCCCGTTCACAGACCCATCTATAGAAGTTGATATGAAATGGCACGGTGGAAAATGGTTGGAAATTATGGGTGCCGGTATGGTTCATCCAAATGTATTACGCAATTGTAATATCGACCCAGACGAATACCAGGGCTTTGCATTTGGTTTCGGTTGGGACCGGCTTGCGATGTTAAAGTATGGGTTGAACGATATTCGTGAATTTTCGGCGTCTGATGTGCGCTGGTTAAAGAACAGTGGTTTTTAATATACGGGGGTTATAAAATGAAATGGACATATGATTGGTTAACGGAATATCTGGATACAAAATTATCCGCCGAACAGATTTCAGATACCCTTACCCGTATCGGATTAGAGGTCGAAGATTTGTCTTCGCCCGTTGCGCCAATCGCGGCAAAAATTGTGGAATGCACACCACATGAAAACAGTGACCATTTACATGTGTTAAAGGTTGATGATGGCTCGGGTACCCTGCGCCAGGTGGTTTGTGGTGCGCCAAATGCGCGCGTGGGGTTGATATCTGCACTGGCGGTGCCGGGGTGTGTTATTGATGGGCACGAAATACAATCGGGAAAATTGCGCGGCGTGTTAAGTGACGGTATGATGTGCAGTGCACGTGAATTGGGTATCGGCGATGACCACAGTGGTATTATTGAATTGCCCGCAAAAACAACAATTGGATCGCCGGTTCTAAATGTAAAAACGGTGTTTGATGCGGGTATTACCCCAAATCGTCCGGACTATTTGTCGGTGCGCGGAATTGCGTTGGATTTATCGGCGGCGGACGCGGGTAAATATATTGGAATCGAACCAGCCGAATTAAAACTGGTTAAATCGGCACGTAATGTTCGCGTTGAAACAGAAAAATGTGGTGTTTATCGTTTCGCAGAAATACACGACATTAAAATGGCGAAAAGTAATGATACAATTGCGGGTCGATTGGCTGCGATTGGAATTAACCCGAAAAACGCACCGATTGATGCAACGAACTATGTTTGTTATGACATGGGGCAACCGATGCATTGTTTTGATGCGGATGAAATAGACGGCGATATTATCGTACGTATGGCGCGTGATGGGGAAAAGTTTGTGGATTTGTTTGGAAATGAACATGAATTGAAATCAACCGATATTGTTATTTCCGATAACAAGGGTATTTTGGCATTGGCCGGGGTTGTTGGTGGTGCACGTGGATGTACGGGTGATAATACGAAAAATATTATTTTGGAATCGGCATATTTTGATCCGGTATCTGTACGAAAAACATCAAAACGATTGGGGATATCAACTGATTCATCATATCGTTACGAACGCGGAATTGACCCAACAATGACCGGGCGCGCGTTGGCATTGGTGACGGGTATAATAATGGATGCGTGCGATGGAAAAATCGTTGGAACCGGTATCGGTGGTAAAAACGAGTATAAACCGGTGGCCGTTAAATATTCGCCCGATATGTTGGTTAAAAAGACAGGAATAGATATTGACCCCAAAACCCAGGAAAAGATTTTGACGAAACTGGGGTATAATCTTGATATCAAAATTGGTGCATGGACCGTTATACCCCGCCCTGCCCGTGTGGATGTTGAAATACCCGAAACGGTAATCGCGGATTTGATTCGTATTTATGGATACGAAAAAATAGCAACTGCAACAAAACGTACCGCCGGAACATCGGTGATTCCACATGACAGTTTTGATTTGAAAACGAAAATGTTTTTGGCGGCGCGCGGCCTTAACGAATGTCAAAGTTTTGGTTTTGGTAATTCAGAAATCGAAGAATTATTGACCGACGGTCAACCAATTAAAATTGCAAATCCAATCACCAAAGAATTGGATACTGTGCGTAATACGTTGTTGGAAAACCTGTTGATTGCGGTTGCAAACAATGAAAAGCGCGGTGCCCCAGATTTAAATCTGTTTGAATTGGGAACGGTGTTTGATGGTGATAAACCCGGGGAACAACATACACAAATTGCGATTGTTCGCACCGGCGCGATTTCACCAAAACATTGGACGGGTCGTAATCGCAATGTTGATATTTATGATGTAAAGTCAGATTTGATTGCACTTATGTGTGGTCAGAACTTTACTGTGTCGGCGGATGGCGCACCAAAATGGGCGCACCCGTTCCAGTATGGTATAATTATGCAGGGTAAAAAGAAAATTGCCGAGTTTGGCGCACTGCATCCGGCGGTTGCAAAAAAGTTGCATATAAAAACACCGGTTGTTGTCGCGATTGTTGATAATATCGACAATTTACCACATGCAAGAAAATTGAAACACGATACATTGTCTGAATTTCAACCGATAACACGCGACTTTGCGTTTGTTGTGGATGAAAACACAATGTCGGAAATTTTAACCACGGCGGCAATTTCCGCGGACAAGCGGATTGTTGACGCAATTGTATTTGATGCGTTTGATTTGGGGAACGGTAAAAAGTCAATTGCGTTCACAATAACAATTCAACCAACCGAAAATATGGACGATGGCGAATTGCTGAAATTGCAGGATACTGTAATCGCAAATGTCACGAAAAAATGTAATGCGAAAATAAGGGACAAATAGTGTTAGTGGATACTGGTAAGTAAAACCGCCCAAACGGGTGGTTTTTGTTTTGCATAACTAACCACTAACCTCTTTTTCACACCATTTTGCGACCGGGCATTCGCTGCATTTTGGGGAAATTGCACGACATATATACCGACCATGTAAAACCATTACATGATTTACAATTGCGTGATATTTTTTTGGAATAACGGTTAATAATTTTGCCTCTACTTTTTCTGGTGTATTTTCATTTTCCCCGACCCAGCCATAACGATGTGCATTACGAAACACGTGTGTATCAACACCAATATTCGGTGCACCCCACAAAACATTCATAATAACATTTGCGGTCTTTTGTCCTATTCCAGGCAGTTTCATCAGTTCATCACGATTGTGATATTTTTTTGGAAACACCCATTCGGTGTTATTCGTATTATATTCAGCAAGTTGTTTTGATAACGCGAAAATATTTTTCGCTTTGTTATTAAAAAACGAAATCTGGGAAATATATTTTTTGATTCCGTCCACGCCCAATGCCATCATTTTTTCAGGTGTCGGGGCAACCGTAAATAAAGCCGGTGTCACCTCGTTCACCTTTTTATCGGTCGCCTGGGCTGACAGAATTACCGCCACCGCAAATGTGAATTCGTTTGTGGAATAAAGTTCAGAACGAATCCCCATATTTATGGAACGCGGTACAACGGTAAAATATTTGTCGGGCGTAATCATTATGCTTTTTTAATCGTAATTGCGAACGCATAGCCTTCTATTTCGGTGGCGTGTTCGCCCGCGCCCGTTTCCATTTCGCGGACAAGTGCATCGCGCATAATGCGTTTTTTATGTGTTTCAATTGCAACCGCCAATCCCGGGTCCGCAGCAAAGGTTATTTTGATTCGGTCGGACACATCCAAGCCGATTTCTTTGCGTGTATCCTGGATGAATCGTAGGGCGTCGTTCGCCAAACCTTCGGCAACCAATTCGCCGTTTATTTCAGTGTTCAGCACAACGACCGCGGTATTGTCCGGTAATGCTGCACCGGTAATGCCATCGCGCACAGTTAAACGATTTTCAAATTCATCGGGTTGTAATTCGTATTCACCGACAACCAATTTATCACCAACGATTTCATAGTTGCCCTGCTTTACCGATGGAATAATCTTGCTTAATGCACCGCCAAGGCGTGCGCCAATCTTTGGTGTAATCAGATAGACAAAACTGTCTGCGATATCTGTTGTATGTGCACGGAAATTAACATTTTTCACATTTAATTCATCGGCAATAATATCGGTGTATTCGGATAAATCAACCCCCGCAACGGTTATATTCGCCAACGGTAAACGATTACGCAATTTGTATTGTTCGCGTAATTGTTTTCCAACCGACACAACCATTTGCACGCGGCGCATATCGGCAACAATCTTTTCATCCACATTGCCCGCGGTTGGGAAATCTGTTAAATGCACAGATTCCGCCCCGGTCAGATTCTTATAGATATATTCGCTGATAAACGGTGCAAACGGTGCCAATGTTTGGCATAAGCGCGTCAGCACGACATACAGTGTATTGAATGCAAAAACATCTTCGTCCCAAAAACGCGCACGCGACCGGCGAATATACCAGTTGTTTAATATATCCAGGAATCGAACAAATTCCTTTATCGCGACATCGGGTTTATATTCATCCAACGCGCCACCAACAACACCAATCAACACATTTAATTCGGATAAAATATATTTATCCAATGCATTTTGCGACGACGCATCGTCGGCCGCGATGATACCCCCCGCGTTCGCATACAGTGTAAAGAAATGATATGCATTCCACAGTGGTGTTAAAATTGTTTTAATTGTTTCGTTGAAAACTTTGCCATCTTTGTCAACGGGCACCGGTTCTGCTTTAAGGAAAGTGCTGCCCTGGATGAAAAGACGCACCGCATCCGCACCAAACGTTTCCAATTGTTCGGTTGGGTCCACAAAGTTGTGTAATGATTTGGAAAACTTGTGTTTGTTTTCATCAACAATCATACCGTTGGCCGAAACCATTTTGAACGCGGGTTTGTCAAACAATGCAACCGACATAATCATTAACGCATAGAACCAACCGCGGGTTTGGTCCTGGCCCTCTATAATATAATCGGCGGGGAAAGTCTTTTCAAACGCGTCGGCGTTTTCAAACGGGTAATGCAGGCGCGCAAACGGCATAGAACCAGATTCCACCCAACAATCCAAAACATCGGTTATGCGGTGCCAACCATCTTTTGTAAGTTTATCCAATGTTGGTCGATGTAAATCATCTATTTTTACACCAAAGAATTCTTCTATTTCCGCAATCGAACCAAAGATTTTATATTCTCCGTTCCGTTCCCAAATTGGTAATGGAACACCCCAAAAACGATTGCGTGAAATGCCCCATGGGCGCGCGCCCTCTATCCACGACATAAAGCGGTTGCCGGCACTTGTCCACACTGTTTCGGTTTTCGTTATTTCAACAACACGGTCGCGAATTTTTGGCACATCTATGTACCATGCGTCCGTTGCACGATAAATTAACTTTTCATGACTGCGTGGGCCAAACGGATAACTGTGTTTGTGTTGCGATTTCTGGACCAGGCGTCCATTTTGTTTTAACCAATCGATAATCTTTGGATTGGCGACAAATATATTTTCGCCCGCCCAATCACGCACGGTCGCGTCAAAATTACCATAATCATCAACATTTAAAATAATTGGAAAAGTTGGGTCAACATTACGCGCAGCGATATAGTCATCTTCACCAAACGCGGGCGCAATGTGCACGATTCCGGTACCGTCGCCGTCTGATACATAATCTGCGCCGATAACGGTGTGCAACGATTTGTTTTCATTGTGCATATTTGCGTAATAATCAAACAGTGGTGCATAGTGCATACCAATTAAATCAGAACCAAATACAGTCCCCAGATTTTCAGATTCGCTAAAAATCTTTTCATATGCTTTTAAACGGGATTCCGCCAAAACATACACATGTCCATCATTGTGGCGCATACGCACATATTTCATATTTGGATTAACTGCCAACGCCGAATTTGCCGGCAATGTCCACGGTGTTGTTGTCCACGCGATTACGCGGTCGCCATTTGATAATTCGAACCAAACAGTCACCGTATCATCGACGATATCTTGATATTCGCTTGACGCCTCGGAATTGGATAGAACGGTACCTAATTTCCAATCGTATGGATTAACCTTGAAATCTTTGTATAATAACCCCTTGTCATATAATAGTTTTAATGCCCATATAACCGATTCCATATAGTTTTTATCCATAGTGCGATAACCATAGTCATCGCCACCATCAACCCAACGGCCAATGCGTTCAAAATAGCGCAACCATTCATTTGAATATGTCATAACATCCGCACGGCACATTTCACAGAATTCGCCAATACCCGATTCTGCAACAATATCCTTGGCCGATTTATTTTGTTTCTTTTCAACACTGTTTTCTGCGGGCAATCCATGGCAATCCCAGCCCAACGCGCGTTCAACATGTTTGCCACGCATGGTTTGATAACGCGAAACCATATCCTTAATCGCACTTACCCCCAAATGTCCCCAGTGTGGCAAACCATTTGCAAACGGTGGCCCGTCATAGAATGAAAACGGATGTCCCAATTTGGTGCGATTAAGCGATTTGTGAAAAGTATCATTTTCGCGCCAAAATGCGACTATTTCCTGTTCCAGTTTTGGAAAATCTACACGTGCATCGGTTTTTGGATATGCCATTTGTTCATTCCTTTTATTTATTAAAAACGGGCGCATATGCGCCCCAGCAACCGCCAAAGCGCAGTTCTGGTTTATCCAATAATAATTATTGCGTCTGTTTTCATTTTATTTCTTTTCTTGGCCTGTCTCGCCACAACGCAGCGAAAGCGGATGGTGCCGGTGATAGGACTTGAACCTACGACCCCCTCATTACGAATGAGATGCTCTACCAGCTGAGCTACACCGGCATCAAGCCAAAGTTTATACCATCTTTTTACCAATTTCCAGTATTAAATTGCGTAATTTTGGGTTTTTTGTCGTATGGCGCACGCGAACCCGGAATGCTATGTTTTATATGCTTTTTTGGGGGTGCGTTGTGCATATAAATTTTATGATTTATGGAATTATGATAATAAAACTTGTTATGGCAATTATTGCCGCGGTTGTGTTTATGCGCCTGTTTAGTCCCACCGGCGCACTAAAAAATATGACCCCACTGGCGGTGATTATAAACTTTTTGCTAAGTGCTATTTTGTCCGAGTTTATTTTAAACAAAAATATAGACATTGCCGAATTTGTTATCGTTGTTTTAATTTATGGTGTGTTAATAAGTATATTAAATCGTTTTGCGTTCTATACAGATATTGGTCATCGAATCTTTATTGGTGACCCCATGGTTATTATTCAAAACGGGCAAATAAATGTCGCAAAAATGCAGAAATTGAAAATATCTGCGCGTGATTTGGCGGCGGCCATGCGTCAACATAAAGTGCATTCATTGCGCGAAATAGAAATGGCGCAAATAGAACCGAACGGTGAATTAACGATTGTAAAACGCGGCGAAAAGAAATATTCGGTTGTGGTGATTGACAATGGCGACATAGATGAAAGCGCGCTTGAAAAAATAAACCGTTCTGAAAAGTGGTTGCGGGCGCAATTGCGTAAAAAGCGAATTCGTAATATCGAAGATATCTTTGTCGCCCAATGGCACAACGGCAGGCTGCAGATTGTAAAGAAAAATAGTGGTTAGTAAAACACCGGTGATTGCCGGTGTTTTTTAACTTTTAATTTTCCTTAACACAACCATTATTCCCGCCGGGGTCATGCCCGGAATGCGCGACATATCGGCAATGTTTTCGGGGCGCGTCGCGTTTAATTTTTCAATCAGTTCATTTGTTAAACCCGGCAACGCGGAATAATTAAAATCAACCGGTATCTTTAATTCTGCATCGCGTTTGTATGCGGCGACTTCCCGTGCATTGCGTGCAATGTATCCGGCATAGAATTCATCATTTTCGGCGATTTCAGATTCGTGTAATTTATATCTTTCATCAAATTGTTTTTTTGTAATTAAGCCACAATTTATACCCATTTGTCCCAAACGCACAATCGCATTGTCGGCACGCAAACTTAACCGATATTCTGCGCGTGATGTGAACATACGGTATGGTTCATCAACCCCCAATGTCGTTATATCATCAATCAAAACCCCAATCATAGAATTCGTACGATCTAATTCTAAAAAAGTCCCCCCCACGGCGTGGGCGGGGGCGTTGGCGCCGGCAACCAATCCCTGGGCCGCGGCTTCTTCGTATCCCGATGTGCCGTTGATTTGTCCCGCAAAGAACAAATATGGAATATCCTTGCTCTGTAATTTATCGTTTAATGCGCGCGCATCAATTGCGTCGTATTCAATTGCGTACCCATATCGCGCAATCCGCGCGTTTTCCAGCCCTGGAATCGTGTGAATCCATTTGTCCTGGATATCGGCACCAAACGATGTTGATATGCCGTTTGGGTAAATTAAATCGCTGTTTAATCCTTCGGGTTCAAGGAATACATGGTGCGAAGTATGCGACGGAAAACGCATAACCTTGTCTTCTAAACTTGGGCAATAACGTGGGCCGATGCCTTCGATATCACCATTATACATTGGGGCGCCCGATATGTTTTCACGAATTATTTGGTGTGTTATTTCGGTTGTGTGCGTGATATAGCAAACGGCGGAATAATTGTTGTCTGGGTTTGGTGCGCTGAACCAATCGTGTGGTTCGTCGCCCGGTTGTAATTCACAGACATTAAAGTTAATACTGTCGCGATAAATGCGTGCGGGTGTACCCGTTTTTAATCGCATAATTTTAAATCCGGCATTATTCAATATGGCGGAAATGTGCACATCCGGCGATTGGTATTCGCCATTGTCCATCAAACGGCCCGATGGAATTTTTTCTGCGCCACGCGTGACCAGGCCCTGCAAAAAAGTTCCCGTTGTAAAAACAATCGCCCCAAAACCATATTTACCATTTACGATTTTATTTTTTATATCGATTGTTTCCACCGGTTCATAAACAACGGTAAGATTTTTTTGCGTTGTTAATATTTTCATAACCGCGTTGTGATATAACCCACGGTCAATTTGTGCGCGCAGTGCCCGTGTCGCCGCACCGTGTGATGCGTTCAGTGTGCGAAAATGAATACCGGCGGCATCCGCTGCGCGTGGCATAACGCCACCCAACGCGTCCATTTCCGCGACCATTTGTGATTTGCCGGGGCCACCGATACTGGGGTTGCAACTCATTGCGCCAATGTCAGATTCGCGCATGGTTATCAACAATGTTTTCACACCACGACGCGCAGAACCGTGCGCGGCTTCAACCCCGGCGTGTCCCCCACCAATAATGATTACATCATACGCCGTCATAAATTAAAACCGTCCCATACCGCCGTTGACATTGATTGTTTGACCGTTGATATATGACGCTTCATCGGACGCCAAGAATACACATAAATTCGCAATATCGTCCGGTTCACCAAAGCGACCCGCCGGTATTTGTTTCAGGTATGCATCCCGTAATTCATCCGGCAAAACATCGGTCATTGGTGTTTTGATAAATCCCGGTGCAATACAGTTTGCTGTGATGTTGCGGGATGCAACCTCGGCTGCAATTGATTTGGTCATGGCAATCATACCGCCCTTGGATGCGGCATAATTCGCCTGGCCCGGGCCACCGATAACACCGATAATGGATGCCATGTTGATAATACGACCATAGCGGTTTTTCATCATTGGCATAATTGCCGCGCGGCACAATTTGAAACAGGATTTCAAGTTCGTGTTCAAAACTTCGTCAAACTGTTCGTCCGACATACGCATTAACAATGTATCGCGCGTAATGCCGGCATTGTTCACCAAAATATCGATTTTGCCGGCGGAATCGATTGTGTTCATCATAAGTTCAACCGCCGCGCCGTCCGTCGATAAATCACACGGAATTTTGATATATGAATCATCAAATTCAGTATTTAATTTTGCAATATTACGACCCGACACAACGACCGTTGCGCCCGCTTCCGTCATTTTTTTTGCAATCGCGCCACCGATACCACCGGTTGCGCCGGTTATTAAAGCAACCCGACCCGTTAAATCAAACATTTTATGCCTCCAACTTATGTGCGTTAATTTCCGGACAGGTGCGCCCAGCCAACCCCGTCAGCACATTACCCGGTCCAATTTCCACCATTTCATTTATGCCCAATTCGTACATTTTCAATACACTTTCGCGCCAACGCACACCATGTGTCATTTGATAAACCAATGCTTCCTTGATATCATTTGGTGTTGTCATCACATCGGCTGATTTATTGGAAATAAATTTTGCATCTGGTATTTTTATATCGACCGATGCCAATGCATCACGCATTGTGTTCGCCGCGCTTTCCTGCATCCGGCAATGAACCGGCACCGACAGTGCCAACGGCATTGCGCGCCGTGCGCCGGCGGATTTTAATTTTTCCATTGTCGTTTCCACAATCTCTTTCGCACCGGAAATAACCACCTGGCCCGGGCAATTATCGTTTGCGACATCGCAATCTGTTTGCGCGCAAATATCGCACACCGTATCGATATCCAATCCCAATACGACGGCGGTCATTCCATGGCCCACCGGAACGGCCGTTTGCATTGCGTTTCCACGCGTACGCAACAGACGCGCCGTATCCGTAAGTGAAATCGCCCCCGCTGCACACAATGCCGTATATTCGCCCAACGAATGCCCCGCAACATATTCGGGTAATTTTTCGCCTGATGCGCGCAACATTGCAATCGATGTTGCCATAATTGCGGGTTGCACATTGGCGGTTAATGTTAATTCGTCCATTGGGCCATTAAAAATAATGTCTGACAGTTTTTGATTTAATGCATCGTCCACTTCATCAAACACAGCGCGTGCGGCCGCGTTTGTTTCATAGATTTCGCGTCCCATACCAACGCTTTGTGCGCCCTGGCCCGGGAAAACAAATATTTTTGCCATATTCGTCCTTTGTTCTGTTTATATATGGATTATAGTTTGCAGATACTTATTTCGCAACCAAAACTATTTCCTGGGGCGATTGCGGGGTTTTACGAAAACTGAATTCACACCCGCAATAGTTTTGGCGGTAAAAATTCGATGCCCGACCAATCGATTGTCGCAGGTTTTCATCCCAACGAACCGGAATATATTTTATTTCACCCAATGTGCGTTGTGCAGCGGCGTCAACCTGGGACTGGTCCTTGTGGCGTGATACGCCAAACACACTGGCCACTGCGTCATATCCATTTTTCAATGCAAATTCACGCGCGTATGCAAAGCGATACGCAAAACAAATATCGCATCGCCGCCCCCGTTCGGGTTCATTTTCCAACCCGCGCACAGCGTTACGCCACGCATCGTGGTCCCAATCACCAATGGCGTATTTTACACCCAACCCTTCGCAATACTTTATTTGTTCGTTCATGCGTTTTAAATATTCGTCGTTTGGAAAGATGTTCGGATTATAAAACAAAACAATAAAATCATCCACGCCGGCAATTTCGCCGTCCGCCAACTGCTTTATTGCGCCCGCACTGCACGGTGCACAGCAAGATGCCAAAACAACCCGCATTTTATTTTATGTATTCTTTGCCGACTGTGGCGCCCGTATCCAATTCAATAATTTTTTCGCCGTCATCGCCCGCGCCCAATTCCGCCGCACTGCACATCATACCGTATGATTCCACGCCGGCAACGGTGCGTTGAGTTATTGGTTTTTTTGCGCCAGGCAAAACACACCCGATTGGTGCCAAAACACCAATCAACCCCACACGCACATTTGGTGCGCCACATACAATTTGTAAATCGCGTACGCCATTATTGACGGTCAGTATGTGCAGGTCTTCCCGCGTCGGATGATTTTTTACTTCAACGATTTTGGCAACAACTGGAACGATTTTGTTTTCCGTTTTCGGTACATATTTTTCGGTTAATTCCGCAACCATTTCATCGTCAATGCGATTGAACAGGTTTTCCGGCACGGTAAATTGTTCACCATCCGCAATGCGCGATTCAAACCGTTCTGGCCACGACAAATCGTGTTTCCCGGCAAAAATATTTTGTATTTTGTTCGCCGCATCCGGTATAAACGGTGCCGACACACGTGCATATAAATCAATCAATTGAAAACAGGAGTTAAGCACCGCGCCCGCCGATTCCACATTGCCATTTTTTACCAATGCCCATGGTTCCATTTTTGTCATATATTCGTTGCCGATTGCATAAAGCGAACGCAGGGCAACGATTGCGGCGCGAAATTCGCACGCGTCCAGCGCAGATGTTAATTCCGTAATTTTTTCATTTATTTGACTTTCTAAATCGCTGTCTATGCCGTTCGATTCTGGTACTTTTTCACCAAAATTCTTTTGTGTTAATTTGCACACACGCGAAACAAAGTTCCCAAACATTCCGTTCAAGTCTTTGTTCACAACATCGGCAAATCGCGCAAACGTAAAATCGTTATCGTCTGTTTCGGGGGCGGACGCCAATAATGCATATCGCCATGTGTCTGCCGGGGCAATGGAAATAGCATCTTCTAAAAACACGCCGCGGTTTTGTGATTTGGAAAACTTGCCGCCCTCGAAATTAAGGAAATTCATAGATTTCAACATATCAACCGTTTTCCATCCATCGTGCATGGCCAATTGTTGTTCTGGGAAAAATACCGCGTGAAACTTCACATTATCCTTGCCCATAAATTGCGCATAGTATGTATTATCATTTTTCCACCAATCGGCCCAGTTTTTATTTGCCGCCATTGAAATCGAAACATATCCCCACGGCGCATCAAACCAAACATAGAAAACCTTGTTTTCATAGCCGGGTTTATTAACTGGAATACCCCATGGTAAATCGCGTGTTATACTTGTGTCGTGCAGTTCGTCCGCCGCCCAACCGCGCGCAATTGCGGATGCGGTTTTTGACCAATGTGGCGCATGTGTCTTTAACCAATTACGCCACTCGTTTTGTAATTTAGATGCCAGGAAAAACAGATTTTTTGTTGGACGCATTTCAATATTGGTTGAACCAGATATTGTTGAACGCGGATTTAATAACTCGGTCGCTTCATATGTTGCGCTGCAATTATCACATTGGTCGCCACGGGCGGAATCGAAACCGCATTTTGGGCATGTGCCAACCAATTGACGGTCGGCTAAAAACATATTGTCGTCAACAGAAAACGGTTGAATTGTTTCGCGTTCCGCAATTAACCCCTGGGCATCCAGGCGCGAAAACAAGTCGTGTATAAGTTTTTCCTGTAATTTGGTATGCGTGCGACCATATAAATCAAACGACAGGTTAAAATCACGCACCGCACGCAAATGTTTTTCATAGTATTTGTTGTTATATTCAATAACGGGCAATCCTTCACGCGCCGCACCAACAACGGCCGGGGTTCCGTGTTCATCGGCCCCGCAAACGAACAACACATCGCGCCCGCGTGCGCGACAGAAACGGGCATATACATCGGACGGCAGCCAGCATCCAACCAAATGCCCCAAATGCAGTTCGCCATTTACATATGGTAATGCCGATGTAATTAAATATCTTTTGGCCATTGTGAAACCCCTTGGTATTTACAATGGATTATAAAATAAAAATACTAGAAATCAAGGGGTCCATATGATATAATGTCCATTAAATCAAAGGAGGCTTTAATGCCAATAAATATGGACGAAACAATAAAACACGGATTGGATGGGTTGATAAAAATTATTGACACCAAAATGCAAGATATTTCCAAAAAGGTGACTGTTAACGAATATAAAAAAATGACCCAGGAATTGGATTTTATTCGCAAGATTGCCGAAAATCCGTTGGAATATTTGACGGCGCCACGTGCGCAATCTGCGGTTGTGTACCGCACAATGGATTTCAAGATAAATACATTAACTGGTTATTGCCCCAGGGGTATTATCGGGGTTCGTTGGTTGGACGGCTTTTTGTCCTGTGCGTATGATTATTACAGACAAGACGGTTATTACAAAGAACGGACAGCCGCACGAATTTTGAAAATGAACAAACAAATTCAATTACAGAGTGCAACCGGTATACTGAATAAATTCAAGAATTATTTTCTGGAATTTGCGTCCCCGGAACGGTTTGCAATTCGTGCCGATGCAAAAAGCAAATAAAAAAAGCCGGCATTTGCCGGTTTTTTATTAACGAAAATTCGTGGTGGGTGGTATTGGGCTCGAACCAACGACCTCCACGATGTCAACGTGACGCTCTAGCCAACTGAGCTAACCACCCAAAACTTTTTGTTGGGGTTCTCGTGCTGGGAACCAACGACCTTCACGATATCAACGTGACGCGGCTCGCCAACTAAGCTAACCATCCAAAGCGAAAGGCATTATAACAAAGAATTTTGAGATTGCAACAGCAATTTTTGAATGCAAAAAACTTGTATCTAAGAAAAAACGGGCTAGTATGTAAAAAAAGAATCAGAATGACACAACATTATTATTACACTAAATACCCGTTTTTACATTACAGTTATCGCGATTATGATGGATGGTGGACGATGTTTTCGGTGCCACCAAGCATATTGGCAGAAGTTTTTACAAAGAAATTTGGGTATATGCCAAAAACGTTTTTCGATTGTGGCGCCGCAACCGGTGAAATTGTGTGTCGCGCAAAACAAATGGGAATGGATGCAAGTGGCATAGATATAAGGGAATATCCATATCAAAATGAACAATTGGCAAGATTGTTTGCCAAGAAAAAAATAGAAATAAAATCGATATTGGATGTACCAACGGTAAGGGCGGATTTGACATATTGTAATGGAACATTGACCTATTTCACAGAATCTGATTTGCCGCACGTATTGCAAAAGTTTGCTGATACTAAAATGTTGATTGCCATACACAATACAACCGAAGATATAGTGGTGGCCCGGGCCAATGGGTGGAATTTGGTGACGGCCAACAAACCGCGTTTGATAAAACCGCGTGATTGGTGGTTAAACACATTTGATAAAAATGGTTTTGATTCAGAATATGATAGAAAACTGCAATGTTTTTGTGCGATACCACGAACAAGATAGAAAAAACACCGGTAAACACCGGTGTTCTTTTTGCTAATCACCAACACTTGCACTAACCACTAAATTAATACATTGTTTGCAATATATGTTTACTTTTGTCCAGGCTGCTTAACATTTTTCCCGAACCGCACGCCACACATTCCAGCGCATTATCAACCAAAAACACCGGCAGACCCGTTGCCGCACGAATTGCCGCGTCCAGACCGCGCAACATTGAACCACCACCCGTCATCGCGATACCCAAATCGGCAATATCGGCGGACAATTCGGCCGGGGTATTTGCCAACGCATCACGAACCGTGTTCACAATTTTTGTGACCGTTTGCGCCAACGCAGACGCAATCTGGGATTCGGTCACAACCGTTTCGCGTGGTGTTCCCGATAACAAATCGCGTCCCTTTATCTTCATTGACATTTCATTGGTTTTATCCTTGGGGGCGATGGCGCATCCAATATGCTTTTTAATTTCTTCTGCGGTATTTTCTCCGATTAAAAGGTTTTTGTTGTTTCGGACATATTCAATAATGTCAAAGTCCATTTGATCGCCCGCGGTCCGAACGGCCTTGGAATAAACGATTCCGCCCAGGGACATAACTGCAACCTCGGTCGTGCCACCACCGATGTCCAGTACCATTGAACCCAACGGTTTTTCCACCGGCAGCCCCGCGCCAATCGCAGCGGCGGTTGATTCTTCGACAATATAAACCTTGCGCGCACCGGCGGCATCGGCTGCTTCCTGAATAGCACGACGTTCCACCTGGGTTGCGCATGACGGTACACAAATAATGATTAACGGGGCGGCGATGGGGCTTCTGTGATGAACCTTGCGTATAAAGTATTTAATCATTTCTTCGGCAACCTCAAAGTCCGCGATAACACCATCGCGCAACGGGCGTACCGCCGTAATTGCGCCGGGTGTACGGCCGAACATTTTTTTTGCCTCGGCACCAACTGCTAAAATCTCTTTGCGCCCCTGTAAACGATTTTCCTGGACCGCGACAACGGATGGTTCGTTTAATACGATTCCGCGACCCTTGACATAAATCAGTGTGTTTGCAGTTCCCAAATCAATCGCCATATCCGCAGAAAAAAATTTCATCAGCCAGTTATACATCTTTTACCCCCAAAATAATGATTTTTTTGCACTATAAAACGTGAATCATAAAAAATCAAGGCACCATATAAAAAAGTTTGATTATTTATATATTATGCTATTATATCCCCCATGCGAGATACGATTAAGAATCATAAAGATTTTTTAATGACCGATGAAAATCCAACGGCGAAATCGGCGTTCTTTTTCATACGGATGAAGCCGTGTGTGATTCCAGATACACCACGATATGGGGTGGTCGCAACAAAAAAGACCTTTAAATTTGCGGTTCAACGCAACCTGGCAAAGCGTAAATTACGCGATTGGATACGTTTCACAGAAAAGCATTTACGTCCCGATATGGACTATGTCTTTATTGCGCGCAAACCCATTTTGGATGCCTTGCGTGACGACGGACGTGCGGCAATGGCACGTGCTTTGGTCTTTCTAAAGAAAAATCCCAAACCAGACGATGTCAAATAACCCATCTTTTATTGCGCGTGTGGCGATTGGTGCCGTGCGGTTCTATCAACGGAATATTTCCCCGGTGATTGGCGGGCGTAACGCGTGCCGATTTACCCCGTCGTGCAGTGAATATATGTGTCAATCTATTGCGAAATATGGGGTGTTTCGTGGGATGTACATGGGGGTAAAACGAATATTGCGTTGCCGGCCCGGCGGGGGGTATGGGTATGACCCGGTGCCTTGACTTTAATTGTTTATGTGCTAGAATTATTTAACACAAGACAAAATATGTATTTATAAATATAAGGATTATGAAATGTCTTTACGCAGCACCATTGAATCATTGTCCAAGACAATGGATGATATGGGCATAACAGAAATTGATTTTGACCGCCGGTATTTGTTCGGTCTGGTCAATCGTCGTGTACATTTATCAAAACAGGCGGTCGTTTCCGCGGTCGCAACCACACCGGCAACACCGTCCGTCGCGCCCGCGACGGCAAAAACCGAAACAACCGGACATGCGTTAAAATCGCCAATGGTTGGAGTTGTGTATTTGGCGTCTGAACCGGGGGCGGCGCCGTTTGTTCGGGTCGGCACAACCGTTCACGCCGGCGACACGGTCGCATTGGTCGAGGCCATGAAAACATTTAACCCGATTAAATCGGATGTTGATGGCATCGTGAAAAAGATTTTGGTTTCCGATGGCGCGGCCGTTGAATTTGACCAACCATTAATCGTTATTGAATAAAAATGCCAAAGATAAAGAAAGTTTTAATCGCAAATCGTGGTGAAATCGCACTGCGCGTGATTCGGGCATGTCGCGATATGGGTATTCGCACGGTCGCGGTGTATTCAACCGCCGATAAAAATGCAATGCATGTGCAATTGGCGGATGAATCGGTGTGTATTGGTCCAGCGCCGGCGCGTGATTCGTATTTGAACGAATCTGCGATTTTGACGGCGGCATTGTTGACCAATTCTGATGCGATACACCCCGGGTATGGGTTTTTATCTGAACGCGCCGATTTTGCACAAAAGGTTGAGCAGCACGGTATGATTTGGATTGGACCGTCCCCGGAAATGATTACAAAAATGGGGGACAAGGTTAATGCCAAACAAACCGCGATAAAATGCGGTCTGCCGGTGGTGCCGGGTTCGGATGGCGCGGTAAAAAGCGTTGACGATGCATTAAAATGGGCGGAAAAAATCGGATACCCCGTTATGTTAAAGGCGGCGGCCGGTGGTGGTGGTCGCGGTATGCGCGCCGTTATGGCCCCCGATGAAATGGCCGAAGCGTTCAATATAACCAAACAGGAAGCAAAATCTGGTTTCGGTGATGACACATTGTATATGGAAAAACTGTTGCTGCACCCACGCCATATTGAATTTCAGGTTTTGGGCGACAAACATGGTAATGTGGTGATTTTTGGTGAACGCGATTGTTCGTTGCAACGCAAAAACCAGAAAGTTATGGAGGAATGCCCTGCGGCGGCATTAACCCAAAAACAGCGCGACGATATGATTGAAATTTGTAAAAATGCCGCAAAAAAAATGGGCTATACAAATGCCGGCACATTTGAATTTATGTTCCAGGATGGTAAATTTTATTTCCTGGAAATGAATACGCGCTTGCAGGTGGAACACCCCGTGACGGAAATGGTTTATGGGGTTGACCTGGTCCGGGAACAGATAAGAATTGCCGCCGGCGAAAAGTTGGGATATACACAATCAAATGTTATTCCGCACGGCCACGCAATTGAATTTCGTATAAACGCCGAAGATCCAGACACATTTATCCCGTGCCCTGGAACAATAACCCTTTATGCGCCATCGGGGGGGCTGGGCGTGCGTGTGGACAGCGCGGTTTACACCGGATACACAATTCCGCCAACATATGATTCGATGATTGCGAAACTTATTGTTCATGCACAAAACCGACCGGCGTGTATAATGCGTGCATCACGTGCGTTGGATGAATTTGTGATAGAAGGAATAAAAACAACAATTTCCCTGCAACAGCGTCTGCTTAAAAACGAAGATGTGCGGAAATTAAAGTTCGATAATCACTGGCTGGAAAAGTTCTTGGCGGAAAAACACGAAGAAGCGCTTAGTGATAGTGATTAGTGGTTAGTAAAAAACACCGGCATTTGCCGGTGTCTTTTTTGTTTTATTATTTACGCAGACCCAATTTTTTAATCAGTTCTTCGTATTCAGAAACGTTGTTTTTCTTGATATAGGCCAACAGTTTTTTACGACGATTAACCATCAACAACAGACCGCGTTTCGAATGTTCATCTTTGTGATTTGACTTCATATGTTCGGTCAAATTGCGGATGCGTTCTGTTAAAACTGCAACCTGGGATGCGGCAGACCCGCCATTGTCTTTATCGGTTGTTTTATATGCTGCAACCAATTCTGCTTTTTTTTCTTTTGTAACGGACATTTATTTTTCCTTTTGTTTTAAATTGTTCGTTTTGGTTTTAATTTGCCCCCGTCCACGCGCCCAATTCCGATAAAATTATCCGAATAAACACGATACAGACCATCGGCAACATTTGTGTCAATAAAACCGCCATTCTTGAAAAGCGTGGCCGATTTATTGTTGATATCCAGAACCGGAATGTCCCCCAGTCCTGAATCCACCGGCAAGAGGTTTCCCCCAATGTCGCCCCCATTATTAACCAGATTTTCCAGAAAATCAAGTTTTACAGCGTTTTTTATATCAAAACATCCAGATTTTGTCCGCCGTATCATATCCACGGTTGCGATTGTGCCCGTCTTTTTCGCAATATCGCGCGCAATACTGCGGACATAGGTACCGCGGGAACACACCACTCGAAAACCGTATGAATCGCCGCGCCGACCGGTGTATTCCAAAGCGTGTATTGTGATTTTGCGTGGCGGAATTTCAATCGTCGTCCCGCTCCGCGCCAATTCATATGCGCGCACACCACCAATGTGAACCGCGGAATATGCGGGTGGGGTTTGCATTTGTTCGCCGATAAATGACGGCAATATTTTCACAATATCGGTTTCTGTTGGCACCGTGCCACCGTCGCGAATCGTGTGTCCCGTTATGTCCAGTGTGTCTGTTTCATAACCAAATCGCACGGAAAAAAGGTATTCTTTGATTGGTTCGTTTGCGTCTTCTATAAAAGGAATCATTTTTGTGGCATCACCAATTGCGATTGCCAAAACCCCCGATGCCATCGGGTCCAGTGTGCCGATGTGTCCGAACTTTTTGTTTCCAAAAATTCGTGCAACCTGCCCCCCCGCAGTACGCGAAAACACACCGGAATCTTTATCAAGAATTATCCATCCATTCATTAACTAGCCGAATAAATCAAGTTGTTTTGTTGCGGAATTTTGATCCGACACGCGACCGGTATGTGCCGGTTTTTGTGGGGTTGTGTTGTACTGTGGTGGTGCGGTTTCAATCGTGGTACGTGTTTCCAAATTTGATAAAACATCCGCAGCGCGCGCAACAACCGTGTCCGGCATTCCCGCCATTTTTGCAACATGAATACCATATGAACGATTTGCAATTCCAGCCACAATTTTATGCATAAAGATGATTTCGTTGTTATATTCACGCACATCAATGGTTAGACAAGAAACATTTTGCAACTTTTCCGGCGTATCACCAACCAGTGTTGTCAATTCGTGATAGTGTGTGGCAAACAATGTTCGTGCGCCCAATTTATCCATGTATTCCAAAACCGCCTGGGCAATGGCCATACCGTCGTATGTTGCGGTGCCCCGCCCTATTTCGTCGAAAATAACGAAAGATTTGTTCGTTGCGCGTCGCAGGATGTTGGCCGTTTCACTCATTTCCACCATAAATGTTGATTGCCCCGCCGCCAAATTATCCGATGCACCAACGCGACTGAACAACTGGTCACAAATTCCGATTGTGGCGCGTGTGGCCGGAACAAATGAACCCATATGCGCCAATATAACAATCAACGCGTTTTGCCGCAGGTATGTGGATTTTCCCGCCATATTGGGCCCGGTTAACAATGCAATCGGGTGTACATTTAAATTGCAATCGTTTTTAATGAACGCATCGCCACCCCGGCGTAATGCATATTCAATTACCGGATGACGGCCCCCAACAACATCAAACGAATTATCGGTTGTAATTACCGGGCGCACCCAGTTATATTCAGATGCACACCGTGATAACGAATACCAAACATCCAGGTCCGCCAGTATATCCGCTGTGGATAAAATATCGTCCGCGACATCGCGTATTTTGTTTGTGATGTTGGCTATGATTTCAGATTCTATACCGGCGGCACGTTCCGCAGCATTACGAACATCGTTGTCCAGGTCAATCAGTTGCGTGGTTGTAAAACGCACATTGCCCGCCATCGTTTGACGATGAATAAATCCGGAATCGGGTGCCATTAACACATCGGCACGGGCGGATGGAACTTCTATAAAATACCCAAGGATATTGTTATATTTAATCTTTAATGTATGAATACCGGTTTGTGTGGAATATTGCGATTGCAGCCCCGCAATCGTTTCACGCGCCCCGTGTGACAGACCACGCATTTTATCCAATGCCAAATCAAATCCATCACGAATTACACCACCATCACGGAAAAATGTTGGTAATTCATCCGCCAATGCAGATTTCAATTCCACCGCCAAATCGTCATGTGTGTTTATTGTATTAAATGTTTGGGCCAATCCCGAATCCAGTTTTGTTGCAACCAATTTGGCGTTTGGCAAATGAACCAAAAAATCACAAATATGCCGCATATCGCGTGGCGTTCCCCGCCCCGACAACAACCGCGATAACGCGCGCCCAACATCCGGCACAGATTGCAACAAATCGGCAACCAACCCCGAAACATTTGGATTTATCATCAGGTGTGAAATATGTTCCGCGCGTGCGTTTATTGTGTTGGGGTCGCCCGATAATGCCCGCAGATAGCCCCGCAATTTACGCGCCCCGGCCGCCGTTTTGGTTTTATCAATCACGTCCAACAAACACACACCACCATCGTTTATTGGCGCATCTATTTCCAAACTTTTCCATGTGGCCGAATCAATCAATAACTGGGCACCACTTTTAAATCCGTGTGGCGCACGAAATGTTATTTCCGCACCGCGTTGCGTGTTAAACAGATATCCCGCCAGCAAGCATATCGCGCTGTTTATATTCTTGGTGGCCACGTTTGTGTCAATTGCGCCACCGAATACACGTGACACAATTGTATCGATGTCTGCGCGAATATATGTTTTTTCAAACACAGGTGTTGTTTTAAAAGAATCGCGTATATGCATAATTTCCGGGCGTTCCGCAATACCAGACGGATAAATAATTTCCGCCGGTCGCACACGTACCATATCGTCAATAAGGTTTGTCGAATCGCCAACAAAAAATTCACCCGTTGAAATGTCACAGCCCGCGATATCAAACGCACCATTTTGCATTGGAACAATTGCGATTAAAAAATTAGAATTTTTTGGGTTTAATAGGTTTTCGTCGGTCAGTGTTCCCGGTGTTAAAACGCGAATAATTTTACGGTCAATGAATTTATGCCCACGTTGTTTTGCCTGGGCTGGGGTTTCCATCTGTTCAACCAATGCTACACGAAATCCAGCCCGCACCAAACGACCAAAATAATTATCCGCCGCATGCCACGGAATCCCGCACATAGGGATGTTTTCGCCATCGGAATCCGCCCCACGCGATGTTAAAACCAATCCAAGATTTTCACTTATTATTTTTGCGTCATCAAAAAAAGATTCATAAAAATCGCCCAAACGAAACATCAGCAATGCATCGGGATTTTCCGATTTCATATCAACATATTGCTGCATAACGGGGGTTAATTTTGTTTTATCGGACACGGTTTTACCACTATTGTTGTGTTGTGCTGACTTTCAATGTTTCGATTTTCAATTCGGCTTCTTTTAACATCTGTTCACAGTATGCCTTTAACTTAATCCCCTGTTCGTATGCCGCTACAGATTCAGCCAATGGCATTTCGCCCGATTCCATTTTTTTAACCAATTCGGTTAATTGTTTGTACGCTTCTTCAAAAGATAGTTTATTTTCTTCCATTTTCGCCCCCACTAATCACTACATCGGCAACGGCATTCCTGCGGTTGCGTCACCCATAACAGTGTCAATAACCTTGTCCGCTTTGGATTTTGCATCACGGAACGCATCCATCACGATTTTTGATATTTGATCTGCACTGCGCCCCGCAATGTCATCGCGCAATTTAACAGATAACAAATCGTATTTGCCGGTCATTTCAACGACACAGGCACCGCCCGTCGCCATACCGGTGATTTTTGTTTTGGAAAGTTTATCTTGGGCCGCGGCAACCTTGTTCTGTAATTCAGCGGCCTGGGCCATTAACGCATCCATATCCATTTCGTCCCCCCGTGGTTAATATATGCCCCACACATGTGGGGCATATACAACTATTTCGTTTCTTTACCTGTCTTTTGATCGATACCAACCATGGACATACGTGTTTTACCACGTTTGTCGGCGCCCAGGTATCTTACGAACACTTTATCGCCTTCCTTGATTTTTGTGTCTTCGATTTTCGCAATGCGTTCGCCTGTGATTTCAGAAATATGAACCATTGATTCAAAACCGTTCAAGATTTTTACAAATAAACCAAAGTCTTTGATACCAGATACAACACCGGCATAGATTTCGCCAACCTCGGGTTCTGCGACTATGTCTTTGATGCGCGCAATTGCGGCATCGGCATCTTCGCGGGATGTTGCCATAATCTTGACCGTGCCATCATCTTCCAGGTCAATGGTCGTGTTTGTTTCGCGGGTCAATGCCTGAATCACGGAACCGCCCTTACCTATAACATCACGAACCTTGTCTGGGTTGATTTTCATGGTGTACATTTGTGGCGCAAATTCAGAAACCGTTTTACGTGGTGCCTTGATCGCCTTTTCAATTTTGCCCAAAATGTGCATACGGCCATCGCGTGCCTGGGCCAAAGCATGTTCCATGATTTCAAATGTTATCGATGTAATTTTAATATCCATTTGCAATGCGGTGATACCCCGATCGGTTCCTGTCACTTTGAAATCCATATCGCCCAGGTGGTCTTCGTCGCCCAAAATATCGGTCAAAATTGCGTAATCGTCGCCCTCTTTGATTAAACCCATTGCAATACCAGCAACCGGACGTGTTAATGGAACACCGCCGTCCATCATTGCCAATGTTGCGCCACATGTTGTCGCCATTGATGATGAACCATTTGATTCCAAAATGTCCGACACAACGCGAATAACATAGTCGAATTTTTCGCGACTTGGCACCATCGGATGCAACGCACGCCACGCCAAATTACCATGACCCAATTCGCGACGACCCGGCGATTTCAACCCCTTGGCTTCACCCACGGAATAACCCGGGAAATTATAATTCAAAATAAAGTCGCGTTCTTCGGCACCGTCCAAACTTTCGATTGGTAATGCATCTTTGCCACCACCCAATGTTAATGAAACCAGTGCCTGGGTTTCGCCACGTGTAAACAGTGCAGAACCGTGTGCGCGCGGCAAAATGCCCAATTCAATTTCAATCGGACGCACCGTCTTTGTGTCACGACCATCAATACGCGGTTTGCCCGCCAAGATGTTCGAACGCATAATGCGCGCAGTAATATTTTCAACGATCTCATCTGCAAACGATTCCAGCGTAGATGTCGCAACGGTTGTATCCGGGAATAATTCAGGGATACGCGCCTTGGCCAATGCGTGAATATTCGACAGCGTTTCCAAACGAACCAATTTTTCTTTGATGGTTAACGCATCTTCAATCTGGCCTGCAAATTGTTCGAAATCAGATTCCATCGCGACATATTCAGCGGTCTTTTCCGGTGTTGCCCAACGTTCTTTGCCCGCCTTTTCGGCCAGTTCGTTAATTGCCTTAATCACGGCTTGTTGTGCATCGAAACCGAATTTAACGGCACCCAATGTTGTTTTTTCATCCAATTCGCCAATTTCAGATTCTACCATCAACACACCGTCTTTGGTCGCGGCAACAACCAAATCCATTTCGGAATCTTCGACCGCTTTTTTAGATGGATTCAAGATATATTGTCCATCGGCATAACCAACACGCGCCGCGCCAATTGGGCCCGCAAATGGAACACCCGACAATGCCAATGCCGCGCTTGATGCAATCATTGCCAAAATATCGGGTTGATTCTTTTTATCATATGAAAAAGTTTGTGCGATAATTTGAACCTTGTTTTTAAATGTTTCTGGGAACAACGGACGGATTGGGCGGTCAATCAGACGCGCAATCAGTGTTTCGGCGGTTGATGCCTTACCTTCACGTCTGTCGCGTGAACCCGGAATACGGCCGGCGGATGCGAATTTTTCCTGGTAATCAACGGTTAATGGAAAGAAATCCTGGCCCTCTACCGCGGTTTTTTCGGCACAAACGGTTGCCAAAACCATTGTTCCACCCATTGTTGCCAAAACAGCACCGTTTGCCTGTTTTGCCATACGACCCGTTTCCAGACGCAGTGTTTCGTCGCCATACTGGACCTCTACTACGACCGGATTATTCAAATGTGTTTTTTCGTCTTTATTCAATAAACCGAATAACATACTTTTTGCTCCTGTTTTTTGTTATTGTTAAAAATTATTCACGACGGAGAAAAATCATTCATTTTTGCACTCTGTGAAGCCAAGCACAAAAAAGAACAATTTGCCCCCCGTCGTGCGTGATTATAAAGCATATTTGCCCATTTGCAAATGTTTTTAGTCCGGTTTTACATCAAACATGCCAATGCTGCACTGGCGTTTTTAAGCATAAACCAACCAATGCGATAATTTGTCACATATACCGTAATCATAAATAACGCCAGCATCGCGACAACCATTATAACATTGGTCCGTTTCCCACGCATACAATATGCCCCAATGTTATAGAAAAGAAATAACACATACGCATCACATACCAAACTTATTATCCACAAACTGGTACAATTAAATGCCAATGCGTTTAATACCAATATAACCGGATATACAAACATTGTCGATGCCAGACCCTTAATCGCGATTTCCCAATCACGTTCCCCACCGGTTATTTCAGACACCAGCATAAGCAACCCACCACCAACAAAAAGCAACGCCACCGCCAATACCGGCATAATGATAATCGCCGTGAAAACAGAACCAATTGTGACCGTAGCACCCCCCAACAGTCGAATACCCAACACCAAACATCCGCCGATTAACCCATATATGAACGCCTTGAACATAGATTCGTCCAAATTGCCGTCCGCAACGATTTTGGAAAAGTACCGTTTGGGCCGTATAATGATATCCCATATATGATTGTTACGAATTTTGTTCTGTTTTTTCATATTCGCTTCCTTTGTTTGATTATTTATATTTTTGCTTTATAATTACAAAAAAGCAACGAGAAAATATTATGAAAATAGTAATTGCAGGCCGGCCCAATACCGGCAAATCAACATTGTTTAATGCGCTGACCGGGACGCGCGATGCGCTGGTTCATGACCGGCCGGGTGTCACGCGTGATACAATCGGTGGTATTGTTGCCGGGCGCGGTTGGGATATTATGGATACCGCGGGCCTGGAAAACGCGAAAACCGGTATTGCACACGATTCGACCGATATGGCGATTGGTACAATTGCGGAATCTGATGCCGTGTTGTTTGTTGTTGATGGGCGCGTTGGGTTGACCGATGAAGATTTAAATTGGGCGCGCATTGTTCGACGTAAAACAAAATCGCCGGTATTGTTATTGGCGAATAAATCCGAATCGAAATCACGGTTGGCGGATATAAACGATTTCTTTAAATTAGGGTTTGGGGAACCCGTAATGGTGTCTGCGGAACACAAACGTGGGTTTGACGCAATCTATGAATTTTTAGAAGGTGTTGCCGATAAAAATAATGAAAAAACGCCGGAAAATACCGTGGATGTTTCGCGTATTAAAATTGCGATTTTGGGACAACCAAATGTGGGTAAATCGACATTTGTAAATCGTGTGTTGGGGACCAAACGTCAAATTGTTGAAGACGCCCCCGGCATTACACGCGACACCGTTAAAATTCCAACAAAATACTATGGGCGCGATATTATTATAATGGACACGGCGGGATTGCGGCGCAAGGCCGGTGTGACGGACGATGTTGAAACATTGTCCGCGTTAAAATCATTGGATGCGATTGAAAAATCTGATGTGGTTATTTTAATGGTGGATGCGACGCGTAATATTGAAAACCAGGCACTGGGGATTGCTGGGCGTGTATATGATGCGGGCAAAATACTTTGTGTTGCGTTGAACAAATGGGATTTGGTTGCACCGGAAATTCGTGATGAAAAATTGTTGAAATTGAAACACCAATTTACAAATTCGTTTCATCAGATTATAAAGCCAATGATTTTGGCTGTATCGGCGGAAACTGGTTCGGGGGTACAAAATATGTTTCGGCGAATCTATGAACAATATGATTTGGCAAACGCGACCGTCCCGACCAGTTTATTGAACCGCATTGTTGAAAAATTGGTAGAAACGCGTCAGCCACCAATGTCGCGCCTTAAACGACCAATGAAGATAAAGTTTGCACGCCAGGTGGGACATCATCCGATGCGAATCGCAATAAATGTTGGTGGTGCATCAGATATACCGGAATCATATACGCGTTATCTGCGACGTGGAATTGCGGGCGAATTAAAATGGGAACATTTGCCCATTGTAATAGAATATAAAAAGGCGGATAATCCATTTGATTGATTGCGTTTGTACACAAAAAACGGGTGTGATTAAACCACACCCGTATATTTTTATTTGGATTTTATTTTGCCGGCGCAACAATTATCGATTTTGTTCGTTCGTCCGGTTTTGATTTTGATTCCATTGTCCCGCGCGGGCCAATTATTTCCATGATGCGCGCAAATAATTCCGGCACGGCATCTTTGCCCCGGGCCAGAACCTTTTTATTACCACGGGTCATAACGGCAATTTTAACCTTGTTCCCAGAATCCAAAAATTCAAACACCTTTTTCATTTTTATGTTTAAATCGTTTTCTTCGATAAAAGGTTTTACCCAAACTTCCTTTAATTCGATTGTTTTCTGGTTTTTGCGTGCCTCGTTTGCACGTTTTTTCTGTTCATATTTGAATTTGCCATAGTCCATTATTTTTACAATAGGTGGCGTGTTCGAAGAATTTATTTCCACCAAATCCATACCGTCGTCTATCGCCATTTGTAATGCAGATGCGGTTGGCATAATCCCCAGATTTTGCCCGGTTGCACTGATTACCTGGACCGATTTTGCGAAAATTCGGTTGTTCATACGCGGCCCCATATCGCGCCGATTATCATTATTAAATGCAGGTTTAATGTTAAACTCCTTTGTTAAACATAGTTGGATTATTTATTATTTTAATACTGTTTTCAACAATTTTTGTACTTCCTGTAATACATTCCACGCTTCGCGTTTCGCCGACGGTTTAAGTAGAAGGTAATTTGGGTGATACATTGCAATCATTTTGCACCCATTTTCTAAATCCACGATTTTCCCGTGGTCGCGCGCGATTTGGATGTTTCCAACCTCGGCTGCGGGCAACGAACCAAATGTTAAAATAATGCGTGGCGACAACATTTCGATTGCCCGGTCAACAAATGGTCGCGCCAAATCGATTTCGTTGCGCGTTGGGGTGCGACCGCCCGGTGTGCGCCAAAACAACATTGGCAAAATAGATACATTTTCGCGCGACATTTCAATCGCAGCCAACATTTTATCCAATAATTCGCCGGTTGCACCGGTCAGTATTTTGCCCGTTGCATCATCGTCCGCACCCGGCATATCAGTTAATATAAGCAACCCGTTCGGATTCTTTGCAACATGTGGTAAAACAACATTTGTTGCCCCCACCCGTAATGGATGATTGAATTCGTCAATCATACGACACAGTGCGTCCATATCGGTCGGGCGTGCCGCCATAGATATTGCGGTCGTTGTGGACACTGATTGAACAGGGGCGATGGGTGGGACAATTGCGGCGACATGGTTCCGCAAATTGGTGGCAGTGTGTTGCTGGATTGGTTGGGGGGCGGTGACCATATATGTGTTTGGTTTTTCGTTTAATTCCCATTTTACGCCACATAACAATAAATCGCGTACGTCGTCCATTTGCATTTTTGTGTTTTTCCTTGATTTTTCCAACATTTTGTTATAAACTATAGCACGAGCAACAGTAAACTCAAGGGAGTATTTTCATGAAAATTAAAAACTTTGCTATGTTGGCGGGTGCGGCGGCCATTTTGGCGGCATGTCATCATTCATCAAAAATCACAGAACCTGCTGATTTGAACGATCAACGCGTGTTCTTCGCATTTAATTCTTCGGAAATTTCTGATGCGGCGCGCGCAAACCTGTTGGGTCAGTCTGCGTATATGAAAAACCATGACAATGTCAAGGTCCAGATTGCTGGTAACTGCGACGAACGTGGTTCGACAGAATACAACTTGGCATTGGGCGCACGTCGTGCAAACGCAGCCAAGGCTGTTTTGGTCAAAGACGGTATCGATGCGAAACGTGTTTCCACGATTTCCTATGGTAAAGAACGTCCATTGGTCCAGGGGTCTGGCGAAAACGCATGGAAATGGAATCGTAACGCCACAACAACAGTTAAATAATAATTTGATTGTTAAAAAAACACCGGCATTTGCCGGTGTTTTTTTATGATTTGTTGCTAATGATTTGATGTCAATTTGTCAATCAACTCGTCCAGTTCTGTACGTGTTCTGTATTCCAAAACGATTCGCCCCGCCCCGCCCCGTTTTTCAATTACCTTGGCTGGGACGTGTAATGATGATTTTATCCGTGATTCAATCGTTTGTAATGTTTTCGTGTCGATTGTGTGTGCGGTATATGCGCGACTTGTGCTGGAACGTTTTGCCGATTTAACCATTTTTTCTGTGGCCGCCACGGTCAGTTTGTTATTGATAATTTCGTTTGCCAATTTTTCTGGGTCGTTCGCAACCGCAATCGCACGCGCATGTGATGCCGATAAATCGCCCCGTTGAACCATTTTTTGTACGGATTCCGGCAATTCCATCAAACGCATGGCGTTGCGAATATAACTGTCGGATTTGCCGATTAAACGGACAATGTCGCCCATTTCGTATCCGCATGTCAGCATAAGGTTTTTATAAGCATTTGCTTCTTCTATGGGGTTAAGGTTCTCGCGTTGTACATTTTCTATTAACGCGATTTCCATTGCGTTTTCGTTGGACAGTGTTTTTATAAGTGCCGGGATTTCGGTTTTTCCAGCCAATTTAGATGCCCGATATCGCCGTTCGCCCGCAACGATTTCATACATATATGACCGGCCGGCAACCGCCCGCAATAATATCGGTTGTAAAACCCCCTTTTCGCGGATGGACGCCGCCAAATCAGCCAATTCAGCATCAGAAAACGTTTTTCGTGGCTGGTCCGGGTTTGCACCGATTTGATTCAACGGGATTTGTTTTACCACAACACGTTCCGTCCCGGTAAGAATAGAAATATCTGGCACGTTGCCAATTTCGCGTTCCAGGTCGTCCAACCCACGGCCCAATCCAAATTTTGCCATTGTTATAAAGCCCCCAGCTCTGTTTTCTGAATAACCTCGGTTGCGACGCGCAGATATGCCTGGGCGCCGGATGAATTAAAATCGTAAAATAATGCCGGTTTGCCGAAACTGGGCGCTTCGGATACACGAACATTGCGTGGCACAACCGTTTTAAACACTGTGTCGCCAAATTTTTTGCGAACATCGTTTTCCACTGCGCGCGTTAAACCATATTGCTTGGCATACATGGTAAGCAAAACCCCCAGTATTTCCAATTCGGGGTTCCAGCGATTTTTTACTTCGCGGATGGAATTTATCATGTGGGTTATACCCTCAAGTGCGTAAAATTCGCATTGCATAGGAATTATAACAGAATTGGCGGCCGTCAGCGCGTTAATTGTTACCGATCCAAGTGCCGGCGGGCAATCCAACAATATATAATCATAATGTGGTGCAATTTCCGCTAATGCATCTCGCAAACGGTATTGCGGGCGTTCCACGTCCATAAGTTCGGATTCTGCATCCGCCAATTGCATTGTTGATGGCATAATGTGTAAATTTGGTACGGCGGTTGTCAAAATGTTATCCGCCGCAAGTGCCGTTCCCATCAAAACACCATATACGCTTTGACGATGTGCGCTGCGTACGAATCCCAGGCCCGTTCCGGCGTTTCCCTGGGAATCCAGGTCTATTAACAGCACGCGTCGTTTAATCGTCGCAAGCGATGCGCCAATGTTTATCGCGGTCGTTGTTTTCCCAACACCACCCTTTTGATTTGCAAATGCGATTATTTGTGTCATCTCGATTCCTTGAATACAAATACAAGATTAAAAAATAACTTTATGCCGGTCAAGTAATTAAAAAAACAAAAAATTTACGATGTAAATATTTCGTATAATCAAATGGATGCGTGGTATTTCATATGAAATAACCGTTGGGGTTCTTTTGCGATTCGTTTTTTTGTTTGGTTTTGTTGGCGGGAAACCAGTTAAAAACAATGTGTTATTTGGTATTTTGTGTGAAATAACTATTGCTTGGTGATGATTGTTATAAATCCGTCGCCGGTTTTTGACGGTACTAGTTCGTATTTGAATTTATGCTTTTGTTGTGCGACAGAAATTTCAGATTCAATTTCCCGGCCTTTTAGCAAAAAAAGCCGGGATTTTTTTTGTTTGGTATAGTCCAATATTTTCACCAATGGTGCAAATGCGCGTGCGGTAAACACAAAACGTGAAGAATCGGCCGGCATTTGCCGGATAAAATCTTCAACGCGGCCATGGTATATGACCAGATTGTCCAACCCCAGTTCTGATTTGACCGCGTTCAAAAAAGAAACCTTTTTGCCAATCGATTCGATGCATGTCACATGCCATCCCAAAATCGCCAAAACAACGCCCGGAAAACCGGCTCCACTGCCCAAATCAACGATGGATGTATCGTGTGGTAAAACATCGGCCAATTGTGCAGAATCGGCGAAATGGCGGGTTTCAATGTCGGACAATGTGCTGGGCGCGACAAGGTTCATCCGCCCCGACCATTCGCGTAACAATTTTGCATACGTGTCAAATTTAACTTTATTATTCATAAAGAATATTGTAGCATAAGGTTTATGAAAAAGACAGGAAGTTTATTAATATTTTTTTTGTTGGGTTGTGGTGTTTTTGCGGCGGGTGTCGCCGTTTGGCGTGGTGGTGCGTTTCGTTCAAATACGCAAAACCCAATCGTGGAAACCCAGTATGGCGCATTTTTGGCGGCCCAGCACGCGATATATGTTAATGATTTTGATACGGCGCGGGATTTTGGTGCAGCGTTGACAACAACCGATATTGCGACTGTGCAAAATGTGAAAATTATGTCGCATTTTCTTTCCGGGGAAATGCCGGGTGATGTGGCGGAACTTAAAAAGGAATCTGGGACCCCTGCCCGATTGGTTTACGATGCGTTTTTGGTGAATAACGATAAATGGGACGACCTGTATTCGCGGCACAAAAACGATAAATCTGCGTTGGCGGCGCCGTTGCGTATATGGGCGTCTGTTGCGGTAAATCGCAAGACCGAGGTTTTAAAGTTTGTTGATTCATTGGAAACACGTGATGCGTGGAAATCGTTTGTTCGGGGGCAAATATTTGCAGAAACGGGTGATATAGAAAAAGCCAAAGAAGCATTTATTGCCGTGTCACCCAGTTTTATGAATATAAATGATTATTTGTATATTATGTCGTTTTATATTCACAATGGGTTTGATGATTTTGCGAACGATTTAAAACAGGAATTTACCGCACAACCGGGTGGAATGTTTATGACCGATTTTGACGATATTCCAGATTGGTCTGAATATGCGGGGATAAAGAACGAATTGGCGTTCAGTTTGATTCAAAATGTATCACACACAAGTGTTATGATGTATTCTGATTTGGCGGTTCTTTTGTTGCGTTTTGCCCAGGTGACAGGCCAGGGGCATTCCAATGATACCGGGGCCATAAATTACTATTTGGGGCAATATTTCTTTAATAACAGTGGCGATTATGAAAAATATTTTTCACAAATAAAATCGTCCAGTCCGTATTATCCGTTTGCGATGTTGCGTGTCGCCGAAGGCACCAATGATATTCTTAAATTGCGACGGGTTTTACGAAATTATCCGACATTTGTGCCCGCAATAAACAAATTGGTTACGTATCATACATCGCACGGAAATAAGCGCACGGCATTGAAAATAATAAACCGGGCCATGGATAATGAAGCAATGTCTGATTATAACCATGCGTTCTTTTTAAAGGGCAGGGCGCAAATATACTTTGCGTTTGGTGATTTAATGCGGGCCCAGTCCGATATTCGGGCGGCGTCCGATATACTGATTGTCGATAACGAGATTTTGGCATTACAGGCAAAGATTTGGGCCAAACAAAACCGCGAATTGGATACGGCGTATGAATATGCGATGGGGTTGGTAAAACAAAACCCGTCCGATGTGGCTGCATGGGATGTTTTGGGGCGGGTCGTTGCCGTACGCGAAGGTGTGGATGCCGCGTTGGATTTGCTTTCTCGCGTGGCCGGGGTTGCAACCACATGTTCGTCGCTTTTTGATAATTTGGGGGATTTGTATGTTTTGTCCGGCAATACGAAAATGGCGCGTGACGCGTATTTGCGGGCGATTGAATTGTCTGATGATGGATTGGTTGTCGCGCCACGTGTTCAACAAAAATTAAGGAATATGAAATGAAAACAGGGGTTATTGGTGCCGGTGCGTGGGGCACTGCGTTGGGGATAGTCGCGTCACGTTGTGATACAGATGTCGTATTATGGTCGCACGAAGGACAATATAAAAAATTTGACGGGGTTGTTATGCCGGAAAATCTGCAAATAACCACGGATATGTCGCAAATTCGGGATGCGGATGCGTGGCTTGTTGCGACGCCGGCGGCGTTTTTTCGTGAAACATTGGTGGGCGCGCGTGATTTTTATAATGGCCAGCCAATTATTATTTGCACCAAGGGCGCAGAACCCGCAACCGGTGAATTTATGTCCGAGATATTGACCGGTGTATTACCACAATGTGAACATTTTGGTGTTTTGTCCGGCCCACAATTCGCAGCCGAGGTTGCACGTTCCGTTCCAACCGGTTCGACGTTGGCGGGCGATGAAATCGCGTGCAATGTAGGTCACATGATTTTGGGTAAATTATATCTTAACTGTACAGACGATGTTATCGGTGTACAAATGTGTGGTGTTGGTAAAAACGCCGTGGCGTTGATTTGCGGATATAATTTGGTGGCGTCGGCGGGCGAAAATGAACGCGCAATGATATTTACACGGGCCTGGGGCGAAGTGGCAAATGTTGGCTGCAAAATGGGTGCCAAAACGGAAACATTTCTTGATTTGTGCGGCATAGGGGACCTGTTTTTATCTGCGACATCGGAAACCAGTCGTAATTTTTCCGCCGGTATGGCAATTGCGCGTGGCGAAAAACCCGCGGGCACAGTCGAGGGGATATCGGCCCTGGGGGGAATAATTGGGCGCGCGGAAAAATTGGGGGTTGCAACACCCGTTTTATGCGAAATGCGCGACAAGATGAAATTGTAAAAAACACCGGTAAATGCCGGCGTTTTTTATACCTACAACCTATACCCCGCTTTTTCTTTTTCTAAATTCGTCCAATGACACAACGCGTCCATCGTCGGGGACGGTGCCGGGTTTTTCATCCAGTGGTAATTCCATATCATTGTCCGCCGCCGCCGAATTCGATTTCGGGTGAAATGACAACATGAAATCAGTGGAAGGGTCTTTAAACTCGACTAATGCCGAAAACGGCACACGAATAAAGAACGGCCGGCCATCAAATGTTAATTGCACGCCAAATTCACGGTCGGACACGTTAAGGTTATTATACGAATACTGTAAAACAATGGTCATCGTATCGGGATACCGCATACGCAAAAAATCCGGCAAAACAACCCCGGAATCACGCGTTCTGAACGTGATAAAGAAATGTGTTCCATCCCCCAGGCCGTTAACCTGGGCATAAATTAATGCCTCTTTTACAACGGATTTTAATGCGTTGTCCAATAATTCTTGATAATTTATTTTTGCCATTTTATTCCCATTATGAAACCAGTATATTACTTATGTCGCCATTTGTGCAAGAAACAAATACCGCATCCGGTACATCGACAAATACATTTGCATCCAAACCGGTCGCCCAAACCTGGGCATCGGATTCGTGCAGTTCGGCAAATAATTTTGCGCGTGCGTTTGAATCCAGGTGTGCCGCCGCTTCGTCCAATAAAATAAATGGTCGTTTATTTGTGCGTGTGTGTAATAATTTGGCGTGTGCCAAAATTAATTCCAACAAAACGGTTTTTTGTTGACCCGTGCTGGTCAAATGCGCAGGCAGGTTAAGTATTTTATTAAATACCCCAAAATCTGATTTATGGACACCGTCAACAATCATTTTGTCGCCAACAATTTCACGTGCGGTTCCCAAATATTCACGGTATGCACGTTCTGTGTCGCCCGCTGACCGGCGGTCAATCAACATTTGTTCCACCATCCCCGATACAGACACCGCGCAATTGGCCAGGAAGTAATTTAATTCCCCGGCATATTTTATGCGTGCGTCCGCGATTGCGGTGGCAGTTGCCGCAATTTGATTGTCCAACGCGTCAACCCAACGCATATCACGACCCGATTTTAATGCAAATGCGCGTTCGGATAAAAGTTTTGTGAATCGTGCGACGCGCCCAGAATGGGTTGAATCGAAACTGGAAACCAAACGGTCAAAAAATGCGCGTCGTTCGGTTGCGGCGTCGGTGAACAATCGGTCTTCGCGGGGGGTTATCCAAACCATTGGTAAATGTGCGGTTAATTCGCCCAATGTCGCATTGTCGCCGTCAATTTTTGCGCGACGATTTGTGTCGCCCTGGGTGAATGCAACCGATAATTCGGTTTCGTCGTCCAATTGTGCAAAAATGGAAAAACCGCCGTTGCCACCAAATCGGGCGATGTCGGCCATTTGCGCCCCGCGCATTCCGCGATCGCCGGATAATATGGATAAAGCCTCTAAAATGGCGGTTTTGCCGGCGCCATTTGGGCCAACGATAATAACATTTGGCCGACCGTGTGTTTCAATTCGACACATTGTGTGATTACGGAAATCGGTAAGACAAAGTTTTTCAATCATAACATAAAAATTGGAGGCCAGGGTCGGAATCGAACCGGCATACAAGGATTTGCAGTCCTCTGCATAACCACTCTGCCACCTGGCCAACCGTGTCTGAATCCTAGACAAAAAATAATTGTAATTCAACATAAAAATTGTTAAAATGCTTAATAATATTGTGCGAGAGAGATTTTAATGAAGAAATTGCTGATTTTATGCGGTTTTTTGCCGGGGGGTGTGTTCGCAAATGAAAATTGTGCGGACCTGAAAGTTGTTCCAGATGGGGTTTTAACAATTTCAGAAGTTGTTGATTTGGGGCTTTGTCGTAATCCGCAAACGGGGTCGGCATATGCGTCATTGCGTGCCGCCCGATTCGATAAAAACGCGGCATATTCGGCATATCTGCCATCGGCAAATATATCGGCAAGTGCCGGCAAAAATTATCAAAAAGAACATTGGGACAGTTGGGGGTATGGTGCATCGCTTTCGGCGTCGTATTTACTGTTTGATTTTGGCAAACGTTCGTCTGATATGGCGGCGACATTGGCGACATATCGCGCAACCGGTTTTGGTTATGATGAAACGGTCCAGAATTATGTATATGGGCTTATTGGGGCGTATTATGGGTTGCTTAATGCCGATGCGGACGTGACCAGTGCAATATCCGCCCAATCGGTTGCAAAGACCGCGCACGATACAGCCAAGAAAAAGTTTTCCGCCGGGTCGGTCGCACGCGCCGATGTGTTAAAGGCCGAAACCACATTGGCCAGTCGGGAACTGGACCTGGAACGGGCAAAAAACAATCGTGAAATTGCACGTGGAAAATTGTTAACACAACTGTCTTTCCCTGCGGACCAAGATATTGCAATTGCCGATATGGCATCGGTATATGGCAGTGATACCGACATGAAAAGTATTGACGATTTAATCGCAATCGCGCAAAAACAACGGCCCGATTTATTGCGGGCGAACGCCCAGACAGACGCTGCGTGGAATCGGCGCAATTCGGCATTTCTGAAAAATTTGCCGTCAATATCACTGACGGGGTCATTGGGGTGGAACGATGATCATTTAAGCGGTATTTTCGGCCCCGAAAAAGACAGGTTAAATGGCACAATCGGTATTCGGGCATCCTTGCCAATATTTGCGGGGTTCGCAAATATGTATGGTGTGCGGTCGGCCGCGGCAAATTATGAAAGCGCACGTGAATCAGAACGCAACACATCAAATGCGGCAATGTTGGATGTGTTCACGGCATATCAGAATTATAAAACCGCACGCACAGTGTTAACGCAAACCGAAGCATTGTTAAAATCGGCAACCGAATCTGAAAAGGTGACAAGCGGTATGTACAAGGTGGGACGCGCAACAATGCTGGATTGGCAAACGGCGCAATCCGAATTATTGGATGCGCAAAAACAAAACAATGCCGCAAAATATGACTTGTATATTAAACGTGCGGCGGTTGCGCTGGCCATCGGTGATATCAAGGTTGAATTAGAAAACGGGGGAAATAAATAATGGCAAATAAAATACAAACAAAATCATCACCACGGCGTTCGTTTTTGCGTCGCGTGTTTTCGTGGGTTTGGCGCAAAAAATGGTGGATTTTAATTATTGCGGTTATTGTTGTTGGCGCGCAACTGATTTTTGGTGGCACAAAAAATGCGACCAAGAACGAGTATTCGACCATTGAAATTACACGTGGCGACATGCGTCAAATTGTCAGTGCCACCGGTGAAATACAACCCGTTAATACGGTAAATGTCGGATCCCAGGTGTCGGGCACAATTAACAATATTTATGTCGATTATAATTCCACAGTTAAAAAGGGCGATATTTTATTAACCATTGAACCGTCTGTGTTGGAAGCCCAGGTCCAAGAAGCCAAGGCATCATTAAGCAGTTCTGAATCAAAACGCAACTATGCAAAAAGTGAGTATGCGCGCAATAAAATCCTTTATAACGAAGGCTATATTTCCCGCGCAGAAATGGAGCAATCGCAAACCACATACGAACAGGCCGAACAAGATGTCGTTCGTATGAAATCGCAATACGAACGCGCAAAAACAAATCTGGGGTATGCAACAATAACATCACCCGTTGATGGCACCGTCATTTCGCGCAAGGTCGATGTTGGGCAAACCGTTGCGGCATCATTTCAAACGCCGGACCTTTTTGAAATAGCCGAAGATTTGTCGAAAATGCAAATCGAAACATCTGTATCCGAGGCCGACATTGGTGCCGTTCGCGAAGGTCAACGCGTCACATTTACCGTTGATGCGTATCCCAACAAAACGTTCGAGGGTCGCGTTCATCAAATCCGGCTTTCGCCGACAACGACATCAAATGTCGTTGTTTACACTGTGGTAATAGAGGTTGATAATTCAGACCTGTCGTTAATGCCGGGTATGACCGCGTTCGTGACAATTATTGTCGATGAACGGTTTAATACGTTCAAGGTGCAAAATTCCGCATTTTTATTACGGTCGTTTGATACATTGGGGGTGGAAACAAACGGTGCAACCCCGGCAACACACATGGCAATTTTACGCGATGGAAAAATAACCTTCGTTGAATATACCAAGGGTCTGGTTGGTGCAACCGAAACAGAAATCGTGGCCGATGGTATTGTCGATGGCGATAAAATAGTTGTGGGCAAGGTTGGTGCCACAACCGCAAAACAATCGGGCAATAACAATCGTCGTGGCGGTATGGGCGGCCCGGGCGGACCAATGTAAAACAATGGGCAAACACACGATGAAAAAATCAGACGCTGTTGTTTCTATGACAAAAATCTGTAAAAGTTTCCCATTGGAAATGGGGGGCGAACAACAGGTTTTATTTGATATAAACATAAATATAAATGTCGGTGAATTCGTTGCGATTATGGGGCCATCGGGTTCGGGCAAATCGACATGTATGAATATTATCGGTGCGTTGGATTCTGCGACATCGGGGGTATATGAATTATATGGCCGCGACATCACCACAATGGATGCCGATGAATTGGCGCGTGTGCGAAATGAATATATTGGGTTTGTTTTCCAAAACTTTAATTTATTATCGAAACGCAGTGTGTTGGATAATGTGATGTTGCCGTTGATGTATCGCGGATTACCAATGGCGGAACGTGTACGGCGTGCGCGCGAGATGTTGCGTCTTGTGGGGTTGGAAAAATTTGAAACATATCTGCCGACCCAGTTGTCGGGCGGTATGAAGCAACGCGTTGCAATCGCGCGTGCATTGGCCGGCAATCCAAAGATTATTTTGGCAGACGAACCGACGGGTGCGTTGGATTCTAAAATGGGAAACGAAATATTGCGATTTTTTGATAAATTAAATCGTGATATGGGAATAACGATTATTATGATTACCCACGAATTTGATATTGCAAGTTATGCAAAACGAATAATTCATATCTATGATGGGCATATTGCGTATGATGGGCCGGTTCCAAAAAGCGAAAGCGTTTTGACAAAATCAGAGGCAAAGGTGCACAAAAAATGACCTTTAATGACATTTTAAAAGAATCGTGGCTGTCCATCAGTGGAAATAAAGTTCGGTCTTTTCTGACCGTGCTGGGCATTGTTATTGGCGTTATGGCGGTTGTTATAATGGTTGCCGTTGGTGAAACAGTGGAAAAGCAAATCACGGACCAGTTTTCATCCCTGGGGACAAATACAATTATAATTCGTGCCGGTATGGCACAAAGTGCGGGTGTGCGCAGTGGCAATCGTCAAACATTAACCATTGACGATGCAGAATATATTGCCATGTTGCCAGATGTCGCGGCGGTAAGCCCCGTCCAAAATGGTGCCGCCCAGGTGGTGTATGGGAATAAAAACCTTTCCACATCACTTATCGGCGTATATCCGGCATATACGACCGTTCAAAATATAGAAATAGAGCAGGGGACATTTTTCAACAATTCGGCGGTGCGCAATGCATCAACATATGCGGTAATTGGACCCGAAACCGCCGAAGAATTGGGTATGCCCAAAAATCCGGTCGGGCAAACAATTCGTGTCCAAAATACACCGCTGACTGTTATTGGTGTCACAAAAGCCAAGGGCGATTCCGCCATGGGGTCCCAGGATGATATGGTTTTAATTCCGATAACCACATTGAAAAAACGCATTCAGGGCAGTCGTTTTCCCAACGCCGTGCAAATGATAAGCCTGAAACTTTATTCCGATGCGGACAATAACATTGTTATTGACCAAATCACATCGCTTTTGCGCGAACGGCACAAATTGAAGGATGGCGCCGATGATGATTTCCAGATTATGGATATGAAGCAGGTTATGGAAACCATGACGACCGTGACGGGGTATATGAAAATGTTGCTTATTGCGATTGCGGCGGTGTCATTATTGGTGGGGGCGATTGGTATTATGAATATGATGTTGGTGTCGGTTGCGGAACGCACGCGCGAAATAGGGATACGCAAGGCCATTGGTGCCCGCGAAAAGCAGATTATTATTCAATTTTTATCTGAATCGATTTTGATTTCATTTATCGGATCAATGGCCGGATTGATATTGGGTGTTGGCCTGTCCCAGGGGGTGGGGCGGTTCGTTCTGGGGTATAATGTGCCGTTTTCCGCATGGCCGGTCGTTTTATCCGTGACGGTTGCGGTGGTGGTGGGGCTGGCATCTGGTGTTGTTCCGGCATTAAAGGCCGCAAAATTAAACCCTATTGACAGTTTAAGATATGAATAAAAAACACCGGCATTTGCCGGTGTTTTTTGTTTTAATTTAACCCTTTTACTTTAACTTTTCCCCCGTCAATCCGTCAATCTTTTCTTTGCCGAGCGTTATGACCCCGTTTTCATATTTGGGTGCCGATTGCTTCTTTATTTCCGTTGACCAATGTGCCGCGCCGTCGGTATCGCGCAGGGCATATAATTTATTGTTGGTTCCAACAACAAAAATTACATTGTCGGTGACAATAAATGGTTCGGCGGTACCAATTTCCACACACCACCGTTTTGCACCTGTATTGGCATTTATTTTACAAAACGCATCGCCAATTCCGCCCGCATATACATTCGTGCCACGCACAACAATCGGTGCCACAATATCCAACACCGATGCGCCACCGGTCATATTACTGGCGCGGTAAATGTCGGCAATCCATACGATGTTTCGTGTCTTTGGGTTGATTTTTACCAATTCACCGGTCGTTAATCCTGCATAAAGATATTCCCCAACGCAAATTGGCCGTGCATCGTTTTTTACAGAATTTGGTGTCGGAAAACCGGCAAATATTTTCCGTTCCCCGTTCCAAATGGTGTTTTGGGTATCCATTGTATACGGACAATCGTTTGTTGGCATTTCAAATGCTGTGTCCGGCATTTTCGCAATTTTTTCATCGGTCGTTTTAATTGTGGCGGTATCAAATATTGATGTCCGAACACCCGGCAAAATCGGGTCGTGTTTGCTGCACCCGACCAATGTCGCCATGCAAATAAGACCATAAAAAATCGCATTTTTACGCATAGGAATAAAACCCTTTTTTTACTTCAACATTTGTGCTGTGCCGGAAATCGACGCGGGGGCATTTGTATCGCCAATGATTTTGTCCAACCAAATATTGGCGGCATCACGATTGTCTTCGGATAAATATTTCTGGGCGATTGTTAACATCGCAGTGTAATAAAACGGCGAAGATTTTGTATTCAAATCGGATAAATATCTTTCCACGTCCGTTGCCGTCATTTCGTCGCCACGGATACCAATTACATGCAAACGTGCCAAATCACGAAAATCGCGTGTATCGCCATCGGTCGCCAATTTTTCAATCTTGTCCACGTCCCCCGTCAGAATATATGCCTGGAACAGTGCCAAATCCGCCGTTGCGCCCGACGTGTTTTCGCCGATTGCCGCCAGTGCGTTTGCATCGACATTTTCCACCGCCGTTTCGTAATTTACGGCGCGGGCAATTTGGCGTGCGCGATATTCACGAATACCAATTTGGATTCCGGTGACGGCAATCATTATAACCAGTGCCGCCGCCAACATTTGACGATAGTATTTTTTGATAAAAGCGGTTGTTTTATCGTTGTTCACTTCTTCCCAAACTTCGCGATAAAGAGCATCTTCAGCGTATTCTTCGCGGGTCTTTTTGGGTTGTTTTGGCTTTAAATTTTTGTTTCGTTGTAATATCGTGGCCATAAATATCTCCTGTTCGTTAAAATGGTGCCCTTGATAATTCCTTTTTTATTGCTATACTATAAAAGTAATGAAAAAGCAAATCAAGAACACATTGACACCAACCCAAAACACGAGCATCGTGGCCGCCCGTGGTGTAAGCGATGAAAATGGATTGGCGCAGTATATCCAAACGATACAAAAAATTCCGATTTTGACGGCCGAACAGGAATATGAATATGCAACCCAATGGACCAAAAACCAGGATAATGTTGCCGCCGAAAAGTTGGTCGCCAGTCATTTACGCCTTGTCGTGTCGGTCGCATATGATTTCAAGAATTATGGCGTGCCGATGGGCGAATTGATTGCCAGTGGCAATATGGGCCTGATGCAGGCATTACAGAAATTTGACCCGGAAAAGGGTTTCCGGTTTTCCACATATGCAATGTTTTGGATCAAGGCGGAAATATACGAAACAATTCTGAATAACTGGTCGATTGTAAAAATCGGAACATCGGCAAACCAAAAACGCGTGTTTTTCAACCTGGCACGGGCGAAACGCGCATTGGGTATTATGGACAACAATATGTCCGACGAACAAACAAAACAGGTGGCGGAATACCTGGCGGTGCCGGACACGGATGTAAAGCGAATGGCAACGCGAATCGGGGCGCGTGACGTGTCACTTAATACGCCGATGCGTGGGGACGAAGAAACAACGGATATTTTATCCAATATGTCGGATGGACGCGAAAGTATTGCCGATACGGTTGAAAAAATGGAAATGCGTCGAATTGGATATGATTTATTGAAAAAACATCTGGCGGCGTTGCCGGCGCGCGATCGCGAAATTTTACGCGCGCGCCGATTAACAGAACCCGCATTAACATTGGAAGCATTGGCCCAAAAATACAATATTTCACGCGAACGTGTTCGCCAAATCGAAGAACGCGCATTCACAAAACTGCGTGACGCAATTTTACGTGAAACCCAGGGATAAATTATGAAAGGCACATATGGCATAGGGTTGTTTACAATGGCTTTGGCGTGTTCGTCTGTGAACGCGGCGCCGATTGAATATAAAAACGGTGATTTTTCCGCGCGGGTTTCGGGATATGGGAACCTGGGGATAATTGAACCAGATTTTGCATTAAATAATGCAGAATTTTTGACCGATTGGTCTGTACGTGGTCAAATGACATATGACATGACCGCGGGTCAACGAATTGGATTGGTATATTCGCTAAACCAAAAAACAACGGAATCGGGTGATGCAATTGACGATTTGTTCGCCCTGTACCAGGTCAAAGATTATGGTCGTATTGAAATTGGTTTAACGGATTCTGTTTCTGAAAAGTTGGGATTGGGGTTGCCGGACGTTGGTGGGCTGCGTATGAACGATGACCCAATTTTTTATCACGAAATAAAACCGCATGGTGCGGTTATTTCGGATACCACGTTGGATACGGGTGATGGGGCGTTGCGTTTAAATGCGGTGTCTGCGGCGAAAAACGGTGTGCAATATGGTTTGTCTGTATCCGGCATAACCAGTAAATATGATATAACGGTTGATTCAGGAATTAAAATCCGCCGGCCAAATGGCAAGACAAAAACGGCATATTCATTTGGTGCATCGTTTATGAACGCACCGGATAATTTCAGTCAATCTGTTTATTTGCCGCGCGTAACGGCGGATTGGCGTGCCCAGGCGTCTGCGGCGGTTAATGTCCAGTATAACAGTTGGATTTTTGCGTTAACGGGGCGTATAATTTATGATGAAAATCCGATTGGTGTTGTGTCCGATGGTTTTATTGTTGGCGCCGGGGTCAGTTATGATTTTCTTAAATACAGTGTATCGTTGACATATTCTTTGTCCGATACGGGCGTTTGGGATTCAGATGTTGATGATTACCAAAATCACATTGTTGTTTCATCTTTTCGGTATAAATACAGTGAAAATGTTGCTGGTTGGATGTCGGTTGGAACAACCACGAAAACCCCGTTTGTGTCGGCGGGTCTGCGTGTGACATTTTGATAAAAAAAACACCGGCATTTGCCGGTGTTTTTTTATCTTTTTCCGATATTACTGCAATTCTGCAAGCAATCCGTTCAAACGGTCGATTGTGTCGACATCGTTCAATGCAACCGCAATTGTCTGGGCCGATTCCAAATCGTTTATTGCTGCATCGGTGTTGCCCTGTTGCAGGTTCAGCGCCGCAGATTTTTCAAAATACGACATCGCGTTTGAAGACATGGATTCGCGTTCGGCTGATGTTGATGCGCCTTGAATCTGTTCTGAAATTACGCGCACGGCCGCGGAATAATCAGCAATTGCCGATGTGTAATCGCCAATGGCGGTGTATGCTTCGGCACGTTCGGCGTACACGGTCGGGTTAATAATGCCATCTGGACGTGCCAACGAATTTGTATAATCAGCAATCGCACCATCCCAATTTTTTAACCACAGGTTTAATTGACCGCGTTTTGCATATAAATCACGCAATTGTAAAATGTCTTCGTCGGTTGTTGCACGTGCCGCCAACGCGTTGTTAATATCGGCCAGTGCCGCTTCGTAATTTTCCAAACGCGTATTCAACAATGCACGATCATAATATGCGACAGAACTGGTTGGGTTCATATCCAACGCCGTATTGAAATCATCCAATGCGCCCGCGTAATTTGCGGTTTGCATGTATGCCTCGCCCCGCAGGATATACATATCGATTGTTGGATTGCCGGCATCGATTGCGGTTGTCAAATCGTTAATCGCGTCTTCGACTTCGCCCGCCAACAATTTTGTTTTGCCGGTCTCGTAATAATCCGAACCCTGCAACAGTGCTTCTTCTGTGATGGTTGCGGAATTACTTAATGGAACACGATGGTTTAAAACACCGTGGCTGCGACCCAAAATGTAAAAAGTTGCCGCAATAAAGAATAAAATTATCATCCAATATACATAAATCGAAAATGACCATGGATTGTATGTTTGTTTGGATTTTGTCGCCGCCACAGGCGCATTTTTCGTGGCCCGCACAGTTTTTTGTGTCTTTGCCTTGGTGGTTTTTTTCATGTGAATCTCCCTTCCTTTTGGATTTAATCTTAGAAAGATTTTAAAATCAGGTCAATTGTTTTCTGATTTATAATGCGAATTTTTCCAACCGGTAAATCCCCCAGTTCTATTTTCCCAAATGAAATGCGGTGTAATTTTTTGACCGGTGCGCCGATTGCGCGCAGAACAATGCGAACCTCGTTCTTTTTGCCTTCGCATATCGTCACGCGCAGGTTGTGTTCATCTATGACATCTATTGTCATTGGTCTGTATTGTATGCCGTCAACCATTATTCCGTGGCGCGCCAAATCCAATTTCGATAAATCGCCATATACCGTTGCAATGTATGCGCGCGAAATGTTTGACGATGGTAATGTCATTTTGCGCGCCAATTCACCATCGTTGGTTAATAACAACAATCCACTTGTTTTATAATCCAGGCGTCCAATGTATTTATAATTTTTATATTCTGCCGGCAAAACATCATAAATTGTTTTGCGTCCCAATGGGTCGGCGCGTGTTGTCATTGTGTTTATTGGTTTATGAAATGCCACAATTTTTGTGTCTTGGCGTGATTCAATCCGTGTTCCATCAACAATAACAGTATCATTTTCGTCGACAAAACATACTGGGGTGTCAATCCGAGCGTCGTTAACGAATACGCGACCCGCGGCAATTAAATCTTCGGCGACGCGACGTGATGCGACACCGGAATCTGCGATAAATTTTGCGATTCTTGTTTTCATTCTGTTATTTTTGATATTGCGATTGCTGCGGCCAATTCCGCACGTAAAATTGTTTTTCTCAATGCGATTCCAATTGCGCCCGCTGAATCCAGTGCAGCAAATTCAGAATCGGAAAATCCGCCTTCGGGACCGATTAAAATGGATTTTATTTTTGTGGTGGCTGGACGCGTCGCACCGTATGCCGCGCGTTCGTCTGCAAATGCGATGTTTGATAAATCAACATCCGAAAATTTAATAGTGTCGGCAATTTCGGGAACGCTGTTGCGGTTAGATTGTTCGGCGGCCTCGATTGCGATTTTTTGCATCCGGCCCCAGTTGATATGCAGTGACGTGGTATGTTCGGTAATAACCGGAACAATTTTTTTAACACCCATTTGTGTCGCCATATTTATTAAATCGTCGGTTCGTTTTATCGGTGCAAAATAAAGTGTAATATCGTTCGACGGGTCGGCACGGCCAGTTGTATCGCCAATAATTATGTTTTTTCCGGCATCGTCAATTTTCGCCATAAATTCATGGCCACCGCCAAACACAATCGTGTCGTGTGTGCGCATAACGCGGGTTAAATAGTGTGCGACATCACGTGTTGCCGGTGTTATCATACCGGATTGTATGTCGTTGCCGATAAAAATTCTTGGTATATTTTTCATGTTTTTTTCGCAAATATGATTTATTAACTGCCTTTTTTCTGATATAATCATAACACAATGGCAAATCAGTTCAAGATTTTATCGGCGGGTGGCAAAGGCAAAGGCCTTAATATTTTCAGTTCTGCATCGTACAAGGAACACGAACGTGCCCCCATGGCGCGAATGTTTTGGGAATTGCGCTGGGCGGTTGGAATATGGATTATTTGTGCGCTGGCGTTTGGCGCGTCGTTCATTTTGGAACATGTTTGGCGTTATGGCTGGTCACCGGCAAGTGCCGTTTGGACAAAAATATATCTGACCAATGCATTTTCGACCCTTGGAATGTCGGTAATTGCGGAAATACCGAATTGGCTTTGGCGGTGTTTGATGTATACAGATATGGCTTGTATGGCGCCACTGTTTCCGATAATTGCGTATTATTTTATGGCGGACGGAACATTGGTATCCGAATTTAATCCTAATGATAAAGAAAAATTGGACGAAAAATCTTCACGCAAGGCCAATAAAGATGATATTGAAAAAATGGGGCTGTTAAAGGGTTTCATGATGGTTTTGGGTTATTTCAAGAAAAAACCACTGATGATGAATGAATGTCTTTCAACACTGTGTGTCGCCCCCCCGGGAACCGGTAAAACCCAGGGTGTTGTTATTCCAACTGTTTTGGAATGTGGCGGCGTTTCAATGATTATCAACGATCCAAAACCAGAATTAAAACAATCAACGTCTGCGTATCGTGCGACGGTTGGACCGGTGTTTATTATGAATTGGGCGGGCCAGGACGATCCCGCACGTGGCATTTATTACCCGTCGTGGAACCCATTGTCGCCGGAACACGTGCCATTTAATCAAGAACAGCGTGACCTTTATATCGATTCAATTTGTAATGTTTTGGTGCCGGATGTTGGTGGGTCGTCCGCCGATCCCCACTGGACAATTTCGGGGCGTGCGGCATTGTCGGGGTTGATTCAATTTATTGTTTCTAAAATTGAACGGGCCAAGGCCGATGACTATTTTTATGCGCGTCTTAAAGAAGGAACTTTTAATTCCGATGATGCAGCGGTGTTAACGGATTATTACCTGTCCATGATGGATGACCCCAATGCGTATGCGGCGGTGGCATTGTTGCAACGTGGGGAAATAAATGTGGACAATTATGTTCATGTGGGTACGTGGGAAAATATTCCGCCCGCATGGGTCGGACGCGAAGCATCGCTTTCCATGATTCTTGATTGGTTGAATGCGGCCCAGATTGGTATCGCCAATGAATTGGAAGAACGGCGTCGTGCCGGTGACCAAATGGTCATGATGGAAGATAATATGCAGAAACTGTTTCTTGCTGCCGTGGACGAGGCGCGTCGTTATGCCTATTCCCATCGTGCGATTTTGGAATTGACCCAAGTGGCAAATACTCCGGACAAGGAACGTGGGTCCATATTATCAACGGTAATGGCGGGATTGTCGATTTTCCGTAATGCCGCGGTTCGTAATCGGACCAGTCACTCTGATTTTCACTTCTCTGATTTGCGTGGTATGGTTGATCCGCGTGATGGTAAAATTAAACCCGTCACCGTATATTTATCAATAAATATGGTTGATGCCGAAGCGTTAAACCCCATCACAGGAATATTTATTGAATTAATGTCGTCGTATTTATTGGCAAACGCACCGGAATCCGTGCGCGATGGTAAAAAAATGGGGCCGTATCCGGTGTTGTTTGTGTTGGACGAAATGCCGAAAATGCAAAAATTACAGGCGGTAATTCAGGGGCCCGACCTGGGGCGTGGGCAAAAGATTTCGTACCTTATCATCGGCCAGGATATTCACCAAATTCAAGAAAAATATGGCGCCGATGCCGCCGCAACAATCATATCAACCACCGCAGCCAAGATTGTTATGCGTCAAAATGACCCGGATACCGCGACGCGTTTTTCAAATATGATGGGGGAAAAAGTTAAAATAAAATCGGTCAAGGGCGCCGACGGTAAAGAAAAAGATGAAAAATCATCTGATTTATTGTATTCGCCGATGGATATCATGAAATTGTCGGAAGATAAACAACTGGTTATATTCCAGGGTTGGTATCATCGTCCAATAGAGGCGGATAAACAAATGGCGTTCAAGGACCCGCGCCTGGCTGCGATGATGGCAATGGGTGAATCATCGCCATTACCCGAATTTTTAATCCCGTCGCATCACAAAATTATGGGTTATTCCGGGAATCCGCGGGTGTTAAACCCCATGACCGGCGAATTGAAAGAGTTTCAATAATGGTTATGTATACGATATAAAAACACCGGCGTTTGCCGGTGTTTTTCACTGCTCACTAACACAAAGCACTACAACTGTGTCTTTACTTCGTGGACTTCATAGCATTCGACACGATCGCCTTCGCGTAAATCATTATATTTTTCAAAACTCATACCGAATTCGACGCCGCCGGATACTTCTTTAACCTCGTTCTTTTCGCGACGCAGTTCGCCGATTTTTCCATCGTAAATAACGACGTTGTTGCGCAACAGGCGCACAAAGGCATCTTTCTTGATAACACCCTCGGTCACGCGACAACCGGCGACACGAACACCCTTGCCAACGGTGAACAGAGCAATAACATCGGCATATCCGATAAAGTTTTCTTTTCTTTCCGGGGCCAGTTTCCCAGACAAAATTTCCTTAATCTCGTCCGTGATGCGATACACAACGCTGTGATAGCGAATGTCAACGCCATTGCTGCGTGCCATATCACGTACGGCCGCATCGGCACGAACGTTAAATGCAATAATAACCGCATTTGATGCCGCCGCTAAACGAATGTCGCCCTCGGTAATTTGACCAACGCCAGATGATAAAACATCGACCCCGGCTTTATCTGAATTTATTTCGCGCAACATATCGTTAATTGCTTCGACACTGCCCTGGACGTCGGCGCGCAGGATAATTGGTAATGTCAATTTCTTGGTTTCGTCGCGTTTTGCAAACATTTCTTCCAACGAAGAACGTTTGACGGCGCTCGCTTTGTTTTTTGCCATCTGTACGCGATATGCGGCAACTTCACGGGTTTGAGCCTCGGTCTCCATAACGTGCAGTTCGTCGCCCGCCAATGGAACTGCATTTAATCCCAATACGATAACCGGTTGTCCGGGTTTGACCGATTTAACGCGGTCGCCGGCGGAATTTATCAACCCACGCACACGTCCAAATGTTTCGCCAACAACAAACACATCGCCAATTTTCAATGTGCCCTGGCGTACCAAGACGGTTGCAACCGCGCCAAGACCGCGTTCCATTTTTGCTTCGACCACGTGGGCAACGGCGGGCATTTCTGGATCGGCCCTTAAATCCATAATGCCGGCCTGTAATAAAATGGCTTCTTCTAATTTATCCAAATTGGTTTTTTGTTTGGCAGATATTTCAACGCATTGAACATCGCCACCCATTTCTTCGACTTGGACTTCCTGTTGCAACAAATCTGTTTTTACGCGGTCTGGGTTGGCTTCGGGTAAATCGATTTTGTTAATTGCAACGATAAACGGAACCTTGGCCGCACGGATGTGGTTAATGGCCTCTATCGTTTGGGGCATAATGGAATCGTTTGCCGCAACAACCAAAACGACAATGTCCGCCATTTGTGCGCCGCGTGCGCGCATTGCAGTAAATGTTTCATGGCCCGGTGTGTCCAAAAATGTTATCATTGGGCCCGATTTAGATTTAACTTCATATGCGGAAACATGCTGGGTAATACCACCCGCTTCGCCGGCAACAACATTTGCGTTGCGGAATGCATCCAACAACGATGTTTTTCCGTGGTCAACATGTCCCACGACCGTCACAACCGGTGGACGTGGTTGCAATTTTGTCGGGTCTGGCAACCGTTCCAGTTGTTCTGCATATGGTTTTACGACAACGCGTTTTACCGTTGCGCCAAATTCGCCGGCAATCAATTCGGCGGTATCTGCGTCTATCGATTGGTTGACGGACGCCATCATACCCATTTCCATCAGTTTTTTGATAACATTTCCGACCTTTTCTGCCATTGCCGCCGCCAGGTCTTTGACCGTAATTGTTTCGCCAATGGTGACCTCGTGCGAAACTTTTTGTGGGGCGGTAAATACGGCACGGGCCTTTTCACGAAAACGTTTTAACGATGCTTCGGACCGGCGACGATTTGCACCACGAATACCGATTTCATCGTCATCGTCGTCACCGCCGATAACAATATCGTGTATGGATATTTTGCCGGTCTTTTTAAAATCTTTTTTGGATGTATTTTTTTGCGGGCGTTCGTCGTCCATATCGCGTTCGCCACCGCGATTGTTGCGGGGCTGAGTGGCATTGGTGCCGGATTGTTTTGTTTGTTGTGTGGTCGGTTTTACCTTGTCTTCGGTGTCGGCGACATCTTGTGCGTTTTCGCGTGTGGCCA
>JAZLAV010000007.1:0-75426 GCA_045613315.1 Candidatus Enterousia sp. | reverse complement strand
TAAAAATTATTAAACAAAAAACACTTGACTTTTTACGTTGTGTTTTGTATAATAAAAAACGAAGTCCCAAGGAAAACCTTGGGACAGAAACTGACAAGATTTAACTCGCCATGTAATGTTTCTTCGCAGTCACATTATATCATAAATCGATACGGTTTGGCAAGTTGAATCTTTGGAAAAAGAATACTGGAAGAAAAAGGAGAAAACCAATGAATTCCAGCCAAAACTACGAAATTGTCAAATCGGCAATTGCGAACAAAACCTCTATCAAAGCTATGTATCATGGTAAGCTGCGTTTTCTTAGCCCGCATACTTTGGGACATACAGATGGGCATGAACAAGCCCTGTTTTATCAGTTCGACGGCGAAAGCAACTCGAGACCGATAATCCCCGGCTCTACCCAAAATTGGCGATGTCTTAAATTATCCGACATTGAAATATTGGGTTCAATCGACGAATGGCACACAGCAGAAAATCATTCCACCACGCAGCACTGTGTTCAAGAAGTCGATGTAGAAGTTGAATATTAACCATAAAAACGCCCAACTGGGCGTTTTTATTTGTTGATATCTTCAAATGCTTTAGTCATCGTGGGGTTGTTTTTTGTTAAGCGTTTGATTGATAAATCTTGCGCCTTGTCGTTTGCCAGTCGTAAGTTATTTTCCGACCCCAACAATGCCTCTTTGGTTTTTTGTAAATGGTCGATCGTTTTATCTATTTCTTCGATGGCCTTTTTAAATTTGTCGCTAGCCAGCGCATAATTTCTGCCAAATTTTTCTTTGAATTCGTTCATTTCTTTTTCGAAATTTGACACATCGATATTCGTCTGTTTATATTCAGCGATCTGCCGTTTATATTGAACAGAATTCAATGCGGCATTCCGTAACAACGTTATAATCGGAATAAAACATTGCGGGCGTACCACATACATTTTGTCATATTTATGCGACACATCAACTATGCCCCCATTATACAATTCGTTATCGGCTTCTAATAAAGATACCAAAACTGCATATTCACAACCTTTTTCTTTGCGATCTTTATCTAATTCTTTGAAAAAGTCTTCGTTTTTATGTTTTGTTGCAGTTGTATCCATCTCGTTTTTCATTTCGAACATGATGGATATGTATTCTGTTCCATCAACATAGTCCCTGAATATAAAATCACCTTTACTGCCAGTTTTTGCATCATTATCTTTTTCAAAATATGCGTTTGGAAATGCCGTTTGGCGCAATCTGTTAAACTCGATATCACAGTGTTGTTCCAGACTTTCACCAACCATTTTGGTTGACATCTTTGTTTTCATATCTTTGTAAAAAGCAATTTCCGCATCTTTTTCTTTTATTGTGGCAGCAAATTGATTTTTCAAAGATTCTTCTTTCAACAATTTGTCTTTTTCGGAATTGTTAAGATTATTTTGTAATTCCATTATCTTCTTGTCTTTTTCTGCCAGCGCATCACTGGATTGCTGCAACGCCTTGTTAACTGCTATGGTCGTATCTTTCTCACTAGAATCCAATTTAGCTTTCAAATTCTCTATCTGGCTTTTTAATTCCGCTACAGTTTGTTCTTTTTCCATTTTAGCAGTGGTTTCGGCCAGTTTCAGTTCGTTCGCTTTTTCCTTTTCAAACTGTTTCAGTCTTTCTTCAATAGATTTATGAAACTCCCCATCTCTAACCTGAGCCACTATGGCAGCATAACCTGATTCGTCAACAGTAAATATTTTTCCGCAATTTGGACATTTTATTTCTGGCATTGTTAATCCTTTTATTTTTTTACAACTCATCTATACCAACGTTTTTCAAATATTTCCATAATTCATCGTAAAAACGGCATTGGCGGGTGGTGTCGGAATCGTCACCATGCGGAACAAATATAACGAATCCTTCACGGGCCCGTGTCAGCAATACACGATATGCGTTTTTCAGATAACGTTTCTTGTCTTCTTGATTGATTGTTAACCAGCGCGAACCACTTGGTTTGAAATATTCAAATGTAGCGTTCACATATCTATAATCCGCATCCCAGGCAACAACAGCATAATCTATTTCCAAACCCTGGATATCAAATTCGCTAGCTGCTTCTTCCATAAAGTATGAAGATTTGATATCGTCTCGCCCGGCCAAGAACCATTTTTCTGGTTTGCATTTGCTTTCAATCCAAATGCCTTCAGCACGCAACCGACGCCCATTTGAACTTGCAATCAATCCGTGGCGTAATGTTTTGCCTTCGGTTTGCGCTCTAACCCAGTTCTTCGCTTTATTTAAATCACGTGTGATATAAATTGGATACAACCCTGACAAGCGCTTGTATGATTCTGACGCCGCATCAATATTATTGTCCAGCAAAGCGTCAACAAAACTCGCCACATCTGTCGTTCTGTGTGCACGAAGCGAGACAGACAAATGCAATTTATCAATTGTTTCGCACTTTAATCCCGCTGTAAGTTCCGCGAATGATTTATCGCCCAAGTATTCTTTTGTGGTGATATTGTTGGAAACATACACATTCCAATCTGGAAACGAACGCCTTAAAGATTCAAACCATTCCTGAATACCTGCTTCACCTGTATTTATATCTTGTCCGCCACCGACCAAGCATACTATAACAGCCCAATCGTCATGTCTGTTCATATAATCAATCAGCATTTCTGGCTCACTCATAGACAGGAAATGTGCGCGTTGTTCATCGGTTAATCGGTTTAGCACCACTGTTTTCTTCTCTTGCATGAAGTTGGATAGCATCGGTTGCGTCCATGCACGTTGCGCCTCGTCAAAAATGACCACATTATCCACCGGCGGCACATCTAAATTATCCAAAGAAGCGTCACGAAAATGGTGTATTATTTGAATAAATGATTTAACTTTGTTACGCGCCTCTGTAATTTGCGTTCCGTTCTGCCTGTTATCATCCGCCGCCAAAGCTTCACGCAATACCGAAACCAAAGGTTGATTACCGGTCAAAAAGCAAGAATAATTCTGGCCAGTTGTTTTCTGATTTTCTATCGCAATATTTAGCCCTGCCAGCGTTTTACCTGCGCCCGGCACACCAGTAATAAAGCAAATCGATTTTTGGCCCTTTTGTCTTGATTGTTCGATAACTTTCTGAACCGCATCGGACGTTTTTGTAAGATTTTCTGCTGCGCTGTTTTGCGCAATATCCGCGACAGAATGATTATTATATAAAATTTCAGCAGCTTCTATGATAGAAGGTGTTGGCACATATCTGGAATTAGCCCATTTAGTCGCATCAATTTGTGTATCGCTACCATCAATATTTGCCAAAATTATATCCGCTAAATCATCACCATTGGTCAATATAACATCTTCCGGTGCTTTATGTGATGTACCAACAACACCTGTTGCAATTAAGATTGGAACGATTTTGCAATCACGACTTTCTTCGTGATAGTTTGCTAAATCGAAACAATATGTTCTAACCTGTCTTATCGCTTCACTGTCGTAAGTGTCTGTACCAACCTTAAATTCCAAAACGAATATTGTATTATCTATGAGCAATATATTATCTGTGCGACCACCAACACGTGGCAAAGTATATTCAAATAAAATACTACCACGATCAATTTTGCTTAATGCACGTTTCAATATATCAATTTGTGCAATCCATGCGTCTTTCTGTTTTGCCCCAGAATCATATTCATCGTTATGCGCTATGATACCGAAGATTTCTTCATTATTTTGACTTTTGAATGAATTGATATCATTTTGATAAAACGCCGCACTCATAATTTACTTCCTTGGTTTACTAATGTTTTTGATATGATTAAATCTGCAGGCAATTGAGAATGTTGTAACAGATTTGTTAATTCTACCCATTCTTGTTGATCGTGTACTTTCAATGTTATATCTCCGGCATAATCCAACACTTCATACGCATATAATTCTAACTCTTTACCGGAATTCAATTGAAGTTTTGCAACGGTTATTAACTTGCCTATGTTGGCATCAATTCCCAATTCTTCTTTTAATTCACGATGCAAACAAATCGGACCGTCTTCACCATCTTCAAATTTACCGCCAGGATATTCCCACTCACCTGCCAAAGGTTCTGTTGGGGCACGTCGCATCAACAATACCGAGTTGTTTTTTCTAAATATTCCAGCCGTTACTTTCATAAGCTTCCTTTGCCTAAAATCCTACACAATTATTTAAATAAAAGCAAGCGTTCCAAACAGAACAATGGAATAAGTGTCAATAATCTTTCTGTATCATATTTCTATTATAAATTGAATACGAACCAATAAAACCAAATGTTGTTTGATATTTTCTTTTTTTATATTTTCCGAGGACAACGGAATAATACGGAGTATTTTTGCTAAAATAGTTCGTGATTTTTACCTGATTTTTTCCCGTCTACACCAAGTCTACACCTTGGCAAAAAATGCCAAAAAGGCGGATTCTTGCGGTATATGAATTTTCTTTACAAAATGTTTAGAAAGTCCTTGACTTGTGCGGATTTTAAGTATATTATATGCCTCGTTATTCGGGCATAGTTCAGTCGGTAGAACAACGGACTGTTAATCCGTATGTCACTGGTTCGAGTCCAGTTGCCCGAGCCAAGGAATTCCGCCGCAAACCCCGCAGGTTTGCGGCATTTTTCTTTACTTAACACTTCTGTATTTACGTATATATGAATACACCAAAATACACCACAAATCACGCATCCAGCTACACAATAGCTACACAGGATCCGTAACCCATCCGTAGTTTTATGAATAACTTATGCTTTTTCAACCCATAAAAATATCTACATATTTGGAACATATTCAAAAACCGGCATTCTTGCCCATATTGACCCAAAATTTTCCGGGTAGTTTTTGTGTGTCCACACAACAAACAACTGGACTTTTGGCAATAAATACGGACAAATACGACAACCTTAAAAGGATTGTCTATGAAATATACGCATTTTGACGATATTTTGCCCAACCATCGCACAGATTTTGTGATGCTGTATTTTGCCGCCTGTCGATCTTTACGCGAGCTACAAGCCGCTATTCGCCGAACAAATGGTGGTAAATTGACCTGTCGCCAGGCGTGGCTGCTCCGCCGTATTCAAAACAAGTTTGTTCAAATGGTCGCCCGCCTTAAAGCCCACCACCGCAATGATCTATTCGCTATACCCAACGCAAAGTATCCAACAGGTATCGTTATTGATCTAAAAAGCCCCCAAGGGAACGTTTTCTATCTTATGGGGCTAGCCAATCGACTGATTAAAGAACTTGGCCTATCTGCCGAAGAAATTGCCGAATTCAAACGAGAACAAGCCAGCGCAAAAACGTATAACACCCACCTGACTCTCCTCCGCAACTGGTTTGGCATTGTGTTTGTTGGTGATTAAAAATATCAAAAATCATATTGATTTTTCTGCTTTTGTACCTATATGGTATGCATGAACAATGAAACAAAATCTTTGACCAAACAAGATAATAAAGACCACTTTGTGCCCCAGGTCTACTTACGTCGTTTTATTGATAAAAGCACAAATAAATTACATGTTTATGATAGGCAAGAAGATAGATGGTTTGAAGCTCCAACAAAACGTATATGTTATGAATTAGGCTGGGACAAACTTGATATTGATGGGTCAGATACGTATTTAGCAGACCATCTAAAAGCATTAGAACCAAACATTGGTCCGTTCTTACAAGGACTAAAACGAGAAAAAATATCCGACCATGACAGGTATTATTTTGCAACATGGCTTGCTATTTTGTTCGCTATGTCACCAACAAGAAAAGAATATGACTATTTATCTCTGCAATTGTTAGGACAAAATGTGGACCCTAACTCCCAGGATTTAAACTTCGCATTAAAAAAACGTAATTTGCAACAAGCCCGCCAAATAGGCATGCTGTTATATGCATATGATTGGCATTTAACTTATAATTTTACCGACATGCCTTTTATAACATGTGATTTTCCAGCGCATTATCTGTGCCTTAACGATACCGTTCCTCCGCTATATCAACCATTAGGTTTTGTTTTAGATCCACAAACGTTTTTAAGAATTTCTCCAAAACTTGTCGTTCAACCGGAAGTATATCAACCAGGCTTTTCTGATTTTACCAAAGTGCAACCTGGACAAATGTCGTACGGTAAAATATCAAAATTTTGGAAATACGCACAAAGAACCATATCCAGAATAAACGAACCCGCTATCTTCAATGCCAACAGATTTGTTATATCTTCGTATCTTGATGATGGGTTAAAACAATTTGTAAAAAACAGACGTAACTGCAAAACCAAATTACAACCAGTAGTGTCTCAAACTCAAAACGGTCCAATTATTCAAACCAGACTTGTGAATAATTTTGAAAACGTACCGTTAATATTACCTAAAAATTTGACAATATAGTGTGTTTATACACCATTTGGCTTAGCGATTTTTTGCAAGATGCTTTCTGCCACATTTAATCCTTTCATATAGTATGTTATTTGGAGGATTATACAGCTAATTCTCTCTATATCTCCTATATCCCATCTATCGATTGGATTTTCATTATATTTCTGTTCTATTTTTTCTTTTTCATCAACAAGCTTAAGAATATCGACATCTACATAATCTCCCTTCAAGACTTTTGCATTTTGAAAAGCTTCATGCAATCTTGCATATGTATAAAGATTTAGTTTTTTCATCGTTTTTTCCTTAAAAAAGAAATAGCCCCGCGATTGCGGGGCTATACAAAATTCACTCATCTTTTGTGTAAATTATAACACATTTTACTCAAAAAGTCAATAGATCAACAAAACGATTATAAGTTTTGAGGGATCTCCTCCGCATCATTCAACCTTATTCCAAAACCCTTAAAATGATCTGGATCATTCTCTTTTATAAAATTAAATAATGTTCGTACTTCCTCTTTCCCTGCCATATAACTAAAATCTGCATTTTCACCTATCTCAGAATGAGAAAAAGCGTTACACATATTCAAAATAGACTGATACTTGATATTGTCTCCTGCTCGTTTCTTTAATTTATAAAACAAATCATGATCATTATCTGTATCTTTAAACCCAAGGAAAACCTCTAATGCGCGCCTTATAAGATTACCGATTGTTACATCCTTCTCATCAGTATCTCTTTGTAAGACATCTTTTAGGTTTTCTATTATACTCATATATTCCGATAGGTGTTTTTTTACATATTTCCCTGCCTTTTCTATTCTAGAACCATCAACAGCATTTTTCTTCAATTCAAACATATACATTTTGTCGTTTGGCTCCATGTTGTTGGCTTTAATATCGGCTCTAATAGAATCCCTAACTTTAGCAAAAAAGTAAAAATTATGCGTAAGAAAAAGTTTCTGTCCATAGCCTTTTAATACACTCACAACTAGATTTTGCACAGCAAACAAATTATTACTATCCAAGCTGGACACAGGATCATCAATTACTATAATCTCATTTTTTTTATCCTGTAATGACGATGATTCTAATGAAACTAGAAAATAAAGAAACGCTATTATATTTTTTTCTCCCTCACTAAGATTTCTGGCTGGGATACTAGGGCCATCTTTAATTTTTCTTACAAGTTGATATTCATCTAGTCCCGGTTTAATAGTAAATTCTAACCCAATATCTAATAATTGACACAACAACTTGTTAATGCACTTGATGTTTTCTTCTTGGTTTTCTAAAGAAGCTCGTTTCATACCTATATCTGCATCAAGTTTTTCTAAACACGCCTTGGCTGTTATCAAGGCTGTATTTGCATCTTCAACTCGTTTATTTGCTTTATCTATTTCTTTTTTATTTTCTTGTATATAAAACTGCACCACAATGTTTTTGCTTCGTTGTTTTATAAATTCTGCCTGTTTCACCAATGTATTATTTGCTTCTATTGCCTTTTTTACATTAACGGCTGCATCCCTTAACGGAATGATACTCGCTATCAATTCAGCTTCTTTTTCAAAAATTTGTATAGTATCTTTATTTACAGTTTTTTCAGATATATTCGTTAAAAGTTCTTGTAATAATTGTACAAACTCTTCAATTAAACCATCAAAGATTTGTCGTTCCTGGTCATACGCTTGGTATGTATCGCGTGTTAAAAATGATGCCTCTGGTAATTTTGTGGAAAGGCTGTTAATAAATTCTATATTTTCTTTTATTTCATTAAAATACGATTTTAATTGTTCATCTTGTTTTTCAAAAACGTCATCCTTTTTAATTAAGTTTTTGATCGTTTCCGTACGTTTTTCCCAAAATCCCTTAGATATGACCTGGCCACAAAATTTACACTTATCATGTTCGTTGTCGTGTAATACCATACCTTGTTCCAACCATTGCAATACACTTTCTTTTATTTGTGCCGTTTTGCGTTGTATTGGTGTTTTCAATAACAAAAATATTTGTTTATATTTATCTAAAGATAATATCTGACAAGCTTTATCCAATTCATCACAATATTTTTGGTCTATTTCTGGTCTTGGTTTTGCTATGTATATATGTGCTGCCTCATCAGCTTCTTTTTGTGTTATGATTTGGCCGTCTTTGTAATTTGAGAAATCGCTTTTAAAGTGAGCTATTGTATATTGTTGAGCATTATCAATATGTAAATATGTCCTTATTGATGTTGCTATATTCCTTTTCATGCTATCTGCTTCATCACTGGCTTTATCAAAATCAACTTGAGCTTTCAATTGTTTCTTTTCATTAAAATATGTATCTCTGTTTTGTTCAAGCTTTGCTATTTCTGTTTTAGTAGCTATATTATGTTCACCTAAAATAGCAAATAATTTCCGTGCTTTGCCTTTATTTAATTGTAAATTGTTATCTATAAAATCCGTATTAAATACTTTTATTTTATTTTTAATAGGGCTATCACCGAAACTTGTTATACCATTTATGTTAGAATTACATTTTATGGATATTTCTGCCTCTGTAAAATCAACTACGGTTTCTCCTTCTGCATCTTTTATAACATTTTCCCCATTATTCAAACATTGTAACACACGAGTCAACGATGTTTTACCGGTTCCGTTATATCCATAAAATAAGTTTACATCGGAAAGCTCTACCCCGCCTCCAGCATCAAAATTCTTAAAGGGACCTATTTTCTTTAACTTTACTATTCTATCTATTGTTGTTGACATTGTGCCTTTTCTCTTTTGCCATATTTTCTTTTGTAAAACCATACCTAGCGGTTCCTAGACTTTTTGTAACTTCGTTAACAAGCGTATTAAACGTGGTAACACGTTCAACCAGAATCTGTGTGGTTATTCGATCTTTACTGCGACGAATTGCCATTAAATAGTTGAATAAATTTTCTACTTTTTTGACATCTTTCTTTGTTAACAACAAAGCACACACACTCTGATGTTTCCCCAACCACCCCTGGACTTTTTCTGCACTTGAAGGATAGCCATCAAACTCAAAAGCAATATTGTCTAATTGTTGGACAAGTTCCAGCCTTTTTAGTCTCAGTTGTTGACGCCCTTGTGCAAACATCAGACAAACCTGAACCAGCGCAAAAACAAGCATTCCAAAACCACAAATCCAAGATGCATTTAGTTGTAAAAAGGCTAGCATTTTATCCTCTCGATTTACTCCATTGGCTTGATCATGGATTCGATGAAATCGATTTCTTTTTTATCTAAGCCATATTTCTTATATAACTGTTTGTCTATTTCAGCAATAGATTTAGACCAATCTATGTCAGACTTATCTGTGAAATCTTGAACAGGTATAAGTTCAAAAGTAGTCTGTGACGAATTTTTTGATATTCTGTTAAAAAATAACAATGCTCTAAAGAACTTCGATTTCATGTAATTTAAACAGTTCTTACAATATAATTCATTATCAAATGGTCCTATACGTAAAAACGTTTCTGTGGCAATTTCTCCTGGTTTCCCAACAATAATTTCCGGTGGCACAGTTGCCCCAGTTGAGTAAGCATAAGAAAAGAACAATTTATACAGATTTACTGAAGACAAATCTTTTTTTATACTATTTTTATCGACATAGCCTATTACACGTTTAGCTCCGCCTTTGTTACCCTTTACGCCATATATTTTTACAAAATTTTTGTTTTGTTTTTCCAAACAAAGATGTGCGTCTGGATAATTTTGCGGTCTATTGAATAAATCCGTTGCAAAACCATAATTATTTCTTATAGATACAAGCTGACTAAATGACGTTTTTTTATGTTTTGCTATTTTCTCTAGAATGGATATTTGTCTGGCGTCTCTCACAACCGTGCTTGAAAGATCTGTTTTTAAGAACCTTTCAGAAACCTCTAATTCACCATTAGCCGGCTTGAATAAGTATTTTACTTTACCATCATAATGCTTGTCCCATAAAAAGAACATTATACCACCATCAATATGCACACCTCCTGGAAAACACTCATGTTCGTCAGCAAAATCATGAATTGTCCGTATTCTTGTATCAGACATCATTTCTGCTCTAAATGAGTCTAAACCCTTACCCTTTTTTAACCATCTAGAAGGCATAATCATAGATACGAATTGTGGGTTTAACAATTTAGCTGCATCTACAAATAAATTATATATTGGTTTTGCACTATCTCCAGTACCACCACCATCACTAACCTGATAAGGAGGGTTTCCTACTACTGCGTTAAATTTCATATTCTTCTCCTTGCATTTAGAATTGTATGTATCACAAGAGGTAGCTTTTTCTATAAACTTATTACTTTTACCATCTTTAATCATTGTAATCAAATTATCAAAAGCATGTGCATTTATTTTTACATCACGATACCCACATAATGTCCTTTGTGTAATGCTTTTTGCCATTTGAGTTTTACATATGATATAAACATTATTCTGAACAACGCTATCCCATGTTTCAAGAGCCTTGGCAAACAACGTATCATCTTCGGTTAATTTTGTTATATCAATATTATTTTCCGTACATCTTTTGCGCCAAATTGTATATGTAACGTATAATGGATATAATCCAGATTTTGAATTTATTTCTAAAATCTTGGTGTCTTTTGGCCCAAACACTTCGTCTGTGACATCTGGGATGTCCATATACCTTACATCTTCGGTATCTGGAATTGGATTTTTGTATTCCGAGTCATAGAAATTATATCCGCCCAAACAATCACCCATATGCATATTTACAACGCGCCATGGTGTTAAAACTGTTTCCTTGTCAGGGTTCTTAAAGGTGGAGAACAGTGCGGTCATAAAACGCGTTCTGGTTGTTGGTTCCATACGGTCAGCACGTTTAATACGTTGCCGTATCTCTTTACCAGCACCAATAAATGCATCACGATCAAAATATGGAATAAATTGTTTGAATACTTCTTTATCTATACCACGTGGCATAAATTCATCCCAAGAAATCGGATCAACCATGTCGACAAACTGTTCCAAGTCAATATCTTGGTTCACATCAATATCTGCACCATAAATCAACATGGGTATACGAATAGCAACACCTTTTAAAGCTTTTAACGCCTTTTCACGTTTAGATTTAGCCTCTTTACGTTCTTCCAGCGCAGCACGTTCAGCATCTGTTAGAGGTGTTTGCGGCGGCTGATTGGTTTGTTTTGCACCATCTGGATTCATGCCGTTATCTGTAACAATAATCTTTTTTGCTTTATCTGTGTCAGAACTTTTAGACGTGGAACTTCCGACCAATTGTTGTAGTGCGTCAAATTTTTCAACTGCCGATTTGTCCAACTGCAACAACATATCGCGATTGAACAGGTTTGGATCTTCAAATCCATGCGTAACAATTCGATCAATATACGCACGCTTTAACTGTTCAAGCATACCATTGACATTATATGGGTTCATATGTGAACCTGTTACCGAAATAATCGGGCAGAATTGCAACAAATCTTCCATTATTACACGATCTGTAGCACGCGTTTTACCGGCACGAGTTGAAACTTTAACTGATTCCGCAACACATTTCAATGTACGATCCGGTGCAAAATCAAACACAAAGCAATTTTCTTTGATACGCCCATTGATATTTGCCGCAGATTGAACACGGAATATAGTTTGCATATATGTTGATGCAGCCGTTGAGTATGCACCAGCCAACATAAACACCGCTGTCCATTCTGGTACAGTTACACCTGTTGTTAAACGACCACAAGAAATCGTTATGGAATATGTGTCTTGTGGATGATCTGTAATCGCTTTACGCACTAAATCTAGCGCATCTTTAAAGTTTGTTTCTTCGTCACCATCACCAGCCACGTTAGCGATATTGAACTTTCCAAACACAGGGTGTTCTTTAAGCAATTTACTTAGTGCTTTAGCTTCTTTAACGCCAGGTACCATCCACAAAGAATGTCTGAAATTATCACGATATTCCTGTTTAGAAAAAGGATAATTGCTATCTGTTTTATCATTCACTAATAAGTTCAAGAAACCACGTATATCGTCTTCATGAACAAAATCACCGTTAGGTTTGGTCTTGAAAAATTCAGAAAAGTTGAAATATTTATCTTCGGTATAAGATCCATATTTACCACCCTCTATTTGGCTCATATCGTAAGTGAATATATTCATCTTAGGTAATGATGCGTACGGATTTGGTTCACCAAGATGTTTTTTATGCCAGTCTGCTTTGGCACGTTGTTCCATAATATAATCCCAGGTATAGACCTCGTCCTCGTCTATATTATCCAACAAGTTGAACGGTGTACCCGACAATTGCAACAAGTATGTTTTGTCTTTGACTAACAATTCGGCTATGTTTTTGCCAAGTTCTGTTTGAGTTCCTTCGTGTGCTTCATCAATAATGACCATATCCCAATCGGTACTGAAGATGGCATCATTTTTATCAAATTTCCCACCAGCGGCTTCTGCTCCACGCAGATCTTGGATAGACGCAAAATACAAATATTTACATCTATCGTGCTTCGCATCACGTTCTACATCTGCAAAATTTTCCCCAACGGTACGAGATGCAAATTTATATTCTGGTTTATCACAAAACAGCTTTTTAAAATCGTCATACCAACCATCTTTTACCACCGGTCTGTGTGTAATAATTATCGTGCGCTTTAACCCAAGCTCGCCAACTAAAGACATTGCTGTCAAAGTTTTACCAAAACGCATTTTTGCGTACCACAACATACGATTGTGTCCAGATTTGAAGCGTTTAATTGTCTTCTTTACTGCATCTTTCTGTTCATCACGCAAATGAATTGGTGTACAAGACGAAATCACTTCGTTCGGATCTAATGATTTTCTATCTTCTTTAACGGCTTGTATCGCATTTTTGACAACATCCAAACCAACTATATACCATTCTTTAGATCCATCAACTTCTTCAAATTGTTTTTTCTTTATGTTTGAACGATTTAAAACTTTATGAACATCATGATCAGAAAAAGCCTTACCAGCGTTTGTCTTAGCAAGTTCTGTGTATAACAAATCGTACCTCAGGCCTGCTGTTTGTGTATATTGCTTAATACGTTTGTTAGCGGCAGCATTTAACTCTTGGCAATTTGGTGTCAGAGCATCTGGCGAACCATCAGTGTTTATTGTTGCTTCACCAATCTTTAACGCGCCCTCGTGATCTGCGTAAGGCATGCTAAAAACGTAAATAAGTTTATATCCACTGAAAGCTGATTCAAAGTTACTCATTTTTTACCCTTTAGTAATGAAATATATTTAATTCTTGTTGGTTGGCCTTTCGATGTCATTTTGTTCCAATCACCGATATAGCAGTACTTTCCGTTATGGCTATGAATGTCACCCGTTTTGCATCCAAGACAACAATCCATTGTCTTTTCGCCGAACAAATCTATATATTTTGAATTACAACATGTACATGGCAGCACACCACGGATGCCATCCATCTGCCAGATGTTCCAAGAGATTATTTCTGCTATTTCTTTTAACAAATCCAGATCTGGTTCTTTGCCAAATCTGTCTTCAAAATAATCGATAAATGTAAACAACAGATTTTCGCGAGCAAGTAATAAATTATCTCCTTGCCATTCGTATCCATATGTGCTTTTGAATGCCCATTTTACCATCGCAAGCCACTCACTATCGCTGGCCGCGTTTTCGTTTACTATGCGTATTTTACGATCCAATAATCCAATTCTATTTTGTAATTTTATTTTTTTGCCTGTGGTGATATCGTAACGGCTAACAAGATACGGTGCTTCACCACAAGCAACTTCTAAACGCAATTCGCGAACATAATCAACCCATGTTTTGTTTTCTGGGAATACAACAGGCTTCTTGGTGGCCATCCAAGTATTATCATCTTTTTCGTTATTAAAAACACCTTCATAACCGAACCAATCGTTATCAATCAGGTTGTTTTGTTTATTGCAAATCCATGCCGGTGTAAAAACTTCAGCCTTATCTTTAACTCTGTCTTGTTGTGCTTTCTTCGTTTTTGCAACACGCGGCTTAATAATGTTGCCATTTTCACCAGTGATTAACTCTGGCATTATTTGAGAACGAAATGCGTAACGGTGGCCATATTGTTGTTCATAAAGATCCGTAGCCCAGAATATGTTTTTTCCCGTGGTATGGTCACGCAAAAGGATTCCCAATAAATCAGGCCACTTTTGCAAAATCATGTTCTCTTTTACATCAATTTCATATTCCACGAGATCTAACCTTTCCTTTCTTAAAAACTTAGCCCAAAACAAGGGATAAAGTCAAGTAGAACATCCCATATTATCCTATGTCTCCCTCGTTTTTACATTCTGGATATAATCTGGGTAACAGGTATTCTATTGTACGTTCTCTAACTTCGCCTTTTAATTCACGCAAAGCAACATATGCTGGGATTCTGTCAGTTATGTATTCCAATTCGTTTCTGGGGTTATGGTTTATTGGTTCGTTTGGTGATGGCAGATTGACACCAACCATTCTGTGCAGTTCGTCAATTTCATTGTGATATCTTTGCAAACTGATGTTGAGTTGTTTTTGTATCCGCACATCATTTTTACCCTTTAAAGCGATAAAATTCCGTTTTGTTATTTCCAGGTCTATAAGGCAATTGCCAACAGCTCCTGTTTTGCTTAACAAATCAACAACAAACTCAAAATCGTTCATAAAAAATCCTTTGCTTCATCACCACCATGCATGAAAAAATTTGATTTGTAAAGTCCTTATTTTCTGCGCGTTTTAGGGTTGACACATTATGATACACCACGATACATTTGGATAAAAAAATAAGAAATTTTTGGATATAGATTTATCTGAAAACAGATTAACACATTACAATTTATACCAACATATGCACGTAATTTTTCAACAAATTTTCAACTGTGAACCGGTATATACTACTTTCTTTTTCTTTACAATTATCAATTTTTTTATCTTTATCATTATCTTTTTCTATACTACTTTTCTTTATCTTTACCGCTAATATCAAGTCTAATTTCAGGCTAATTTAAGGTGTTGGTGCGGCATAAGTGCGGCACTGCCGCGGCACAAAGCCGCACTAAAATCCCAGATTTCTGCAACACAGAAAGAAAAAGTGCGGCCTGCGGCTTAAAATTTATTTCTGTGTGTAGCGAGGTGCCGCGCTCGCCGTTACCCTTGATAAAAACTTCCGTCACAGTACCTTTTTTGTTTTGATGCGCACTTGGTACGCACCCTTGGTACGCACTTAGTTATTTGTTTTTACGGAATAAATATCCAAAGTGCGCACCTGCGCACCTATTTTTTGTTGCAGTGTGTGACAAGGTGTTGCGCTAGTAATCACCCTTGCAAAGCAATACATTACCATAGATTATTGACATTATTATTGATTAAGATTGCTATAAACACATTGCAAAGCATTATAACTTATACCAACAGATGTACGTGAGTTTTCAACAATTTTTCAACAATTTGAACACACATTACTTCTTTCTCTTCTTTTAATTTTATTTTTATTTATTTTATATTTTATTTTCTTTTCTTCTTTCTTCTATTACTCACGATATCATATCTGATTTCAGTATTGATTTCAGAATTGAAATCAGAGAATTTGTTTTGTATTTAGGGTGCGAACCTGGTTCGCACCTTAGGTTCGCACTTAATGCTTTGTTTTTACGCAATAAATCCCCAAAGTGCGAACCTGCGAACCATTTTTTTATTCCTGACGCTAGCGAAGTGCCTCGCTCGCCGTTACCCTCAGTAGAAAAATGTCCCGACAGTACCTTTTTATATTCGATGATACATCACGATACAGGGCTGTTATGCAATTATTAAAAAACTAGATTTTCCGTAAAAATGGGTTAGAATCAAAGAAAAGGCACAAATTTATGTATGATAAAAATTCCAATTGTGACCAATATATCGCTAGTAGCGATAAAAAAGTTAGCGATATAACTAGCGATAAATCTATCGATATGCTGAGCGATACCGAACGCAGGTTCTTTGTAACCATCGCAGCAGTCATTATTAGCAAAGGTGAAATCGCCGCCGCAGACGCGGTAAGGATGACTGGTAAATCACCCCAACGAGTCCGTCAATTGTTTACTGTTTTGGTAAATAAAGGCTTTTTGACTGCCACCGGCCAGAACAAAGGTCGCAAATATACTTTTTAATAATTTGATGATATGTGTTCGCACTAGGTGTTCGCATGTGTTCGCACCCCATATTTCTTAGATTTCTGCGGTTTACAACCCCAAAGTGCGAACTGCGAACACATTTTGGACTGCTGTGTGTGACAAGGTGTTGCGCTCGCCGTTACCCCCTAAATAAAAAGCCCCAAAAGGGGTAAAAGCGACTCACCACGATGCACCAGCGCACAATTAACCACATATTGCATTAGCAACGTTATTGATGGCTTTGTAAGTACTGCTGTCCATGATATGAGTATAGCCTTCGGTAGTGGTTATGCGACTGTGGCCTGCTGCCTCCTTCATGGCGGCCATATTTTCGCCGATATTCGCCCCCATACTGATGAACGAGTGTCTCAGGTCGTGTATCCGCATGTGTGGCAACTTTGCATATTCAAGCGCCCATTCAAACGGTTTGCGGATATTATTTATCGGACGTCGTATATTACCAACACCTGGGAATACATATTTGCTACCTAGTGCAACAGCTTCATCCAACGCAGTTTGTAAATATGGTATAACCGCATCAGACAGTTTCACATCTCGGGCTCCTGTTTTACTGTCTTTCAAATGTATCACTTTATGCATAAGGACAAGCTCGTCCACTTCTAGTCCTGTGATTTCAGATGCACGACAGCCAGTTAGCATCAACACTCGCAATGCATTGAACAAACGCGGATGCATCTTAGACACTTCTGGTCCAACATCCAGCGCATGCGATAATGCCCTGTATCCTTCTTGATCCAATATTTGCGGTTTATAAACTTTATTTGCGCCCTTGCGGACATATTTGCAAGGGTTTGTATTGCGATCTACGTATTTGTACATTTCGCACCAGTCCCAAAAGTTAGATAATAGTGATAATGCTTTGTTGGCTGTTGAAAACGACGTCCTTTTTACCCATTTGGTATAAGCGTCCATTACATGCTTTTCTTCTATCTGACGCATGTACATCTTGCCAAATAGCGGGCCGATATAAAGTCGATATTGTCCCCAGTTGGAATCTTGTGTTCTTGGTTTCTTATAAATCTTGGAATATTTATCCATATATTGCGGGAAAAGGTCTTGGAATTTTTCGCCAAGAGCCTCTTTTTCTTTCATTTGTTGTTCTATTTTCTCACGACGTGGATCATGTCCCTGGGCAAGCTGGTGTCGCATATTCCACGCCATATCGCGAATATCTTTGATTGAATAATCGTTATATCGCCCAATATATAAATTACATTTCTTGTTATCGATTTTACAGCCCAGAAAAAACCTAATGGCGCGTGTTGCCGCCGAATATCGCAGGAAAAGCCCCGGTATTGTCCCATCACTGACCTGCAAATTGATATCCGAATTTAACAGACGTATCCATGTATCGCGAAACGCCTTGGTATAACATTTCCATTGTTCTGCCATATGTGTACTCCTTTGTTACAGCTACACAACAATGCACGATAAATACGGAATATCCAGTAGAAACAACTATTTTTTGCTGCTTTTCTTCTGCTCAAGCCACTTGTCTATATCAGACCTGCGATATCGTACCATTTTGCCGACTTTGAAGTATTCTGGTCCAATCCCCAGCGCACGATATTGGCTTAATGCCGAAACAGATGATCCGAGATATGCAGCCGCTTCTCTTGGTTTAAGAAGTCTACCTTCCAAAACGTCTTCCTTTATATTTATGAATCTGTAATCTGTTTCTTCTCTCTCCATCCCCCCATAATTCAAGAACTCATGTTCCATGTTTTTCTCCTTTGGGTTTTGATGGTTTTGTTCGGTTCAAAAACGCTATAAAGTATCATCTAAACTCACAGCAATTTTTGATATCCTTACATGCAAATTATAGCATGCTAAAAAATAAAAGTCTTGTAAAAGCCGCAGAAAATATAACTTTTTTTAGCAATGAAATTGTATCATAATGTATCAAAAGCATATAAAAGCATATTCAAACGCATCTAAATACAGTTTTGTTAAATTTTATAAAATTTGTTCATCGGCGTCACCCAACAAAAAAATTATCACTTTCAAACGAATCGATTTTTATAGAAAAATGTGTGCTTTTTTCTATAAAAATACCAGCGCAAAAATAAGTGTGTTTTATGTTGATTAAACCAACTTAACCTGCTAATACACACAGCAAAGGAGACAAAAATGCCAGATATAACCATGTGCGACAACAAAAACTGTGCGATCAGATGTGTATGCTAAGATATCGAGCAATACCGGATAGGCACCAATCTTTTTCAACGTTTAAACCAAAGTTAACTCCACGCGACCAATTTGATCGTGGGCTAGAATGGGACTGTGACGACTTTTGTGACAGCCGTAATTATGCAGAAGCAAACCTTTGTTCTACAGAAGAAGCAGATAAACGCAATAGCAAACTATTCCGAAATAATTCTTAGTACATTCCCTATCATGTATAATGGGATATTGTACAAGCCGTTGTTTACTTCGTACCCCGCTAAAGACGTTCGCACAGAGAATTTTGGTTTATACTTCTGCCGATAAACATGCAAACTTTTTGCCTGCAAACTTATATTCGCCTTAACCTCAACTGGTACAATGTCGCCTTCATGTTGGAACATAAAATCTATCTCTGATTCACTTTCAGATGCCCAATAATTCAACCGTATATCATTCAGTACCAACTCTTGCAATACGTATTGTTCAGTCAGAGAACCTTTAAACTCTTGAAATATCCGATCGCCATCGATAACTGTCTTTGCTGCTAAACCAGACATGGTGCTTAACAAGCCCGTATCTATCATATATACCTTAAACACTCCAGATTCTATATAACTAGCCAAAGGTAAACTAGGCTTTGATACTTTTGGAACTAAGTGTATAAGCCCCGATAATCTTAACCATTCTATCGCATCTTCTAAGTTACGAGATCTGGCACCAGGGAATACGTCTGAGAAAAAGAATCTTTTCGTTTTTCTAGTTTGTTTTGCTAATTGTACAGGAACAGAGTTCCAAACAGCCATTATTTTTGCCGCATTATTCCCTGTTGTATATTTAGCGAAATCATTTTGATAGCTGACCAAAATATCTTTATGAATCTTTTGTGCACTCTCGTAATCTCTTGTTTCTATAAAGGTTTTGACAGCTTCCGGCATACCACCTATAACCATATACTGTTTTAGTAATTGAACACTGTCATTATGAAGCATACGCAACACATCAATATTATTTTCTTGTATATTTTTTGCTAACACCTCTTTACCAACCGCTTCTAAAAACTCACAAAAACTTAATGGATGTAGCGTCATAAAATCCACTTGTCCGACAGGAAAAGACATTTTATTATGGTTTAGCGCAACACCCAAAAGGCTCCCAGCCACAGCTATATGATATTGCGGTGCATTTTCTTTGAAAAATTTTAAAGCGTTTAAAGCACGTTCGCATTCTTGAATTTCATCGAGTATTATTAAAGTGTTACCTGGAACAATTTGCTCATTAGTGATTGATCCTAGAGCAGAAATTATATTTGCAACATTATAAGATCCTTCAAATACATTATGTGCTTCTGGAGTATCATAAAAATTAACATAAGCTGTATTTTCGTAGCACTCTCTGCCAAATTCTTTTAATAACCAAGTTTTTCCAACCTGTCTCGCCCCTTGAACGAGCAAAGGTTTTCTTATCTTGCTATTTTTCCAATCTTTTAATTGTTTTAGTGCATATCTTTTCATCATTCTCCCCTTTTCATCCGACTGCATTATACATCAAATTTTACTAAAAATCAACCAAAAACACATTTTCCGGACGACTTTTGTGTATTTATAGCACATTTTCCGGACGACTTTTGTGTAATAACCATCAAAAATATTCCGTAAAAGTTGCTTTGTGCATTCTCTCTTTTGTATGTTTTTGGCACATGTGGCTACACGATAGTGCAATTTTTTTGCTACACAGAAGCTACACAATGAAATTCTGCTACACAGTGGATACACAGCTACACACGCTAAAACCCGCAGATTCTGTGGCGTTGCGAAGACGCGTATAAAAATTTAGCGATTTTCTGGGGGCCACTGTTAATCCATATGTCACTTTGCCAGATAAATTACACGTGCAAAAACAGCAGATTTCTGCGAAATTTTGATAAAATATTGATTGTTTATAAAAGCATAAAAATGGCCATTTTTACAAAAAACATCCCTAAACATACGGACTAGTCCGTATGTCACAATAAAAAAACTCTTAAAACCTGCAGGAAACAGGCACTGCAGTCCGTGTGTCTGCTACAAATTTTCTATATTTATAGCAGAACACCGCCAAAAAAACAAAAATCTACATATTAGCTACACAAAGCACATTACACAACATATACAATAAAAAAACACGCCTCATAGGGAGTGTCATTCAAAAAACGAACCAACGCTACATCACAGCAACATTCAAATCACTATTTGCCGGTCGGTCAAGTGGGATAATTTTTGCCAGTTCTTTATCGCTTATATTACGAGAGGCCAACACCATATCATAATGCGTTTGAATACGCAGAAAGTATCCTTGGGATAAACCAAAGTAACGAGTAAGTCGCAAATCTATTGCAGCAGAAATACCACGTGTTCCATGCACGATACCATGAATATAGTTTGCCGGGACATCAATCGCACGTGCCAAAGCATTCATGGACAACCCCAACGGTTCCATAAACTCTTCACGCAAAATTGTTCCAACATGGTCAATATCGATATAATTAGACATTTTGATACCTCTTGCTTATCTTGTTATGTATTATATAATATATAACACATAAAAGTCAAGCGCTTTTTCAATGATATTCTACTATTTCAACATTATTTGCTTCGTGGTCAGCCCATGTAAAACAAATCCGATATTTATGATTGATACGAATAGACCATTGCCCTTTACGGTCACCAGACAGGGTTTCTAACATATTGGATGGAGGAATACGCAAATCGTCCACATTTTCAGATGCATCCAGCATAGCCAATTTTTGAAATGCCCGTCGCTGAATATCGGTTGGGAATTTCTTAGACCGTTCACCCCGAAAGATCTTTTCCGTTTCGCGACAATTAAATGATTTTATCATCATATCACCATTATTAAATCATCACTAGCATAGCCATTTATACTGATTTAAGCAAGGTATTTTGTTAACATACGACATATTCGTTACACATATAAACATATTGATTTTTTTGTTGTTTCGTGATATAATGCTCTCAACTTCAAAGGCACATTTTGTGCCGTTTTTTATGGCTCGCTTTATGCGGGCTTTTTTTCGTTTAACAAAGGATATAAAATGAAAAAATCAAATATTATTATTTCAGATATAACATGTATGAAAGAAAAGTTTTGTATTGCCGGTTTCGACACATATGAAAAACGCATGAAGCGGCTAATGATTGATAGTGGATACTGGGACGAAAATCAAATTCCAAAAACTTATTGTCAAATAATGGTTGAAAATGAACCTTTTGATGAACCACGTGATTACCCGCACAGAACCGAAGATGTGAATATAAATTATAATTCCATAGAAATTATAAAATTCTTTGAACCAGGCAAAGAATTAGCCGATTGTTTAAAGGATACAGTTTCAAAAGATATTCAATCCATATTTAATCATCATGTAAAAGAAAAATCTTATGTGTTGCAAAATACAAAATGTCCGTCACTTGGGGCAATAGTAGTTTCTGCACGAGATATAGAATTTTTTACAGAAGATGGCAAATTGCGTGCCAGCATAACCGACTTTTCTAAACAAAAATATGATATGAAAGTCAGTTGCAAATATTTACGGGACATTTTTGATAAAACTAAAGATGTTGTTGTGTTGAATAACATGGTTGCTGAATCACAATATGCACATTGCAGAATTGGTTTGGCGCGTAAATTTTTGATTCAGGAAAATCATTGCTATTTAATGCTTAATGGGCTATTTTTGTATTGATATGACAAAGATATTCACGATTGGTTTCAGTGGTAAAAGCCCAGAAGCATTTCTGGATGTGCTGAACGCGGCACGCATAAGTTGCGTGTGGGATATTCGGCAATGGCGAACCAGTACTTATGTTCCATATTATAACGGTGATAATTTGGCGTATGTTCTGGGCAATCGTTATGAATATCACCCGGAGTTTGCGCCAACATCAGATATCTTGGCAGGATACAAAGATAAAAAGATCACCTGGGCTGAATATGAAAAAATGTATCGTGAATTGTTGCAAAAACGCAATCCGTTACAAAATTGCGATATATCTAAACTTGATAGAATATGTTTGCTGTGCACAGAAAAGACCGCTATACAGTGTCATCGTCGATTAGCGGCAGAATATATTGCAGAAATATTACCAGACATTGAAATTACGCATTTATAAAATATTCCGTAAAAGTTGGTTTGTGCATTCTCTCTTTTGTATGTTTTTGGCACATGTGGCTACACGATAGTGCAATTTTTTTGCTACACAGGAGCTACACATAAAAAAACAGCTACACAATGGCTACACAGCTATATGCGAAAAAGTGGCTGATTCATGCGTCTTACACGCTGCAACCCAAGAAAATCAGGGCAACCTGCGGGCTTGCTGTTAATCCGTATGTCGGTTGGGTGGATGCATATTTTAGTCAATATTTGTTAGATTTTCAGTACTTGTATCAATTTTTATTGGATTTTCTTGGTTAAATATATTTTTCATCATTAGGACATCTTGTCTGTATGTCGTTCGAAGATTATTTAAACCTGTGAGCCAAGAAATTTTATGATATTGTAGACCCAGCGAAATCGTTGGGTTTTCTTTATTCTATGGTATTTTTTGAATAAATGGCTTGGGCTTTGCTGGGAAACAGCAATTTCCAAAACCCAAAAATTCAAAAACATTGGATTTTCAACACTTTTGTATCACTGGTTAAACATCGAACGGACTAAAAAGTATGTTGTTTGAAAAGTGTGATACGCCCTGTGGTACATTTGGACCAAAACCACGAATAATCTTGCGTAAAAATATCTTCTATTATATGATTGAATTACCATACGTTAACGGTAAAAGACGCTTCTTTAGAAAATCGTTGCATACTGATAATTATTTTGAAAATAAATATGGCAATAGCACGATTGATGCAACTGGACGCAACGTAGCAATAAGAAAAGCCTGGATTTAGCACGCAGAAATAGACGAAAGAACGTGTGAAGAATGCCTAGAATACTCTGAAACAATTTATGAGAATGGAGAAGATATACCAGAACACCCACACCACCCAAATTGTCGGTGTTGGATAGAAGAAATTGAATTAGATGATAATGACAAGCCTGTTATAGATAATCGCAAACAAGACATTATTCATAAAACTATGGCGGAAGAAGGCGGCTATGCTGACACCCCAAATATAATAGACCAACCAACAAATTCTGGCATAACACAACCAACATTGGATAAATATAATGCGGACCATCCAGAGTTTCATTTTCCGGATAATGTAAAAGATTTAACTGGCGAACAAGCACAGCAAATCTATGGTGAAGATTATTATGACGAACGCCATATTGGCGAAATAGAAAACGAACGGATTGCGAATGCTGTATTTGATATGGGAGTTATGAGCAACTTTAACAATGTAGGAAAAATTGTTCAAGAAACATTAAACGATTCAATGGGTGCAAACTTAAAAGTTGACGGTAAAATTGGTGATAATACAATCAATGCCTTGAACAATATACCCGACGATAAAATTGACGATTTTATGGACAATTTAAAAGAAAACAGAATTGAATATTTGCGTGGATTATCTGGATGGGATAAATATGGAGATGATTGGACAAGTCGTACAAATAGATATTGATTTTTTGATGTATATCCTGCAATAATAAGTGTATGAAAAAGTTAGTATTGGTATTATTATTGCTGCTCCCGATGGTTGTTATTGCCGATAGGCGCAGTGATTTTTTAACAAAATACTTGAATATGAAAATACGCAAAGCAACCATTATACTGGACGTATAAATGCCTATAGTGTAAATCAAGAAAAACTTGATATGTATCGGGCTACGCATCCTCGCTATAATTTTCCAAAATCAATAAAAGATTTAAATGAAAAACAAGCAAAACAAATTTTGTCTTATTTTTGGGATAATTACAGATTTAGTAATTATAAATATGATGAAATTCAGGAAAAAGTTTGGACTATGATGATTCATATGCAGATGCCCGAATTAGAAAATAAAATCAATGGGGCAATTCGTGAATATTATGAATTTAATGACAATTTTTATGCGCCATTCGGATCTGTTGCTTCCGTTGATTTATTAAATGGTATGAAACCCAAAAATATTCCTGATTTTTATTTGATACTGGATAAAATTAAATACTGATTTTATGACAAAGATATTTACGATTGGTTTTAGTGGTAAAAAGCCAGAAGTTTTCCTGGAAGTATTGGACGCAGCGCGTATAAGTTGCGTATGGGATATTCGGCTTTGGCGGACAAGTACTTATGTCCCGTATTATAATGGTGATAATCTGGCGGCGGTGCTGGGCAATCGTTATGAATATCATCCAGAATTTGCACCAACATCGGATATTTTGGCTGAATATAAAGATAAAAAAATTACTTGGTCTGAATACGAAAGATCATATCGGGAATTATTGCAAAAACGCAATCCTTTACAGAATTGTGACATATCTAAACTTGATAGGATATGTTTGCTTTGCACAGAAAAGACAGCAGATATGTGTCACAGACGATTAGCGGCTGAATACATCGCAAGCCAAATTCCAGATGTTGAAATCGTACATTTGTAAAAACAAAAATTCCGCATAGTAGATTTTTAGATGGCTTGTTTTTGTATATTTTGGCACATGTGGCTACACGATAGCGCAATTTTTTCTACACAAAAGCTACACAATGAAATTCTGCTACACAGCGAATACACAACTACACCTGCCAAAGCCCGCAGATTCTGTGGCATTGCGAAGGCGTGTATAAAATTTTTACGATTTTTTGGACCGGCCCGTTAACGGCCAGAGTGGCACCTCCCCACATCATTACAAATCTGAAACTTTCCGCAGAAAACCGCCACAACTACGGCAATGTTTTATATACGCTTTTCCACCGCACTACCCTATAATACCCCCAACAAATAAACAAAATGTTAAACACGTATTACATATTCGCAGTTATACATTTGTTATACGATTATGGTATAACTTCACAATGACAATTTTATTTCTTTACCAAAATATCCAAAATTTTCTAGCTAGTTTTTGTTTGTGGGGGTTGCTCGTTTTTTATACGCCAACAAAAAAATTGAATTATTTTTTTTAATCTGTATAATATCCTATGGTTGTGTAGCCGCATTAGCGTAAGTCCAAACTGAATTTGGCTTGCGTATTTTTTTTGCAAAAAAAGGATATAAAATGAACCATAAAGACAGAAAACATTTATTCACACTTTCGATTTTGTCGCTATCGTTATTGACGGTTATGGCGGGCGCGGCGATTGCACCGGCATTAAATGTTATATCTGAATATTTTGCCGATGTTCCAAAATTATTGGTTCAACTGATTATCAGTATCCCGGCACTGTTCATCGTTTTAACAAATCTGGTGTTTCCAAAATTATGCACGATATTCAAAACACGAACCCTGGTTATGATTGGGTTGTTATTGTATACAATTGGTGGATGTGCGGCTGGTGCTTTCAGCAATATTTATATGGTTTTGTTTGCTCGGGCATTGGTCGGTATTGGTGTTGGAATTATTATGCCTATGTCCACGGGGTTGCTGACATACTATTACACCCGTGATAAGCACGATAAATTATTGGGTTTATCTTCGGCAATGAACCAGATGGGTGGCGTTGTCGCTACATTACTGTCGGGAATGTTAAGCACAATCAGTTGGCGCGCCAGTTTTCTGGTATACCTGATGGGGCTTATCAGTATTATTTTGTGTGCAATATTTATGCCAAATGAAAGAATGATTTCAAACGAACCTGCAATCAACAGCGAACACAAGTCAATCTTTGCCCAGATAAAAAAATACTATAAATTTATAGTCGCAATGTTTTTGTTAATGTTTGTGTTCTTTATATATCCATGTAATTTTGCAATTATTACCGCTTCTGATGATGTTATCGATGCAAAATATATTCCGATAATAATGGCATCTATGGATTTAATTGCGTTTATTGGTGGGCTTTGTTATGTGCGGGTTAAATCACGTATGGCGCATACTGTAAGATTTATAGCGCCAATGATGTTTCTGTGCGGATACTGTTTATTGATGGCTTCGCCAGGATGGACAACAGTTATTATTGGTTCTGCACTTATCGGATTTGCAAACGGATTGGGAATACCATTTATAATATCCAGCGCTTCGGCTGTCGCCGGTAAAAATGCGATGATGACCGTAATGCCACTATTATCGGCTGCATTATATCTATCACAATTTTTAACCCCGATAATAGCGTCGGGCTTAACAGTTGCCTTGGGCGGTTTTGCATACACGCATATGCCATATGCAATCGCAATATGTGCCGCCATAATATTTGTTTGTTGGGTTATACCGATGCGCCAAACAAAAACATTATAATACCAAACCCCACCGATTGGTGGGGGTATTTTTATCTAGCACCGACACCACGTTCGTTTGACGTTTTGTCATTTTTGCCCCCGTAAATAATCCTTTGATTTTTATATTCGTGCGTAATATAATACCCACACAACGAAAGGACAAAAAATGAAAATATTTGCGAAATTACCCATGTTAATTGCGCTGACCATAACAATGTCAACAATGACCGCATGCGTACGCAACACCGATCCGGTTGTGGCGGACAATATGACCATTGCGATGGCACAACGCGAAATAAAAATCGGTATGACATCCGCCGAAGTAATTGAAGTTTTGGGTTCCCCAAACATGGTCACAACGGATGCGAAACGCCGTGAGACATGGGTTTATGACCGTGTTTCCACAACTGTCCAGTCATCAAATTCGGGTGCAGGTGTGTGGTTGCTGGTTATGGGGGCCGGTACAGACAATCATAAATACACCAGTACACAACGCACACTGACCATCATTGTAAAGTTTGACGAAGATAATCGCGTTCGTGATTTTGCATACCGCACATCAACATTTTAATTACGAAACATAATGCTTAAAAAAACCGTGATTTTTGGCGCCATATCGGGATTGTCGGCATGCGTGTCGATGGACGGTTATTACCAATTGCCGGACAATTACCAGGCCATGCGCCAAATGGAAACCCGTCGGTTCGAAGCGAAAACCGAGGACGAAATATTATCCGCCACCGCCGCCGTTTTACAGGATTTGGGATACACCATTGACGAAAGTGAAACCGAATTGGGGTTGGTCACGGGCATCAAAGATCGCGAGGCCGGCAGTACCGCGCAAAAGATGGCTGTTATCTTTTTGGCCGCATCGGCGGGCAAAAACACACAACCTGTTTATGACGTTCGGCAACGTATATATGCGACCACCGTTTCCACAAAAAGCAAAACGAATTCTGGATATAATGTCCGCGTAAAATTTGGACGCGTTGTTTGGGACAACACCGGCGACAGTCGTGTCGAACAAATGGATTCGCAAAGTATGTATTCAGAATTTTTTGATAAATTAAGTCAATCGTTGTTCTTAAATGCAAACGATTTGTAAAATGGGGCTGTAAAATGAAACGTATTTTAATCGCATCGTGTTTAGCAATTTGTTTAACGGGTTGCATGACCGATTACCAGGCATTAAACACATCCAGCTCCCAGGTTGCCACCCGCAACTATCAATCGCGTATGTTCGAAACAGGCGACAAATCGGCGGTTATGCGTTCGATAATCGCAACAATGCAGGATTTAGATTTTATCATTGAACGGGCGGATGAAAAATTGGGCACGGTCAGTGGCACATCATTTGCAAATGGTTCCAAAATGACCGTTTCTGTGCGAACAACCGGTGACAAGCAAACGATTGTTCGTGCAAACGCGCAATCAAACCTGCGGGAAATAACAAATCCGACCGCATATCAAAATTTCTTTAATGCGTTATCGCAATCCATGTTTTTGGATGCGCATTTTGTGGAATAAAAAACGCCCTCATATCAATATGGGGCGATTGACATGAAAACATTTTGCATTTAGTTTTTATCGTGCATTTGTTGGACGATCGATTGAACCAATAATCAACCACGAAATTGCGGCGATTCCGATAATGGCGTATACAATGTTCGTCAGTAATGTTGCCGGCCCGAACAAAAATGCCACTAAATCAAATCCAAAGATTCCAACCAGCCCCCAGTTAAGCGCCCCGATGAACATCAATGGAACAAGAACGTAATGATTAAATCCTCTCATCTGTTTTTCTCCTTTCAAGGTTTGTATTTGTCCATAATGGACCCAAACATTATAACCGCTTTTTATATCACACGCAAACATAATACGGCATTTAGGAAAAGGTTCTTGTTGGGAATCGCCATATAAAAACCGCGAACAAATTGCCACATTTACATCACAATAATATATACGATGTAAATCACATACAATACAACAAACAAAACACCCGTAAATCGACCCAATTCGTGTTTTTTGCCCATAGATGCCACCCACAACATTATGGCCATCAAAATCGCGAACATTGTGTCGCCAACAAACCGGGAATCAAATGGTATCGTTTCAACCATACCCGCAATTCCCAACACAAACAAAATATTAAATATGTTGGAACCTATAATATTTCCGATTACCAAATCTGATTTTTTCTTTATAGCCGCGGAAACACATGTTGATAATTCTGGCAAACTTGTGCCAAATGCCACAATACTTAATCCGACCGTGCGTTCCGAAACGCCGAGACACAACGCGATTTCCGTTGCGGATTCTATTATCATATTACTGCCAATAACAAGTGCGGCCAGCCCCGCCACAATCATTACAACAATATGAACCCCAGATATTTTTTCGATTTGGCCGTCCGACGCATCTGGTGTGGTCGTTGCGAACAAATACCCCAAAAATACAATAAACAATCCGAACAATATCGCCGCGCCGACACGGTTAATTTCGCCAAAATTTGCGCCAACAATTCCCAATACACACGTTATGAACACCATAAACGGCATTTCATACCGCAATGTATTGCGACCAACCCGCAATGTCGATATACATGCCGCCACACCCAATATAAGTAAAATGTTGGCAATATTACTGCCGATTATGTTGCCGATGGATATTCCCGACGCGTCACGCAATGCGCCCTGGATGCTGATGGCGGCTTCGGGCGCACTGGTTCCCATGGCAACAACCGTTAATCCAATTATTATTTCCGGAATATGCAGGCGTCGCGAAATCGCCGCTGCACCATCAACAAAGACATCGGCCCCACGGGTTAATAAAACAAAACCCAAAATCAAAAAAAATATATTCACCATCATGGGATATGATTGTATCAGATTTTTATCGTTTATGAAACAACCAATTCATGTATCACCATATCTGCGACACGTAATCCGAACGCCCCGGTTATTGTGACAATCGAACCAAACACACGGCCGGCTGTGGCGGCCGATTTTTTTGGGGATTCGGTCGAATAAACAACCGGAAAATCGGGTAATCCCGCATCACGCGCCATTTTGCGCACACGCGCCGCCAATGGACAAACCGCTGTTTTATAAATGCGACCCGACATTATTTGTGATGTATCACTTTTCAGTGCCGCGCCCATACTGGCCACAAACGGGATATTGCGCGCCACACACCATTTGTAAAGCGCGATTTTTGAATCAACCGTATCGATTGCATCAACCACAAAATCGGGTCGGATATTAATGTCGGTATTTTCGTCAAAGAACACCCTTATCGGAACCACATTTGCATCGGGGTTTATATCGTGAATCCGATTGCGCGCAACATCCACTTTGGGCATACCAATCGTTGAATCCAGTGCGAACAACTGCCGATTTATATTTGATTTTTCAACTGTGTCAAAATCAACCAAGACAAGATTACCAATGCCACTGCGGGCCAATGCCTCTGTCGCGAATGAACCGACCGCACCACACCCCACAATCATAACCGTTGCTCTGTGCAATTTTTCCATCGCCGCATCCCCCAACAGCGCACGAATCCGCATAAACCGTTCATCCATTTATTAACCCCATTGTGTTATTGTAAATAATGTTCGCCAAATATCCCGCATTACACCCGCGAAATTCGGCAATCTTTGCAACTGTATCCGGTATTGTATCCGGCATTACCATATCGGGCGCATCACTTTCGACCAGTATTCGCGCCACCGGTACCGTGCGCACCGCACCGTGCAACCGTACCCGCGCATTGTTAGAAATGCCGACACCAAATGAAAAATACGCCCCCATTTCGACCAATTCAGGCACAAATTCGACCGCACCCGAAAATGCGTGAAATACAATCGCCGGGGGCAATTCAATGCCCCGCAAAACATCCAACATTTTCCCCCACGCCCCAACACAATGAACGTGCGCCACACGGTGCAAATCGTGTGCGATTTGCATTTGACGACAAAATACAGACACCTGTAATTCCATATCGGGCCTGTTTTTATCCAACCCGATTTCGCCCACCATTAAATCGGGATTTGCGACCAATAAATTTATCAAATCGACATCCCAGCCATCCGATATTTTGGACACATACCACGGATGCACACCAATTGCACCCACAACATCATCACGTCGCGCCAATTCCACAACCGCGCCCCAATCCGCCGGACGGGTCGCATTTACAATAAACCGCCACACCCCACGCGCGTGCGCGGTCCGCATTTCGGAATTGGTCAAGATATGGCAATGTGCATCAATGTATTGTGACATAGACAAATCATAATTCATAACGATTCAAAAATCAAAAACAAATGGCCGCAAACACGGCCATTTGTTTACTTGCGATTTTGTCTATACCGGTACAATGCGATTTGCGCCAATGAATCTGCACGATTGTATATGGCGTTCATTTTGTTATATTCCGCATCTTTGGCGAATGCTTCCAAGCGCAGTGAATCAATCCGGGACGCAATTATACCATTTGGGTCCGGATACGCATCATCCAAAACCTGGCGCGATTGCACAAAAAGAACATCGTTTGCCCAAATTGCCACCCCCTTGTGAATCCCGGGTTCCACCACAAAACTGGAATTGGTTGGCGCACCTTTATGTGCCGTGGCATACATTTCGTAATCCGTTGTATGCGCAAACACATCGGTTTTTGCGACATTACCGTTTTTATCTTTACGAACAACCTGCCATTTATTATTGGCAATTTTGACCAATTTATACGTGGCATTTTTACCAAAGAAGTCCATTGTTAACCGGGAATCATAAACACGAACACGACGCCCGACAACCAAATCACCATTTAACGCACGTGCATTTAAATGCATTTCGCTGGTTCCCGAATATTTTTCCCACGAATATGGTTTCAGCTTCAGACAATATTGGGCATACTTAGCCGAGACCCGGCTTAAATCCAACGCAGGATAATATTTGGCAAATTTTCTTATGACATCCGGTATTGATTTATCGATATCTTGGTCCATGCGTATTAACACCCCCAAAACAGCATCCTTGATTTTACTTTGCATGGCATTGTTATATTTGCCCCAATCAAACCCGGCATCGAACATTTCGCGTGGCAATTTGATATCTGCGATATCTTTGCCGCAATTTTCGCCATATTGCCGTGCACAAAGGCCGGCCAAAATCGCATTTGGTGACGCGTTTTGATGTTCATCTTGGGAAAAATTCAATCCGTACTCATTAAGTAAATTCGTAATCATGGTCGCATATTGCTGTGTTTTATGGGCAACCAGTGTATCAACCATTTCACACATAAGGTCCATTTGTGTCATACCCGACAACCTGTCGGCTTCTTTCCTGTCAAAGGAACCATTTCTTACGAATTTGTATCCCATTGTGTCCAACAACGAATCACGTTTAGCAAATAAAAACAATCTTTCTTCTTCTGCGACACGTTTTCTTTCTTCTTCACGATCGGCGTTTTGTTTGATACGAATTTCCCATTTTGTTGTTTTTGTATCCGACGCATTTTGCTCACCTATTTTATTCGGCCCCAACGACACATACGCCACCGCGCCCAATCCCGCCATCAACGCAATTTTCTGAAAAGTTTTCATTATTTTTCCCACCTTGTCTTTTGTTTAAATATTCAGTATAAAAAATCGTTATAATCTGTTTCATAAAAAACGGGCAAAAAAAATACCGTATACGACGGTATTAAATCGCCCGCCACACACCATATTATACAGTTCGGTGTGCTATTTTGAATTGTACGCCCGCACAAAAATTCGCACGGGCGTACAGTTTTCGTGGTGGGACCACAGGGACTTGAACCCTGGACCCACTGATTAAAAGTCAGTTGCTCTAGCCAACTGAGCTATGGTCCCAAAACCGGACCCCGAAAATCGATACAAATGTATTCTATTTCGGTGGTTCGGCGCAAATTTTGACACAAATAAAATCAAAATGCAAGAAAAAATCGCAAAAAATCACTTTGCCCCCACTTCACCGGCCGATTGCCACATTTCCATATTTTTGGTCATATACATTTCTGAAAAACGATCCGAATCCATCCAATCCATTATTTTCTCCATTATTATTGCCAGATGCTTGGCCGCAATATTGGTATCACGACGAAATTTGTATGTGTTGGTCATCCGCATCATTTCGTGTGCGATATCCGACAACAAATGCAACTGTTCTGCGGAAAAAACCTGGGCGTTGGATGCCCGATATACAAAATCATCCAGCATTTTATGGTATTCGTGCATCTGGGTAATGTGCACGGGCCGCATGGCCAATCGCACTCGTATTTTTGCCACATCCCACCCCAGCATTTTATTCATCCCATTTAATGTTAATTTCCCACGCACAGACATCATTTGTCGCAACAACATAATTATATTAAACATTATAATATTCACTTTGTCCGACATAGTTTTCTGCATATCCCGGGACATTTGGCGCGAAATTCGCGAATTAGAATAATCATACAGCAAAAACACCACTGGTATCGCCAACAGCGACGCAGATATATTATTTATCAAATCCGCCATGTTTGGGTTATGAACATTGTCCGCACATATAATGTATATTGTGATTCCCCCGGCAATCGACAACACATACGGAACGGTTTTAAGCAATAAATTACGGTATTTTATTTTCATACCACCATATTATATCCGCCACCCCAACAAAGATACAGGAACAAAACCCCCATATTTTTATATCGTAAAAAGTTGAAAAATGGCATAAAAAGCATTATAATATAGTAATATATTACGGGGGTTCACATGGCAGACGTCGGTATGAAAGATTTTTTATTGCAATATTATATGCAGCTGCGTTTCAACGCGATGCCGGCTGAAATTCGCGCCCAATATGATGTATATGTAAAATCTGACGATTTTCGTGGCAACATGAAGGATTGGAAGAAAAAACTTATGCACGACGACGGGACCGGCCGATACGTCCAGAACGATTTGCCCGACCCAATGGACCCCAACGGGAATTATCATTTAACCGACGACGAATGGGCAAAGCTTTTCAAGGCATATCAAAAGGCATTACGTGGCATGGCTGCGTCATTGGCGCGTGGCGACGAAGAAATAAATGATGATGCCCGTGGTTTTATCAACGAATATTTTGGTGCGTCCGCGACACATCTTTTTTCCAACGCCCAGGTTGCCCCCGGATACGACACACAACTGGACGCCATAAACAATGTGTTGGGTGCCAATTCGCAATTAGAATACGTCCTGCGCCAGGGCGGATACAACGAACCATCGTTTTCTGATTTAAAATCTGGATTGCGGTCCAAAAAATATAATTCAGACCCCAAGTTTCAGGCGCAACTGATACAAATTATCGGTTTTTTGTCGTGGAAATGCACCGAAGATCCCACGGTTGCGGGATGGTTTAGTGGAATAGACCTGTCGGATATTGCGAACAACGCATTTGCCGACACCACCATTGACCCGACAAAGTTGGACAATTTTAAACGCAACCACCAAACGATGCTTAATGTCCTGTATAAAAAGGACAAGATTTTTAATGTATTCAGAAACTATGACGACGGCAAAATATCGGGACGCATAACCGCCGCACGCGAAAAATTAAAATACGATGATAAAAACAGCGATGATTATGTCCCGCCGAAACGCTACGACGAATTAACCCCATGGCAACAGATATCAAAATGGGCGGATGACACATACGATAATTTATTGGATAAATATCTTAAATTCCACGGCGATCGCCTGTACTTTTCCAAAAACGCCGAAAACATCGTCGGCGCCATCAACAGTGCCAAGATTAAACCAACCGATGGTATCAAGGGGGTTTTGGATAAATCCGCGGATATCAAAAAAAGTTTATTATATAAATCGCCAACGGCAACCAAACATTTCGAATGGTTTGAAAAGACACTGAACGAAATGGCGGGCACAATGAAACGGGCATTCGCCGGCGCGTTACAAAACGGTCGTCAAATGCGTGCCATTGTTGGCGAAATTATTATGAAGGCGGTTCGCGAAGGCAAAATAGACGAAGCCAAAACCACAATGGAAGTGTTATCCGTCATAAAATATGGCGCCACCACCAGCAAAACAATGGATGCAATGGCCAAATCGGATATAACACTGTTTTCAGACGGCAAATTGTCGTGGAACAAAAACCAGGGTGTTCAATTTGTCAGCAACGCTTTGGACAAAAGTATCAAGGCCGCATTTATGGGCATCGGGTACGGCATCACAATTATTGGTAACGAAATTCGTTTGTCGGGCAGCAAATTTAATGGTCAACGTGGCCGCATTGCCAGCGCACAAAATGCATGGGCAACACAAAATACCACGGACCGCGCAAATTATGAACGGTATGTGAATACCGAAATCACCAATGCAAATACTGAAATCACAAACCAACGCAATATCCAGGTAAATATAAATCAAACCCGCACCAATCCGATTACCGATGCGAATTACGGGACATTAAAATCTGGGAATGATCGAATCCAACAACAATTGGCTAACACCGCCAACGACCCTGCTTTCCAAACGGCAAATACAAATGTGCAACGGTTCGACGAACTTAACAATCACACATTACCGCAATTGCATAATGATATAACAACATTACAAACCGAAAAAAATAGTTTGGAACAGGCCCTTCGTAATCCCGCCACATATAATGGTATGCCACCGGCGGCAAGAAATGCGCGCCAGGTTGAAATTTGGACACAAATCCAGGAAATAACGCAACAATTAAATGATGCGACGGCCAATTTGAACAATTATACAAACGAATTGAACGCCATAACAACGTCACCAAACTGGGCCACGCAACAAAATATGGTTACCCAATACGAAACCGACAAACGCAACGCCGATTCCCAGGCCCAAGAACTGCAACAATGGCACGACGCATCCGAACGAATCCAGGAATTAAATCAACACAAAACAAAACTGAATAACGAACTGGCCCAATGGGACCAAAAACACCAGGACAAATACAGGGAACTGATGGCATATTGGGACATGTTGGAAACCGGACGCGATTCACACATGGGGCAAATGTATAATTGGTTGCCACGCAGTAAAAAATCGGCCCAGGGGGCATTTAATTCCCAACGGTGCACAATCATCAACGATTATTTATCCGGTTATTCATATGCCGCTTGATTTTTACCTGATTTTATGGTATAATGCAACCACTTTGGCACCGATTGTTCGGCGCCATTTTTTATTTCCAAACATTTAATCAAACCTTGTTAAACCAAAGGATAACATATGTCACGAGTTTTACAAATTCGGCGCGGCACAGGCGCACAAAACGATAATTTTACCGGATTGGTCGGTGAAATAACCTATGATACAACTGCAAAAACAATTCGTGTCCACGATGGTGCAACACTGGGTGGGGTCGCGTTGGCGCGCGCCGATGAAATACCAGATACCACAACACCTTTTGATATCGATTCCGTATCGGATACAAAATGGGCGGAAATTGTTACGCGCGTTGCCCCCGCCCCTTTCAATGAATATACCAGTACTCCCGTCACCATACATGGCACCGCATACGCAGAATATGTTTTTGACAACATAACAACAGACCCGGTTATTATTCGACCGATTTTGGTATGCCAAACCGATGCCGCAGGATATGCCGCCGGCGACGAAGTAACCGCATTCGGCATTGGCGAATATACACGCCCAATGTATTACACATATATCGACGACAATGGATTACATATGCGACTTTTCATTGGTGGCGGGACGTTTTGGGTGGTTCACAAATCAACAGGGGTAAAAACAAATGTCGCCAATGATGAATGGCGGTTAAAAATCCGCATTTATTGTTGAAAATGAAAACAACTGGTGCTAACCTGGACCGCGTCGTAAATAAATATAAAAAAGGAAAGCAAATGTATGTTTTGTCGTTAAATTGCGGTTCTTCATCGCTTAAATACAAATTGTTTGACGCCGACACACGGGACGTGGTATTAAGTGGTTTGGCCGAAAAAATCAAATTGCCGGATTCGGTAATTTCTCAAAAATATCCTGACGGACACAAAGTCGAACGCACCGTTCCGATGCGCGACCATGGCGAAGCATTAAGCGAAGTTATGAAATTATTACGCGAAGCGTCCATCGACACCAACGAAATTCGGGGTGTTGGGCACCGCGTTCTTCTGGGTGGGGCGGAATTGACGTCTTCGTGCGAAATTACCGATGATGTTGTCCGCAAAATAAGTGAATATGCAGAAATCGCACCGTTGCACAATCCACCGGCGTTGGCGGGCATAAACACCGCATTGCAAATGATGCCAAACGCCAAACAGGTGGCGGTTTTTGATACCGCGTTCCATCAAACAATGCCGGAACACGTTTTCCGTTATGCTGTGCCAGAAGCATGGTATACACAACTGAAAGTCCGCAAATACGGTTATCATGGCACATCACACCTGTATGTTTCCAAACGCGCGGCGGTTATGCTGAACAAACCGGCATCCGAATGCAATTTGATTACCGTGCATTTGGGTTCGGGCGCATCGGTCGCGGCAATTAAAAACGGTAAATGTTTTGATACATCCATGGGGTTCACACCGATTACCGGTTTGGTTATGGGAACTCGCCCGGGCAATTTGGATACGTCCGCCGTGTTATATGCGATGGATAAATTGGGGCTGACCTCGGCCCAGGCAACAACCCACCTGAACAAGGAATCGGGACTGTTGGGCATGTGCAAATTTTCCGACCTGCGCGATGTCGAAGGCAATATGTCAACTGACGAAAAATGCCGTATGGCGTTGGAAAAACAGATTTTAAGTGTTCGCCAAACGATTGGCGCATATATGGCAACATTGGACGGTAATGTTGACGCAATTGTGTTTACCGCCGGCGGTGGTGAAAACGATCCATATATCCGTCAACGTTGTTTGGAAAACCTGGAACCAATGGGAATCAAATTGGATACCACGAAAAACGACGCCGCGGTTGGTCGCAAAGGGGTCGCCGAAGCAGAAATCAGCACCACCGACAGCCGTATAAAACTGTTTATGATTGCCACCAACGAAGAATTGGTTATTTTGGAAGACACATTGGCCATTATGAACGGGACATACAATGCCGATCATTTGAAAATGAATTATTCATTTGCAAACCCATCGGACAAATAAAAACATTGTTTTATTAAAACCAAATTCCAGGACGGACGATTTGGCCGCCCTGGAATTTTTTATGCCATATAATCATTTGACACGGCGCGCGTAATTTTTTTATAATCAAAATAATCTAAGGGGGAAATGATTATGAAAAAAGTGATTCTGGGCGTATTTGTTGCGTTGGCTTTGGCCGGCTGTGGCCAGGTTTACGACCGTGAACCGGTTGGCGTTGGATACGACAATAATGAACTGAAATTAAGCCCTTGCGCGTGCATTATGGTTTACCAGGCCTAGTTTTAAAACATTGTTGTTGGGGGGACGACATTGAATTATCCAGACGATTTTAATACACCGACATTTCCGGCGGGGAAAAGCATTGCTGTTTCCCGTGCGATGGGTATTGGAATTATGTCTGCTTTTCTTGTAATAATCTTTCTTTGCGCGATGTTAATATGGACAATTCGTTCCGCACGTGTCGAACCATATATACTGGCGACGGACGGAATTAACGACCAATGGCGAATTGTTATGGCGGGCACGGAAACACCGACACTGGAAATGACCGATGCCCAGTTATTCCAACAATCGTTGGTTTGGCGATTCACACGAAATTGGTTTGGTATTTCGCGCAATCACAATCGAAATGTTGCCGTTTGGGAAACAAAATGTGCACGCGAACAATGTACGGGTGACACGGGCGACACGCGTCATTGTGCGATATACTGTATGTCGGGCGACGATTTGTTTTATCGTTTTTCAGAAAGTGTTTTGCCGAATTATATCGCGATGGAATCTGCGGGCGCGACATGGTTTCCCGTGACCGAATCCATACGCATCGATCCGATTGGTGCCGTTTCGTCCGACGGGGGCACGTGGCGCATCCAGTTAACAATTTTGACCGATGGTGGGGTGGCGGCCATGGACATTGTTGGATATGCCACGGTGGCGCGCAATATGAAATACTATCCCATGACGCGGGGGTATTACATCAACAACTTTAACACATACCGGATCAGCCAATGAGAAGAATCATCACATTTTTTGCGGGAATTTTGTTGCTGATTCTGACGATGGCGATGCTGTTTTTGGCATCTGCGATTTATGACACCGGTGCCATGGAAAACATTGAAACCTATTTTTTCCAGACAAACGAATTGTCGGTTATGCGCCCGGGCAATCCGGTACGATTGTCGGATATGAACGAAACAACAATGCGTGAAATGCTGATAAAAAAATATGTGACGGAATATTTCTATGCGGTTCCGGACCCGAACAACATTGAAAATCGTTGTACGTCACGTTCGACATTGGCCCGTATGTCCACACCGGCGGTTTTTGACGCGTGGATTCGGGGCGAAGCCGCGGGTATAAAATCGATGGCCGAAAACAATATGATGCGTACCGTTGATATTAACGGTGAAATATATATGGACGGGGATTATTGGATTGTGCCATATGTGTTAAAAACATGGACCGTTCCAAATGATATGTCGGCGATGCCCCAAATAACGCGTGGCATATTACAAATGAATGTTTTATTTGAACCGGGGCTGCGCGACACATTGGGGGGCGCCGCATTAGATATTGGAAAATATTTAAAATGCGGTTATAATAGGTTTGAAACCGAATGTGACCCCGCGGTTATATTCCGGTTTTTGGTGACTGATTTGGAACGAATTGCAAATGATTAAACGGTTGATATTTTTATTGTTTGTGTTTGCGGCATTTGCGCCCGTGGCGAATGGTGCCGAATATGACGACCCGTTTGATTTTGACAATTTTGCCATCGCCGACAGTGTGGATCCCGACATTACGACCGATTCATATTCGATAAACGCGGGTGCATGGCCACGCGCGGTGGAATCGTTCGACATTGCCGGAATTATGTTGGGAATGTCATTTGACGATGTACGCACATTGTTTGCGGATGGCGGAATTTATGCACCACGTGCGATTGATGCGGTTGTATATACAATTCCGACCGATTGGCGGTATAATTTGGATTACGAATGCAGACAGCAAAACATTTTTGTTCCCGCCCAATTGGAACAGTGTATTCGCAGCCTGGCACAAAACCGTGGTTTAATGTATGTATCGGAATATCATCTGGTGCGGGAATTGACGGGCGAAACAATTGACGTATTTTTTACCAGCAACGCGACCGACAACCGTGTTTGGCGTGTGGAATATAACAATGACGCCAATGAAACCGAAGGCACGGCGGCCAAATTCGCGGACCAACGTCAAAAAAAGATTTTAACATTTTGGTCGGGTGTGGTTGATAAATACGGCACCCCGAATTCCGGCACGGATCGGTGGTTAACATCCAACAACGCCTATGATCCGATGATGACGGCATATTTTGGCGCATTGGAATTGGTTGACAATGGTCGCCATGCGAACGATGCGGCGGCAAATGTGACGGGTGCGCGCGAACATTTCAACGCAAAACCATACGCATTTTAATTTATGTTCCATACAATTTATAACCGGTATCCGTGGGGGTGCCGGCACAATTATGCGTTACCCGTATATTGCAAGATGGTTGCACATGCACACCACATTAAATGTGCCAGAATATGTTAACAAATGCAGCAACCAAGCGGATTTCTGCTTTGATCCCGAACAACGAATGTCTATTAACTGTATTCTGTTTAAAAAAGGATTCTGGAATGTTGTAGAAAACGCATCCCCACATGAAGACGAACACAGAATGCACATGTGGTGTAAAGAACATAAACCAAACATCGTTGTTTGTCCAAAAGCATTGATGGTACACTTGCTGTATAATTCTCATAGAGAAGAAAACAAAGATATGATGCCACAAATCAAGGCTTACTATCAAAAGTTTTTGAACTTAAATTATCCTATTTCTATTTGTTCGGACATTAATTACGAAAACGAAGCAAGATTACGCTGGATAGAAAAACAAATGCAAACAGATTCCAAACCCACGTCCAAGCATAAGATTTATTTGTTTAATTTTATTCCATTAATGACAATAAAACAAACCGAGAGCAACACAAGTTATAAATTGTTTGGGGTTATACCTGTCTTAAAAGCCAAGAGAAAATAAGATGATACAGATTTATGATAATACAATCGTTTATATCGCATGTCCCGCTTCGTTTCAAACGGGCGGGACCGAGGCATTACACGTCTTGGCCTATGAAATGCGCAAATTAAATGTAAACGCAGTTATGTATTATACAGATGTCAAAAATCAAAAAGATGTTGTTGGCGAACGGTTCAAAATATTTAATGTGCCGTATGTATTTGATATACAAGATGCGCCACACAATGTTGTCATTGTGCCAGAATTATTCGCAAATATTTTAAACTCTGTAAAATTTGCCCAACGGGTATTTTGGTGGCTAAGTGTTGATAATTATTTTGAACATTTACCAAAGATAAATCTTAAAAAACGTATTTGGGCATTTATTACACACAAAAAGAATCCACACATAATCAGTTTATCCGATCAAAATATTTTACATTTAGCACAATCTGAATACGCCATGGACTTTTTAGCACGCAAACACGTTCGCAACAAAGCATTCCTTGCGGATTATCTAAGGGATGATTTTTTTGCCACAAAAGCCTATTTAAAATCCAATAAACGAAAAGACATCGTTATATACAACCCAAAGAAAGGGTTTGATTTTACAAAAAAGTTAATTGAATCGGCACCAGATTTGACTTTTCGTCCATTAGAAAACATGACCCCAGAACAGGTTCGAGAGCTTTGTGCAGAAAGTAAAGTATATATAGATTTTGGTAATCATCCAGGCAAAGATCGTTTCCCCCGCGAAGCCGCCATCCAGGGCAATATTATTATTGTTGGGAACCGTGGTTCTGCGGTATTTTATGGTGATGTACCAATAAAACCAGAATACAAGTTTGATGTCACAGAAAACAACATTCATGCTATTATCAATCAAATTCGCGATTGTATGAAAAACTATGACACAAAAATTGATGATTTTGCATATTACAGATCTGTTATTGAAAATGATCATGACAAGTTTGTATCAGATTTAAAAAATATATTGCAATTCATGTAAACCAATAACTGTCGTCAATGACGACAGTTATTTTTATAACTAGCAATGAAAAAAGTAAGAACCAGTTCGTTATAACTACCCACGCATTCGCATTTTAATCCACTTTTTACCGGTATCATTATGTCAATTACTTGCAAATATTGAGCGCAGTAGTTAAAAGATGTTAAAATCGTGCCATTTTGGTTTTTTATCTGCAGTGTGCAATCATGTGTGGCACCCGCAACGCCCATTTTTACACATATTTTAACCACCCGTCTGATGTAAATACATTCCCCAATGTATACGAACTTCCATTTTCATAATTGGGGACCGATAAAAAACCGGTCGGTATTTCGCTTTGTTTTGCCAATACTGTGCCGCCCGCGGTTGCGCCGTCATGCACGCGGATTGTTTTGTTTGTCGTATCCATTGTTATTTCACCAATCGCACCTGTAAAGTTTTCGTGTTCCGCCGCGGTGCCGCGCCGAATTTGAATTTGTCTGGACATGCATTGCTCCTTTGGTTTTATCCTGCCCAGTTTTCTGATTGTTTGAAAAACACCTTGTTGCATAATGAACATTTTTAACCCGCCCCATTGGGGCGGGATACTGTTGGCTTAATGTCGCCAGACATTTAGCAACGTTTGGGTGGGGCGAAGTCTCGGCGAAGCGAAGACGGATTACCAGAATACGCAATATGTCACCCCACCCAAGATTTACTAACTCACATTCGTTCGTAAGTAAATCTGTCCCGCCCCCACGGGGCAGGTAAAAAAAACGCTGTCATTTATGAAATAAAGTGTCCTATAATGTTCATATGAATTCATATCAATCTGGACTTTTTGCTGAATTTTTGGCGAAAATGTATTTGCGCGCCCACGGATTTCGCATTGTGCGGTCGCGATATATTACCGGGCGCAATACGGGTCGCGCAGAGATAGACATTATTGCGCGCCGTCGTAATTTAATGATTTTTGTCGAGGTAAAACGTCGCCACAACATCGAAATTGCATGGGATGCAATCACGCGTGCACAACGGGTGCGCCTGCGCCGGGCGGCGGAAAACTTTATCGCGAGAACGGGTTGGCGGGGCGACGCACGTTTCGACGCAATTTTGGTCACGGGGTGGCGCATTTATTGGGCGCGCGGAACATTGTGAAAATATCCCTTGCCAACGAACTTTATTCCTGTATAATGTCTTTGTACTTTTTAAACAGAAAGGAGACATCATGAAAAAAGTAATGTTGGCATTGTTCGCCGTTTTGACATTGGCTGCATGCACTGGTTCATATAAACAGGGTAATTGCGAATATGATTTCTTGCTGCACAAAGATATTTCAATTTCTAAAATCATCGGCAATATCACCGGTGGTTGCTAAAAAATAAAAACGCCCGTTTGGGCGTTTTTATTTACTGACAATAACCATTGCCGGTCGTAAAACAGAATCACCAAACATATACCCCGCCTGCATTTCATCAACAATTATATTTGATTCTGTGTCCGCGGTTTCTACAACCTGGATTGCGTTATGAAATTGGGGGTTTAAAACCTTGCCCACTGTTTCGATTTTTACCATACCAATCGCCCCACACGCCGCGTCAATCGCACGCGCCATGGATTGCAACCCCGCATCATCGGGCGTATGCGCCAATGCCGCCGCCACCGCATCAATCACCGGCAAAAATTGCCGCACCACCGACATCGCACGATTGCGCGCCAATGCGTCCGCGTCAATCGCCGCACGACGGCGCGTGTTTTCCAATTCCGCCACCGCCCGCAAATATTTGTCGTTTAATTCGGCAATTGTTGCGGTCAATTTTTCAATTTCTGGGTTTTTGGGGTCGTCCACCGGTGTTTCGGTGGATTCCGTATTTATGCCCGCGTCGTCAACCGATACGGCATCAATTTTTATTTCTTCTTTTGTTTCGTCCATAACAACACCTGTCCTGTTTGGGGGCGGCGGATTCGCCCCCGGTTATTAACATATTACTATTTCGTTGCCATTATTATAGGTATGAAATCGTCCGGTTTCAAGGACGCCCCACCAACCAGCACCCCATCTACATGCGGAATCGACATAATTTGCGCGGCATTCGAACCGTTAACCGATGCGCCATACAAAATCGGTGTGCCGCCCCGCCCCATTTTCATCAGAATTTCTGCAATAAGTGTGTGTGCCGCCGCAATATCTTCGGCCGTGGGTGTAATTCCCGCCCCAATCGCCCAACGTGGTTCGTACGCCACAATGACATCACCACCCGTTTCCGGGACCGATTCCCGAACCCCGGATTCAATAATTTCCAGTGTTTTGCCCGCATCGCGTTCATCAGAAGTTTCACCAACACAAACAATCGGTGTTATTCCATGCGCCAGGGCCATTTCCGCCTTGTGCCGGACAATTTCATTTGTTTCGCCGTGATACATACGGCGTTCACTGTGCCCGACGATGACATATTTCACCCCCGCATCCCGCAACATAGACGCCGAAATTTCGCCCGTAAATGCGCCATGGTCGTGGGGGGACACATCCTGGGCACCAATAAATGCGGGCCCAGATTCACCGTTCAAAAATATAAACGGCACACACAAAATCACGGTATTTTCGGTGTCAATGTTCGCCAACGCGGTCTGCATTTCACGCACCCCCGAACGCGACCCGTTCATTTTCCAATTACCCGCGATAATTTTCATTATTTTCCCCTTTTTTTCGTTGATTTTCATTATATCGTTTTGCTATGGTATCGCAAAAGGGGATTAAATGCTAGAATATTTACGTAATGCGTCGGAAAAACCGATTGCGAAAGTTTTGATTACAATTTTGGCCTTTTCTTTTGTTGGATGGGGCGTTGCAGAATGGATTTTCGGAAATGTGATGAGTGATACCACACTGGTGCGTGTTGGCCCGGAAAATGTTTCCGTTCAACAATATAATTTGGAACGTTCACGCGAAATGGCCACCATGTCACGCGACGAAATGCGCAATATATATGTTGACCCGGTCGCGTCGGCAAAATTCCAAAATGACATTATTTCAAAATTAACCACCCAGAAAATGGTTGAAAACCGTGGCGAAAAAATGGGATTTATCGTGTCCGATCACCGTATCGCACGCGAAATTCGCGAATATCCAGAATTCCAGGAAAACGGTGCATTTTCAACACTGAAATTTGATACCGTTTTGCGTAATTCCGGCTATTCCGAAGCGGAATTTGCAGAAATCCTGCGGGCATCCGTTTTACGTTCCATGGTGCTGGGGGCGGTTGGTGCGCCAATAAAAACCCCGACATTTGTCACCACCGCGATGTATAATGCACGCAACGCGGAACGTGGTATTGAATACACAACAATAAAATTTGACGATTTCAAGGCGGGCACCCCATCGGATGAAGATTTGCGTAATTTCTATGCTCAAAACCCGCAAACGGTCGATGAAACGCGCACTGCGTCATATGTGTTGGTGCCGGCGGATATGTCAAAACCGGATGAATACGGTGCGGCATATGATATCGCGGTCCGGGTCGAAGACGCCATTATTGGTGGCGATTCCATGGTCGACGCCGCAACCAAGAACAAGGCAAAATTTATTTCATTAAAACCGTTCACCGCCAAGAATCGTCCAACAGATGACGTTTTGACCGATGCGATGATATCTAAATTGTTGTCGATGGATATGGGAACGGAATCCGAAATGATTGAAACAAAATCGGGATTCGTAATTATGCGTGTTGATAAAATAGAACCCGCACACACCGCCGAATTTGAAACGGTGAAAAAATCGCTGGTGGCGGATTGGACACGCGACTCAAAACGCAAACAGGCGTATGTTCGTGCAAACGAGATTTTGGTTGATGTTAATGCCGGTGGCGATATGGCCAACAAAAAATCGGCAACCGTATCACGCACAAACGGCGCACCGGATGCTGTTTTGGTTGCGGCATTCAAATCGGACGTCGGATCCAGCGAAATCGTTGCGGGCGACAATGCGTTTTATGTTATGTCGGTTAAATCGGATGTAAAACCGGCCATCAACACCAAAAAGATGGCTGACACAACCACCGACGTCCAAAAATTATCGGCACGACAAATCACCGACGATTACAATTCGTTCTTGATTCGTGAATACCCGATAAAAATAAACGACAGGGTTTATCGCCGTTTTTTGGGAAACAATAACCAGTAAAAAACAAACCCCACATTTGTGGGGTTCTTTTATTTTATAACCGCACTTTTTATAAGTGTGACATCTTCTTTGATTCCGTCAATTTTCATTTGCAATTGCCCGATGCCTGTTTCCAAAATCGTGGTGCGGTTTTCCAATGCCGTTATGCGTTCGTTTGCACGCGATAAATCGTCCAGTGAAAAATCCTGACGGGCAACCCAATAAACCATACCGGCAATAAATGCAATTAAAAACCACCCGCCCCGTAATGTATCAACCAGATTTGATAACGTATTTTGTTTGTTTGACATTTTTATATGACAATTTTACTTGCCCCTTTCTGATAATTGCTCAATTTGACGAACAAGTGCGCGTTGGGCTTCCAACCACCTTAATTCTGCGTCGGTGGCATTTGGCCCCAACACACGTTCAATTGTTATTTTTCGCAAATGCGCCATAACCGCACGTCCCGCCGGCGACATAAATGTCCGCGCAAAGTTCTTTTCAACATCGTTCATTTATCCCCCCCATTAAATCGTATTTTCGGTCAATGCCATTTGTGTGATTGGTGCAATGTATTTTAATTCCGCATCACTGTTCAAAATAATCGGGTCAATAATGCCACGACGCGACAAAATCTGAAGCCCCCTGTCAACCAACGGGCGAATAAATTCGTGCAACAACCGTCCATATGTCGCGCCCAAAATACGCATCATATCCGCATTTCGCGCCAATATTTCCGTTGCGGTCATTTCTTTGTCCGAAAGCAATCCCAATCGATCCGCCAATAATGCGTGGCGAATACGTTCGCGCAAATCACGCAACACCAATTGCGACACATCAAAATCTGCGCCCGACGATAACGGTGTTAAACCCGACGAACCAACTGCTTTGGGGATAATGGCACCCGGGGTCAAATTTATATTATCCAGGTTAATTACACCATCATCGTCCGCCATCCATATCCCAGACACCGCAATGGTTGCATTTTTCAACACCAATTCCACAACTTTGTTCGCGGTTTTGATATCGGGCAACGCGCGCATAACGGGACCGCGTCCGTATAATTCGCCACTGGCCAGCGACCAACGGAAAATAATATACGGATTGGTTTCAAATGTGCCGGTTGATACAATGTTGTTTTCAATATCGCCACCAACATCCAACCACGCAACAAATTCGGTTCCGTTCAAACTTTGCACCAATTTTAGTGGCATTTCCGGGTCGCGCGCAATTTTATCCCGCAAATCGGTCGGTGGTGTCCATTGTGGAAAACGCGTTGCGACATCGGATGCACGCATTGACGTTGTGTGAAATACCGCGTTCGGCAAAATCGCAATATCGTACATCGGAATCGCCGTAAACGAAAATGCAGACGCGGCACCAATCGGATTTTCCGACATAAACAAACACGCCGTTCCCATTACGACTAAATCCATATAACATTGGTGTATCGTCGTATAAAAATTAGAATCGTTCAGGTTTGCCCGAAATGCCGCCGTTGCAATTTCTGCGTTTGGCGATGCGTCACTTTCGGGGACCAATGTCATCCACAACGATTCCGGTGGTGTAATAAGCGAATACATCGATGCCGCCAGGTTGTCCACCGCATCCGCCGCCGTCGAATCAAAAAGTGTTGCAATATCTTCATCGGTTGTCGGCATTGTATATCGCCGCGCCGCGTCCCAACGTTTTATCCATGGATTGCGCATATCCAGCGCACGCCGGTACATTTGTTCCAATTGTTTTATATTCTGTTGCATTGTTATTCCTTTTGGTTTGTGTGTTATTAAATTGTGAAATTTGTATTTCCCACGAATGTGCGCCCGGCACGCGTTAACGGATGTACCGGGTTGGGCGTTGCCAAAATTGCCCCGGCAACGGCGTCTATGCCGTCGTCGTGTGTTGTATATGCAATCGGTGACCAACCAATCATTTCCGCAAAAAGTGGTGTCGATTGTACGCGCGACGCACAATACAGGCGCCCCGTTGATAAAACCGGTTCCAAAGCATCGATAATGCGGTCTGATTTGCGTTTGTTATTCACAACATTTTGTACGACTATGTCGAATCCGCGATGTCGCGCACAATCACGCAGTATTTCCGGCAACGCATTTCCGATTCCATTTGTTTCAACACATATACGCCGCATTCCGTGCCCAGATAAAAAATCCAGTATTCGATTACACTGGGTCGCCATTGGGTGATCGTCGTTGTCATCGGTTATCAAATACAAAACATCATGAATAAAAATCCGATGCGATTTGTCATCGCGATACACGATAACGCACACACTGCCGTCCGAATTAACGCGCCCCAACGACGGATCCCAATACACAGACACCCCCGTTATTGCGTTATCACCAATACGCGCATTTTGCGGATTAAAATCGTCATCATAAATGTGCATTGCCCCCGGATCCAACCGCACACGTTCGGGCGAAATTTGACACAACATCATCTGGGACGCGAAATGGCGTGCGCCCACCGTGGCCCGCAATTCATCGATTTTATCGGACGGGAACAATTCCGGCCATGTGGGGACGCCATTGTCGTCAACAATGGGCATTTTAAGGGTTTTATAACCCCGCAAAAAAGGCGTTGAAAAACCATTTTTTTTATATACTATATCTGACATGGATTTTACCCCTAAGACTTTACCGACAAATTTGGAAGCCGAACAGGCTGTCCTGGCCGCAATTTTGATGAACGCGCGTGCGATTGAACGGGTGTCTGACTTTCTGCAACCTGAACATTTTTCACATCCCGCCCACGCCGAAATTTATAAACTTGCCCTGCGCCAGGCAGAAATGGGCAACACATTTGACATTATCACCATTAAAAATTATTTGGATCAACAGGGTATTTTGGAATCTGTCGGTGGTGTCGATTATTTAACACAATTGGCCGGCGCCGGCGGCACGGTTGTAAACATCGAACAATATGGGCATATTATTTATGACAACGCCATGCGTCGCAATTTGATTACCCTGGGCCAGGAAATCACAGACAATGCATTCATAGAAGACCTGGAAATGCCCGTGGCACGCCAAATCGAAATCGCCGAACAAAAATTGTTTGATATGGCCACAACCGGTTCCACCGAGCGCGAGATTACGCCAATCGCGGCCGCGTTAAAGGACGCACTGGCCGAAGCGGAAATCGCATACAAGGCCGATGGTCAATTGTCGGGGTTAACGACGGGTCTGACCGCGTTGGATAAATCGATAAGTGGCCTGCACCATTCCGATTTGATTATCATTGCCGGTCGTCCCGCAATGGGAAAAACCACATTGGCAATGAACATCGCATTTAATGCCGCAAATGCAATATTGGCGGGGCGTGCAAACAAACAGTACAAAGGCGCGGTTGTGTTTTTCAGCCTTGAAATGTCATCACCGCAATTGGCCGCACGTGTTTTATCGTCGCAATCCAAGGTTCCCGTATCCGCCATGCGCGAAGGTTCACTGACCGACGAAGATTTTATGAAACTGTCCCAATATGCATCGGCGATTGGCCGGGTTCCGCTGTGCATTGACGACACGGCGGGAATGTCTGTTCCGATGATGCGCACCCGTGCACGCCGTTTGGCACGAAAATACGGTGGTATTGCGCTTATTGTTATCGATTATCTGCAACTGATGACGGCGCCGGGTGGTGGCCGCAAAAACGACAACCGTGTCCAAGAATTATCCGAAATCACACGTGGTCTTAAAATGTTGGCCAAGGATTTAGATGTTCCTGTGATTGCCCTTTCCCAGTTGTCACGTTCCGTTGAAGCGCGCGATGATAAACACCCGATGCTGTCCGATTTGCGTGAATCTGGTTCCATTGAACAGGACGCCGATATTGTTATGTTTACGTACCGCGAAGAATACTATTTGGAAAATCGCGACCCGTCAAACAAACTGTCGGGAAACGTTAACGATAAAATGCGCGAATCTTTCCAACACCGTTTGGAACGCGCCCGGAACAAGGCGGAAATCATTATCGGCAAAAACCGTCATGGACGCACCGAAACAATAAACACGGCGTTCTTTGGTGAATACAGTTTGTTCGATAATTTGGACGATGCGGCGGCACATGCGTCAAACCCATTTATACCAATGGATGAAGCACCACAATCCCCCGCCCCGACCGACGCTCCCGACGAAATCGATGCCGATGCAATATCGGACGACATTCCATTGTAATTTTTTCTTGCGTCTTGTGTAAAAATTGACTAATATTTTGTCAAGTATTTCAAGAGGTTTTGTCATGGCACAAGAAGAAATCATTTTTCCGAATAACATTCGTAATATTCGCCTTAAACGTGGCATGAAAATGACTGAATTGGCGCGTCGTGCCAACCTGTCTTTGTCGGCGGTATCGAAAATTGAAAAGGGTGTTCGTCGTTTGAACCAAAAACAATTATTGAACATCTGTACCATTTTGGGCTGTAAATTGTCCGACATTTTCATCAAGGAATCTGATGATGTTGCGAACCAATGGCAAAGCGAAATTAAACGCCGTCTTAACGACAACGAAGACAGCGGATTAAAGATTTTTGGGTCCGGCCTGCGTAAAATCCGCCAACAAACCGGCAAAACCATCGCCCAGGCGGCCAAAGACGCCGGTATGACACTGTCCGTTTATCACAAGATAGAGGTCGGTCAACGCGAAATCTATGAAAACGAAATCGAACCGTTGGCAAAATCGTTCACATTAAGTGTAAGCGGTATGTTCGACAAAATTGCCAACCTTTATAAATCGGGCGAATTAACCACCCAAATAAACAAGGTCAAAGAACGCGTAAAATCCGTATTGGTACCGGGGAATCCGGTCGCCGGGATTGATATGCACGATGGCCTTTATGGGGCAAAATTGTACGACAGTGCGCGTAAAAAATTGGTACCTGTGTTCGGCACACCGTCCGGACGTGCAATCGCATTTAAGAAATCTGATGAAACAATGATTGTCGCCCCCATGAGTTTAGAGGGACGCAAGGGTATTTACGCCGTTGCCCCAAACACAAAACACATGGGCGGTTTTTTACCGGAAACATCTTATGTGTTTGCGGATATAAATGCGCCGGTTAATGTTGGTGATATGGCCGTTTGTATCGATTCCGATTTCAACCAATTGAAACCCGATGATTCCGCCATTGCCCAGATTGTTTCCGTGCGTGCGGATGCGCGTGGCAAAATTTATGGCCAGGGTGCACCACAATCTGAAAAAATTATTGGCAAAACCATGCACAAGGTTATTATGATTGTAATGGAATAACCCATTATCAAAAATGGAAGGGAGAGAACCATGAAACCAAAAGCCAGTGTTGTTGCACAAAAATTATTAAACCTGTATCGCCAGGCACACGTTATCATTGGCGGATGGCCCGTTTTGAATCCCATTTTTGTTGACGAAGCAACCCCGGATGTGCTGGATGCGTTGGGTGATTTGCCGACCGGACGATTTTTGGTTAAACATATTGAAAACCTGCGCAGCGGGAAAACACCAATGAATTCCATCGGACGCGAATTGTTGCCATATGGTGGTATGATGGCTGAATCCGCATTAAACATACAAATCAAAACATCCGACTGGAACGATTTGATTTCCGCCATAAATACATTTACCCCCGACCAGGACGGTCTGGCCAGAATTATGGAATTAAATGTTGTAAAATCATTTGGTGCCGAATGGTCAAACACCATCAAGGCGGCCATTGGGGCAAAGCACCCCGAATTATTACAACAATGGGCAATCATCGATCAAACATATAACGCATATAATCGGTGGAATTTGGCCAACGAATTGTTGGCCCAACCAATAAACGAACGTACCCGCGCCCAGATTCAGGCCGATATGTTTGAATACGAAACATACCTGCCGATGTTTGGCGACGCCGGGATGGAATTGTTGGGAAAATTGCGTAATTTTGTCAGCACCATGAAACACAGCGACGAATCCAAATAATTATTCATCGTCACACGTTCGATATATCGTGTCCATTGTATGTGGTGTGCCGATGTAAATCATTGTGCCACCCGGTGATAATATAAAATCTAATTCCCGCAAACGTTCGCGTAACATTTCACGTTTTTGTGCGGTGTTGGATGTGTTGGGAACCTCGACATCATCGCAGATTATTAAATCGGCACGAAATCCGGTTATGTTGCCATGAATCCCCTGGCATATAACGGACGGTTCACGAATACCAACCGGACGATTTATGGTAATACGATTTGACGCCCATTCTTTTTTGTTTTTGGGCACCATATCAACACATTTTGGATGATTTTCCAAAATATTACGGATGTGATTTACCATACGCGTTGCCAACCCCGATTCCGCAGACAAAATCAAAATGCGTGTTTCAGGATGCAAATAAAGAACACATGCCGCAAAAATTCCAACGACCGTCGATTTACCCGAATGCCGAAACGACATCAACAACCCACGCCGCACTTCGCCGCGCCATACATCAACCAAAAAATCCATCATCCGCCGATGATGTGCCGGTGTTTTCATATTTATATACTGATTCCATGCGTCCAAAAAGTCATAAAACGCCGTAGTCATCGCGATTTTCACTGGGGGCCGGGTCCGTAATTGCACCGTAATCGTTAATCAGTTCTGGCAACGCACTTGATAACACCGACAACAAATTGTTATACAGCCCCAAAACACCACCACCCGATAATTTATCTTCGACCACGCTTAATGTATAATTCAGGAAATTTACCACATTGTCGTGCGTATTTTTCCACGTTGACAAATCAACATCAACGGCGCGTAAATCTTGAAATGCCGCCAACAGGAAATTGAAATCGTCGTTTAAATCTTCGGGATCTATTTTATCTGTGGGTTGGTAATCTATGACGCGCGACAATGATATTTGCCGAAATATATCGATTTTTACATCGGTTTCCGGGGCAGATACAAATATAACGCGCCCACCAGTAAAATTGTCATTTGGCACAACTGTGTATCCGGTGGTGGAATCAACTTCGTCCAACGCGACGTGCACATCGGCGACCTGGAAAAACGGGAATACAAAAACATATTCCGTTGTTATACCATCACCGGTATATGAAACCTTGTACATAATTCACCCCCGTTTTTAGCCCACTAAATCATCAAACCGTGTCAGCAATTTTTTCAAAAGATTTATTTGCTTGGTGCTGCTGACGGCCTTTAACTTGGACATATTTTCGCGACGTTTTGCATCGTACGGCGTGGCCGTTTCATCCTGGATACGTTTCAGAACCGCACCGGTTGTCATATTTTCACGTGCCATACCGCCCGCGCCATATTTGGCGCGCTGGGTTGCCAACGCTTTTTTTACCAGGTTAGTTTTGGTTGCTTCATCGCTGGCCATTTGTTTTAAAATTTCCTGACGTTTGTTGTTTGCTTCCTTTTTGGATTTTTTATAATCTAAAACTTCTGTTACATCTGATACAATTTGTCCCATTATTTTCCCCTTTTATATATTTATTTACTACACACCATAATTACCAAACATTGACACAGATAGAATCGTGGCAGGCAATTGATCATCACTGGATATTTGCCACGGCGCGTCAATGCAATTACGTGTGGTTCCCAAAATTCCGATGGAAACATCCCCGCTGAACCCAGTGGAATTTTCATCATATATTTCATTTGGCAACGTGACCCGTTGACCGTTTATAAATAACGTTTTGGTATTCAATACGCGGGCAACAATTTTGCGTATGCGTAATCGCGACACATTATGACCGGACGCACGCAACGGCAATCCGGACGCACAAAATGAAAAATCGTTATCACCATCGGACAATGCATCGTCATCAAAGACCTCTAATGAAATGGTATTTCCGCGACGTACAACGACGAATATCTCGTCATCCAATACCGCAACCGATAAAAATTCACCATCGGTTATGTACCGCCCCCATGCCGAAATCCCCAACCCCGAATTCCGATTCAACACCGCCATCGTACCATCCGTCATCACGACAAACAATTGACGGGTTCCCTGGCTGTATGCCATATCAACGGGCCCCGACATAAGGTGTTTAGACATCGCACATAAATCATTTGCATTATAATTTTCGCCCAATTCGTCCAAACTTAATTCGCGAATATCGCGCATATTACGCGACACAAAAATTGTTGAACCTTCTATCTTTTGTGGCGCCAGGTATGGCGACGCAACACACCCGACCGATGTATGCTGTTTTATATCCACCGATGCCGGGGTCAGGGGTTTATTCGAAATTGCCCATTCGCCAACCGATGTCAAGATTTGTAAATTATCACTGCTGACCACTGTACAGATTTGTTGCCGTTGTTGCGACGTAAGGGTTATGAATATTGCTTCGTCATCCAGCCCCGTTCCAACATCAAAATTATTATGTTGCCCCACGACAGACATCCATACCCCACTGGGCCAATCACGCGAACCACCAAACACCAATCTGTTTTGATGAAATGTGATACTGCGTGGCCAACCACGACGCGCGCTGAATGCGGATTCGCGCCAATCGCTAATCGGCGATTGTGGCAACGTGTATGTTGTGTTTGTATATGCCACCGCATTGCATGCGTCCGTCACAGACACAATACGCCACTGTTTTCCCATCAACATTATGTGTTCGTCCACAGATGTGTCTGTCCAGAAATCTTCACTGGTGGTAAATGTTGCATAATTATTGCCACCACTGTTTGCGGTAACGGTTATCGTTATTCCATCGGTATCATCGAATTTCATGAATGGCATATTATACGTCATATCGTCGTTGCGCGAAAATTCGAACGCGGTCAAATTGAATCCACCTGTCGTCTTTTTAAGAATGCGTGGTTGGAAATCAGGGTGCACAAATATTATCGTTCCAAATCGTTGTGCATACTGGACGATTGCGATATCGTCATACGACCATGGCGATACAATACTTTGCGCCAATGAACCGTCCGGATTCAGCACCCACATACGTTCATCCGCCAACGCCACAATATACTGTTCGGTTTCCGACACAGAAAACGGTATTATTTTTGCAATTTTCAATAAATCTGTGATATGTCGCAATCCACGTCGACGCGCCAACCCGCCCCCAGACAGCACATCCATATTGGTCATTTCCGACAATCCTGACAAATTATCGTACGCGAAAAATTCCGGGGCCACTTCGCCATTTAAAAACGTGTTTTGTGTTTTTATAAAATCAACCATTTGAACCCCCATTCCCTAGAATCGCGCATTTACCAACGAAAACGCATCTATGTTTGCCGACGTGGCGGTTGTACTGTCGATAAATTTAGCAGACGCATATTCTGTTTCATACAATGCGGCCAACATTCTGAACACGGTCTGGTCGCCGGTCATCGGCACGCAAAATTCCATGGCCAGTTTTGTTGCCGCCAACGAAATAAAATAACTGGGATATGATTCAGGCGCAACCCGCACCAGGCCCATTATTGTTATTTTTTCATTTGGCGCAATTATTCGATTCCCGACGATTTTTCCGGGTGTCCGTATCACGCGCAATACATCCGATGGAATAATAAAATCGTCGTCCACGGTTTCTGTTAATTCATATTCCCGCATTGCGAATCGCCATGGATGCGACGCAATAAGTGTATCCATTATCGGTTCAAACAATGTTCGTGCCAACTGGGCAGCGGCACCATCATCGGTCAAGGATTGAATTGGCCGTTCCCCCAATTTTAACAACGCCATTGAACATAAATCTATTTTTGTAAGCATTTTCCCGCCTTTTTTTACAATAATTACCGGGGGCGGCGATTTGCCACCCCCTGATTTTATGCCAACGCACCCAGTGTTATATTATCGTTCGCGACACCAACAACCTTGATTGACGTGTCATCGGAACCATTAACAATTACAATATCGCCAATATTCATCAACGTTTTCACGGAATTGAAATATCCGGCGGTCGTAATCGTCGCTAACGTTTCGTCGGCGGCATAGTGCCACAATGTAAAACCATTTGCATATGCAATTACAGACAAACTTTTATTTTGAAATGCCATTTTTTCCCCATTTATTTTTTATGTTTATGATTCTTTACATTTGACCCGCACAATACCGTCGTTGTCTATTAACACGGCGCCTTGGGACATGCTGTTGCTGATAAAGTGTGCTGCGCGTTCACCGTGCCACGAAATGTCTGTTTTGACTTCTTGGCCACAGGCGTGTCCGATACTGGACGCGTGATAAATAAAGCAATCGCGTTGCGTGCCACTTAACGGCAAACCGTTGTACATTAACCATGTAATGCCCAACCATTTTTTCGATTCGAACCCGGTGGCAAGTGGCGTATCACCAACATAATCCGCCGACACGAATTCATCCAACCCCAACAATATATTCCACTGTTGCACACCAACAACCGCGAAACGGCGACCATCATCCGGCACATCGTTTTCATTCAGTTGTTCGATGGCTTCCAAAATCGACGCTTTGGAAAAAGCATTGGAATAACTGCCGACATTGGTTGTTGTTGTTTTCATTGCATCAACAATCAATTCGTCTGTTTTGCGTCCCAACGCATACGCGCCGGCGGCGGCAACAACACGACGTTCATCGACATTTGTTTTCAATTCATCCAACGCATCAACCCAATCACCCGCATAGTAATCAACCAATGTGCATTCCACCGGTTCATGATTAAGATTCATAACCGGAACAATGCCATGACGTGATTTTGTACTGGCGATTCCTTTGCCAACCTTCTGAAAGGTTGTTGTTGCGCCAACGACGCCCGATTTGCTGCGTACAGACGAACGCAATTTTGTGCCCATTTGCTGATAAGCCAAATGAACATCTGCTTCGAATTGTTTTACGAAGACTTGGTCTATGCTAACTGACATAGATACACCCCTTTTGTGTTTATAAAATGAAAAAGTGCGATTAAACATCGCACGACAATTTATATTTTGTTTTTGGTTGTACAGAAAAACTGTGCCACAAACAAAAATTCAAACGGGTCCCCAAACGGGATTGTCCAACAACAGTATCAGTCAGACCTGCGCAAATCTGACTGATATTGTTTTAACAAAAAAGGGCCGGAAAACCGGCCCCGAAAATAACAACCACAATTGTGGTATTTATTATTTTTTCTTTGCACATTTTGCGCATGGTTTTTTCGCAACTGCTTTTTTAGCAACTGGTTTTTTAACCGCGGCTTTTTTTGCAACTGGCTTTTTCGCAGCTACTTTTTTAGCAACTGGTTTCTTTGCAACTGCTTTTTTAGCAACCGGTTTTTTTGCAACTGGTTTCTTTGCAACTGGTTTCTTTGCAGCTGGTTTTTTTGCAGCTACTTTTTTAGCAGCCGGTTTTTTTGCAGCCGGTTTCGCCGCTGGCTTTGCAGCAGTTTTTTTCGCAGCTGGTTTCAAGAATGTGAATGCCATTCTTCTCTCCTTTCATTGTTTTTGGATAGAACAAAATTTTTCTTTGTTCTTACTTCCATTTTATATGAAAGAAAAAAAATAGTAAAGCAGAAAGTGAATTTTTTTATTTTATGAATACAATTTTTTAAAACCATTTTCGATTTTGCGAACATATTCTGGATCATTGTCACGCCAATATTTTGGATCGCGCATCATACGTCGTAAATCATTATCTGTTAAATTTTCGTTTTCATTTTTTTGTGTTTCAACATGTGGTTCCATCGATTGCATCATCTTGTACACGCCTTGGATTCCGGCAGGTGTAGAACACAACACATCAAATGCATCGTGTGGTAAAAATTTATTTCCGAACGCATCTATGGCATGTAATGCGTCATTCATTTTTTCAGTGGACCCGAAAAAATTTTTCAATTCTTGGTATGCATTTGTTTCATTTTGCATTGCAAATAAATCTGATAACAGCGGTAATAAATATTCGTTCGCAATTTTGTATATTTGCTCAACTTGTGGACAGGTTAATCCGATTTCACGAAATTTTTGTCGAACCGATTCGTCATCAAACATATCGTTGGTTGGATATTGTGCCGTATCATCTGGAACGCCAATGGCGCGATTAAACCGCATACGTGTCGCGTCATCTGATTCAGAATTTGGCACGGACACCATTGTTCCAATTTTCTTTTCCAATTCATTATATGATTTTAATAACGAATCTGAATTAAGTGTACCATCACCGTTCAAAAACTTTTCTGGTATTTTTTCCATATCATTTCCCTTTGTTTGTATTATCAGATTTATGAATAAAATACATACCCGCCAATGTAAATATTGCCTGGCACATAACGAATACATCGGTGTCGCCAACCAAATATGATGCAATGGCGGATAATACACCGACCCCAAACATCACATATGATTTTTTATCTGACAACATTCCGCCACGAATAAAATCACCCCGCATCATTCCCCCATTATGTAAAACAGTAATCCATCAATATCGGCAATATATCCACGTGCCATCGCCCACGCAGGCAATTCGTCCGCCCGATGGAATCGCGTTGCGCCGGAACATTTATCCGGCAACACACCACGCAACATACGTTTTGCAACACGCACACACATCTGGAACGCGCGGTTCGATACCGAAACGTTCATATATTTATGACGCGGCGATTTCGAATCAACGGCCCCGAATATATCAACATCATCAACGACATCAACAACATCACGATTTGATTGTTTGGCAATATTGGAAATCATTGACGCCATCGCTTCGACTGCTGGTAATGTTGGCATATATGTTTCTGCATATATAACGCGCGCAATTTTATACGCGGGACATTGGGTGACATCTGGATTTGATATTATGTTCAATTCCATTATTCTTTCTCCTGTGGATTGGTAAATAAAAAAGCGACCCGATAATGGGTCGCGGAATTAAAAAATCCACACTCTCGTGCGGACAAAATCTCTATCTTTGATGTCTCACATAATATCACAAATTGACATAAAAGTCAAGATGTATATTTCTATTCCATTATTATTTCATCGCCATACACCAATAAATAACGGCTTTTTCGGCGCAATATAAGTGCACCATTTTCATTTATTCCGATCAGCTCGGCCGATTCGCCCTGATATTTTACATTGTGATTAAGTCCCGTTGCCAATTCGGTCCACCGTGCACGCACGACACGAAAATCAGCGTTGCGCCACCGATCCAGATTACGCATAAGTTTATTTAACACCTCGTCCCGGGTGACGGATACAAAGTTATCCATTTTGGTCGTTTTATACGACGCCCGAACCGTGGGATTCGTTTTTATGTTTATACCAATTCCAACAACAACAAACCGTCCAGAATATTCAATAAGTGTACCAGAAATTTTCTTGTCATCGACCAAAATATCGTTCGGCCATTTAATTGTTGCATGAACACCAAACGAAATCAGCGTTTCTGCAATCGCGACGCCAACCGAATATGCCAACCGCGCGTCACGTTCTTCACATGCGTATATAAAACTTGCATACAAATTACCATGATGCGAAACCCATTTGCGTTGATAACGACCACGTCCAGCCGATTGTGCATCCGCCAAAACCACAACATGATCCGCGCCAATTCCCGCCGCAATCATATCGTGCGCATATGTTTGCGTACTGGGGATTTTATCAAAAGAAACAACCCTATAATTTACCAATCTTGTACACCCCGTTTTCATTAACGATAAAATTGTGTCCGTACATTTTACGCAATTGGTAAATTGCCGTATCAACCGTATGTGTTGTGGCATCCGCACTGTATCCCAACGACGTTTTCAGTTGTGTTGTATCCATACCGCCCGATTTATAAAGTTGCGCAACAATCTGCGTGTGCAAATAAGACAAATGTGCATTTGCGCCGAATATATCACGAATAATTTGCGAATTGTCCGCCGCCGTAATAAGTGCGGCCTTTAAATCCAATGGGGATATCGGCATCGTTATACTTAACGAATCCAGGTTCACATCCGTATTTGTTGGCGCATCCAACACCGTTGCGCCCAAATCACGCAATATGTTACGCCACACATTGTCGGCGGAATAAACCCGAATCCCTTTTAACATACCGTTCAGAATAAAGTATATATTTTGCGTTGTCCATAAAAAATACCACAACATACAAACATTGTGGTAAATAATATCAACCATATAAATTTATTCGTGTTCGGGCGGTGGCATATCAATATATTTGGTAAAATCGCGTATAGAAGATCCCGTTGACGCCAAAATCTTGGAAATACTGTTGGTCGATGGCCAACGTGGCTGGCCGGCGCGGGACCAACGTTTACTGCGATTAAATGTTGTTGGGTCCAACCCGCTGCATTTTGCCAACCCCGAACAAGTCATCCCGTGTTCCGTTGCGAATCGTTCTATGGCGCGCCATACTTCGTCATGTGTCATTTTGTCCCCCCCGTTTTGCCAAAAAATTTTTTATTCACCAACGATTTTATGCCAACACCCCCCGTTTCGCAACAGGCACCATTTCCTAGGAACATATTGAATTTTCGGCATTTTTCACAAAAACGCAGCAACAAAAACCCACCCAAAAAATATTTTTGACAAAATACTTGACAAATAACTTTTGTTGTCTTATATTATAACTGTCCAAGGGGTTAAACCCAACGACACGGGGTTCAGGGATTCAGACTCCCTCCTACATTCTCTCTCCTCTGAGCTCTGGGCCCCACACAAGTTAAGAATGCTCTATTTCTTTTTCTCCTTTCCTTCCTTTCAAGAGCATTCGGAAAACACCGCCGGAAACGGCGGCGTTTTTTTATTTATCAAATACAGAAAATAATTCCCAATGGGCACTGCCAACAAATTGGTCAACTGGAACCAGTTTACACATCTTATACCCACCACGCACCAATATGTTCATATCACGCACAAATGTTTGCGGATTACACGAAACATATACAATGCGTGGAACATCCGATTTAACCAATTCACGACACTGGGCCAATGCGCCCGCGCGAGGCGGATCCATTATCACACAATCATATTTTTTCAGCATCCCGACGGTTAACGGATGCGCGAACAAATCGCGTTTGACCCCCGCCCCAACAATATCAAATCCATCGGCACCCGTTGCAAATGTAAAACTGCCCAGGCCACAAAACAAATCTGCAACATGTCCAGATTGGCCAACCGCATCAACAACCATTTCGCGCAATATCGATTCGCCCTGGCGACCGGGTTGTAAAAACGCATTTGGTGGATAATCCACCGCAACATCATCAAATTTGATTATTGGCAGGGCAAATTGGACAACTGTTTTATCGTTCCACACAACGCGAATCGCGCCGACCTGCGACGCCGCCGATTTGAATTCGGGCGTAAAATACGGCACATCGGCATTTATCACAATATCAATTCCGTTTTCACATGCGGTAATTAAACAAGACCCCGACGCGCCCCACGGCAACGTTGCCACGCGTGGCAAAATCGCATTTATTTCCGGTACCATATTTGGACAGTTGCGCACCGGTACAATGTTTTTGGACCGCGTTTCGAATAAACCAAACTGATTCCCGGCAAAGCAAAAATCCCCACGGCGACGCGTTCCCGCATCGACCCACCGGGGATTATCCATTACCGGTAAATCGCGCAACACGGACAATTTTTGTTCGTGATAATCGGCCGATGTAAAATCATATTTACATCCACCACAAATACCAAAAAACGGACATCTTTTCATTTTGGACTAAAAATTAACACGCGCACCAATACGGAACTGATGTGCAGTCGGGTTCAGCCCATCCACGACATTGAATTTTGGTGAAAACATATACATATAACGATATCCCGCATCAATTGTGAAATATTCACCCAATTCGATACCCAATCCAGCCATCACCGCGACCGCGGGGCTTATTTTGTCGTCAATTTTTGCATTATCCGCCTTGTTCCCGCTTAAACCAACGCCGGCACCGACATACGGCACCAAATGTTGCGAGTGAAACAAACGATACATACTATCGATACGAGCATCCGCAAACGCATTAAGGAAAACGGTATTCCCATCCAGTTTAATATCACTATTAATATCACTAAATTCTGCACGGGTACGTGTATAGTTCGCTTCCAACCGGAATGTATCATATATGCGAATACCAGCAACCACATCAAACGACGATGTGTTTTTACCGCTAAAATGTTTATCGGCGCTGTCTGTATATGATTGCCACATTGAAAAATCATACATACCACCGACATAAAATCGGTGAACACGGGCAAAGGCCTCGTCGTCATTACCGCCCGGGATTTCGGCCGGCGGGGTTGTCACCTGGCGCACGCGATACGGAATCGCCGCGTTCGCAGATGTCGCAATTAAACATAATGCACCAATCAAGAATTTTGTTTTCATATCTTTCACCCCATCAGAAATTTACACGAAATGACGCGATAATGTTGCTGACGTTATCAACACCACCATGGCGAACATTCCACCCAAACCCATTACCAATCATCATTTGATATTGGTACGCAACATCAATACCGATTAAATCGGTCAGCATTATATTAAACCCGAACGTTGCACGTGGTGCCGCAATAACAAACCCATCTGAACCGCCCGCACCTTCGAATTCATAATGGCCGAACCCCGCACCGACACCAATAAATGGTACAAAATGACGCATACGCGTAATATCACCCGTTTGAACATACCGACGCGCCAAATCAAAATACAGCATTCCGCCCAACGTTTGATAATTGGCCACACGATTTTTCACATTGGAAAATGTAAATGTTGACGTTTGTGCGTCAATTTCCGTACGCACATACGATGACAAATTCCACCCCAGGCCAATTTGCGCGGTGTACGAACCACTGGACGAATGCTTTTCATTACCAACACCGGCATAATCGGTTGCAAATGGCAAATTCAACCCCGCCCCCGCACGCACATACATTGTTGTCGGAATAAACATTGTTATACCGGAATTGTCGGCGGTACCAACCTTCTGGTACACATCGCGTCCCAATGCACCCGGTGCATCATCTGGTATTACGTCGACATTTAATTCCGCGCCAACGATATCTATGCCACGTGCAACTTCTGACCGGAATTGTCTGTCACTGTATTTCGCGTGTGCCGGCATAGCCACCAACAACGCAACAACTAAACAAGATATTTTTTTCATATGCATTACACCCAATTTTTACTTTATACAAATATTATCATAAATTGCAACTTGATTCCAGCCCGATTTATGCGTACCATTTAACATTATGACAAAAATCAAAAATCAAACAGGCGACAAAAAAATTGCACTGGTTGCCGGCGCATTACAATTACCGTTCTTTACGCGTGACGCGTTGCGTCGTGCGGGTTGGGACGTGTATGTTGTCGGCCTTAAAAACTTTGTTGATCCGGCATTAAATCCCGACATTGTTGTACGATTGGGTGGCGCGGGTCGTGCGGTACGCGAATTTCGGCGTCGCGGTATAAAAAATTTAACATTTGTTGGTGCGATTGGGCACCCAAACCTTTATGACATTCGCCCCGATTTGTGGTCGCTGGGCGCATTGTTAAGCATTATGAAAAACCAACGGGGGTACGATTCAATGGCGGTCACTTTAAACAAGGTATTGGAAAAACGTGGATTCAGTGTCCTGGCTGCCCAGGATTTAGCACCGGAATTAACATTTGAAAACGCCGGCATCCAGACAAAAACCAAACCCACAAAATCGGATATGGCGGATATTCGTCGCGCCATGGAAGTATCACATACAATCGGTGAAATGGACATCGGTGCATCGGTCGTTGTCGACAAACAGGTCATCGCAGTCGAAGCCGCCGAAGGCACCGCGCGAATGCTGGATCGGGTTGTTGAAATGCGCAAAAACAAACGCCACCCAAGTGGGGTCTTTGCCAAAATGACCAAGCCGGGCCAAGATTTACGCATCGACATTCCGGCCATTGGCGTTGATACCGTGCACGCCGTTGCGGCGGCGCACATTCGCGGAATTGTGGTCAACACAAAAACATGTTTCGTTGTTGACCGCGAAAATGTAATACGCGAAGCAAACCGGGCAAAAATATTCATCGTCGCGGTTGATTAAAAAACCGCCCGTTTGGGCGGTTTTTTAATTACAAGATATGAATTATTTTTGGATATCCTGAACTGTTACCTTGAACACAACGGCCTTGCCAGCCAAGTTTTCAACATACTGTTCTGGGAATGTGATGTTAATATCACGTGTTTCGCCAACCTTCATACCGACAATCTGTTCTTCGAATCCCGGAACGAATTGACCACTGCCCAATTTTAATGGGAAACCGGCCGCAGTACCGCCTTCGAATTGTTCACCATCCAGGTAACCCGCGAAATCGATAATAACCGTATCACCGTTTTTCGCACCGGCATTACTGTCGCACGCCGCCAAAAACGCGGCACCACAGATACCCAATACAGACATAAATTTTTTCATGATTATCCCCTTTTGTTTTTGTCCAAATCTAATATATTAAATTGACACCATAAAATGCAAGTAAAAAAGAACCGGCATAATTGCCGATCTTGTTAATTGTTATAAACGCAACGAAATCCGTATTCGCGCATGGTGGCGCCTTCGGCCTCCATCCTGTAATCATAATACGGGGTTGGGCGCATAACATCAAACGACGGTTTATCGTATATCATAACGATACTGTCGGTGTTACGGCCACAAATGCGTTTCATTTCGTAATCTGCAACCTTGGCCAAAATGGTACGCGAATCCCCGTCAATATCCATACCATCGGCATTTTGCATTAACCGCAGACGCATTTCGCGAACATCGCTGTTCCCCAGCAAGATTTGCACACGAACCATTGCCCCCTTGTATTCCTGCCAACGGGTTTCCATCCGCGATGTGCGCCATTTATTATCGCTTTGTTCTTTTTCCGCGGCGGTTTTAGGTTTATACGAATCGATATTGGAATACTGGTTTTCCGCCTGCATAAATTGGCTGGTCCGTTCGTTGTACAATGGGGCATCTGCGCCACCGTGTTCAAAATCATCCGTATTATACGGTGTATCACCCGTGGAACACGCACCCAATGCCAAAATTGAACATATTGCCAAAACCAAAGATTTTTTCATTTTGTTTCTCTCTTTTTTTTCATTTTATCAAATAAAGCATTTTGATTCAAGGGTCGATTTATGATAAAATTAAAGCAAATGTCAAATGTTGTACTTGATTCTTTGTTGGAACCACTGGCCGAGTTTTATAAACCCGAATTCGTCGAAGAAATCGCCATAAATCACGCAGGCCAGGTTTGGATGCGCCTGCACGGGGCACGCGTGCCATGGGTTGCATATGACGCACCACAATTAACGAAACAATATTTGGTCGATTTGATTCATACGGTTGCGAACATCTATGAACGCCCATTTGACCCAATTCACGGTATGCCGGTTGTATATGCAACTTTGCCGGGGAACCACCGCTTTTCGGCGATTACCGGGCCAAATGTCCAATTTGACGAACGCGATATAACCGGTGGCGTTGCGATGAGTATTCGTGGTGGCGGTGCCCCGGACACATCGTTTGAAAATTATCATCTGGAACGCGGGAAAAAGTTATTAAAGGTTAAACCCCGGGCCAAGATTCGACCCGACGACCCGTACGATCGTTTAATGTCCGCCATAAATGACGGCAGCCCTATTTTAATATCTGGGGCGACGGCGACGGGTAAAACAACTTTTTTGAATCATATGCTGACCCTTATTGACCAAAACAGTCGTGTCATCACGGTCGAAGACGCACGTGAAATTCGTGTCCCCCAGGACAATCGGGTGCATTTCGTTCTTTCGCGTACCGAACAGACGAACGATTTTAACTATGCGCGATTATTGGATTTGGTTGTACGTATGACCCCTGACGTGATTATTGGTGGCGAAATATCAACGGACAACGCGTCGGTATTGTGGGAAATGCTGGGGACGGGCCACGAACATTTTTACACAACTATTCATGCCGAAAGTGCCGAAGCCGCATATGCCGCATTTGCGGATCGTATTTTGCACACACAACCGGCATACGACCGCGCCCAGTTAATGGATGAAATGAAAAAGAAAATCCGTGTTGTACAATTATCGCGCGATGGCGCGTTGCGCGCTGTCACCGAAGTCGTGTAATTACCAAAGGAATAAAAACTATGACCCAAAACATTAAATACGATGGTTCAGATGCGGAAATGCTGCGATTGAATTTGATTGACGAATTTGGCAATGTAATCAACGCACGTCGTAACGATTTTAATCACTATATGGCAACTGTATGGGCAAAAAATCATCCAAATGAAAAATCGCCGTATGTGGCAAAACTGTTATCCATAGAACAAGAAATTCGCTATTTCGAAGAAATCGAAAGAAAGCAAAACGAATTTAAATCCAGATTATGTATGACATTGAAAAGAATACTCGGACACAACAAATAACACCGACACCGTTTGGTGCCGTTCTTTATCACATAAAATTAACTGGATTCACATCAATTTTTACACGAATGTTCGTGGGTTGTTTTACACGCGCAATCCACGCAGCAACAATCGGTTGTAATTTTGCACGCACATCACCCGACACCAAAAAACGCATACGATACCAATTGCGAATCTGGTAAATCTGGGCCGGCACGGGCCCCATTATTCGTCCACCGTTTATATTCGGGGCAACGACCGCCAAATCGGCACAGTATTTTTGCAACACACTTTCGCGCGCACCTTCGATAACCAGCGCAATCAACTGGCCATACGGTGGCATTTTGGCCATGCGACGCGCAGCCATATCGGTCGCCATAAATTCATCACGATTGGCACCACAGATTGCATTTAACACCGGATGTTCGGGTTGATATGTTTGTAATAGCACGCGTCCCGGAAATGCGCCACGCCCCGCGCGACCGGCAACCTGGAACAATTGTTGGAAAGTATGCTCGGCCGCACGAAAATCGGCTCCAAACAACCCCATATCTGCATCCACCACCCCCACCAGTGTCAAATTCGGGAAATGGTGTCCCTTGGCCAAAATTTGTGTCCCAATCACAATATCGATTTCTCCCGATTCCATTTTATTAACAATGCGTTCCAGGCTCTGACGCGATGCGATTGTATCACTGGACACGATTGCGGTGCGCGCGGTGGGGAAACGCGCCATGATTTCTTCTTGAATTTTTTCAATTCCAACTCCACGCATTGACACATCACCGCCACAGTTTGCGCATTTAATCGGTAACGGTTCGGTACGACCACACATATGGCACAACAATTTTCCAATTCTTTTATGGTATGTCATACCCACACTGCAATCCGGACAGGTCGCCGTCCATCCGCACTTTTTACATTGCACAATCGGTGCAAAACCGCGCCGATTTATGAACAACATAATTTGTTGATGATTATCCAGTGTGTCGGCAATCGCATCGCACAATGGCGCGGATAACGCACCCGCAATTTCTGGCGCGTCATCTGTGATGGATGTTTTGTATGGTTCCGGCCGATTGTTCCGCAAATCAATTGTTTCGATTTTTGGTAATGTCGCACCACCAAAACGCGATGTTAATTTAAGCCCCGTATATTTTCCATTTGCCACATTTTCCAATGTTTCGGCCGATGGGGTGGCACTGGCCAACACAACCGGAAAACCTGCAATCGCCGCACGCAAAATTGCCATATCGCGCGCGTGATAATTTCCCATATCTTCCTGTTTATATGATGTATCATGTTCTTCATCAACAACAATCAGACCCAAATTTTGCCACGGCAAAAACAGTGCACTGCGCGTACCAACGACAACACGTATTTCACCGCTTAACACCCCGCGCCATATTTCACGACGACGCGCCGCGGTTAAATTGCTGTGCCACACAACGGGCGCGGCCCCGAACCGTGATTCAAACCGCGACATAAATTGTGCAGTCAACGCAATTTCCGGCATCATCAACAACACCGATTTTCCCGCATTATATGCACGAATTGCCGCATCAAAATACACCTGGGTTTTACCAGAACCGGTAATCCCATCCAACAAAAACACCGAAAAACCACCGGTATCAATTGCATCGCCAATTTTATTTGCGGCGGTGGATTGTTCCGAATTTAACACAACCGTTCCCATATCACGATACCGATATAAAAACCGATTTTTATTTTCCACCGCACGCACATCCACGGGGGTCAAAATATCGTTTTTTATCATCGTTCGCACAACCGCATTTGACACATGTGCAATGTTCACAATATCATTTACCGACATTGGGTCGTTATCGTTTGATGAAAACGCATCAGCAACCGCCTGGCGCGGGGCAGTCATTTTGATTTTTTCATCTGTTGTCCACGAATACAATTGTTCCATCCGTGGTGGCGAAAAAGCATCTGGGATATTTATAATAAGTTTCAATACCGCACCCGGCGTCATCAGTGTCCAATCAGACATACGTTTTATCCATTGTAAATCACACACGGGCAATTTTGCATCCAACACGCGCACAACACTTTTGATTTTATCGGCCGGCAACCCGGAATCGCCAATACCCCACACAACACCAATATACGGTCGATTCATAACACGACATTCAACAAACGAACCAATATCCGCCGGCGCATTAAGACGATAGTCGTATCCAGTATTTACGACATTTGGCAATAAAACCTTTACAACATCACCGGGATTAAACATACCAATAAAATACCCGGTTTTTTTATGAAATTCAATATATTAAAATTAGATTTGTTCAATTATCTCGTCTGGATTAAATTGCGTACGAAACCAAGTACGTTGCCGTTTGGCATACTGGTTTGTTTTTGTAATCCAGTTTTTAATCGCATCATCCATTGTGATTTCCCCGCGCAGATATGCACACAACTGGGCCGCGCCAATTGCACGCGATTCATCCCACCCCGATTTCATAACGGCACGCGCTTCGTCCAACGCACCACCGGCCATCATTTCCGGTATACGCGCCGCAATTCGCGCACGCAAAACATCGACCTGTGGATTTATCAAAACCCGATGCGCATTTGGGGCAACCGCACCAATGCGCGCCATATTTTGATATTCGGTGATATGGTTGCCGGTTTGTAAAAACACCTCTATTGCGCGCGCGACACGTTGTGGATCAGTCGCCGTAAAATCCGCCGGCAACATTTTTCGCGCCGCCCCCATATCGTTTGCGACAATTTCACGCGCCCGTTGCCGCACATCCGCATCTATATCGGGCATTGGCGAAATACCATTTATAATTGCGTTTATATAATACCCCGTTCCACCAACCAAAATCGGAATCCGGCCAGAATTTATCACCGCATTATATTCCGCCTGCGCCAATTTCAGATATTCCATCACACTTATTTGTTCGGTTAACGGCAATATTGAAAAAAGCCGATATGGCACACCGTCTAGTTCCGGCGTTATTTCGCGTCCCGCGAACGGCGATGCAGAAATATTTTCGATTCCGCGATATATCTGAACACTGTCGATATTAATAATTGTGCCGCCAATTTCGCGTGCCAACGCGTGGGCAAATGATGATTTGCCCGATGCAGTTGGTCCGGTAATAATGTATGCGTCATACTTCATATTGACAATATTATAAAATGGCAACGGACAAAATTCAATTGTAATCTGTCGCCCGATAGTGCTAGAATTAACCCGTATAACAATAACAAAGAAAGGAAAAAGTATGTCTAAATTAAGAGTAGCAATCAACGGATTCGGTCGTATTGGTCGGCTTATTTTGCGCGCGGCATTGATGTCTGGTCGCGACGATATTGAATTTGTTGCCGTCAATGATTTGGCGCCGGCCGAACAAAACGCGTATTTATTGGAATATGATTCCGTGCACGGCAAATTGCCAATGGATGTGAAACTGGATGGCGAATACATAATTGTTGGGAACCAGAAAATTAAATGTGTTTCCGAACGCGACCCGTCAAAACTGCCTTGGCGTGATTTGGGTATTGATATTGTTATGGAATGCACGGGGTTATTTACCGCCGCCGACAAGGCGCGGGTCCATCTGGACGCGGGGGCAAAACGTGTTTTGGTATCTGCACCATCGACGGGCGCGGACAAAACAATCGTGTTTGGCGTGAACGAAGACACATTGACCGCAGATGATTTGATTGTATCAAACGCATCGTGCACAACAAACTGCCTGGCCCCGGTTGCGAAAGTTTTGGACGAAACGTTTGGTATAGTTTCCGCATGGATGACAACGGTTCATGCATACACCGGCGACCAACAGTTATTGGACAAGAATCACAAGGATTTCCGCCGTGCACGTGCGGCGGCGATGTCTATGATACCGACATCGACTGGTGCGGCGCGTGCGATTGGGTTGGTGTTGCCGAACCTGGCTGGAAAGATGGACGGTATGGCAATCCGCGTTCCAACACCGGATGTTTCGGTTGTTGAATTGGTTGCAAATTTGGAAAAATCGGCCACAGTTGAAACGGTTAATAGCGCAATGCGTGCTGCACAATCTGAAACATTTGGCTATAACGACAAGCCATTGGTTTCGGTTGATTTTACCAACGACGCACACAGTTCCATTTTTGATGCCGCACAAACAAAAGTATTGGGCGATAAAATGGTCCATGTGACGGCGTGGTATGATAATGAATGGGGATTTTCCAACCGCATGTGCGACACCGCCGTGACGATTGGCCGTTTAATCAAATAAAACAAGACCCGCAAATGCGGGTCTTGTTTTTAACGAGTATGTATTTTTAACGCGTCAACAATTGCACGATTTATTTCGGGCGTTACATAAAACACCCAATCTTTCCTGTCCGCGTCATCCGTAATCACCCAAAACACAGGGAATTTTGGTGAATAAAAATTCGGGCCAATAATCACACGATGGTGTTTCGAAATGTGAATTATCGACAAAGTCCGCATTTTTGGGTTTTCAATTTCGGCCGCCGATTTGCGTTGCAATTCCATCAAAAAACCCATAACTATCTTGGCCGGCAATTCCGCATAGTATCCGACCCCATTTGGCGTTTTGTAATGTTCTTCACACACGACCGGTATATTTTCACACCCAACCCATGAATCATATCCGCCATAGAATACCTTTTTGGGATCAACAATTGTATATTGTTCCACAAAATCATATTTCGGTTTTGCCACGGGCTCAAATGTTTTTTGTTTCGGCTTGGCATTGAATACTTTATTAACCAAAACATCTAAAAAGTTTTTCATAATAATCCCCTTGGGCTGTTTCCAACAACTCTACAACACAAAACACCGAATTGTCAAGAATATACACTTTCGTAAAAAAATACTTGCATTTATAACTTTGTCGGTATAAGATATGTGGGCTTTGCGGGGTGTTAGCTCAGCTGGTTTAGAGCGTCTGCCTGTCACGCAGAAGGTCGAGGGTTCGAGCCCCTTACATCCCGCCAGTTATTTTGCCGCCGATAAATCGGCGGTATTATAAAAGTTTTGGCCCCATCGTCTAGAGGCCCAGGACACCGCCCTTTCAAGGCGAGAACAACGGTTCGAATCCGTTTGGGGCTGCCAAAAATCAAAAACACCCGTTTGGGTGTTTTTTTGATTGGATTTCCAATACTTTCACAAGTTCGTAAGTTGGATGTCAAAAACCACCACCGTTTTACACATTTACGAACTGTTTAAAAAAGTTGTTTTCATATTTTATTATAGCATAATGATACGCGAAATCAAAAAAGGATATGTAATGACCAATGAAAAGAAAAATTTAGAGCCGCTATACGAAAAAGGGTCAAATGGTTGCTATATATGTTCTGCAACAGGTGAAAAGTGTGAGATGGCAACACAACATTTTCAAGATTATGCTAAATTTATAAATGATTTAGCTGAACAACATAGTCCAAGAATAATTATGCAGGGCGAACCAAATTTGTGTTTATATGCCAGCCCTAAATATATGTTGCATCCTTGCCCAATATATCTAAAAGCATTGAAAGAAAAAACACATTAATTTGTTAAAATAATTTCAAAAATATCTTAATTTCTTTCCCGAACGACAACAATTCACGAATAAACTCTGCTCGTGAATTGTACAGATGGCCCTGCCAAAATAAACAAACCGCTTCTGCGGTTTTTTTATTTTGGCAGCCCCAAACAGATGGGTCAGAGCGAAGTGCATGACCAATACGCAGATGAACTATTAGCAAACCCACAAAAACGGATATGCTTAATAGAGTTTTCGCATTTACGGTTGATTATCGTTTGTCAAAACCAATGGCCCCATAAAAATTAAAAGGCCACAGAACATGACCTTTTTATATCGCTTTGCTTATTTTTTTCTGACGGTAATTTGTTTTGAAATCTCGGCCCGTCTTTTTTCGCACACCGCCACAAATTTTTTATAATCCGTGCGTTTCAACAAGAATTCAAATTTTTCCCTGCCGTTATAATCGACCGAGTAAACATCCCGCAAATTGGAATAAACAGTATATCCGTCAAGTACCCACGTAGTTGAACGATACATTTCACCGCCATCACGAATCAGGTCAATGTGTTTGGCCACTGTCGAACCCGGGATTGCATCCATCAAATCTTGGAACCGCAAAGAATAAGTATCTGTATCGCTTAATCCACTTGACTTTTTGCTCATATTTTATCCTTTTCAATATTTATGACGCAACAATAACATACTTTGGATATTTGTCAACAAACTTGTCATTGTAAACACACGTATATTGGTACGGGTCAAAGAATTATTTTACCATTTGTTTTCGATGTACCAATATGGCGCAGTTCTTGATATCGTTTGAGATATCGCGTATTCTTTGTTTGGGTACAGTATTAAAGAAATCGTTCAATTCGGTCCATGTTGCCATATTTGCATGTGTTTCCCGACCGACCCAATATACAGATGCCACATCCAATGAATCTGAACGACTGTCAATATACGTGCATGACATTTTTTCACAATATTGTGGAATATCACGAAATATACATGCACTGCAATTGCCACCCACGAATTCAGTAGGAACAGGAATTAAATTGTGTTTGAACCAATTTTTGGGATATTTGTATTCTTTTTTGAACATCTGGGCCCTTTTTTTGCATTATATTTGAAGAACAAGCCATTGCAAGTTGAAAAAGTATTTTTATTTATTTCGTTAACGACTTACGCACAAACCAGATTCCAATTTGACAACAGCCGTATGCGCGGTTTATAATGTGCGTATGAAAAAAATATTTATGGGATTGCTAATTATATTATCACTGGCGGTTGCCGGGTGTGGCGTTAAAACGGCCCTGGACCACCCAAGTCCATCGTACCCACGTGCGTATCCGGTGCATTAACCCAAATGGGCATATGGCGGAACTGGCAGACGCGCTGGATTTAGGTTCCAGTGGGGAAACCCGTAAGAGTTCAAGTCTCTTTATGCCCACCAATTAATGTGTATGGCGTCTTTTCTTTGTCATTGCGAACAAAAAGAAACAATCCGGGTAATATACGGATTGCCACAATCGCCCCACACAATGACAAAACGCGCAAAAAATCACTTGCTTTTCGGTAATTTATAACCTAATATTCAACGCAGTATTAACAAAAGGCAAAAAAATGGCATCTAAAAAAGGCAGCAAAGAAGTTATCAAACTGGAAAACAAAGAAACCGGTTATTTCTATACAACAACCAAAAATACCAAGTCGGAAAACACAGCGGGCAAAATGAAGATGCGTAAATACGATCCGAAATTACGCAAACACGTCGTCATGACCGAAGGCAAAATGTCGCACTAATAGTGATTAGTGATTAGTGTTAGTGGTTAGTTAAAACGGATGCAATCGCACCCGTTTTTTTACATCGTATCTGCATCCCCGTTAATCACACAGAATCTAATACAAACTCAAGCAACGAAAAGTCGACGCCACACCAGATCATACAGTCCTCAGAACACACTACGTCATCTTCTGGCGCATATTCACCCACGAACACCCAGGATGATTCCGTGGGGCTTAACATTTTGCACCAACAACTGTCGCCCGGGGTGGTTGATATAGAAGATGCGGTACCCCCGTATGTCCCTGCCGTAGTGCTACACTGTGCAATTCCCGATACGTCACCAAACGAATAATGCTGTACCCAAGTAAAATCAACTTCATTATATGAACTTGAAATCCATGAGTTCCCGGTCGTGTCCACGCTTACCCCGTTGGCAATAGCAGAATAACATGTGTTATCCGCGTGCACCGCGCCAGATACGACAACGGCGAATACCGCGATTATTGTAATATGTGTTATTTGTGATAAATTCATTTTCCTTCCCCCATTGGGTTATTTTACGGTTGCAACCGCCCACAAATCCGCATATGCCGAACCAAAACGGTGGTTTTGATTCGGCAATTTTAGTGATTGAAAAACCAAAGAAATTCGGGTAAAATCCGACTAAGAATTTAGCCGAATCAAAACCACCGTTTAAATTCGGCAGGTCCTATTTCGTACAACACATTGTTTTTACCCAACATTTTGCCATTTTTCGAGTTTTGTTTTTTTTGTTTTTTTAACGGTTTGGGGTGTTGTTTTTGGGATGGGTGATTTATTGTTTTTTTTGGGGGTAGTTTATTGTTTTTTTTATCATGTTCCCCAGAAACGGATTTTGGGGAACCGTCATACCGGCGGATGCCGGTATCCAGTTGACGCAACGCGTCAACCTGTTATGCACATAAATTTGTTCCATAAATATGAACAAACAATTCGCCGATGGGATTGGCGAATTGCCTGCGGCGCATCGTTCACATACGTTCACTTTGGATCCCCGCCGACGCGGGGATGACGATTGGGCGGGATTGGGTTCATCAAAAACAATAAATCACCCATCCCCAAAAACAACACCCCAAAACCCATAAAAAACAAAAAATTAAAACACCAAAATTGCGAATTTGCGTTGTAAAAACAATGTGTTGTACGAAATAGAACCTGCCGAATTTAAACGGTGGTTTTGATTCGGCTAAATTCTTAGTCATATTTTACCCGAATTTCTGGGGTTTTTCAATCACAAAAATTGCCGAATCAAAACCTCCGTTTTGGTTCGGCATATGCGGATTTGTGGGCGGTTGCAACCGTAAAATAACCC
>JAZLAV010000006.1:0-51331 GCA_045613315.1 Candidatus Enterousia sp. | reverse complement strand
AAAAATTGCCGAATCAAAACCACCGTTTTGGTTCGGCATATGCGGATTTGTGGGCGGTTGCAACCGTAAAATACCCAAAGGGGGAAAGAAAATGAAGTTATCACAAATAACACATATTGCAATAATGGCGATGTTCGTCGTTATCGTGTCCGGGGTGGCGCATGCGGCAAATACATGTTATTCGGGCGGAGCCGTTCCTATGAGTGTGGATATAAGTATCGGCGGAACAAATTTCACGTACAATGCGGCAGATATGACATGGACGGCAAATTTTGACTATGGTGATGTATCAGGAATTGCGGTGTGTAACGACACATCGGGCAGTTGGGGGGTTGCATCCCCACAATATGATTTCGAATCGGGTACGACGGGTGCTAAATGTTGGTGTAAAATGTTAAGTCCTGCGCGCTCGGCCTGGGTGTACAACGGCTCGTACAATTCTGCGTCCCAGTGTGCGACGTCTTGCGCGTACTGCGTTAACTACGTTAGCAGCAACGCGGACTTCCGCGGGGGCATGTTCGGGTCGGTTGGGAATTAGTTTGCGCCAACACATATATACAAAAAAGGGGACATTCGCATAAAACACACCGCCCGATTGCATATTGTCATGGCAACGGCAAAATCGGCCGGGCGGTGTTTTTAGTTATCGTCGATACAAATGACTTTGTCGTGAGATGTTGCACCACGAATAATTGAAACGTGTGATTTTGGTACACCCATATGTTTCGCAATCATCTTAATTACCGCGACATTTGCCGCCCCATCGGCGGGCACCGCATTGGTGTACACCCGATAATTATCACCGTCGGCGATAATTTTTTGTACACGGGCGCGTGGAATGACACGAACATTTATAATCATTACAGGGTCGTTATTTCTTTAATCCTGTCACCGGCAACAACGTGCATGTGAAAATGTGGCACAGATTGGTGAATATATACCCCGTTGCCGGTGTTCGCAAACATATTGCAATCCGAAATTCCCAATTTTGTCGCCGTTTGATTAAGACAATCAAAGAATCCCAGTTTTTCGTCATCTGATGCGTTTGTCGCAAAATCCAATATATTTTCATATTCGCCACGTGGAATCACCAATACGTGTGTTGTTGCCACCGGATCAACGTCGTAAAACGACAGCGCATACGCATTTTCGTAAACGCGTTTAGACGGAATTTCCCCACGAATTATTTTCGCAAAAACATTATTTTTATCATACATATTTGCCCCCATTTTTTTTATGAACACATATTATTGTATGATACGAATAAAATCAAGGGTTGAAATTGCAAAATGCTGCACTATATTTGGTTTAACATTGGCAGACCTAAGGGGGTAATAAGTATGTTTAAACCATTAAATAACTATGTTTTATTACAAAGAATCGAAGAAGAAAACAAAACCGCCGGTGGAATTATTATACCGGACACTGCGCGTGAAAAACCATCGCGTGGCACGGTTGTGGCGGTTGGCGACGGCGCATTTGAAAACGGAACGCGTGTGCCGATGACGGTCGCGGTTGGCGATACTGTTTTGTTTGCAAAATGGGCCGCGTCTGCGAACGATGTTAAAATTGACGGAAATGATTACGTTTTAATCAAAGAATCAGATATTTTAGGTATTTTGAAATAATTATGGGGGAATATAAGTTATGGCAAAAGATATTGTTTTTGATACAGATAAATTGTCGGCCGGGGTCGACAAATTGGCAAATGCGGTAAAAATCACCATGGGCCCCAAGGGTCGCACGGTTATCATTGAAAAATCATATGGCGCACCCGCCGCGACCAAGGATGGTGTGACGGTGGCCCGGGCGGTGTCTTTAAAAGACCCAATGGAAAACATTGGTGCCCGTATGGTCCAAGAAGTTGCCAAAAAAGCGGGCGATGATGCCGGTGACGGCACAACAACCGCAACAGTTTTGGCACAAAAGTTGATACACGAGGGTCGCCGTGTTATTGCCGCAGGTATGAATCCAATGGATGTTAAACGTGGTATCGATTTGGCAACCGACGCAGTCGTCGCGGACATTGATAAACACGCCCGTCCGGTCAAAGACAGTTCGGAAATCGCCCAGGTCGCGACGATTTCTGCAAATTCCGATGCCGATATCGGTAAAAAAATCGCGGATGCCATGGAACGCGTTGGTCGCGAAGGCGTTATTACAGTGGAAGAGGCCAAGGGCCTGGAAACAGAAATCGATGTTGTCGAAGGTATGCAATTCGATAACGGATTTATGTCGCCATACTTTGTGACCAACAGTGAAAAAATGTTGGTGGAATTAGATAATGCCCGCATTTTGGTTTCTGAAAAGAAAATCACGGGACTTCAGGCGTTGTTGCCGATTTTGGAACCAATCGCACAATCTGGCCAGCCATTGTTGATTATCGCCGAAGATGTCGAATCCGAAGCGTTGGCAACATTGGTTCTGAACCGTCTGCGCGGTGGGTTAAAGGTTTGTGCGGTCAAGGCTCCCGGTTTTGGGGACCGTCGCAAAGAAATGTTGCGCGATATCGCGGTCGTGACTGGCGCAACGGTTATATCCGACGATATGGGTATGACATTTGAAAATATAACAATGGATGTGTTGGGGTCGGCAAAACGTGTCGTGGTTGGAAAAGATAACACACTGTTGGCACACGGCGGGGGTAACCCGGAACAGATTGCCGCGCGTGCAGATGAAATTCGTGTGGCGTTATCCAACACAACAAGTGATTATGAACGCGAAAAATTGTCGGAACGGTTGGCAAAACTGGTTGGTGGTGTTGCCGTTATCAAGGTCGGCGGTATGACCGAAGTCGAAGTAAAAGAAAAGAAAGACCGTGTTGATGATGCGTTGGCGGCGATCCGCGCTGCGGTGGCCGATGGCATTGTTGCCGGCGGTGGCATCGCGTTGATTCGCGCGACGGCGGCACTGGAAAAACTGACGGGGGCAAACGCCGATCAAAATGTCGGTATCGATATTGTACGTCGTGCGATTACCGCGCCGATTGCACAAATCGCGGATAATGCGGGTGTGTCCGGTGAAATTGTCGTTGGCAAAGTTATGGAATCCAACGATTACAATTTCGGATATAATGCCCAAACCGGTGAATATGTTGATATGATGGCGGCTGGGATTATTGACCCGGCTAAGGTTGTGAAAACCGCTATTATGGCGGCTGCATCAACGGCGGGTGTAATGTTGACAACGGGGGCCGTTATGGCGGAAATCCCCGAAGAAAAACCGTCCGCCCAAATGCCGGCCGGTATGCCAGGTATGATGTAGTCTAATTGACCAATAAAACACCGCCCGGTTGCATATCGCCATGACAACGGCGAAAGCGATGGGCGGTGTTTTTTTAACGACCCTTTATTTTGTCGATGATTTCTTCGGGGCTATCACAATTATAAACAATATAATCTTCGGAATTTTCAATAAAACCCTGGCGTTTCATTTCCAAAAACATTTTGTACATCGGGTCCCAAAATCCCGAAGTATTCAGAAAAAACAGTGGCTTTTTTGTTTCGCCGATTTGTTGCATTGTTAAAATATCGGTTGCTTCGTTCAATGTGCCAATGCCCCCCGGCATAATTATAAATGCATCGGACAAATCAAACATTTTCTGTTTGCGTTCATTGACGCCACGTACAATTTTTACATCTATTTTTTCGTGGGCGGGTTCCTGGCGCGCGACAACATGTTCGGTGGAAATCCCGATTACGTGGCCGCCATTGTTAATTGCGGCACTGGATACCGTACCCATTAAACCAACATCGCCACCACCAAACACCATATTCAGACCGTTCTTCGCGACCAATTCGCCCATCATACCGGCGTCACGCACAAATGCGGGGTTCAACCCGAAATTGTGACCACAATAAATCGCCACAGTTTTGATTTTTTGTTTCATCTCTTTTTCCCTTTATTTTTGGAAATTATATCATAAAATGGCTGTGTTATGAATCAAAAGTTTATCGATTTTATGCGTACTTTTTACGGTAAAAAGATGGCCGTCGCGGTCAGTGGTGGTGTTGATTCGGTTGCGTTGTTGCATTGGTTGGCCGAAATTGGTGCGGATATCGTCTGTTTACATGTGAATCATGGTTTGCGTGCCGCTGCGGATACGGAATGTGAATATGTGTGCAAATTGTGCGATAAATTAAATGTACCGGTAAAAGTATTTTATTGGACCGGCGAAAAGCCGTCCACCGGAATCGAAGCCGCCGCCCGCACCGCCCGTTATAAAATGATGACGGGTTTTTGTCGTGAAAACGGGATTGAATATTTACTTACCGCGCACCAGGCGGATGATCAAATTGAAACCTTTTTGATGAATCTGGGGCGGGGCAGTGGCGTGTTCGGTTTGGCCGCAATGAGAAATGTATCGGAACGTGACGGAATTAAAATTGTGCGACCGTTATTAAATGTTTCGCGCGATGAATTGCGTGAATATTGTGATGCACGTGGTATTAAATATTTTGTTGATGAAATGAATAATGACGCGCACTATACCCGTGTCCGTATTCGCCAAAACCGGCATTTGTTGCGCAGTGTGTTGGGAATAAGTGACGACAGGATTCTTTTGGCGATTGAAAATCTTAATCGGGTACGCGACACGATTGAAAATGATGTTGATAAATTGGTGTCTGATGTAATGGGAAACGGTTTTGCGATGTTTTCTGATTCTTTTCTGTTTGACCTGGGACCCGACATTAGGTTAAAGTTTATCGGAACATTGGTTCAAAAAATTGGGAGGAACGATTATCAACCACGCTTGAATTCGTTGCAATCCGCACTAGATAAACTGCACGGTGATTGTAAGTTCACACTGGGGCATTGTACGATTCGGCGGTTGGGAACGCGTATTTTAATTGTGCCCGAAGGATCAAAAACAACATTCAGGAAACGACATGGCAAAAATAGACAAAATGAAAAATAAAATTAAACATGATAAATCGGTATGGTTTTTGATTGTGCCATTATTGATAATGGCATTGTTGGGGGCGTTGACACTAACCGGACACGACAGATTATATATTGTTGGGGATTCGGCGTCGCGCCCGGTTGAATTATCTTTTTCCGATGTGTTGCGTCGTGCCAAGGAAATAAAAACAATGAATATTCGCGGGGCTGACGCAACCGGCACATTGGATGACGGTACAAAATATGTGGCGACGATTGCATATGATCCAGAATTGTTAGAAAAATTTGCGACGGATGGAACATCTGTGTCCATTGATTCTTCGCGTCCCTTTTCAGAACGGATGGTGTTTTGGTTGCCGATATTGTTGTGGTTGGTATTTTTCTGGTTTATCTTTCGTGGACCGCGCGGCGGAATAAGTCGCAGCATAGCCGCACAAAACCCAACAAAAATTATGACCGGTAATTCCAAGAAAACAACATTTAAAGATGTTGCCGGAATTGACGCCGAAAAACAAGAACTGATGGAAATTGTCGATTTCTTGAAAAACAAAGACAAGTTTCGTGCCGTTGGTGCGCGCGTACCACGTGGGGTGTTGTTGGCTGGCGAACCGGGAACGGGTAAAACATTGTTGGCGCGTGCAATCGCGGGTGAAGCCAATGTTCCGTTTTTTGCCGCATCCGGCAGTGACTTTTCCGGCATTATCGTTGGCCTGGGGGTCGCGAAAATCAAAGAAATGTTCGAAATGGCAAAACGCAACGCGCCGTGTATTTTATTCATAGATGAAATCGACGCAATTGGCCAAAAGCGCAGTACCCAAATTCACAACGACCAGGATCGTGAACAAACATTAAACCAATTGTTGATTGAAATGGACGGGTTTGCAAACGATACGGGCATAATCGTGTTGGGGGCAACAAATCGTGTTGATATGTTGGATCCTGCGTTGTTGCGCCCCGGTCGCTTTGATCGCCAGGTGTATATTGAATTGCCGGATATGGCCGGACGCAAACAGATTTTGGATTTATACGCAAATCGTGTAAAATTGGATTCAGATGTGGATTTAATGGATGTTGCACGTGGCACGACCGGATTTTCGGGGGCTGACCTGGAAAACCTGTTGAACGAGGCGGCTCTGCATGCTGTGCGTGTTGGACACGAAAAAATCACCAATGCAGATATGGACGAAGCGCGTGATAAAATTATGATGGGGCCGCGCAAAGTTCGTAAAATTCGCGATACGGATAAAAAATTAACCGCCTTTCACGAGGCCGGACATGCTTTTGTCAGCCAACATTATGCGGATATTACCGACCCCATACACAAGGCAACGATTATTCCCCGTGGCCGTGCGCTGGGGATGGTGCAACACCTGCCTATTGATGACAAGGTTTCAATGACCATATCCGAAGTGCGCGCCCAGTTGTCTATTTCTTTGGCCGGGCGTGCCGCCGAAGAAATATTCTTTGGCGCGGACAAAATAACCACCGGCGCGGAAAGTGATATTGCCGGTGCAACACGCTTGGCGCGGTATTCAATAACGACGGCGGGGCTGTCCAACAAAATCGGGCCGGTTGCCGTGAACCAATCAAACACATGGGCCGGGCGGTCTGCGTTGGAAAACGCATCTGAAAAAACCGCGGAATTGGTTGATGCCGAATTGCGTGCGTGGATGGATGCGGCGCATGCGGATGCGGTTAAAATATTAACCAAAAATCGTAAAACGGTTGAACGTCTGGCGGACGAGTTGTTGAAACGTGAAACATTGACGGGTGACGAAATTCGTGAAATTATTGTTGGTAAAAAATCTGATAAAATTTCGGTCGATAAACCCACCATTAAAAAGAAATCGCCAACGACAAAGAAATCCGTGATGAAAAAATAATAAAAGCGGCATCGTATGATGCCGTTTTTTTACTTCCGAAAATCATAGATAAACAATTTATGTGGATATTTATGACGTCCATACCGCGTGAATCCATGGCCAACATCTAGGATGTGGGTTGGCGTCAATTTTTTTATCGGGACATCAAATGTAATAATTGCGTCAAACTTATTTGTATATTCCGCCAAACGGTAATTCACATTTGGCCCCAGATATGCAATTCCAATATCAAACCGTGGCGCCGATTTAAGGTATTCAAATGCATCGCATTTAATTATTTGAACATGTGATTGTGTAATAAAATTCATCACGCGTGCAATGATTATTGTAAATGGCATATTTTCCAATGCAACAACCGTCATATCGGAATTGTGCGCAATATATCGTGCCAAGCCACCGTATCCCGCACCGATATCAACGACCGACGTCGCGTTAGGAAAATGTTTTTGTATTTCGTTAACAATTGCGCGTCGTAAATATTTTGAACTGGCTACAAACGGTATCTGATTATGGGCGATGCACCAAATATATTCCGCACCATATATTACGATATATAATTCACCAATAAATATTAAAAACGCAATTATGTATGCAATCATATTTTACAGTTGTATGAACCAATCTGGATTTTTTGCCAATTGGTCAATGCTGTCATCCAGTTTTTTGCGGTATTCCAAAAACTTTTTCTTGTCCGCATCACCCAGATTGCTTATCGCCGGTAATTTCACGGTTAACGGATTCACATGTGTTCCGTTTTTAATAATTTCATAATGCAAATGTGGCCCGGTGGACATACCCGTTGAACCGGCATAACCGATAATTTGACCCTGGCGAACGGTGGTGCCGACATTTACGCCCTTGGCAAATTTGGACATGTGTGCATAAAGTGTTTCAAATGTGCCGTTGTGACGAATTTTAACATAGTTTCCGTGTCCGCGATTAAAACCGCGCGCGATAACACGTCCCGCGCCGGCGGCCGGGATTGGCGTACCCGTTGGGGCGCGGAAATCAACCCCTTTGTGTGCCCGGGTGAACCCCAAAATCGGATGTTTGCGCCCGGATGAAAAGTTAGATGTGACCTTGGCATTGTTTATGGGGGTGCGTTTCAATGATTTAATCGCACCGTTTCCGTTTTCATCATAGTATCCAGATGTTCCGTCAGATTTTTTGAACCGGTACATTTTTACATTGCCACGCAGAGCCTCGAATTGAACCGCCAAAACGTGACCGTTGTCAATCTTGGTTCCGTTGGAAAAGTTTTCTTCGTACAATACGGAAAAATGTTGACCCGCGCGAACATCACGTTCAAAGTCCATTTCAAATGCCAACAAATCAAACACATCGATTAAAATGCCTGCCGGAATACCCGCACGAATGCCCGCCAAATAAAAACTGTCACCGGATTTGATTTCGCCCGATTTATAAACCGCCCGTGTGTCGCGTTCAATTTCAACCGTGTTGCAATTCCATCCACCGTTTTCACCGCATGTTAATTCAACCTGTTTCCATGGGGACGGTATAACCACAATTTTTGATACCGGCGCATCGTCGGTTGCACGTACAAATTCGATTTTGTCGTTGTCCGCACGCAGGGTGGAAATGCCGGCGTTTTTCTTTAACGCGTCCGCAATGGCGTTAACATCCGCGTTGTTTAAGCCCTGGTCTATAAGTAATTTCCCCAATGTATCGCCGGACGCAACCACAACGACCGTTTTACATTCATCCGGTTGTTCCGCACCGGTCGTGCGTGGCATAACGCGATGTGTTGCGACAACAAAAATCGCGACCAGTGATAACACAATTGCCAAAACCATCACCAATCGGGACAGTATGGATGGATTCAGAATATCTTTTGCTTTTTTCATGGCGTCAATTATAATAGTTTTATGACAATAAATCAAGCCTTCACGATTTTGGCCACGGCATCTGATGCCCATACGGCCCGTATAATAACAGAACATTTTGGCGAAATGTCGCGGTTCGCGGTTTGGCGCGTTGCGCGCAAATTGCGTTGCGGTATGCCGGTCGCAAAAATTATTCATAAAAAATGGTTCTATGGGTTGCCGTTTTATACCAATCGTCATACGCTGGACCCGCGGCCCGATACCGAAACAATTGTGGATTCGGTGCTGCACGATTATCGTGGGGCGGGGCGGTTGCGTGTTTTAGATATGGGAACCGGCACGGGGTGTATAATAATTTCAATCTTGAAAAATATGCCGGGGGCAACCGGTGTTGGCATTGATGTGTCGCGCCGTGCGTTGCGTGTGGTGCGAAAAAACGCGCGTAATTTGGGTGTCGTGGAACGCGTAACTGTGGCGCGTGGAACATTTGCGCATCCCGATGTTTGTGCGGAACAATTTGATGTGATTGTATCAAATCCGCCATATATCGCATATGGCGATAAACGTGTAAATACGGAGGCAACATTTGACCCGCAAATTGCGTTGTATGCCGAAAATAACGGGTTATTTGCATATGAACAAATTGCAGATTCTGCCCGGTCGTTATTAAAACCATCTGGATGTGTCTATGTGGAAATCGGGGCCGGCATGTCGCGTGTGGTGCGTGGTATTTTTGCACGTGCGGGTTGGAAATTCGTTCGTGCCGATAAAGACCTGGGTGGGAAAATCCGTGTTTTGGTATTCAGTCGTTAAAATCTAATTCTTTGATTTTTATATCGCCATGTGTGGCGTTTGATATCACGATAACTTTTTGGCCAGCCAACCATTTTTGCGACAGTGTATTTGGCACCACTTTATCATTTTTTACAACATAATGAACCCCGGATATATGCGGCAATGTGTCCAGGTTAAGCGAATGTGTCAATGGCGTGTCATTAAAATGTTTGGTCCAATCATTATGGTTTAATACACCGGCAATCGTTATCCATTTTTTGATGTTTATTTCCGGGTGTTTTTGTATAACCAGGCCCGCAATCATCGCACCACCGGAATACCCGACCAATATTACCGGACGTGCGCCGGCAACCGATTTAATCGCGTTCGCCACCGAATCCACCATTGTGCGTGAAAACCGACCCGTTGTCCAATCGCGTACATTGCATTTATCGTCCATTACAAATTGACAGGGGCGCGCAATATATGCGACATTTGGTGCATTGTCCGTCGTCATCAAATTGCGCACAAATCGCGAACGTGGGGTGGGGTCATCTGTGGCGTGCCCGTGCGAATCAAATGCGTGACCGTCGCCTTCGATATAAATATGAATTGGGGCGGTTGGATCTGTTATTTTCTGCAATGTCGCAACCGTATACAAATCGTGGTGTGTCGGGGTAATAATAATCATATCATCGGTTGTCCCAATGCCAACACACCCCACCAACAAAATCGCAACTATCACCCGCCACATAATATAATTTTATAATGTGGCGGAGGAAAAAGAAAGCGCTAATATCACTTTTCCGGATAATATTTTTTCTTTTGTGCACTTATCATTGGTCGCATAAATACGGGCGACGAATGGATAAGTTTATCCCAATCTTGTTCGGTAAATTGTGCCTTTAACTTCTGCATTTTTTCGGTGTTTTTCCTATCTTTTTTACCAGACAGCCCCAAACTTCCGCCTTCCAAGGCCAATTCATAATATTGTTCCAGTAAAGATTTTCCCTTTGGTTTAATACGTTGGCCAAGTTCTTTTACACCCATGGCGCGCTCCCATGATGTTGTCCCATCACAATCATAATAGATTGGTTCAAAATCTTCGCGTTCTATACCGGCGCACATACTGCCAATTTTGTGTTCTGCCTGTTCTTCCATTTGTTCGCAAAATTTATCGTGTTCCCACCAATAATTCAGCATAAGTATTTTTAATGCATTATCACATGGTTCATTGGCTCTTTTTCGTGCAATTTTACATATTTCACCATAATACCACATTTGACTGCCCGGGTCGGCATTAAAGCGCATCCAGACGGCATCGCTGTCCAGCCAATCGCGATGGATAGATTGCAAATTGTATGTCTTGTCCGCGAATATAACCGCCTGAACATCCGTATCTTGGCATTTACGCAATGCCGCAATAGTATGTTTTTTACGTTCCAGCCAAGATTGTGATTTGTCGGTTTCGGAACATGCGCGCACAATGTCCGCGACGCGGTTGCCGAAATTTTTCGCCAGTTCCGCATATGTGGTATTGGTGTCTTCTAATGTGTCGTGCAGAATGCCTGCGACAATGGCGTTTTCAGATGCACCCGCGTGTATCAGTGTTTCCATAACCCCCAACGGATGCACGATATAGGGCGTATTTGTTCCCTTGCGCACTTGTGTCGCGTGTTTTTTTGCCGCAAATAAAACGGCGCGTTGTATTTTATTCATTTTGTTTTCCTTTTGTTAGTATTCCGGAAACCAACAACGCGGCACAATCGGTGCCACGCGGGTCGCCGAAAAGTTTGATGAAGTTTTTGTTCTTTGGAATTTTGTGGGATTTTCAATCGGTGTCACACCACCACCCCACGTTTATTATTATAGTGAAAATAATTTTTGTTTCAAGTGGTGGGGAACAATAAGATTTTTCTTGCAATCGCAATATTTTGATATAAAATATATCACCGTTGCGCCCATGGCTCAATTGGATAGAGCATTTGACTACGGATCAAAAGGTTGAGGGTTCGAATCCTTCTGGGCGCGCCACAAATTCAGAACCGGCTTTACGCCGGTTGTTTTTATTAAAATCCCATATGTATCCCGCCGGTGGTAATAATGTTGCCGTTCGAACCCGCTTCCGCCGTGGTCAGATAACGCACGCCAAAATCAGCAAAAAGGCCCGCAATAATATTCAAACTGACCCCCGCGGTTGCGCCGTATGTAAATGTGCTGTGCGATTCCGTTGGGGCGGTTATCGGGCTTTTAAGGGTGGTTTCATAATCTGTGACACCGGCACTGATTCCGGCATAGATGCTGGACCGAAAGCCCGTTGGCCGAAAATCGACAACTGCGTTGCCCAGATATATCTTTGTTTTCGTGTCGTATTCATAGTTTATTCCCGCGGTATCATTTTTGTATGTGTAATCGCCCATCGCAAATTCGATACCGTTACGCATCGAAATGTTTGATGTTAGCGCATATTGGACCCCGCCGGTCAATGTCCACAGGGTATTATACGCGGTCGATGCGTGATTGCCGTTGTTTTTAACACCACTTGTGACGCCCGTTGAAAAATATGGCGTAATTGCCGATGCCGTATTTGGTACTGTGCATAATGTTAATAACCCAATCAGTATATGTTTTTTCATTTTATATCCCCCATAGATTCCAATCGCGCAATACGTTTTTCGGTGGCGGGATGTGTTGAAAACACATCGCCCATAAAACCGCGTACAGGCGAAGCGATGCACGCGATAGCCATCGATTGCATAGTGCTTAATTTTTTACTTTCGCTGTTCCCGCGTATTTTTCGTAACGCATTGGCCAGGCCCATCGGGTTTCGTGTAATATGCGCACCGGTTGCGTCCGCGGCATATTCACGATTACGCGACACGGCCAGTTGCAACAGTGGACTGACAACAATATTAAATACCGTAAATGCCAACCACACCATCATCAGCACCGCACCCGATTTATTGTCGTCGTTGTCGCGATTGCCCCCACCATATAATGCCATCCGGTAAATCAAATCGGCGGCAAATACCGTCACACCAACCCCGGTAATAATCAGCATATCAAGTCGTATGTCGCGATTGCCAATGTGTGCGCATTCGTGGGCGATTACGCCCTCTAATTCCAGCCGGTCCAGTTTTTTAATAATCCCGCGGGTAAGTGCCACCGATGCATCGCGTGGACTGCGGCCCGTGGCGAACGCGTTTAACGAATTGTCATCAATAATATATACGCGCGGTGTTGGCAATCCGGCGGCCAGTGCCACATTTTCCACCGAACGAAATACATCGCGGTATTCGGGGTCGGTGTCGTGTATTTCGTGTGCGCCCGTCGCCGACAACATCATTGCATCGCCAAATGCCCACGAAATTATCATCCATATAAAACACGCAATAAATGTTGGCATCGTAACAGATATGGTTGTGTTAATTGCGTCGTTTATTGGAACCACACACCACGTAAATAAAAATACCAGCGCGACAAATATGACCGGAAACATCAGCACCAAAAACGCGGTTTTGATATTATTTGCGCGTATATGATCGTAAACAGTTTTGATTTTTTGCATTAAAAAAACCTTTCTTGGTGGCATTATTGAACAAATTATAAATAAAGTCATGAAAAATATTTCAGAATATGATATAATTTAATGCGTATGAAAAATATATGCTGGTGTGTTTTTGTACTGTTGTGTGTTGGCGGTTTTGTTTCGGCCAATGGGGAAAGTTTACTTAAAGCTGCATCTTTTCCGGGGGTGTTTAACGATGCTCCGTTCATTTCCAGAATCCGGGGTCTGGCCGACGGGTACAGTGATTTCGAAACCATTTATGATTCAAATGGGCATTGCGTTTCGGGGTGTGCGTATCCCGGAATTACACTGGCCCAGGAAACGGTCGCGATTGAACAAAATACACAACGTGCACACATTGCCGCACAACAATATGTCCAGGCATTGTCTGATAATGTTATTACAAATCAAAACGATGTTACGACACCAATGAACACAAATGTTGTGGCTCCGTCGGGCCGTATGGAACCGCATGTGGCCGAAACATTGGGAAGTGTGGCCCAACAAATTGCCAACGCGAATGCTCCCACCGTAAATACACCCAATACGAATGCATCCAATCGGACACAACAATCAAATGTGACGACATATACATGTGATCAACACCGTTTGGCATATCAAACCCAGATTCCTGGAAATTCGCCATTGAATACAGATATTAGAATAACGTCTGATTTTGGTCCGCGTCGGACACCAACCCCCGGTGCAACATCTTGGCACAAGGGGCTGGATATTTCTGTGCCGGTTGGAACCCCGGTATATGCAACCGCGGATGGTGTGATTGAATCAATCCGTGACCAAGGAAACAGTGGTGGGGGCAAATATATTGTTATTAAACACGGAAATACCAATTTCAGAACGGTGTATATGCATTTAAGTAAAAATAACATATTGCACGTTGGTGCTCCGGTCCAGGCGGGCTGTCTTGTGGGGTTAAGTGGTAATACCGGTGTGTCAACCGGTCCGCATTTACACTATGCCATTTATTATACTGAACCCGGCAAAACATTCAGTATGTCGACCGATGTAATTGACCCGTTGTGGTCGGAAAACCGTCTTAGAACCAATTATCGGTTTAACAGCCAATCAACCAAATCATGTCTGCACAGGTCCCAAAATTTTTGCGGTACGGGCCCCGTTCCGCCAGATACATTGCCCGGCGAAATAAAATAGTTATTTTTTGTGGTGGAATCGGACCAAAAAAGATCCGTTGTTTATCGGATGAAATTCAATTATATATGGCGATAAAACGCTTTCGCGTGCCCATTGTGGAAAAATTTGGTGTAAAACCCCGCTGGCCCCGGTAATTATGGTTGCGGTGGCAACGCCAGATGTGGCGGTTGTCATAATTTCCGTCCATGCTTCTTCGATTGTTTTGTTGTGCAAATCAATAGTGGTGTGTTTTGGTGTTGGTGCCGGGACGGGGGGAATACGTTTTGACAAATGCAGTTCGGCCCGAACGGCACGTTTTGTTTTCGGGTCGTCTGGGGCATATTCTGTGCCAATCATTTGTAAAATATCATCATCAGATAATTGTTTCATAATTATGCATTGTACAAAATCATATCAATATTGCAATTTAATAAAAGAACGCCCAAATCGGGCGTTCAATCATTGAATGTAAGTTGTCAGATGGTTTAAATGCTATCCGCATTGACCCAACGACCGTTTTTCAACAGACCCGGTGCCATGCCTTCGCTGCTGCGCAGGGCATCGATTACACCACGTGCCTTGGGCGCGTCCAGATTTTCAATACGAACCTTGTACATGTCACCTTCGTGAACGACGGTTGCGTCACCGTATGCGCGCATACGTGTGGCCAGGGCATTTGCGCTGTCTTCGGCATAGAATGCGGCAACCTGGACACTGTAATCGCCGGTTGTTGCAGCCGGTGCCGGTTGTGCGACGACCGGTGCGGCCTGGACTGCGACGGGTTCTTCAACCACGGATGCAGCCGCGACATTACCGATTGTTGCATTCTTTACAGCGATGGATTCGTCGCCCAAAACCTGAATCTGGACTTTGGCTGTGCCGTTCATACCAATGCGTGCCGCAGCCGCCGGTGATAAATCCATAATACGTGTATTAACAAACGGGCCACGATTGTTCACACGGACGATGACCGATTGACCGTTGTCCAAATTGGTGACACGCGCGATTGTTGGTAATGGTAATGTTTTGCTAGTTGCGGCCATCTGATTGACATCAAATGTTTCGCCATTACTGGTTTTTGTGCCGTTTAATTCGGCCGGAACAATCCCAGCAATCCCGGTTTGATTGTATGTTAAATCTTCGGCAGGGATGTATTGTACGTCTTCGACCTTGTACGCGTTGCCGATATAATATCTTGGGGCAGCGGCCAACAAATATGTGGTATTCAATGATTGTTCGCCCGCATCGGTTGTTAATGTTTCTTCGCCAAAACCGTCGGTTCCATATCCGGCGTTATTTTGACCCGCGGTTGTACATCCCGCTAACACAGCGGCCAACGCCGCCAATGAAATCAGTTTTTTCATGTGGAACTCCTTACATTCTTACAAATGTATTTTACCACATAATATTTCCTCTTTCAACTTTATTTTATTACTTTATTTTTCTGTCAATAACATATGCGATCGGCAGGTATATAACCGCGTATCCGCCAATTGCCATCCCCAACATCCAAATCGATGTAATCGGAATCATACACAAACCGCACCCCAGTAAAATTGCCAATCCCGTGAACGCCAATACAGCACGAATTGTTCGACCGTCTGTTTTCCACAAACCGCGTTTACGGCACGCACGCCCCAACAAGAAGTTTTTAAGATAACCACTGACCACCACACCAACAGGAATCGCCAAATATCCGACAAAGTGGAACAATCCCAAATACAATGCCGATGCCGCGCCCAGTGAAATCATACTGGTCCGGACGGGTGTTTTAACATCCTGGATCGCATAAAGGGTTTTGCTGTAAATCTGGCTGACCAGCATGGCGGGTAAAACGAAAATTTGAATCATAATTGCAATTGCAACGGCATGTGTCGATTCCGCAGTCCATGCACCGTGTTGAAACAGATATTTAATAATTGGTTCCGCCAACACAAACAGACCAACCAGACAGGGCATAATTAACATAAGCCCGCGTCGCATAGACGAATTTTGCTGGATATGGACACTGCGCATATTATTATCAGCCAGCGCATTTGATATAGACGACATTAATACCGTTCCGACCGCTAAACCAATCATCGCAAATGGTAATTGAACAATACGGTCGGCATAATACAGCCACGAAACCGCACCACTTTGGAAACTGGCCACCAATGTACCAACAATAATTGTGATTTGGTAAAAACCACTGCCAACAATGCTTATGCCAAAGCGGCCAAACATACTTTTGATTTGATTATTCCATTTCGGGACGACCAAACGCAATCCAAAGTGTTTTTGGCGCACGCGCATCCACAGAATCGACATCTGGATTATCCCAGATAATACGACGGTGCCGGCCATAATAAACAACGCGTTTGTTCCGGCCCCCAAATACATGGCCAACAATAATGCCCCAATAAGCATAATGTTTAACATTACCGGCATAAACGCGGCCAACAAAAACCGCGAAAATGCATTAAGTACCGCTGATAAAAATGCAGAACCGCACACGAAAATCACATATATGAACATAATGCGCGAAATAGTGACCGTTAATTGCATTTTTCCCGGGTCGGCATCAAATCCCGGGGCCAGCATCCAAATAACCAATGGCATAAATATTTCAAAAACGATTGTTATCCCCAACAGGACGACCATCAACCACGAAAACACATTTCGCGCAAAGTTTTCATCCTTTTTGGAATCGGTGTACATTGGAATAAAGATTGCCGACAATGCGCCTTCGCCCAACAGGTCGCGGAACAGATTCGGTAATTTAAACGCCGCCAGAAAAATGTCCGACAATCGTCCCGCGCCCAACACACGTGCGATTAACATGTCGCGTATGAACCCGAAAATACGGCTAATGCCGGTCATGGCACCAACCCCGAAAATATGTTTGCCAAGTCTCATAAGTTTTATTATACTAATCTTTGCAATATAAAATCAAGATGGGAATAAAAGAAAATGAAAAGGTTGATTTATACAGTTTGTGCGCTGGGGGTTTTGGCGGGATGTAACGGGACCAGCGTTAAAGTGGTGCCGGAACAGGCGTTGCCCGATATTTATGACGAAGCATATACCCAGTTTAATAAAAAGCATTATGATGATGCCGCTGAGAAGTTTTTATTGGCCGAAATGCAATATCCAACCAGCCCATATGCGGCCGATGCGTTAATTATGGCGGCATATTCGCATTATATGGATGACGATTTTGCTGGGGCATTGATGGTGGCCGATCGGTTTATGCGTTTTCATCCCGGCCACGTGGATGTCCCATATGTTTTATATCTGCGCGGCATGTGCTATTATCGCCAGGTAAGCGATGTTCGCCGTGAACCGGGGATGTCGGTTTATGCCCTGCAACAGTTCCAGCAATTGGTTGACCGTTTTCCAAATACAGAATATGCCAAAAATGCGAAAAACAAAATCGTAATTCTGAAGAACTATATCGCCGGCAAAATAATGTATGCGGCACGCAACGATATGGTGGCGCAAAACTGGCCATCGGCGATTACACGTTTTCAATCGGTTGTATCTGATGCCCAAGAAACAGTCATGACAGCCGAGGCATTATACAGATTAACCGAATGTTATACGGCGATTGGGTTGCCAGAACAGGCGGCGGGTTATGCGGAAATGTTGCGTAAAAATTTTCCGGATAACGAATGGACCAAGAAGTTAAAATAGAAAATAACAAAAACCGCCGGATTCGGCGGTTGTGTTTTTTTTACTTCTGTTTTTGTATAACCCGTTTGTTTATAAAATCCAGACACGCTGAATTTCTGTCCACGGGTTTATGTACAAATTCGATTTTTTTATCTTTGATTGCGCGTAAAATATATTCTGAATAATTTGCGAAATCATAACTTTCCGCATAAACAATGCGTTTGATTCCAGATTGTAAAATGTTTTTAAGACAATTTGCACATGGCTGGGTCGTACAGTATAATGTCGCGTCATTTATATTTGCGCCGGCGCGGGCGGCAAAAACAATGGCGTTCATTTCGGCATGGATTTCGTTTGCTTCGGAAAAGTTGTGATGTTTAACACGGTCAAAACCGGTGTCATTACCGCGTTGTGGAAAAATCGTGTCGCAGTTTGGGCACCCGGTTGGGGTGCCGTTTATACCGGTTGAAATAATGCGTTTGTCTTTGACCAATAAACATCCGACCCGATGTGAAACGCAGTGTGATGTTGATGCCATGGCATATGCCATAATTAAAAAAACTTCGTCCCAATTTGATTTGTTTGGAACAATGTGTCTGGTTCGTTGTTGTATCATTTTTTTGCCTCTGTGCGATGATTTTGGCATATATTATGTGATTTGCAATATTTTTATTCACATTTGATTTTGGTGTGCTAACCTGGGGTATATGACAGAACAAACGTACAGTGGTTTTATTGCGATAATTGGACCGACAAATGCCGGGAAAAGCACGTTGCTTAACCAAATTATGGGGCGCAAGGTGTCGATTGTTTCGCACAAGGTCCAAACAACGCGCACGCGTTTGCGGGCCGTGAAAATGGTGGGCACGCGCCAGTTGATTTTTGTTGATACGCCGGGTGTGTTCAAACCAAAACGTCGTCTGGACAGGGCGATGGTTGGTGCCGCAATGGATGCCGTTGCCGATGCCGATGCGGTGTTGTTGTTGGTTGATGCGACACATGGCATAACCGATACAATACGCGATTTGATCGGCCGTGTTCATGACAGTAAAAATCTTTTTGTTGCACTGAACAAGGTTGATGCGATTGCGAAACCGGATTTATTGCCAATTGTTGATGAATTGTCAAAAATGGCGGATTTCCGTGAAATATTTATGATTTCTGCATTGAAAAATGACGGGGTGGGGCAAATGCTGGATTCATTGGCGGCCGTGATGCCGGAATCCCCATATTTGTTTGATGCGCACGATGCGACCGATGTTCCTGATTTATTATATTTGGCGGAATTGACGCGGGAAAAGATTTATAAATATGTCCACGCAGAATTGCCGTATCACATAAATGTCGTCACCGAACGCGTTGAAACCGCGGATGATGGCGTTTTGGAAATATATCAAAAGGTGGTCGTGCAAAACGACGCACATAAAAAGATTGTTATTGGTCGGGGTGGGGCGAATTTAAAACAAATCGGTACCGCCGCCCGTCACGATATCCAGGACCAGTGGGGTGTAAACGCACGATTACATCTGTTTGTGCGGGTTGAACCCAATTGGGAAGAAGTGGCGGAAAATTACACAGATCAAGGATTGGAATTCAAATAGTGGGGATAAAATGAACGCGAAAATATTGGCGAAAATCGCTGTGGCGTCGACATTTTACGTACCGTCATGCTTTGCAGAACAGGGTGTTGTCATAGATAAACAGGATTTGCCCGATGAAAAGGCGTTATATGTAAATCTTATACAATCGGACACCAGTAAACAAAAACCATTGTTTGTGCCAGACAATGGTATTTATGACGCAGACAGAAAATTATTCTTTACCGATTCGACATATCTTGAACCGTTTGTGTATGCGTTGCCGGGGGATACGATTGTGTTCAACAACCCGTTGCACAGAACATATATACAAATGCAACGTAATAAGTATCGGATACGCCGAATCAACGGCCTTGACGAGTGTGATATAATGAAATTTGTGCGTTCATCACGGGGCAGACAGAAATAATGTTGCATACATCTGATTTTGATTTTGATTTGCCGTCCGAATTGATTGCGTCACATCCATTGGAACAACGCGATGCATCGCGTATGTTGGTTGTTAACGGTGCGAAAATATATGACAAGCATATTCGTGATTTTTTGGATTGCCTGAAACCGGGCGATGTGGTCGTGTTTAACAATTCGCGTGTTATTCCGGCGCGATTTAATGCCACCGACCCAAATGGAAATGTTCACGAAATAACATTACACACCGCAACCGATGATGCGCATATTTGGTGGGGGTTGTGTAAAAAATTCAATAAAATTCCGGTTGGTGAAAAATTGACACTGGACAACGGGACCGAAATTGAGGTTGTCGCCCATGATGACGAAAGTGGTATGAAAATACAATTCCATTGTGAAAATGTTTTTGATGTGTTAAATGCGGTTGGTAAAATGCCGTTACCGCCATATATGAAACGCGACGAAGAATTGTCTGACCGGGAACGGTACCAAACGGTCTATGCCGATCCGATTGGGTCAATGGCGGCACCAACGGCGGGGTTGCACTTTACCGATGATTTAATGCATGAAATTGAATTGTGTGGTGCGACAATCGTCAAAATCACTTTGCACGTTGGGGCCGGAACATGGATGCCGGTTAAAACCGAAGATTTATCGCAACATAAAATGCACAGTGAATGGTGTCAAATTACACCCGCACAGGCCGACATAATCAACAATGCAAAACGGGTGATTGCGGTCGGAACGACATCTATGCGGACACTGGAAAGTGCGGCAATGGACAACCGTAAATTGCCAGTTGATAAACGAAACAAAAGAATTGTTCCAATTTGTCGTACAACGGATATATTTATTACGCCGGGTTATAAATTCGGGGCGGTTGATGTGTTGCTGACAAACTTTCATTTGCCGAAATCGACACTGTTTATGTTGGTATCGGCGTTCGCGGGACTTGATGAAATGAAGTCCGCATATGCGCACGCGGTCGCGGAAAAATATCGTTTCTTTTCATATGGAGATTGTTGTTTGTTGTTCAGAAAGGATGTATAAATGGCATTAAAATTTGATTTGATTACAACCGCTGGGAATGCGCGCCGTGGACGTGTGCATACCGCGCACGGTGATTTTGAAACGCCGGTATTTATGGCGGTGGGGACCGCCGCCACGGTCAAGGCATTAACAATGGATATGGTTGCGGCAACCGGGACCCAGGTTATTTTGGGCAATACATATCATTTAATGATGCGCCCGGGTGGTGATTTGGTTGAACAAATGGGTGGCCTGCACAAATTTGGTGGTTGGCACGGTCCAATTTTGACCGATTCCGGCGGTTTTCAGGTTATGAGTTTGTCAAATTTGGTTAAAATGCGCGAAGATGGCGTTGAGTTCACGTCGCATATTGATGGCGGGGTAAAACATTTCTTGCGACCCGAAGATTCCGTGCATATTCAATATCAGTTGGATTCGAATATAACAATGGTATTGGATGAATGCCTGCATTTACCGACAACGCGCGAACGGGCGGAAAAAAATGTTGATATGGTTACGCGTTGGGCAAAACGCAGCAAAGATGCATTTATCAATCGTGATGGGTATGGCATATTTGGTATTGTCCAAGGCGCAGATTACCCAGATTTGCGTGAAAAGTCCGCGCGGGCATTAACCGCAATCGGGTTTGATGGATATGCAATAGGGGGCCTGGCGGTGGGCGAAAGCCAGGAAACAATGTTTGATATGATTGCGGCAACGACACCACATTTGCCGGTGGATAAACCACGGTATTTAATGGGGGTGGGGACGCCGTTGGATATTTTGGGCGCGGTTGAACGCGGGGTCGATATGTTTGATTGCGTTATGCCGACACGCGCTGGACGCACAGCCCAGGCATTTACCCGGCACGGCACAATGAATATGAAAAATGCGCGGTTTCGTGATGACGAAACGCCGTTGGATGACAAATGTGGTTGTCCAGCGTGTAAATTAAGTCGTGCATATATTCATCACTTGGTCAAATGTAACGAAATATTGGGGGCGATGCTGTTAACGCAACATAACCTGTGGTTTTACCAGGATTTAATGCGCGATATTCGCACATCCATTGAAAACGGCACATTTGCGACATTCAAATCGGATTTTATTAAAAAATATACGGGGAAAATAAACAATGATTAAAAATCAGAAAGATACAGCGATTAAAAAACCAAAATTTGTATTAACAAATGAAGCAAAATTTTATTTGGCAACCAAAGATATGACCGACGAAAACGATGATGGATTGTTCTTTATTGCATCGTTGTTTTTACCGGCCAAAAAAACTAATGTCGTTGTTATGGACCCACGTACAGAAATTGCCACGTTTGATGATGCAGAATCTGCAAATATATATTGTCAGACGATTTCCAAAATGGCACAAATCAACGCACAAACAGCCGTTTTTAATGCACACCAAGATGTTATAGATAAATTTTATGGCCGGGAAAAATAAAACTTGTTGAAATATATACGCGTTTTTTAATATCATAGAATTATCAAGGGGGAAATGATGGTTAAAAAGAAAGAAGTTGAAGTAATCGATATGGGGGGCGCCAAAAGTGTCGCCAAAAAGAAATCGTTTATTACTCGTATCAATGTAATATTTGCAATATTTTCTGTAATTTGGTTGGCGTTGGTTATATGGTTCCCGTTGCATGTTCGGGACAAATATGCCACTTCGATTAAGCAATCGACGGTTGTTGCGATATTCTATGATTTGCAACGCAATATCGCCGATCAGTATGAAAAAATGTTGCTGGGGATTAAAAAGTCTATAAATTTGGAAAAACCAATTGGTACGGTGATTGACAAAGTAAAAATGGCTGAGGACGCCGTGACCAAGGTGACCGATACCACGGCACGCGCCACTGAAACCACGACCAAGGCCAAGGATACAACATCCGGGGTTCGCGCATTAAGTGGTATTGCCAACAAATTTGGTGTTAATACATCGGGCGTCGACAAGGTTGTTGACAAGGCCGATTCCACAATTGGCAAGGCAGACAAGGCCATCGCAAGTGTTGATAATACCGCCCAGATGGTGAATCAAAAATTAACCAGTGTTGAAAATGAATTGACACGCGTTGCCCAGACCGAGGTTGACAAGGTTATCGATGAAGCCATTAAAAACAATATAGATCCAGCGGCTGCAATGTTGTTAACGCAATATGATATCAAACACGTTTATCCGTGGGATCCGTCATCGTGGCCAACCGCCCGCAAGATTTATGCTGAATTGGTAAAATCGGACCTGGGGTTTGTCCAGACGATTATCAAAACAGTTAATAAATATTTTGGTTATGTTATGTGGGCATATTTGATTGTAATGTGGGGTGCGGGGCTGTATATCTGGTTAACCGTGCGGAAATATGTTCGTGGGTTGACGGCACCGTTCTTGGTTTGTCCGCGTTGTGGTCATACCTATGCCGACAAGCGCACCGCGGTAAGTTTGTTAAAGATTGTACAACCGTGGAAATGGTTTTAACATTTGGGGAATCAAGGAACCGCCGTTTATGGCGGTTTCTTTTTTGTAAAAAATACTTGCAATATCAAAAAAGTTATGTCAAAATACCCCACGCAGTGCGAGCGTAGCTCAGTTGGCTAGAGCGCAACCTTGCCAAGGTTGAGGTCGGGGGTTCGAGCCCCTTTGCTCGCACCAGGGTTTTGTTTCCTGTGTGTTGTTCCAAAAACGTTCACAGGAATTAATGAATAAAGGTCACGACACAATGAAAATGATTAAACGCATTTTTAATTAAGATGTGCGACCAATAAATATGACGGACGCACATTTTTGTGTGTCCGTTTTTTTAATAGTAACGAAAAAAACAAGGGAAAATCAGAAATGTCAGAAAACACAACAATGTCGACAAATGAACTGACGGCACGTTTGCAAAAGGCCGAAAATATTCGCGCACGCGACGGGGTTGTCTGGAAAGATACTTTTGACCGCAGCCATAAAATCGCCGAAGCGCGTGAATTGCCGGACGGTTCCGCGGTAAAACTGTGTGGTCGTGTTACGGCGTTGCGTTGGTTGGGGAAACTGATGTTCGGACGCATTTATGATATAGAGGGAGAAATTCAGTTTTCTATGTCGCGTGAAGAAATCGGCGAAGAAGATTATAAATTTATGAAGGCCAATGTCGATATGGGTGATTTTATCGGTATTACCGGTGAATTGTACTACACAACGGCGGGCGAATTGACGGTTCGTGTTTCGCATTATGATATTTTATCCAAGGCACTGCGTCCGTTGCCGGAAAAGTTTCACGGCTTGACCGATACCGAGGCACGCTATCGCCAGCGTTATTTGGATGTGATTTCGAATTCTGAATCCCGTAATGCATTACTGGGGCGGTTCAAAATGACGCAGGAATGGCGTAAATTTATGATGGATAACGGGTTTTTGGAAATCGAAACACCGGTTTTACAGAATGTTGCGTCCGGTGCGGCGGCGAAACCATTTACAACACACCATAATGCGTTGGACGCAGATTTCCAATTGCGTATTTCGCCGGAATTGTTCTTGAAGATGGCAATTGGTGCCGGTTTTGACCGCGTGTTTGAAGTGGCCAAAGATTTCCGCAACGAAGGTATGGACGCGATGCACCTGCAAGAATTTACAATGGTTGAATGGTATGCGGCATATTGGGATTATAAAAAAAATATCGATTTTACGTGGCGTCTGATTCAGCATTTAATTCAATCCGCGCGTGGCACATTACAGATTTCGTACCAGGGAACCGAACTGGACTTTTCGAAATACGATACAATGGATTACACCGCGAAAATGAACGAATTGTTTGGATGCAATATTTTGGATTTTGATGACCTGGATGCACTGAAAAAGCAGTTGGTTGATTCCAAAATGTTCCCGACCGAAGATTTGGAAAACCTGAATTCAATACCGGTATTGGTTGATTGGGTCTATAAACGCAAGATTCGTGATACCATCATTAAACCAACATTCCTTTATAACTATCCGACATATATGGTTCCGTTGGCGCGTCACAACGATAACGATGACAGATGTTTGGATATGTTCCAATTGCTGGTTTGTGGCGCCGAATTGTGCAAGGGGTATTCAGAACTTGTTAATCCGATACAACAATTGGCGGCATTTGAACAACAGGCAAAAAATATTGCCAATGGTGACGATGAAGCGTTTAACCCTGACAATGATTTCGTTCGCGCGATGGAACACGGATTCCCGCCGATTTCCGGTGTGGGGCTGGGGGTGGACAGATTGGCCAGTATTATATTCGACCAACCAACATTGCGCGATGTAATATTGTTCCCAATGATGAAATAGGGCGTCAATATGATTGCAGAATCTGATACCTTTGCGGCGGACATGACCGCTGATCATGATGCGAAAAATCTGGGGGATATTGAACGGGCGTTGACGGAACGCCGCATTGACGAAGATGCAGCGGAATATCTGCGGACACTGTATTCCGATGGTATGTATTGGTTCCGCGAGGTTTTTCATGTTCTGGGCAAATGTCTTGGCGCGCCCAAGGCGCCCGTTGTGCGCTATGATTATGAAAACGATTGTGGTATCGACGAACAGATAACAATATCTGATATTAATCCGTTGTCGCCATATTTGGTCCAACATCGTTTGGATATGGATCCAATGCGTAATCAGTTTTTTTCCACCAGTGCGGGGCACAAAATAGATCTGTCGGTGTCGTCGATTGTCACTGTTATTGTCGCAGCACAAAAAAGTACAACGCGCGCATTAGAAAAAATTACAGGAAAATATTATCATAGTTTTGTAAACGATGTTGCCACAACGGCCGAACGCGTTATATCGGCGCACGAACGTGCCGCGTCCGGACGTGCAATCGCGGAAAAAATACACGCGGAATTTGACGACAAATTTATAACAACCGCACCCGAAACTGTATTAAAGATTATCGGGCGTGGCCATGAACATATTGCCGTGGAATTAGTTCGCGAATTGGACAAAATTAAAAAACCACATCTGCGATTAAAGGATGTTTGGCGCGTCAAATGCTTGTTTGATTTGGTGCCCCAGGCCCGTACGTTTATTGAACGTATTCGTGAAACGATGCCCGAACGAATTATTTCTGTGCGTGATAAATTTTATAATATGGAAAATCCGCGCAATTATCGTGATGCCAAGATTATATTGAACATTGGACACGATGGCGGACCGATTGTCCCAATGGAAATCATATGCCAGGTTCGTACATTTTTCGAATTTGAACGTATGACACACACGCAATACGAACGCGCGCGCAAACGCAAAAACGCGGCCAGCGAAAACATTGAACGGAAAATGGCCGATTATATGGAAGACGGTGTCAAACAATATAACCTTATGATATGTAATTGCCTGGAAGATTTGTTCGATCGTGTCGGGTGGAATATTTTATATGAACGCGGTTTGGGTGTGTCTTTGTTCGAAGGGTTCCCAAAAAATTGTACACTGTATTACCCGCAAAAAATGTTGGACATAATTACCGACAAATTGGACAACGCAATTGAAAACGAGGTGTTTCAACTTACAACATCGCCCGCCAAACTGACCCAGGCTCAAACCAGTGAAATCTTTCATTTTATGGCACGGTTTATTTTGGTGGCGGCAATGCCGTATCGTCAATCAACGTGGTCTGCGCCAACGGATACACCTGCGGGCAAATTGTTCAACTTTGTAATGAAGGAAGTCCAACGTTATTACAAGCAATAACGTCATTAAATATACAAAACACAATATCGTCCCATGGGAAATAAAACGTTCGGGACGATTTGTTTTTTACTTGTAATATATTTAATATTGCGCCACAATTATACCAGGTTCATGGACAGTTACCCAGAACCATAACAAGCATAACAAAGGAACACGATTATGCGTCAAGGAAAAGTAAAATGGTATAACGGTAAAAAATGCTTCGGTTTTATTACGCCGGATGCGCCAAACGAAAACGGGAACACAGATGATGTATTTGTTCATTCCAGTGCATTAAAAGAAGCGGGCATACGTTTTTTAAATGAAAATGATATTGTCGAATTCGAAGAAGAAGTCCGCAACGATAAATTGTCGGTGACGACGTTGAAATTGATTCAACGTGACGAAGAATCTGCACGTTTGTTTCACGAACGCCGTGCGGAACGTCGTCGCGCAGCCGAGGATCGCAAACAGCGCGAAGAAAAATCATCGCGTCATGGATTTGCATTCTGGAAAAAATAATAAAACGCCCGTTCGGGCGTTTTTAATTGAAAAATTTATATAAAAACCTATAATAAACGGCAAAGAATATTACAAAAAGGATTTACTATGTGGGTTGCGATTGCGGTTGTTGCTGTGGTGTTGTTGTATTTCATTGGCGTGTATAATGGACTTGTTTCCCGCCGGAACCAGGTGCGCGAAGCGTGGGCCACGGTCGATACGCAATTAAAACGGCGCTATGATTTGATTCCAAACCTTATGGAAACCGTATCGGGGGCGGCAAAACACGAGCGTGAAACATTGGATGCGGTAATATCGGCACGTAATTCGGCGATGTCCGTATCGGGGGCGGATGCGCGTGGTGCGGCGGAAAACGCGTTAAGTGGCGCGTTAAAGAACATTTTTGCGTTGGCGGAAAATTATCCAAACCTGAAAGCGAACGAAAATTTCGTTGAATTGCAGCGCGAATTGACCGACACAGAAACTAAAATCCAGGCGGCACGCCAGTTTTATAATACGGTTGTAATGGGGCTGAATAACGCGGTTGAACAATTTCCGTCAAACGTTGTTGCGCGTATGTTTGGAATCGGACCAGAAAAATTGTTCGAAGCGGACGCATCCGAACGGGTGACACCACGGGTCAAATTTTAACAATTTTCCTTGATTTTACATAAAAAACATTATAAACTGACCCCTGCTGGATAACCAGAACTGATTAAGTCATGGTGTCTTTTGGTCCCATGTATGATAAGGATTCTGTTAAAATATTCGGCACCGAAAAACCAAAATAAAAGGATAAATTATGGCAAGAATGGGCGCAAAACGTAATACGCGCAAGTTGAAAATTGGCCGCGCACTGGGCGTGAACCTGTGGGGCCAGGCAAAATCACCGTTTAACAAACGTAAATATAAACCGGGTCAGCACGGTCCAACATCCCGTGGGGGTAATTCGTCTGATTACGCAAAACAGATGCGCGCAAAGCAGACATTAAAGGGTTACTACGGCAACATTGGCGAAAAGAAGTTCCATGCATACTATGCCGAAGCCGACAATATGCGCGGTGACACCCCGGATAATTTGATTGGTTTGTTGGAACGCCGTTTGGATGCCGTTGTATATCGTTCTAAATTGGCGCCAACCGTGTTTTCGGCACGTCAATTGGTCAGCCACGGTCATATTATGGTCAATGGCAAACGCGTCAAAATTGCATCTTATCGTGTGAATCCAGGCGATGTCATCACCGTCAGTGAAAAGGCGAAACAAATGCCGTTGGTTGTTTTGGCATTGGAATCGGGCGAACGCGAAACACCGGATTATATCAATGTGGATGCTGCGAACTTTACCGCGACATATGCACGTGTTCCGGCATTTGCGGATGTTCCATATCCTGTCCAGATGTTCCCTGAATTGGTCGTCGAATTTTATTCTCGGTAATAAGACGGGACAAAGAAACAAAAACACCGCCAAAATGGCGGTGTTTTTTATATGCCCAATTTCAACCATTTATATATCATATTTATCGGAACAATCAGTATGGAAATACCAATAACGGCCAACCATTGGGTTATGCTCATCGGGGTCATCTGTAATAAATTTCCCCCAAATGTGACACAGGCAAATGTTCCAACAAAAACCAATAATGCGATGCAAATAAACATCGGATTGCGCCCAATTCCACGGAATATATTATAACCACCTGCGCGGACACAAAACCCATTTAGCATTGCCATTATTATCAAAATGGCAAAGCGTGCCGATAAATATTCGTTCGGTTCTGTGAATAAATTTTGGAACGCCGGCAATAATGTTAAAGCGAATAAAAACACCCCCGCGATGGTTGTCCATGCTATTTGGGCCAACATATTCGTGGTAATCAGGGGTGCATCTTTGCCACGTGGCGGTTCGGTCAGGTATTCTGCGTGTGCGGGTTCGCCACCAAAAGCAAATGAATTTAAACTGTCAATAACAATGTTTATTATCAAAATTTGCACCGCATACATTGCTTCCAGCCCAACACACAATGGAAATAAAATGCTGATGGCGACCAAAATGAAATTTATCGGTAATTGAAACAGCAGGAAACTGGAAACATTATGCATAAATGTGCGACCCATTAAAATGCTGTTGGTAATAGAAATGAAATTGTTGTCGGTTATGATAATATCACTGGCTTCTTTGCATACGTCGGTACTGGCACCCATGGCAAAACCAATGTCCGCGGCCTTTAACGCGGGGGCGTCATTTGTTCCGTCGCCACACATACCAATTGACAACCCGTATGATTGTGCCAACCGAACAACCCGCAATTTTGTGTGTGGGGTTGCGCGCGCAATAACACGTATGGTCGGCAATATGCGTTTTGCATCGGTATCAGACATGGCGTCAAAATCTAATGCTGTAATTGCGATATCGTTGTCATTGGAAATAATACCACAATCTTGGGCGATTGCCCGTGCGGTGTCCAAAATATCGCCGGTAATCATCATAATTTGTACCCCAGATGTGCGTAATTTTTGTATGACGTCACTTACCCCGGGACGAATTTCGTCGCGCATTGCTGTCAAAGATATGAATACAAGATTATTCGGGATTTTTCCATCGGTAATATCCCCATCGAAATATGCGGTCGCGACAACACGCATAGCGCGTTTTGCGTTGTCTTGTATCAGACCCCTGACCAGGGAAGGGCGTATCGGGTGAATTTCGCCATCCAAATCGATATAATGTTTGGCCTTGGCCAATATTTTTTCGGGTGCCGCCATGATATATGTCCGATGTCCCGAATTATACTGCACCGTTGTCGATGAAAATTTATTGGCGCTTGAAAACGGAATACGTGCAATCCTTTTGTGTGCGCGATGAATGGCGGTTGCCCGGGCAACGCCCATATTTATCGCGGTAAATATTGCGCGTTCTGTACTGTTGCCGCCAACAATTTGATTGTTTTTTCCCAATATTGCGCGCCCGTTAAGGATGATGTTGTACACAAATTGTTCCATGGCGACACTTGGATTTTTTATGTTAAATCCAATATCGGTGCCGTCCCCCAGGTAATTCGCCACAGGTGTCAAATTCCCACAGGTCAGTGTGCCCGTTTTATCGGTGCATAACAATTGTATGTTGCTGGTTTGGGCAATTTTATTGGGATTTTTTGCCAAAATGTTTGTCTGTATCATTTTTCGGACGTTTTGCCCAGTTATAATTCCGATAATAAAGGGCAGACCTTCTGGCACAGCCGCCACAAATATGGTAAGTGATATTGTTATAATATTTACCAGTGTATATATCATATCACCAATGGTATCGATACCATTAAGATAGATATGGCTTGCGAACATAACGATACAAATGGTCACGGCACACAATAACCCGATTTTTCCGATTTTATCGGCCAATTTGTCCAATTGTATTTGCAGTGATGTCTTTGGGGTGGTGATACCGTTCAATGTTTGCAGAATTTTCGCGTTTTCTGTATCCAATCCAACCCGACCAACCCGCATAATACATTCGCCACTTTGTACGGTTGTTCCGGCAAACACGTGGTTTTTATCGGTGTAGTGTTCCGCGTTTATTTGTGCGTCACGGTTGTATTTGAATTGTGCAATCGCCGATTTGTGCACTTCGTCACTTTCGCCATTAAGAATCGAATTGTTTACCGTTATTCGTCCCGATATTACATACCCATCGGCGGGAATTGTTTCGCCGGCCTGTAATAAAATTATATCGCCCACAACGATTTCGGAACTGTCCAGACGGGTTATGTGGCCCGAACGTATAACCTTGGAAAAAAGTTGCGATGCACGTCTGCGTAATTCCAGTGTGCGTTTTTGACTGGACATTTTGGTCGCCACATTGACAACGGAAACAACAACAAGAACAAATCCGACCCCAACAGATTCAATGATGTCACCGTATCCAAATAATGCCAATACCGCGAAAAGTCCCGTCATAACCAATAAAATAAGGTTTATTTTGTCACGAAACACGTCGACCAAGAAATGCCACACGCCATATACATGTGGTTCCGGCATTCTGTTTGTGCCATATTTTTCACGGTTTTTGTTAACCTGTGCTGCGTTCAATCCGCGGAATTTCATCGCGTTCAATCCCCCCATATATTCATATGGGAATAATAACCAATATGAAAAAAAAGACAAGGAAAAATGGCAACATAATATTGCCAGAAACTATTTCCCCTTTAAAATTCGGGATTTGTTGCGTTCCCATTCGCGGGCTTTAATTGTTTCGCGTTTGTCAGCGCGTTGTTTTCCGTGGCCGATGCCCAATAACACCTTTAATTTGCCACGATTATTGAAATATAACTTTAACGGTACGATGGTTGCGCCTTTTTCCTGTAATTGTCCAATCATACGGTTGATTTGCGATCGGTGCAGTAATAATTGCCGTGGGCGACGTTCGTCAAAGTTAACAATGCGCGCGGCGGTTGGTAATTTTTGGATTTCAATGCCGGCCAGGAAAAGATTGTCACCACGCTTTTGTACAAATCCATCAACAATCGTCACCAACCCATAACGCACAGATTTGATTTCCGCCCCGGTCATAGAAAGACCTGCCTCTATCGTGTCGTCAATAGAGTAATTGAACCGCGCTCGGCGGTTTTCAGATACTTGCCCAAATTTAATCAAACTGCGTGTCATTTTATTGTCGTATTTTTGGATACAGGTTCAATGTATTCTGTTCCAGTATAGATTCCAATTCATCCATTTGCAAATGTTTAATTTCCGCCAGCATTCGCGCCGTTTCACAAACCATAAATGGTTCACATACCCGACCACGATACGGCACCGGCGCACAAAAGGGGGCATCTGTTTCAATAACAATGCGGTCAATTGGTATTTTTTCGAACGTTTCGCGCACATCCGTCGCGTTCTTAAATGTCAAAATGCCACTGGCCGAAAAGTAAAAACCGCGGTCCAGCATTGTTTTTGCCAAATCCCAACCCGACGTAAAACAATGCATAACCCCACGTGCGTTTTTCAGAATGCGCGCCGTGTCCACATCGGCATCCCGGGTATGTATTGCCACGGGCAAATCGACCCGGCGCGCTATGTCCAGTTGCTGTTCAAAAAGTTTTATTTGGTCGTCACGGTTGTCGTCGCGTTCGTGATAGTCCAACCCAATTTCCCCAATGCCAACAACCCGCGGATGTGACAGTACCGCATCGGTCAAATATTCAATTGCGTCCGTCCCGGCGAATTCAGGGTGTACCCCGGTTGTCACAAATATATTGTCATGTGTTTCGGCAATCTTAATTGCGGGCAAAATATCGTGTGGTTCCGCGGTCGCGCAAATCATTCGGGCAACCCTGGCGTCATGGGCGCGCGCAATCACATCGCCCAACGTATCGCCCGTGCAGTAATCGTCTGTTAAATGGCAGTGCGTGTCTGTAAGCATTTTTTTATATCACTTATAATTGAAAATATTGCCGTCTCCGGTTCCAGGTTGATGCGGGTAATGTTTGCAATTTGTTGTGTTGCCGTTGGATATACATCCGCCAAACCAAAATGCGCAATCGCGTCCAACAAAATGCCATATAATGCACCATCGGGTGCAATCTTGCGTGCCACGGACAACGAATCAGATGCACCTGCGTTTGGGTTTCCCAATGTCGCAATCAGTTCATCATATATCGCATCGCCCCCCAAACTTTTAAGGTTCGCAACGCGTCCGAAACTGCCGTTTGCCAATTTTAATGTTTCATTACTGATATCTGCATCGCCCATAAATCGTGCGCATAATTCACGCAGTTGCGAAATTGTTAATGGACGCATTTTCTCCACGCGCGCACGCGAACGCACGGTGGGCAAAACACTGGCCAATTGGTGCACAACCAACAAAAACAGGGTCTGGGCCGGGGGTTCTTCCAACAATTTCAGCAACGCATTTGATGCCGCCACCGACAATTCGTCAACAGAATCAATCACAATTACGCGCCACCGACCCGACATAGACGATAATTGCATCCGTTCAATAACCCCACGCACCGTATGCACCGAAATAAGTTTCGCATCGGTTTTTGGTTTGCCACGTTCGTCAATATTGTGCGCCATGTCGATTATAAAGAAATCGCCGACATTTCCGTAAACGTTTTTTGCAATTTTATACGCCAGGGTTGCTTTGCCAATGCCACGTGGCCCGGTCAGCATCCATACCGGGTGCATCGGGTGCACATCACGCGCCGCCCATGCGTCCATAAACGCGCGCCAAACATCTTCGTGCCCGACCAATTCATCGTTGTCAACCGGGTTTGGAAAAGAATAGGGCGATTTTGTCGATTTACGTGGTGCCATTACCGCCCCCCAAACATAGTGCGAATATTACGGGCCAACCGGCCAAAAAAACGAACCCGTCGAACGTCTTCGGCGGCAACCAATGGGGCCTGGGCGATTACGCGACCGTCCAATTCTGCGATAATTTCACCAACCTTGTCGCCAGTCACAATTGGGGCCGGTGCCGGGTCACGGAATCGTGCCAAAACCCGAACAGATGAAATCGGTGTTGGCTTCGCCAATGTGACTGCGAATGGTTGTGCGACCGTTGCGGTAACCGTATTATTGCGTCCGTACCAAACCGGGATTTCCACAACCGTATCGCCGGGGCGATAATAAACCTTGTGCGTGGTGGTGGTGTACCCATAATTTAACAATTTTTTCATTTCCGCCGCCAATGCATCGTGTCCGCGCCCATTGAAACCGTTTATAATGCCAATTAAACGGCGACCGCCGATGTTGCTGCTGGCCACCATGCCGTATCCGCCACTATCGGTGTGTCCGGTTTTAAGGCCGTCTGCCCCGGACATCGTGAATAATAATTTATTATAATTTACCGTGTGTGTGCGCCCCCAATCACGACACCAATCTGATTTATAGTCGGCAAATTCAAACCGTTTGGTTGCAAACATTGGGTAAATATCGGGATAGTCGCGAATAATATGTGTTGCCAAAATTGCCAGTTCCCGACTTGTCATCAAATTGTTTGGGTGTGGCAAACCACTTGCGTTTCCAAATGTGGATTGTTCCATACCGATTGAACGTGCCTTGGCGGTCATTTGTGCGACAAAAGCATTTTCAGACCCCGCCAATTTTTCCGCAACCACAACCGACGCGTCGCCACCCGACAACACAATAATCCCCAAAATCGCATCCCGTACGGTTATTTCTTGACCGGAAACAAGGCAAATCTTGCTGGCCGGGTACCACAGCGGATTTTTATAGTCCGCATTTTCAGACACCGGCAACTTGCTGTCCAGGTCAAGACGCCCGGCCCGTATTTCGTCAAACAACACGGCCAGTGTCATAAGTTTAATCATTGACGATGGCGGCATTAAAACATCGGCGTTTTTTGCGTATATTTCCGCCCCAGAATCATAGTCCAATAAAAACGCAGATTTCGCCCGTGTTGTAAATTCCGAATCCGCCGGTTTTGCAGCGTTTGCAACGATGGAAACAAATAATAAAAATGCGGTAATCAGTATATTCTTTTTCATACGCGAATCATAGCAACATAGCAACCAAAATAGCAACGATTTTTTACAAAATTTTATTTTGTTGTAACTACGAAGTTTTCCCCGTCGATGCCGATGATTTTGCAATCGCAGATTGTGCGGTTTGGTATTGTGTTGCCCAAAATTTTAACCGAAATATCGTGCGGGGTGCGACCGAAATTGTTTTCTTCAACTAAAACAGAAACTGTTTGTCCCAAATGTTCGGCCATAAACGATATGCGGTTACGGGTTGCCGCGTCTGTAATTGTTTTTACGCGCTGTTTTGCGACCATTTTTGGTGGTGTGGCCGGCATTGGGGCTGCGGGTGTCCCGGGGCGGGGCGAAAATGGAAATGCGTGAATTCGTATTGGTTTGGTGTCGGCGACCAATTGCATCGTGTCGGTAAAGTTTGCATCCGTTTCGCCGGGAAACCCACAGATAATATCCCAACTAAACGTGATTCCATTGGCGTGCGCCACAACGTCGCGAACCATTTTATTTGTATGCCGGCGACGCATCGCGCGCAAAATTGGATCCGACCCCGATTGCAACGACAGGTGCATATGTGGCATCATTCGCGGATTTTCGTGTATAAGTTCGATAATTTTATATATTTCGGGCGATGCCGGGTCCATTGACGACAATCGCAATCGTTGAATTTCCGGCACGTCTGTCAATAATTTCCGACACAGGTCCGATATCAAAAACGGTTTGTCGTTATATATTTTATGATATGATGCACTGTCCACGCCGGTTAAAACTATTTCGTGGAATCCGTTGTGTACGGCCGCGCGAACGTCCGCCAAAATGTCGTTGTATTCAAATGATGACGATGGCCCACGCAGAACGCGTGTTATGCAATATGTGCAATCATGATTACATCCGTTCTGAATCTGGATAAATTGTTTTGACATCGGGGTATCGGGGTTGGAAACGCGTATTTCGTCCGCCACGGTGGAAAAATCAAAGTCCGCAATCGCGCGAATATATGCATTTTGATCCAATTTTTGTGAATTGTGAATAACACGGACATTGGGTATTTTATCAAACGGGGTTGTGTCGTGCGTGGCGGCGCAACCGGTTATAATGATTGGGGTTGACGGGTTTTCGCGTGCGACCCGCCGGACATATTGTGCAGATTGACGTTCGGCTTCGCTGGTGACCGCACATGTGTTGACAACAACCGCCCGCGGAATCGCATCGCGCAACATTTCGGCAATCTTTTCAGATTCAACCGCGTTAAGGCGACAACCGAAAGTAATTGTCTTGATATTATTTTTGTTATTTTCTGCTTGCATTTTTACTGTCCTTGGGGCATTATAACCTGGCTAAAAATGATTTCAACAAAGGATTTAACATGGCCCGTACAACAAATTCAGATACTTTGCCATATGTAGAAAGTCGCTATGAACTGGGGATGTTGGCATCTCAACGTGTTCGTGACCTTAACGGTGGGGCAGAGTCGGTTGTTGATAAAAACGATGATAAATTGACGGTTGTTGCGTTGCGCGAAATTGCCAGTGGCAAATTGGACGTGCAAAACGTTCGACACGAATTTGTCCAATCGTACAAAGAAACACCAATTTCCGAAGCGGCGGAAGAAACATTGGAAGTGGGCAGCGAAGATCCAATGTTGCGCGAAATCGATGCCGAATTGGAAAACACATTGGTTGATACCGTTGCGGATACCGGTGAAAATGTTGCCGACGATGTCGCGGTTGATGCGCCCGATGCAGAATAATTCATTTTGATATCCGGAGACGTCGCATAGTTGGTCTAGTGCGCCACATTGGAAATGTGGTATACTCGCAAGGGTATCAAGGGTTCGAATCCCTTCGTCTCCGCCACCTTTATTTTAGAAATAAAAAGCCCCGAAAATTCGGGGGGTTTTAAGTTCGGAAGTTTTACATTGTATTGACAAATTATGCTGCAACCGCCATTTTGGGACGAAAAGACATTTCAAGTCCCAATTTATCAATCGCATTGTAAATTGTTTCAAATTGTGGTTTGGTTTTCCCATTCAAACTTTTGTATAAACTTTCACGATTGACACCCATGTCGGTTGCCATTTTGTTGATACCACGCGCACGGGCGATATCGCCAATCGCTAATATCAAGGATTGCGGGTCGTTTTCGGCCACAGCCGCTTGCAAATATGCCGCGATTGCCTCTTCATTGTCCAAATAGTCCAATACATTCCAATCAGATACTTTTACTTTTTTTGCCATTTTATACCTCCTTGGCTAATTCTTGTGCCAATTTTATGTCATCTTGTTGCGCTTTATTTTGTCCTGTTTTGATTCCACCACATAACAGAATTACAATTTCATCGCCACGTTTAGTAAAATATAAGCGATAACCAGTGCCAACAAATATCCTTATCTCAAATACACCGCCACCAACAGATTTTGTATCACCAAAAAAGTTTTCTTGTTCAATACGGCGAATACGACGTGCTATTGTCATCTGTGCAGACAGATCTTTAATTTTACGAAACCATTTATCAAATACATCTGTTGTTCTAACGATCATCTGCTAACCTTTATGTTTGTATTGTAGCCCAACGGCTACAAAAAGTCAAGAAAAAAATAATATCTTTATGCCGCTATCGGCAACGCCCAATTCCAATTTGCCGCGTTCAATTCGCGTATCTGTTGCCGATATTCAGTTCGGAAATTATCCACTTCGCCCCGCCAGTAATATTGAACATCCCGTGGTAATCCCACGGGATGTTCTTTTTTACCGAGTTTCCGGCAGTTTTTACAGACGACATTGCCAGTATATATCATTAGTTTGCCCCAATTCGCCCATATTTATGATATTTATATATCTTGCCTAAAAATGCGATGCCAGTTTGAGGAGTTATAATTGATTTTCTGCTGCCATCTTGAACAAATCATTAACGTTGAGTTTTAGTTTCCCAGACAGAATTTGATTTATTTTACCTGGGTTCATATATGCGATATCCAGATACCTATAAAATTGTCGTGGCGAAGTGCGCAGATTGTGTATGATATTATCTACCCTTTGTTTTATAATCTTTTCCCCCCATTGCCCCCCCTGTTCAAATAAAAAAGGAAGGTACATACAGCGCATGCGTTCCTTCACTTTCTTTCTATAGCCCATATCCGATATTTTTTCAAATGACTCGGCGACGATTTTTGTAAATATTTCACTTGAAAATGTACACATCGTAGGAATCTGCGGGATTTTGGTTCCTTAGAAAAGAATATTTCTACTTTTTTAGCACATAATGTGTACTGCGACCAGCGCCTTGTTGCTCTAAAATGCCACGATTTGTTAAATCAAGCAACATACGAGTTGCAGTATCTTGGGATACATGCAAGAACTGTGCCACTTTCCCAGATGTCATGTTGCCAATAAAACCATCCAGCAAACGATTAAGGATTTCACGTTGTTTCGGGTTTGTTATTTCTTCGGCATGATGCTTCCAGAATAAAGATTTCTGCAATATACTTTCAATCATTGTGTCACTTGCGTTCATGGCACGATACAGGCATTCAAGGAACCATTTTATCCACATGGTAATATCAATATCACCAGTTGTCGTTATTTTCAAGATTCTATAATAATCCCACTTTTCCGATTGAATTTGGGCTGACATAGAATAGAAACGTAAGTTCGTTTGTTCGGCACGCGCCAATAACATTTCCGTTATGGTGCGTGTCAGTCGCCCATTACCATCATCAAATGGGTGTATTATTACGAACCACAGGTGAGCAATCGCGGCCTTGATGATCGGGGTAGTGTTTTTGTCACTGTTGACCCAATTCAAAAAAGCATCCATTTGTTGTGGAACTTGGTCTGGCATTGGTGCTTCGTAATGAACTTTGTCTTCATATGAACGAGTAGAAACAATCTGCATTTCTTCGGTGCGATATTGTCCAACATGGATTTTATTCATACCACTAAATCCCGTTGGAAACAGGGCTGCGTGCCACCCGAACAGACGTTCATTTGTTAAGGGTTGTTCATAATCATTAACGGCGTCCATCATTGTTTGGACAATACCATCAATATGATGGGATTCTTTTGTCGGGTTATCCAAATGTATATTCAGTCGTTTTGCCAAAGAAGACCGAACCTGTTCACTGTTCAGCGTTTCGCCTTCGATTTCGCTAGATTTGGTAATTTCTTCTGTTAATGCGTTCAACATGGCAACGCGTTGGTCACCAAAACCGAATTGCTGCATGCGACCCAGAATCTGACCCTGTTTGGTTGCAACCTGGGTAAGAATGTCCATAATTTTGGCGTTGTCCCACGTAAAGCGGGGGTATTCTGGGTATTGATAAATGTATTTTGCCATAGTAATCTCCGCATTGTTTGCGGAAATTATAGAGTAAAAACCTCCGCGTGTCAAGAGAAAAATCCGCAACACCTGCGGAGATTACGCCGTTTTTTCTCCGCAAAATCCCTGATGTTAAAAAATGATTCCCTGTTTTTGTTACAGGGAATTTTACTATAAATGGGCAGAAATACGCGGGTATAGAACGATGGGAATGGGTGCTTTTTGAGATTTTTCCCTGTAAATACCCTGTAAAGTCATATAGAATACCGTCATTTATTAGAAGTCCGCCAGGAATTGAAACAAGAACCGCCCAAACGGACGGATTTTTTATCTGCCGGTGTCGGTGATGCGTTCAATCTGGGGTGTTTTGAGTGTTTTTTCCAATAGTTTTTTTATTGCATTTTGTATTTTTTGTGCCTTGCTGGTGTTTCTTGTAGACAATAACTCTTGAACTAACCAATCGTATTTTTTTGGCAAATTTATCGATGTTAAATTTTCGTTATAATACAAGAACTCATCACCAATTTCTTCAATACTGGGCAAATCTATGGATGTTAAACCGTTGTTGTAATACAAAAAACAACCACCAATTTTTTTAACTTTGGGCAAATTTATCGATGTTAAACCGTTGTTGTAATACAAGAAACGACCACCAATTTTTTCAACATTTGGCAAATTTAGTGACCTTAAACCTTTGTTGTGATACAAGAAATAAAGACCAATTTCTTTAACATTGGGTAAATCTATCGATGTTAACCCCTGGTTGAGATGCAAGAACTCGTGACCGATTTTTTCGACATTGGGTAAACACAGCTCTTTAATTCGACCACGGGATATTACAACACGATTTCCATCAGATGTGGTTAATGTTGATTCTTGCGTTGTTTTATCGTATGTTCTGGAAACCTTTTTGCCATTAAATGCCGAATTAAAAACACCTAATGTTGTTCCGTATTTGTTCATTGGCGAAGTTATTGTTTTATCTTTATCATTATAAATTACACCGTCAAACATTATTTCGCGGTCTTTGTTCAACTTGGTGATTGTACCGCCTGTAAAATAATAATCATCACCAAAATAAACATTATCTTGTTCAAAATCGTACCACACCAATTGGTCGTTAACCCACGCATAGTTATTCGGCATACTAATATCAGAAACATTGAATTCCACGCCAAAGAATTTTCGTAACGAATTTGTAAGCCCCGGAATTATATTATCTGGGTTATTGCCAAAAGTTGCATCTGGGTTGTTTACGGTATGGTTATAACGGTTTTTAATGGATATAAAACCGCCACCCCGTGCAATTTGAATCGATATAACCGATGTTCCATATTCGTCTTCGCGATCGGGGGTTTCTGATGGTTTTATCTTTTCTGCGTCACGTTTTATCGCATGAATTATATAGAAATTTTTATGACGGTGGGGGTCGCCAAAAGTGCACAATTCTTCACCGTGGTGATAGTATTTTTTTATTGAATTTTTTTGCTTTGCTGTTTTTGCGACAAATGCGTCATAGCCCGCTTCGTTCAACAATTCCAACGGATTTTTATCTGTATTATATTGCGATGCAGACATTATTTTACATTTGGACCGAACATTTGGTACCAGTTTGGTCAAATCTTCCAATTGCGCAAATTCCAATATGTGTTCAATATTCGGTACATCCAGCAATGCGGCATCGCGCAATACCTTGGCAAATCGTTCACCACGATGCTTCTTGATGGTTTTAAAAACGTCGCTTGTGTTTATTTCTTGCATCTTTGATATACCTTCAACTGTTCTTGTTAAAACATCATATCACAATTGGTTTGCCGTTGTATAATTTAATTTGCCCCAGTGGTGTGTCTTTGCGTTGCCCCCCGAAACCAAAGATATTGAATAAAATATTTTGTTTGCCTGTATTTTTATGATATAATGTGCAGCATGAAAAGAAATATTTTGTTTTTGTTGGTTGCCGTGGCCGCTGTTGCGGGCTGTCGGTCAAGTGATGCCCCGATTGATAATGTGGACGCAATCGATTCCATCGATTGTGTGGAATGTGGCGATGTTAATATTGTTCAATATTCTATGCCACATGGCAACGATTTAAAACTGGAAACGGCGCATCATGTTATTCAGATTGACGCGCAACCCGGTAAAGCATATGATTACTATGTTTGGACCGGCGATAAAGATTATGCCGACGACCCCGATATTATTGTTAACGAAGGGACCGCGGCGGTGTTGGTTTCTGAGTAATGGAATACAAAACAAATGTTATGCGCGTTTTAGATGCGCATAAAATTTTTTATAAACATTTTGAATATCAACCAAATCCCACAATGACGGGTGCCGATATCGCGCGGGCACAAAACCAAAATCCAGATATGGTGTTCAAAACATTACTGACCATGGCGCGACCGGGGCGTTATTATGTCTTTTTGGTGCCAGTGGCGCACGAATTAAGCCTTAAACGGGCGGCCGTTGCCGTAAATGAAAAGGCGTTAAATATGGTGCATCAACGTGATTTATTGCAAATATGTGGCTATGTTCACGGCGGGTGTAGCCCGGTTGGTATGAAGAAACAATTTCCCACGGTTGTTGATGAATCTGCGTTAAATTTCGCCGAAATAATCATCAGTGCCGGCCGACCCGGTCATCAAATACAATTATCGTTGTCCGATGTTCAGAAAATTGTTCCGTTGTCATTTGCGGATGTTTTGGAATGATGCATTGAATTTGTGTTATTAAAGAAAGATAAAATATCCCCGCCGATTTCACCACAGTTTATTTCCAATAACAACCCCTTTGGAATGTCTGGATACATAAGCAGCACTGTGTGGGTTAAATCGTTGTTGCGGTATGAATTATACAGCGTACGACTTAAACTGAAACTGGGGCGTGTGTAATCATGCGGACCGCATATAATTAACACGGGATTTTCGAAATCGCTTTTCTTGTTCAGTTGAACCAGCCCATCCAATAACGACGCATAAAAACCATATGTTCCGATTGGTGATGTTTGGTTTTTGCCACAATGTCGCCGCGTAAAGAAATTTATCATTTTCGCGGGTGCGTTTGGCCCATAGATTCGCGTGCAAATATATGCGATTGTTTGTGCTATTTTGATTTTCCAGCACGCGTGCCGCCCAGATTTTATCAAACATGCCGCCGCAGATTCCGGTCCGATTTGTTGCAACATGGATTGTACAATAAATCCACCGTATCCATATCCGATTAAAAAAATCGGCAAATCATATTTTGTATTAAGGTGTCGCAAAATATCGATTTCCTGGATTACGGCGTGGTCAAATGTGCGCGGTTGTTTTGATAAAACGGTTTCTGTGCTGAATACGATATATCCGTTCTGATTAAGAAAATGTGCAAATTTGTCGTATGATGTCGCGGTATCAAAAACACCGTGAACAATTTGGATGACACCAATGGGGGTTTGAACACCGTCCCACACGGCACACATAAGGCGCGCATTGTCAGATGTTGTGAAAATTTTATTATTCATATACACATATCGAATAATAAACCGATGACAAATATTATGCGATAGGTTCCTTTTCCGATTATACGGCGTTGCCGGCGGCAAAACCGCTGGCCCAAGCCCAGTGCAAATTAAAACCGCCCAAATCGCCCGCTATATCTAATACCTCGCCAATGAAATATAATCCGGGGCACAGTTTAGATTCCATTGTTTTTGATGAAATATCGGCGGTATCAACGCCACCACGGACGACTTCGGCCGATGAAAGTGTGTGATATTTCATATTCGACACGGGTATTTCAATATGTGATATGCGTTTTGCGATTGTATCCAATTCGCTGTCGCGCAAATCGGCAATTCGGGCGGTGCAGTTGCCACAAATCCATTTTGCAACGCGTACGGGTAATTTTTGTGATAATACGGCACATGGGGTTTTCTTGCCATCTGTGTGTTTTGCGGTGCGTAAATATTCGTAAATATCTGTGTCCGGGCACAGATTTATAATTATTTTGTCGTCGATATCGTGAACAGACGTCCGATATGCCGCGGGACCGCCGATGCCAAAGTGTGTAAATAACATATCGTCGCGAATAACCCGGCGACCGATTGTGATGGCAACAGGCAACGATACGCCCATAAGTTCGGGCGAAAAAGCATTTGTCGCCATCGCACAAAGGGCGGGGCGAACCGGTACAATTTTATGAGCAAATGCACGCGCAATTTTATGGCCAATATTCGACACCCCCAATGTACCAAACGATGTGCCACCTGTTGCAACAACCAGTTTCGCACAGGAAAAATCACCATTGGACGTATTTACAACAAATGTGTCGGCGCGCGTTGTGGCGTTTGTAACGGTTGTGTCTGAAAAAATATCGGCACCGCGTACGTCGTGAACCAATGCACGGACAATGGTATTTGCGCCATCAGTACAGAAATATTGTCCTGCGGTCTTTTCTGTGAATCTGATTTTATGCGCCGTTGCCCACGCCAGCATATCGTGCGGGGTAAAACGGGCCAATGCCCCACGAACAAAATCTGGGTTGTGTCCGAAATAACGTGTTGTGTCCGCAGCCAGATTTGTAAAATTGCACCGGCCACCACCGGATACGGCAACTTTGCGGGCCGGGGTGGGGCCCATATCAATAATTGCGACGGCGTGGCCCCGTTTTAATGCGTTGGCCGCGGCAAATAATCCAGACGCCCCGGCCCCCAGTATGATAACATCATAATTTTTCATAGTGATATTTATAATACAAAGAAATGTTTTTTTCAACAAAAAGCCCCATCGGTTGAGATGGGGCCGTGTGATGATTACCACGATATATAACCCGGATTACAGGTTCGTTCACACTTCTTGGTGGTATTGTTCCATCGCATTGAACCTGTTTCGTCCGAATACGGGCGGTCGCAAATCGGTACACATTCATTATTGTCCAGATTATACTTTTCGCCCTGGTACATACATGCCGCTATTTCGCAACCGGTTGAATAACTGGCCACGGCGACTTCGCCCAATACACTAAATTTATTTCGACACTCACCACACTGTTCCGTTGAATTATTCTTTTCGTATGGGTCGTTCGTATAGCCCGGGATGCATGATGTCGCGATGCATTCGTTCCAGGATTTGGTTGCCGTATTCCACGTTTTTGTTCCGATGCCGTTTGCGATATTGCAAACTTGTTCGTTCGGCACACATGCATTTGACGCCAAATGGTAGTCGTATTCGCATGATTTAATTGTGCACACGCCGAACGCCCCAAGGGCGGCATCCCATTTTTGTGTGGCGTCGGTCGCGTTTGGCGCCTGGTCTGTACAATCTTTGACATCTTCTTCACATTCATTGTTGTATGGATGATATCCAATAACACAACTGTCAATTACACAGTTGCCTTCTGGACTATAGGACAGGGCGTTTTCACGGTTGCACAACTGGCATACACCGTTTATCATTTCGTAATGGCTGGCACAAGATGTTTCCTTGCAGCGACCGTCAACGACCTCCGCAATGTTGCCACTTGCAGATACGCCGGTAAATTGGCATTGGTTTGACCAATATGCCGTGGTTTCAACCGGGGTCAGGGTGCACCCATCAACAACGTGTTGTTCACATGTGCGATAACAATCACTGGCCTTGGTGGAGCCGGGGGCCGAATACAACCATGAACCATCGCCCAGATCCGCACACGATTTTACACCGCCACTGCCGCCGTCGCCACCAGTACCATCGCCACCAGTACCATCGCCATTGCCTGGGCAGAAATGACCCGCCGGACAGGTCACGCACTGCCCCTCTGATAACATATATCCAGCCACACAAGATGTGATCTTGCATGTGTCTGTAGCCAAATAATAATCGCGTCCTTTCATAACGCCGGCGTTTTCTGCCATGTCACATTCGCGATAGCAATACGCAACATCGGTTGTTCCCGCATCGGATTTTGTAAATAGTCCATTTGTCAGGCTTTCGCACGTCTTTTTATCTGGGGCGCATACGTTGCCTTCTGGACACACAAAGCAGGCACTTGCACTGACACTGGTTTCCGTTTGCGTTGTGGCGCCAGCCGGGCAGGCATAACGTTCCAAATCGCGATCGGGACTGTAATATGCATAACCAACCGCATAACAATCTGTATCGGTTCCATTGGTCAACCAATAACCACCGTCACAATGCGTTATCTTTTTATCGCCACATCCAATGTTATAGGCATTTGTTTCGACACTCCAAAAACAAGTTTGGGAACCGCCACCGTGTGTTGCTGTATAAACCAACCCATCTTCGTAACACAAATCAACGGTTATTGTCGTCGTGCCACGTGTTGTGCCGTTGCCTGGACATGCATGACGTTCGATGTCACCGTCGTTGCTGTAATAAGAGTAATCAACCACAGAGCAAATTATATCAGATCTCTGGGCTAAATAATATCCACCACGGCACGCTGTTATTACGTTGTCGAAACATGTACTGGCATATACAGCAGAATCATCTTCGCCAGACGAATACCAACAACTTTGTGTACCTGTGCCCGAACCGTCGGTTGCAACATATCCCAACCCCGTTTTGTAACATTCATATACAGAACTGGCGGTCGTATTATTAGACTCCGTAGTTCCGCCATTTGGACATTGGGTGCGCGTTAATGACATATTTGCGCTGTAATATCCAACACCCACGGACGTGCAATCTGTGTCGGTATCATTGGCCAGATAATACCCCGCATCACACGATGTGATAACGAAATCTTTGCACTCCGCCGAATAATCCTTGGCTGACTCATCATAATAACATGTCTGGGTGCCGGTACCATGGCTGGCAACATACGTCGGCAATAATTCCAAATAGCATGCAGTAACAGCCATCGAATTTGCGGGGGATTTACCATTATCGGGACATGCATCCAAACCGCGGACACCGCCATCGGTTGCGAACGAGCCGCCGAGACAATAGTGATTTTCGGAACACGGCAAACATGTAGCCCCTGCGCCACCGTAATAGGTCCCGCTGGCGCATTCTGTATTTCCTGCGGACCATTTCGCCGTAATGACGGTGTCCGTTGCGGTAAATGTCAACGCTGCAACGGATGTGCTGAACTTACCGTCTGACCCAATAATATCGTGGTTGGCATTGTCGGAATATCCCGCAAATATATAACCCGTTTTGGCCGGAGTCGTTGTCAGTTTTGTAATGGCCGTTGTGGCGTTTTTATCTGAATACCAACCGGTTGCGTATTTCAGGTACACCGTTCCTGGCGCGCCGTTTGTCGTGGCATTGTTGTGGTTAAGGGTAATGGTGTACACATTTGGTGTCCATTGGGCATATAATGTAATATCGGTCGCATCTGCGGATATGTTTGTTGTTATTGTCGTCCCTGCATTATAGCATGTTCCGGTACCGTTTGCCGTGGTGCACCATTTGTTTGCGGTGCTGTATCCGGTGCGTGTATCGGTAATCGCCGGCAACGCGCATGCGCCATTGTCAAACGTGCATTGCACACTGGTCGCCGTTGAACCCGAACCACCGTTTTTATTTAACGTAATGGTGTACTTATGCGCAACGCACGATGGATTGGCGGTACCATTGTTTGTTGGGTCGTACCCAGTATCACAGACAAGGTCGTATTTACATGCCTCGTATTCGGATGCACTTATACCGTAAACCATGGGTGTCTTGGCGGTAACCTTGTTGGATTTGTCGAAATTATCGGGTGTAGCATCGCACGCCTTATAACACTGAGTATACGAGTACGCATAAGTTTCAGATCCAGAACATCCATCAGGACATAGTGCCTGTTTGGTCGAAGATCCGGGGTTATCCTTGGCTGGAATTTCTGATGGATATGCTTGTTGGTCGGGGCTGTATTTGCATGTGCTTACTCCGGTACAGGTCGTGGATGCATCATAGTAGTAGCCCGCATTACAAGTTAATGCGCCAACGTTGTAATAGTTTGTGTAATCTCCGCTTGATTCGGTACCTTCATAGAACGCCTTGACCCAACCTGTTCCATAACCCCAAACGTGATTTGGATAGCCGGTTGTTTGTTCATAAGGATTATACAGAATATAGCATGTGCTGATTGGACGGTATTTTTGCCCTTCAACCAGTGTTGCCTTGCCCGAGGTACCGTCTTTATCGGTTGGACAATCGTGGAACCCGTCCTCGTCACACCACATATCTTCGGGGCAGACATTTGAATCATAGATACATTTATTATATGCGTTGATGTTTGGGTTGTACGAAACGTGCGAACTTACCACATCGACAATAGTGCCGTTAAGGTTTTTGCTAGATTTACATGTTAAATAGCAGTCCGTGATGGTTTTTCCATTTGTATTGCCACCTGTGCTTGGGATATTGCTGTCAACATCGCCAGTTGTGTCCGCACCAACCGGACATGCGTTTATGCCCGTGGATGCGGTGTCTGTGGTGTTGGTCGCATCCCAGTTCGCCGGTGCCGGACTGTAATTACCATCGCCAACTGCAACGCAATCCAGGTTTTCGTTCGTACTTGTCGCGCCAAGTAATTCATCATAATATCCGCCATCGCATTTGCGCATGGTATAGCTGTTGCCACAATTGATGGAATATGTGTTTGTCACGGTATTCCAATGGCAACGTTTTGTGCGGCCACCGTGAGTCGTTCTTTCCCAAATACCTTCGCGAACACAACTGTCGATGGAACCGTTTTCATCGCCGTCAGTTGATATTGTATTGCGAGAATCACCAATTTCATATGTGGCATCTGGGCAACGTGTACGTGTGGTCAGATTGGCCGCACTGTAATACTGATACCCGACCAACGAACAATCGGTTGTCGTTTTGGATGTATCCAGCCACCAACCACTGTTACAGGTAAGTATTTCAATCGTGTCGCAATTGGAATCGTACTTGCCCGCGGCATAGTGACAAATTTGCTTGCCCTTGCTATGGTCTGCGATGTATTGCACTGTCGCAAAGCAGTCGGATTCTTCGTTCCTGCCATTGTCAGACCCAACGTTTGGCGCAATATTTGTCAGTGTTGTTCCATCAAATTCTTGGGCGGGGGTGTAATTTGTTCCAGCAACCGCCGCCGGACAGGTGTTTATAAACTGGTCCGAACCGACACGGTCGTTGCCACTGAACGCGGTGCCACCCGGACACCACGAACCGTCCGGACACGGTTTACACGAATCGTCGGAATCAGAAAAATATTGTCCCGGTTCACATGTTGTTGTTTGTTTTGCAATCCAACTAGCAGTTAATGTTGTTTCTGTGGACGCGTCACTGTAATTTACCAATTTGTTTGATGCTGTTATTTGCCCCAACGCATTCACCACAGATACCGTTGCGTCGCCAAGGGTTGTTTCATATCCAGAACAATTCTGGGCCCCCATGGTCGGTAATGTAATACCCGTAATCGATGCCGTTGCGGTTGCATCCGAATACCAACCTCTGTTGTATTTCAGATAAATTGGTCCATCGGTACCGCCCGTTCCTCCATCTTTATTCAAATTAAATTTATAAACATTTGGTTCACACGCATTCCCCGATGTGTGATATCCGGCGACACAATCGGGTGTCTTATATGAACACGTACTAAATGTTCCCGATGTTGTCACACTGGTGGTTGCAGGGCTGTATGTGTTTATTGCTCCGTCAAAGTATTCTTTGGCATTAACTGGTTCGCGTGTTCCAACTATTTCGGCATCGTCGAACACATTTTGTGCAGAACATGTGTTATAACATGCGGTGGGCAAGGCGTTTATTTCGTCATCGGTTGTTGCATTGATATACCCCGGTAATCCACTGCATAAATAACGCGACATACTTGTTATGTCTTCGGTTGTGTTGGTGGCGTCGGGACTCCAATATCCAACGCCAACCGGGTCGCAAGTGGAAGAATCCGCCGCAACACGATAATAACCGCCATTACAGTATTTAATCATGACTGATTCACAGTTTTTATAACCCGCGGTTGTGTCGTCAACATAACTACACACTTGATTGCCCCCACCGGTGCCGTTGGACAACGCGACGCCTGTTCTGGTGGTTTTGCAGGTGGTAATAACACTGCTGCCAGTGGATGATGAGACGGTTCCGCCGGCCGTATCCTGCGGACAGGTTTTCTGGCATCCTGCGTCAATCATATCTTTTTCTTCTTCGTCAACTTGGATGCTGGGGCAATAATAACCGGCCGGACAAGTTTCACCACTGGCCGTTAACCCGGCGGTACATTGATACATATTGGATGACCAGTGCGCATATAAGGTATCATAAACCCCCAACGTCGTGCCTGTTACACCACCCTCTGTGGAATCTGGATTACCAATAGTCGTCGCCAACGCCAAATTACCGGCCGCATCAATAACCATGTCACCGCCAGTTGCGGCCGTGTAATACCCGATAAATGTTTTGTTTTCTTTGGCGGGAATTGTAATTTGGTTTATCGTTGTACCGAAATCAGTCAACGACCAACCAACCGAGTATTTTTCATATATTGTTTCTGTCCCACCGGTTCCGCCGTTTTGATTCAACGTAATCGCATAAACCTTTGGATCGCATGTTCCCGCGGATGCATTGTTTTCATAATTGTCTTGGCACGTGTATGTCATCGGGCAACTGGTGGGCAGTGCCTTACAACCGCATAAAACACCGGCAATATTGTCGCATGTGCCGTCGCAATAGTAATCTGCGCCGGTTGTTTTCTTGTTGGTGTTTTGTTCACAAGACCTGTTGTGTTCTGGACAGGTTTGCGGGGTACATAACAAAGCACAGGTTGTATAACACGTCCCGCATGCCCCGCCGGTATTCCCGAGTATAGATTGAGAGTAGCCCGTTATACTGCACGATTCACAGGCCCTGGTAGAAGTATTTTCAAAATATTTATTTTTACACCAAACCTGTCTTAATGGGCAAGAGGTGTTATTCACATTGGTACAAGTTAAACTGCCGTAGTAAGAAATTCCAGAGACTTTGCCCTCTGTATCATAGGAACATCTTGTCGCATTTGTGGGACATGTGCTTGGCTCAACACAGGTGGCGGTATCACACGTTTGATAACATCCGGCCGCGGTTGTGGACCCCGCGTCGGATTTTGTATATCCCGCACCCAATGTCGTACACTCAACAAAACACCCGACACTGCCTTCAATTGTGGTCCCGGTCCCGGGGCAATATTTCCCATCGGTCGGGCAATCCACGTGTTCGGAACCATTATAATATTTTCCGGTCTGGCATTGAACGGTATTTTGTGACCAGTGTGCATAAAGGGTGGTGTTGCCGGTTTTATCCCATGAACGTACGGAACTACCACTTGCGGAATAGTATTGTGTTCCACCAGTTTGGGCATCAAAATAACCGGCAAAAGTATATGTTGCAAGTGTTGGTAACACGGTTGACGATATCGATGGTAAATGTTCGCCGTATGTTGCGGTAACCGACGTTGTACAACCTGTACCACATGTGCCCCCGTTCGCATTTAGTGTAACGGTCGATTCCAACGGAACGCAACTTTTCCCATCCGTACCAATCTTATAGCCGGTTTCACATACAAACGGATCAACCCCACCACCACACGTTGCGTACTGAGGACATGTAGTACACATGTTGCCGTCCAGATAGTACCCCGGATTGCACAGTTCTACAGCACAGGTACTTGTGCCGTTCTTATAATATATACCTGATACCGTTTTCGCGCCACTTATATCGTTTGTGTTGCAATTACGATAGCAGGAATCCGAATCGGTTGCCCCATTGCCAGAATATGGAAACGAAGAATTCGATTCAGAACATGCCGTGCATTTCGTGGCGGTTGTTGATGCAAAATAGTTTGCACCCGCGACTACGGCAGTAACAATCTTGTTGCAGGTGTTTTCATTGGTTGAACAGCCACTCTTTATACTGCCATCGCCCGTTCCGGTGTCGTTAGAAAATGCCACATACGTACAAGATGCGGGTGTACAATCCGTGAACGTGGCGGATGCGCAACCGGTCGGAACCGTTTCAATATGCGTACCGGTTGAAGCGCGTTGTTTTTCGTTGCTAAAACATTGGGTAATAGCGGTCGATGCAGTGCTTGATGTGTTCGGATATTCTGGCGGACATGTTGTGCAGGTCGCATTGGCATTGGCTGTGCTTGATTTATATGTGCCACCATCACATGCAGACCAGTGTGCATAATATGTTTTCGATGTGTAAATGGTGACACTGTTTGATGCTAATTTATTACCACCACTTGCCGCATCATACCAACCGGTAAAAACATAACCCGCACGATGAAAACCGGTAACATTACCGTTAAGTTCATCTGTGGTCAGAACCGTACAAGACGTGCCGGATGTACAGGTTGCGGTATTCGGGACGTTGCCGTCACCACCATTTAAATTGAATGATACAGTCAAACCATCGTTTGCGTGACAATCGTCACCGATATAACCACTGGCACAAGACCATTGTGCCGTAAAGGTTATCGTACCACCGTTTTCAGATGTCAGGTTCTTAAAACTTGTTGCGGTCGTGGAACTTATGCTGGTTGCGGTCGTCGTATCA
>JAZLAV010000005.1:0-3271 GCA_045613315.1 Candidatus Enterousia sp. | reverse complement strand
CGTTTTTGGTGTTTTCGGACTATATGCGACCGGCGATTCGTTTGGCTGCCATGTCTGGGTTGCCGGTGGTTTATGTGTTCACACACGACAGTGTGGCCGTCGGTGCCGATGGCCCCACGCACCAGCCGGTTGAACAATTGGCGTCGTTGCGACTTATTCCGAATATAAATGTGTTTCGACCATCGAATATGGCCGAAGTTGCATATTCGTGGCGGACCGCGTTGTCGGAACCCGCACGGCCGTCATGTATTGTTTTGTCGCGACAACGGTTTCGGCAAACGCCGGCGCCCATTGGGGCGGAAATTTCACGCGGGGCATATGTAATACGGCCCGCCAAAACAATGCGCGTGCGAACAACAATTTTGGCCACCGGGGCCGAGGTTGCGTTGGCGATTCGTGTCGCGGAAATACTGGGCGAATCGGTCCAGGTTGTCAGTGTGCCGTCGGTCGATCATTTCAGGGCGCAACCCGCAACATATAAAAAACAAATTCTGCGCGGGCGCGTCGTCGCCATAGAGGCATCGTCCCCGTCGCCTTGGTTCGAATTTGCAGATGCTGTTATCGGGCTGACGCGGTTCGGCGTGTCGGGGCCGGGTGGGGCGGTTTATGCCGCAATGGGGTTTGACGCCGGTCAAATCGCGCGGGAAATTGTATCAATGGTTAAAAAATAATATGGCTGAATATGTGTTTGTGTCTTCGTCCGGCGAAGAAATACCAATCGTTATTACAACACGGCGCGGTGTGCGCAATATTACATTGCGACCCAAAACGGCGCCACGATGTGAAATACATGTGTCAAAACCATGGATTTCGTCTGATAAATCTGTGATTAAATTCATCGAATCAAAACGCAGATGGATTGAAAATATTTTCGCACGCGCACCAAAGAAGCAAACGATTGCCCCCGGTGATTCGATGGAAATACTGGTGTATCGCGTTGTGTTGCAACACGATGCCACACGGCGGGCGAATATGTTTGTGGTCCATGACGATATGCACGCAACACTGGTCGTGGGGGGTGGGGCGGATTTGTTCGAAAGTCGTGTGCGAAATTTTGTGAAATCTGAATTCCTTAAAAGCGCGCGCGAAATGATAAAAACCGCACCACGTGAATTGTGGCCGACACGCGTTGTCGCACACGATACAACGTCACGCTGGGGCAGTTGTTCAACCACGGGGACAATGTCGCTGTCGTGGCGGTTGGCGTTCGCACCAACGGATGTTATGCGTTATGTCGTTATGCACGAATTGGCGCATCGGCGACATATGGACCATTCGCCGGCGTTTTGGGCCACGGTGACAGAACTGTATGGGTTCGGGGTGGAACGCGCGAAAAGGTGGCTGAATACGCACGGGGGCGAATTGCATAAATATTTTTAATCCTTGAAATCCCGAATTTTGGGGGTATAGTGATAATGTTATGAACATGAAATTGGTTTCTTTTTCGTTTTTTCGTCATCACGCCCGTCCGGGTGTGTGTTTCTAGCGTTTGTATAAAAATTATGATATAATGCGTACAATATGTATGCAAATTTCCAAGATAATATAAAAGAACAGGAATAAAAAATGGAATTAAAACCAACAAAACCACTTTCTGGATTTATTGAATTAACGCCGGTGCAGCAGCGGTGCGTGGATTTTTGCGCGTCGCGAATGTTGGGGGTTTTGCGCACGGCGGGGTTTGCGTATTTGGATTTGCCGGCGATTGAACGGGCCGAGGTTTTAACCGACAAAGACAATTGGGATGAAATCGAAACGCAAATGTTCCTTTTCCAAAAGGGTGATACAAAAATGGGGTTGCGGTATGACGGAACGGTGGGGCTTTCGCGATATGTGGCTGGACACCTGAATGATTTGACGTTTCCTTTTCGTGCCAGTCAATTTTCCAAACGATATCGTGGGGAACGCGCCCAGCGGGGACGTTATCGCGAATTTTACCAAATGGATATGGATATTTTGGGTATCGATAATTTATCCATAAATTATGATGCGGAAATTATATCTGTGATTCAGCGGGTACTTGATTCGGTGTCGGATTTTATCGGCGAAAATTGCGTTCGGGTCGGGTCGCGTCCGTTTTGGGATGCACTGTTTGAATATTTGGATTTAAGTGCGGAACAAAAACGCGCAGTGTTCATTTTAATCGACAAACGCGACAAAATGGGCGACGAAGATTTCGCCGAAGGATTGTCAGACGTACTTAAAAACGAAAAATTGGAAAACGAAATTAAGTCCGTATTTATAAAAGGTTATGATGGATTTGCGAACAAGTCTGATAGCTTGGCTGGGGCGATTTCTGAATTGAATAATTTTATGAAATTACTGGGACAAATGGGGGTTAAAAATGCGGAAATAGACCTGGCGATAACGCGCGGGTTGGCATATTACACCGGTATCGTTTTCGAGTTTAAATCATTGTCGTATCCGGAATTGGGGACCGTGGCTGGGGGTGGGCGGTATGCCAATTTGGCGGAAAAGTTCAGCAAAACAAAAATCGTTGGGGTTGGTGCGGCGATCGGTTTTTCGCGTATATTCGTTGCGCTGATGGAAATGGGAAAAATAGATATGGCGCAATTCGAAAATCCGATTGTGGCGGCGGTGTTGCCTATGGGGAATGTGGCGGTGCCATTTGCTGCGTCTGTGGTCAACGCGTTGCGGGACGAAAATATTGTCACGGTCGCATATTTGGATGTGGAAAAACGCTTTAAAAACCAAATTGAATATGCGGACAAAATCGCGGCAAAATTCAGTTTGATAATTGGCGAAGATGAAGTAAAGTCTAAACAAATAACGGTAAAAAATATGGTCACCGGTGACCAGCAAAAAATGTCGGTTGCCGATACGATAAAATTGTTAAAAACGGCATAATAAAATGATAGTTGAACAGAAATTAAAAGACATTTTAACGCGTGCATCGGAAATAGAATCGCAAATGAACAGTGGTTCGTTGTCGGGTGACGAATTATCCCGGGCGGCACGTGAATATTCACGGCTGAACGAAATTGTGCCGGTGATAAATGAATATTTTCAAACGACACGCGGTATCGCCGATGCCCGCGAAATGGAACACGATGCGGAATTGCACGCGATTGCGGCGGAACAATTGGCGGAATTAAATCGCGCGTTGCCCGAGATAGAACGGAAATTACAAATTGCGCTTTTGCCACGCGACGCCGCCGATGATAACAGTGTGATTATGGAAATTCGTGCCGGTGTTGGTGGGGAAGAATCTGCGTTATTCGCTGGCGATTTGTTTAATCAGTATCAATCG
>JAZLAV010000004.1:0-30723 GCA_045613315.1 Candidatus Enterousia sp. | reverse complement strand
TGCGCCCATACCTGTCCTGGATATAATCAACCAATTGCGGTTTTATCATATGCCCGCCATTAACGAACGCGGAATAGCCCAACACCAACTTTTCCAGTGTTGTTTCCCCCGCCCCCAAAGCCATCGCGACATTTACATTTTGTAATTTTTCAGGATACACCCCGAAACGTTGCGCCATCTCTATCGCGTTTTCCGGGCCTATTTCCTGGGCCAGGCGCACCGTCGTGACATTGCGCGATGTTTCCAGCGAAAGTCGCAACGGAATATCTCCCAGAAACTTCTTGTCATAATTTTCTGGTTTCCATTCCATGCCCCCTTCGCGAATACCAACGATTGGCGCATCCAGTAATAATGTTTCGGGCGAATACCCGCGTTCCAATGCCGCCAAATACACAAACGGTTTAATCGTACTGCCAATCTGACGATATGCCTGGGTTGCGCGATTGAATGAAGATTCCGCAAAACTGCGTCCGCCGGTCATTGCCAAAACACGTCCGGTATGTGGATTCATTGCGATAATTGCACCCTGTAATTTATCGTTGCGACCCGCGTTATACGCATCCAGTTCTTTGTTCAATGCATCGGCGGCGGCGCGTTGCAATTCGGGGTTAATTGTTGTTTTGATATACAGACCCTGGTTATACAAAACATCGCGTCCCAACGTATTCAGTAATTGCCGACGCACATCTTCGGCAAAATATTGAAACGCCACATCCATTTGAGCGGTAAAACCACTGTTGATATTTAATTCTGCATTTGCGGCATCGGTCATTTCTTCGCGGGTGATATAACCTTCTTCCATCATACGACGCAGGACATAATTCCGCCGTTCAACCGCGCGGGCGCGGTCATTTGGTGCCTTGGGCAACGACGCCAAAAACGCGCATTCCGCCAGATTTAATTCCGACACCGGTTTATTAAAATACATCAATGCCGCGGACCCCACGCCATATGCGCGCGCCCCCAGGAATATTTCGTTCATATATAATGTCAAAATATGCTTCTTGGAAAATGTCCGTTCCAGACGCAGTGCCAAAATAGCCTCTTTAATTTTGCGCGACCATGTGCGTTCCGATGTTAAAAAGAAATTTTTTGCCACCTGTTGTGTGATGGTGGACGCGCCGGTAAAGTTTGTATTGAACCCCAGTGCGCGCGCGCCATTGTTGATTGCGGCGCGTAAAATACCCTGAACATCGATACCGGGATGGGTCCAAAAATTTTGGTCTTCGGCAGCGACAAACGCATTAACCAATTGCGCCGGCATATCGTCATAGTCAATGAACACGCGCCGTTCTTCGGCATATTCGATTAACAACGACCCGTCCGCCGCATAAAGTCGCGTTGCCACCGGTGGCGCATATGTTGCCAATTTGCGATAATCGGGCAAATCATTTCCATAGATGAATATTAACGCCGCCAATGCCGCAATTGCGGCGGTAAACGCCCAGAACGCAATATGTAATAATACGCGCAAGAATTTTCTGAATCTCATAACACACCAAGTGTAAGACATTTATTTATTCTTTGCAAATGAATAGTTGTTTGTCTTTGGTGGGGGCATACAACAAACGTACAATTACCAATCGTCATCCTCGCATCAGCGACCTGTTCGTTCGTATTCATGGAACAATTTTACAAATTTATTTGCATAACAGGTTGACGCGTTGCGTCAACTGGATACCGGCATCCGCCGGTATGACGCTCCCCCAGAATCGCCCCCGCAAAAACACTTGACAAATTTCTATTTTCGACTATATTTATACCAAACAAATCACAAAAAAGGGTTTTGTCTATGTTCGAAAAACTGAAATTGAAATTGGCCGCACGGCGCACAGAACGCGCACGTCGCAATCAGCGCAATCGCCGTCCATCTTTTTGGGCCCGCGTGTGGAATATTGTTTGTTGGCCATTCCGTAAAATATGGCAATTTATTTGCTGGATTTGGCGCGTAATTTGCGAAATCAATGTTATTGGATTATTAAATATTGCACTGTTGGTTGCGATTATTGTTTTGTGTTCAATGTTAATTATCGACATAGTCAACAACACCAAAAAACCGACAGTGATTATTGCGGACCCGATCCCAGCCAGCACTGTTTCCGGTGCAACCGTTGTTCCGACTGTTGCCGAACCAACAATTAAACCGGTTGCAACACCGCGCCTGCCATTACCGAAAACAAACACGTTGCCAATTGCGCGTGAAAAATCAAACCATATGACCGCCCAACCGATTCGTGTTGTAAAAGCCAAACCCGACGTTGTCGAGGAAAAGCAAACCGCACATGTTGCCAACAAAATGTATGGCGATATTATCATCGATAACCGTGGCGCTGCGAAAATGTTGAACGACGGATCTGAAATAACGGGCAATTTATATTTACAGAATATGCGTAAATATGTTTTGCCATGCGACATCAAAATTACAGGCAATATGTTTGTCCGCGATGTCAATATGCTGCAATTCTGTGGCGATTTCGAAATTACAGGCAACATTTACGTGTCCCCGCGTTCTTCGTTTGGACCGATTCCACGCAGTGCGCATTTGGGTGGCCAGGTAATTTTGTAATAAAAACGTTTTTCATGTATGCTCCCCTGAAAAAAACGGCCGTGGTATTTTGGCCGTTTTTTATTTATACATTTCACCGACATTTTGTGATATAATAAATCATCCAAACGAAAGGAATGAATATGAACACATTTGAAAAAATATTGCAGGTTTTGGCCAAGAACTTGGGGTTGACCATCGTTTTTATTTTGGCGGTTATTTTGTTCGCATGGTTTTCAGACGGCCTTATTGCCGGGTTGATAACGGCGGGTTCGGCGTTATTGGCGTTCACATCGGCCGAAATGTTATACAAGGAATTTAAAAAACCGACATCAAAATCACGAAAAAAATAAATAACAACAAAAACGCCGCCCATCTGGGCGACGTTTTTTATGAACAAATATTATTCTGCGACCGTCGTCGGTTCCGCTGGTATTTCACCAATTGGCGCGTCGGCTGTTTCCTGGCTTACGATTTCGTTACGCAAATCACTCTGTTGTGCTGCGGTATTCATATTTGACGACACAATCGCCAATGCCGCACACAACACAAAGAATATCACCGCCAACCACGCGGTCAGACGCGTCAGAAAATTACCCGCCGCCGCCCCGGTCAACATCCCGCCCAACATCGATGATGCCGACGAACCGGACATACCACTGCCCTCGGACTTCTGCAATAAAATAAGCCCAATCATAAACACAGACACAATGATTAGCAAAACCAATAAAATTGAAAACATTTTTTACCCCTGTTTGTTTTGTTGGATTCTAGCCGTCCGCGCATCAAATTGCAAGTTTTTTCAACAATGCCGCTGCGGCATCTGTGCTGGCCGCCTTTTTGGACGCGCCCGATCCAACCGCCGATTGACCCAATGCAGATACCCGAACATTGAATACCGGGCTGTGCGATGCCCCCGTCTGATCTAAATATTCATATTCCGGTAATACCCCGGCTGATTTATGCTGAACCAATTCCTGTAATGCCGTTTTTGCATCTTTGGGTGCAACCGCATCCGCGGCCGCCAAATCGTGCCATATTTCCGTTATAACATCACGTGCAACATCAAAGCCGGCCTCTATAAATATCGCACCCAATATCGCCTCGACCGCGTTGGCCAAGATGTGATTTATCCGCCCCGCCGTCATATGGCCATGATGAACACGTTTTTCTAATTCCATTTCGTGCGCAACATTTGCCAGCGTTTCGGTCGAAACCAGCATCGCATGCCGTCGCGCCAATTCGCCCTCGGTTTCGGACGGGTACATTTTATACAACATTTCCGCCACGGTCAGCCCTAAAACGCGATCACCGACAAATTCCAACCGTTCGTTGTTATGCACCGCATTTACACCACTTTGCGTCAATGCGGTTTCCAACAAAGCTTCATCCTTGAATGTATAGTTTAATTTTATCATATCTTAATCTATCCCCATACCATATCGGCCCCAGCGCATCTTGTTGCCCCACGACCAAATCGCCAACATCGGCGCATAATAATTGTGCGAATACCAAATGAACCACGCGCGCCCCATTATATTATCGCGCGGAACGAACCCAACATGCGCACGCGAATCGGCACTGTTATCGCGGTCGTCCCCCATAAAGAAGAAATGCCCCGCCGGCACGGTATAAAGCGGCGTATTGTCCAACGGCGCATTATCAGATAATTCTATAATGCTGTGCGTGACCCCGTTCGGCAACGTTTCATCATATTCTGTTAACTGAAACACACCACACGCCCCCGCATATTCGCGACAAAACCGATCAGATTTATATTCAACCGTGTAATTAAACGGTGCCGGCGCATTATCAACCCAAATCTTGTTGCCCTTAATCGACATATTGTCCTTGTAATATCCGACCGAACGCATAGATTTCGGCAATGTAGCCATAATATACGGTCGCGGATTTTCACGCGGAACAATTTTACCATTTAAATACAAACGACCATCAACCATTTGCACCGTATCACCCGGGACAGCAATTAAACGCTTAATATAATCCTGGGATTCATCCGCGGGATTACGAAACACAATCACATCGCCAACATTTGGTTCACGGGCAAACACGCGACCGTTCCACAATTTCCACGATCCAAACGGGAACGAATAACGCGAATAACCATAAGACCATTTTTCCACAAAAATATGGTCGCCCACATGCAGTGTCGGAATCATAGACCCCGATGGAATATTAAATGGTTCCAATAACAAACTGCGAAAAATAATCGCAATAAGTCCACCATAAAAAATCGTATTAAACCACTCGCGTGTTGCGTTTTTCTTGACCGGCATTGTATTTTCCCTTTCTTTACATTGTGGGCATTTTAGAACTTGAATTGAATATGTGCAAGTTCTAATATGCTGTTATGATTTCATTAAACTCGATTATTTTCAATGGGATGGATGCCACCCGTATCGATGTCCAGGTACAATTGGTATCTGGCCTGGCAAAACCCGAATTTAACATTATTGGGTTGGCGGACCGCGCGGTCAAAGAATCTGCGGAACGCATACGCAACGTGATTTCATCATTAAATCTGCATATGCCACCAAAAAAATTAACGGTTAATTTGTCGCCGGCGGATTTGGAAAAGAACGGTTCACATTTTGATTTGCCGATTTTGTGTGGAATATTGTGCGCGATTGGTGTGTTGCCGGCGGAAAAATTATCACAATATGTTATCCTGGGTGAAATCGGTTTGGACGGTGCAATTGTCCGCACAGATGGCGTATTGCCGGCGGCCGTTTGGGCACGAAAAAACAATATGGGTATAATTTGTCCCGCATCCGGCGGGGCCGAAGCCGCACTTTCCGGGCACACCGATATTTTGGCACCGGCGCATGTACTGGATTTGATAAATCATTTCAGTGGCACCGCACCCATGGCCCAGCCAACGGTTTCAACAATTGAACACGCCCAACAAAAACCGGCCGGCGACTTTGCCGAGGTTTATGGTCAAGAATCCGCCAAACGCGCAATGGAAATTGCCGCCGCCGGTGGGCACGCAATGCTTATGGTTGGCCCCCCGGGGTCTGGGAAAACAATGTTGGCATCGCGTTTGGCAACAATATTACCCGAAATGACCGCAGACGAAGTTTTGGCAACATCGGTGATATATTCCATCGCTGGCCAATTGGGCGACAAATCACTTATTACCAATCGCCCGTTCCGCAGTGTCCATCACACGGCCAGCCCGGTATCACTGGCGGGCGGTGGTGGCGACGCGAAACCGGGCGAAATATCGTTGGCACACAACGGTGTATTGTTCCTGGATGAATTACCGGAATTTGACCGTGCGACGCTGGAAATATTGCGCCAGCCAATGGAATCGGGCAAAATCACGATTTCTCGTGCAAAGCGCAACGCCACATATCCGGCGCGATTCCAACTTATTGCGGCAATGAATCCGTGTCCGTGTGGACATTTGGGCAACGCGGCATTATCGTGTTCGCGTGCGCCACGCTGTGCCGAAGCATACCAGAATAAAATATCGGGACCATTACTGGACCGTATCGATTTACACGTTGATGTTGATGCCGTAAATCCGTGGGATATGAAACCCAACGCAAACACACCGATTGAAACAAGCGCCGAAATTCGCGCACGCGTTGTTGCCGCACGCAACCGTCAAATCGCACGCCAGGGCTGTGTTAATGCATTACTGGATGGTGCGACGTTAAACGCGGCGGCACCACTGACCGATAAATTAACAGATTTTCTTAACACGGCGGCGGAAAAGATGTCAATGTCAGCACGCGGATATAACCGCATTAAACGCATCGCGCGCACAATCGCCGACCTGCGCGGGTCGGACAACATCGAAATGTCTGACCTGGCCGAAGCTTTATCATACCGCCCCATCGGTCGTGGCAAATACGGGATAAAATAAAAACGTGCCGTAATCGGCACGTTTTTATCAGAATTCCCACCTGAACCCAAAAAGGAAATTGGAATAAATCATACTTTCCGCATGGAACCAATCACGCGATCGCGAACCATCCGAATTGCTTAATGACCACTTTATTTTCGGCAAATAAAGGAATCGAAAGCCGCAATCCAAAAAGAACGATTCCGATATTCCATATGAAAACCCAAATGTTAAAACCCCGGCCAAATTTGATGATGATTTTTTCGCGCTGTAAAATTGCAAAATATTATAATCATCCATTTGACCAAAATTCTGCAAATCAACCGACGACGATAAATCGCCATACAAATCAGACAAATTCAGAACCGTTTCCGTGTCGGCATAACCCAAACCAAAACCCGCATATGGAATCACCTTGCGTAATGGTTTTTGCCATCCCTTGTAAAAATCACGAATTGCCATTGTGCTGAACACATTGGTTGTCACGGTTGATTGCACACCACCACTGCGAATATCGACGCTAAGGTTTGAAACATCACCCCCACTTAACGGAACACGACCACTTAACAACGGCGACACATTATATTCGGTTTCAGATATATAATCATAGTCCACCTGGAATCGCCACTGCGGTGTTTGTGGCAACACCCAACCGATTGCGGCACCACCAGTAAAAGATACAGCACTGTATTTTTTATCAATCGGCAATTTACCGATATCGGCAATCCCGGCATACACATAATCCCCACATGTTGTACATGTATCATAATATGCAGCGGAAACAATCGAACCATCGTTCGGGTTATAATAATATTCGGATGTTAACGTCCCAATATCATTTTTCATTTTACCCATGCCGTATGCCATACCACCACGCACCAAAATAATAAAACGGCGACCATCGTCCTGGTAATATCCATCGCGAACACCTTCGCCCGCATATTCCCACCCCCCTGCGCGCACCGCATTTGAAGTCAAACACGCACAAATTATCGGTAAAACAAAACGAATTCTTTTCATCATAGATATGATTATATCACAAAACGCCCCCTGATAAAAACGATTTTATTTTGTGACAATATCGTGAAAAATTTCCGCAGGAATTGTTCCCCCCGTTATTTTGGATGACATCGGGGTAAAATCATCGTTTCCGACCCATACACCAATGACATATTTATCGGTTGCACCAACAAACCATGCATCGCGATTATTATTACTGGTCCCCGTTTTTCCGCCCAGCACCCCCAATGTCATCGCCCTGTGGCCGGTGCCACTCGGTGCCACAACATCCGACAACAATTCGGTCATATATCCAACTGTTTCCGGCGACAACACCATAATCGGGTCTGACGGATTGCGTTCATAGATAACATTACCCGCGGCATCTGTTATTTTTGTTATCGAATATGGTCGCACCGATTCGCCATTATTCCATATAACCGCATATATGTTTGTTAAATCCAACAACGACATTTCCGATGCCCCCAGCACAGTCGAATATTCGCGTCGCAATTTGGTTCCAACGCCCAATCGCCCCGCCATATTCAGCACCGCGTCAATTCCATATGTTTCTGTTAATTTCAACGGCACAGAATTCACACTTTTTGCAAATGCGGTTGCCAACGTTATATCCCCATAATACCGTTCGTTATAGTTTTTTGGGTTATAATCCCCGATGGCAAACGGCGAATCATTAACATATGAATCCGGTCGAATACCGTTTTCCAATGCGACCAAATACACGACCGGTTTAAACGCAGATCCCGGTTGTCGCGTCGCCGTCACACGATTAAATTGACTGGTTTGATAATCGGCCCCACCGGACATTGTGCGAATCGCGCCATCATGATTCATGGCGACAACGGCGCCCTGGTATTCGCCAATTTTATCCGCCAACACGCGCGCCACGCGTTCCTGTAATGGCATATCCATCGTGGTGTACACATATAAATCTGATTCAAATGTGCCGATACGGGAACGAACCTCGTCCAAAACAAAGTCCGTCCAATAACGATATTTGTTTGTGTCTGGCGCGGGCGTTGCCGGCCCCAATCGTTTCGCTGCACCGCGCGCGGTGTTAATATCAATATAGCCCTGACGCACCATTTCGGACAATATTGTCCGCGCACGAGCGATATTTTTGTCTGGATTTTTTAATGGGCTGTATGTTGTTGGTGCCTTTAACATGGCGGCGATTTGTGTGGCCTGGGCCAATGTTAATTTTTCTGCAGGCACCTGGAACATGACGCGTGCAGCGGCATCGATTCCGCGCATTCCCCCAACAAGCGATACACGATTCATGTATAAATCCAGGATTTGATTTTTATCGAATCTGTTTTCCAACCAATACGACAATATAAGTTCTTGAACCTTGCGCGAAATCTTTTTTTCGCGCGAAAGAAAAATGTTTTTTGCGGTCTGTTGCGTAATGGACGAACCACCAGCGGCGAAATGCCCACGAAAAAGGTTCACAATCATCGCCCGCATGGTTCCGCGCATATCAATCGGGCCATGATTAAAAAAGCGTTTATCTTCGATGGCAACAATTGCCTGCCATACATATGGCGGTAATTTTTCAACCGATACCGGCGCCCCCATAATTCGATTGGTTGCCCGTATTTCGTTCCCGTGCCGATCCATAAACATAACCGCCGGCGCACGCGTTTCGTGTAAAATCGAATCCAATGACGGCATTTGCAAATAAATTACCGCAACATATCCCGCCACAGCCACCATTCCAACCAAACACAAATTAACACAATACACGGCCAACCGCCAACGAAATGATGGACGCGTTTTCGCATTGTTTCTTTTGTTTTCCAAATTGCGTGACACGATGTATTATTCCTTTGCGGTAAATTATAACACAAAATCCTTGCCAATGCATTGTGTTTATCGGTATAATTCGCATTGTCATTTTATGGGGGAAAATTATGAAAAAGACATCACTTGTATTATTGGGTCTGCTAATCGCAACACCGGCATTTGCGAACGATTATGGTGAATATGCGGAATCATACGACGACACGGAATCATATACGACATATGCGCCCGACTATGACGATGCGCCACATGCGACCACCATACAAAAAACAGATCGCGCACGCGACACATACGCCGGTTTTCGTATTCATAAAAACGAACATATTGCATTTGATTATGACATTGATAACGTTGGCAACACGACAATCAAAAACAACAATTTTGGATTTGGGTTAAACATCGGCAATCGTTTAACAGATAACGTAAAAATAGAATTCGAAACGTTATACACCGGCACATCGGAAACAAAAAATTCCAACAAATACGATTTTGACATCTGGTCCAATATGTTAAATGTGTATATCTATAAAAACTTTGGTGGCGCGGTCGAACCGTATTTTGGGGTTGGTGTGGGATTCAGCGGTATGTGGGCCGACATAAATGGTGCACGCAACGACGAATTTGATTTATCATTTGCGGCAATGGCGGGTGTTAATTTCGCATTGAATAAATATGTGGATTTGAATTTGGGGTTGCGATATGTGAACTATGGCAAACTGGAACAAGAAAACGCAAAAACTAAAATTGACGCAACCGAAATCTATATCGGCGCGGCATACAAATTTGGTCTTTTTGACTAAGCCCCGCGCAATACAAAATCACCACCCAATTGGGCGGTGGTTTTGTCATCATAACCGTTTTGTTCGGATTGGCGGTTGATTATCGTACAGAACTAATTATCAAAAGAGAACTGCATTATCTCCATCAAAAACGAACCAAGCAGCATCTTCAGTACAATTTGCCTTGCAATCACTATTTGATGAATATGCTTTATGAAAATACCACTCGCTTGTGTTTGGGCTTAACATTCGCAACCAACAATATTTGCCTGCTGTATTTGACGGCAAATTGGCCCAGGTTTCGCCATCACCACCAGTATCAATACATTTCGCTTCTCCCGATAGATCGCCATAAGAGAAAGGCACATACCATGTCCCGTCTACACTGTTGTACCAAAACTGCTCGTACCAGGAATCATCGTCCTCGTCGTAATATTCCAGCCCAGTCTCATCAGGGTCCACACTCATAGGAACGGCTCCGCCCAAAAAACAATAAATCACCCATCCCAAAAACCATCTCCCCAAAACCCATAAAAAACAAAAAATTAAAACACCAAAATTGCGAATTTGCGTTGTAAAAACAATACGTTGTACGAAATAGAACCTGCCGAATTTAAACGGTGGTTTTGATTCGGCTAAATTCTTAGTCGTATTTTACCCGAATTTCTGGGGTTTTTCAATCACAAAAATTGTCGAATCAAAACCACCGTTTTGGTTCGGCATATGCGGATTTGTGGGCGGTTGCAACCCTAAAATACCCAAATGGGGGAAAGAAAATGAAATTATCACAAATAACACATATTGCAATAATCGCGGTATTCGCCGTCGTTATGTCTGGGGTGGCAAATGCGGCAAACACATGTTATTCTGGTGGTGCCAATGGGATAAGCTTGGACCCAAGCACCAATGGAACAAATCATACATACAATGCGACCGATATGGCATGGACAGCAAATTTTGACTATGGCGACTTATCCGGAATCGCGGTGTGTAATGGGACAAGTGCTTCCTTAGGCACCGTATCACAAACCGATTTTGAAACGGGTACGACGGGTGTTAATTGTTGGTGCCGGATGTTGAGTCCTGCGCGCTCGGCCTGGGTGGGCTACGCCCCGACCAGCTCTGCGACCGTCTGTGCGACGGAGTGTGCCCGCTACTGCGCTTACAGCTGTTGCAACTACAACACCTTCCGCGTGCCCATGTTGGGGTCGGTGACAAATTAACCATGAAAATGTGGTTTTTATCGAAATCCCCCCTCCGTTATGGTTGGGGGATTTTTTTTATGTCCAACACACCACGTTCTGGATGGAGAATGAATTGTTCTTGCCTTTGTGGTGGGGGTTTATTATGATTTCAGTTGATATAAAATACGGCAAAGGAAACGGAAATTATGGCAAATTTAATTGTTGATGGAAACTGGGCGGCGGCGGATGTCGCATATCGTTGCGTGGACTTTGCGGCGATTTACCCGATTACCCCCAGTTCGACAATGGGCGAATTGGCGGACGAGTGGGCGTTCCAACATAAAAAAAATATCTGGGGCGCAATCCCACAAATAATTGAAATGCAGTCCGAGGGCGGCGCCGCCGGCGCAATGCATGGCGCATTGCAAATGGGTGCGTTGGCAACAACATTTACTGCGTCCCAGGGATTGTTGCTGATGATTCCGAATATGTATAAAATCGCCGGGGAACAAACGCCATTTGTTATGCATGTCGCGGCGCGCGCATTGGCAACACATGCGTTGTCAATCTTTGGCGACCATTCTGATGTTATGTCGGTTCGTTCAACCGGTTTTGCGATGCTGTCATCCCATAATGTCCAGGCTGCACACGACATGGCGGCAATCGCACACGCGGCAACATTACGGTCGCGCGTGCCATTTGTTCATTTCTTTGACGGTTTCCGCACCAGTCACGAAGAATCTCGGTTGGTTCGTATTGATGACGATGTGCTGCGTAAATTGTTGCCGGATGATTTAATCTTGGAAAATCGCAATCGCGGAATGCGGCCCGAAAAGCCAACAATTCGCGGTACCGCACAAAACCCAGATGTTTTCTTTCAGTCGCGCGAAGCGGCAAATCCATTATATGACAAAACACCCGAAATTGTGCAATCCATAATGGACGAATTCGCACAACTTACCGGTCGTAAATATGGCGTCGTGGAATATGTCGGGGATAAAAAGGCAAAGCATGTAATTGTGTCCATGGGGTCATCGTGTGAAACAATTGCGGAAACAATGGAACAATTGCCGGCGGGGCTGGGAATGATTCGGGTGCATTTGTTTCAACCGTTTCCGGTCGACGAATTTTTACGCGTTTTACCGAAAACCGTCGAAAATATCGCTGTTTTGGACAGAACCAAGGAACCGGGCAGTATCGGTGAACCGCTTTATATGACAATCAAAAATATTATTGGTGACCGTGCAAATGTATTTGGTGGGCGATATGGGTTGGGGTCCAAAGAGTTTAAGCCGCGCGATGTCAAGGCGATTTATGAAAATATGATGCGGGGGACATTACATCATAATTTCACGGTTGGAATTGATGATGATTTGTCGGAACTGTCATTAAAAACCGACCCGGCGTTCGCGGTTCAGAATGATAATTTCAAAACGGCGGTGCTGTATGGTATCGGGTCGGATGGAACAGTTGGTGCGGTTAAAAATATTGTAAAAATTGTCGGGGAAAACAGCGATTTGTATCCACAATCGTACGCTGTGTATGATTCAAAGAAATCTGGCGGACTTACCCAGTCACATATTCGCTTTTCTGATAAACCAATTCGCAGCCAGTATTTGGTAGAGGTTGCAGATTTTATCGGCGTTTCTAATTTTATGATTGCGGGGCGGTTTGATGTGTTTCGTGGCCTGCGTGCGGGTGGAACGGTGATGATAAATACAAGTATGTCGCCGGATGTCGCGTTTGCGAACCTGCCACGCGAAGCCCAAGAACAACTTATTCGGTTGCGTGCCAATGTATATTTTCTGGATGCGAATCGGGGGGCGACGGAACTGGGGTTGGGAAACAGGATTAACACATTTATTATGTTGAACTTTTTCCGTCTGACCAATGTAATTGACCCAAATGTCGCCGCGGAATCGGCCAAGGTTGCCATTGAAAAAACATACCGGAAAAAGGGTATGGATGTTGTCAACGCAAACTGGGTGGCGGTTGATAATGCAGATAAATACCTGGTTAAATACGATTTGCCGTCATCGGTGTCAAACTTTGCGCCCGATTGGACCCCGGCAATGTCGGCGGATGCGCCGGCGGAAATTGCGGGCACACTGGGCGAAATGGCGGCCGGGCGGGGCGATGCGATTCCTGTTTCGCGATTCCGTGTTGATGGTGAATTTGGGGCGGGGCAATATCCGGTTGGAACCGCAAAATACGAAAAGCGCGGTGTTGCGGCCAATGTCGCGGTCGTCGATTTGGAAAAGTGTATCCAATGCGGAAAATGTTCGATGTTGTGCCCGCATGCAGCGATTCGAATTCGGGCATTGACGGAACCCCAGGTGGCCGATGCCCGGGCGGCGGGTATTATTGTTGTGCCGATGAAAACACCGGAAATGGGGCCAAATATGTATTACACATTAAACATTTCACCGGCCGATTGTACAGGGTGCAATGTTTGTGTGAAAAACTGTCCGGTACATGCGCTGGCGTTGAAACCGATGGCGGATGCGCGCGAAAATCAGGCGGCGTTTGACGCATCGGTGAAATTGCCCGATATGCCGCGTGAAAAATTAAACACGAATATTCCAAAGCATATTGAATTGTTGCCACATTATTTCGAATTTCCTGGGGCCTGTGCCGGTTGTGGCGAAACACCGTATGTGAAATTGTTGGCGCATTTGTTTGGTGACCGTATGGTTGTGGCAAATGCAACGGGATGCTCGTCAATTTATGGGGGGAATCTGCCGACAACACCGTGGACAACGGATGAAAACGGACGTGGGCCGGCGTGGTCTAATTCGCTGTTCGAAGATAATGCGGAATATGGTTTGGGAATGCGTTTGGCAATAAATCAACGGCGTGCCGCACTGAAATCCGTGTTGTTCGAATTAAACACACCAAATGTCGAAAAAATCTTTGCTGAAACGGATGTCGTAAAGCAACGCGAAACGGTTGAATTGTTGAAAAAGCACTTGGCAAACGACAAGAACCCACGCGCGCGTATGGCGGAAAGTTTGTTGGATGCAATTGTCGATAAATCGGTTTGGATAATCGGTGGCGACGGTTGGGCATACGATATCGGATACGGTGGGTTGGACCACGTTTTACACAGTGGCGAAAATGTAAATATTTTGGTCCTGGATACCGAAGGATATTCCAATACCGGGGGCCAGCAATCAAAGTCAACACCGTTCGGAGCGGCAATGAAATTCGCAATTGGGGGCAAAGAACACGCCAAGAAAGATTTGGGCCTAATCGCAATGATGTCGGGGGCGTATGTCGCGCAAATCGCGTTGGGCGCGAACCAGACCCAGGCGATTCGTGCTTTTCGTGAAGCAGAATCGTTCGACGGGCCGTCAATCATATTGGCCTATGCACCGTGTATCGCACACGGGTTCGCATTGCAAAACGGGGTGGAACATCAACAAATGTTGGTGAACACGGGCGCGTGGCCATTGTATCGTTTTGATCCGCGATTGACATTGGATGGGCGTTCGCCACTTGCCATGGATTCATCGGTTGATAACCCGTTGCCGTTGGAAGATTTCCTTAAAACGGAAAGTCGTTTTGCCGCGGCGCGTTCTGTTAACCCGGATTTTGATAAATTGGTGGAAACAGCCAAGGCAAATAATCGATATAAAGACGAATTGAAAAAATATATTGCACAATTTGCAATGAACGCAAATAATCCAGTTAAAGAAAACGGCGAAGGATAAAAATATGAAAAAAATGATTGTTGTGTTGTTGGCGGTTATGTTGTCGGGGTGCACGTTCCAGACGAAACATCGTGGGTATGTTTTCCCAAAAACAATTGATACGGAAATCGCAGAAATAAAAACGACGGCCCAGTTATTGGACAGAATCGGTGCCCCACAAACCAAAACACTGTATGGGGACGAGGTGTGGATTTATTACGGGGCAGATGAAAATTATCGCGGGCCATTGAAACATACTTTTACCGACAAAACGGTGTTGTTGGCGTGGGTGCGCGGAAAGAGCGTCCAAAAAATCCGGGTTTTACACGATGCGGACCTGAAAAATGTGCGGGTTGCGTCGGGCGAAACAGAAATACCGGCGGCAATCGAACTGAACGCGATTCAGGAATTGTTTAACAATGTTGGACGATTTACACCGGCCGGATTGGGACAATAATAAAATGTTTGGAATTTTCGTCAATTTTGTGTAAAATATGTGGGTAAGAGAGAACATTATGAAAAAAATAATTTGTTCATTTGTTGGGGCGTTCCTTTGTGTCGGGATAATGCCGGCGATGGCGGCAACGTCTTTTTCGTGTGGGGCGGGGTACGTGTTGGCGTCACACAATAAAATTGACGGTATAAATGCTCGCGAATGTGTGAAATTGTGGTGCCGTGATTTGGAAACAAACAAGGCCATGGGATCCGGGAACAAGGTTGCATCCGGTTATGTTGATGTGTTGTCTGAAACAACCGACGGGCGCGAAAGTGTGGAATGTTTTGGTGAACGCAAATGGTGTGCCGGTGAACCGGCAGGGGAATGGTCGCCGGAATTTGGGCTGTATGTTCGCGGAACCGACGATGGTTCAACGTACAAGGCGTATCAAAAGGGGTCATGTTTTGCGTGGCGGTTGGAAAAGCCAAACTGTGCGGACGGTGAATCGGCCGTTCTGCGTGGTGGGGAATGGGTTTGCGTGACGGCCAGCACGGGTGGCGCAAATACGGTTATGAAATCCAGCGTTCGTCGTACCGGCGGTACAATACGGCGTATTGCGCGGTAATGTGGCGCATTATCCAAGAAGATGATTTAATGGGGCGGAAAATTGCCCCATTATTTTTTTGTGTCAAATATTTGTTTTTCGGGTTTTTTTGTGCTATAATATGTCGAACAGGGAGAATGGCAACATATAAAGGGTGTTTATATGCCAAGTAAAAAGTTAGATTTTAAAGCTGGACAATATGTTGTTTATCCAACCCAGGGTGTTGGAAAATTACTGCGTGTCGAAGAACAGACAATCGCCGGACAAAAAATAAAGATGTTGGTGATTGATTTTGAACGCAATCATATGACGTTGCGTGTGCCGATTGATCGTGCAGAAATTTCCGGATTGCGACCATTGTCATCGTCAAAAAAGATGGATGAAGCAATTGCCGCGGCCAAGGGTAAAGCGGGCGCAAAGCGTATGATTTGGGCGCGTCGTGCACAGCAATACGAAGAAAACATAAATTCCGGCGACCCCATGAAGTTGGCCGAGGTGGTGCGTGACCTGCAACGACGCAGCGCGTCTGATACAATGACTTTTTCGGCACGTCAGTTATATTTGCGTGCGTTGGAACGTATGGCCCAGGAATTTGCTGTTTTACACAAGATTGATTTAGATGCCGCATCCGACAAGATAGAAGATATTTTAGGGGTACCCAAGGAAATAGATTTGAATGCGGTTGAAGAAGACGATGACGAAACGGATGACGACGATAATTCATAGATAACAAAAACCGCTCAAACGGGCGGTTTTTGTTTATGGTTTTATCCACACGGTTTCATTTATGATGCCATCCCATTAAAATGGGATGTCATCGTCAATTTGTGCGGGGGTCACTTCTTCACGTGGCTGAGCCGGTGTTGATGGCGCGGCATAATCGCCCGCGGTGCCGTCCATTGCCTTGGCCCCACCAAGGATAATCATTTGACCGGCGTATGGGTTCAAAACAACTTCGGTTGTAAATGTGTCCACACCCGCCTGGTTTTGCCATTTGCGTGTCCGCAGGGCACCCTCTAAATATAATTTGGTTCCCTTTTGTAACATACGTTCGGCAACCTCTACTAAATTTGGGTTAAATATAACAACGCGGTGCCATTCGGTTTGTTCTTTCTGTTCGCCGGTTGTGCGGTCGCGCCAGCGATCCGATGTTGCCAGTGAAAAACTGACCACCTTTTGTCCGCTTTGCATAGAACGCACCTGGGGGTCTTGGCCCACATTACCAACCAATATAACTTTATTTATGCTGCCTGCCATAATTCTTTCCTTTCGGTTATTTGTTTTTATCTTATTGAATCAGAGCAAAAAAACGCCATAAAAGCAAGAAGTTTCTTAAAACCTTGACTTTTTTGGGGATTTGTATTACAATATATACATCTTGAAAACAAACGGGGTGCATTCGCACATAAACCCGATTTCCAAAAGGATATGTTATGCATATAAATGAGTTAAAGGCGAAGTCGCCACAACAACTGTTGAAAATCGCCGAAGATTTGGGTATTGAAAATCCGGCACAACTGAACGTGCAACAATTACGTTTCGCGGTTATGCGGGTCTATGCGGCGGATAAAAAGGTCACTCTTATCGGTGATGGGGTTTTGGAACGTATGCAGGACGGTTTTGGGTTCCTGCGTGCGCCGGAATCGAATTATTTGGCGGGACCGGATGATTTGTATGTGTCGCCGAACCTGATTAAAAAATATGGATTAAAAACTGGCGATTATATCGAGGGCCAGATTCAGGCACCACAAAACGAATCCGAACGCTATTTCGCGTTGGAAACAATTGAACGCGTTAATGGTGGCGACCCCGAAAAACTGCGTCATCGTGTGTCTTTTGATGATATGACACCGTTGTATCCGGATGAAATGCTTAAAATGGAAGTGCCGGATGACAAAGACAAGGGACGCAATCTTTCCGCGCGAGTTATCGATTTAATTTCCCCAACCGGTAAAGGGCAACGTTCGTTGATTGTTGCGCCGCCGCGCACCGGTAAAACGGTTATGTTGCAGAATATTGCACATTCAATCGCGACAAATTATCCGGATGTTAAGTTAATTGTTTTGCTGATTGACGAACGTCCAGAAGAAGTGACCGATATGCAACGCAGTGTCAAGGGCGAGGTTATTTCATCCACATTTGATGAACCCGCCACACGTCATATCCAGGTCGCTGAAATGGTTATTGAAAAGGCAAAACGTTTGGTCGAAGCAGGCCAAGATGTTGTGATTTTGTTGGATTCAATTACACGTTTGGGTCGCGCATATAACACGTGTGTTCCGTCCAGTGGTAAAGTTTTAACCGGTGGTGTTGATGCGTATGCGTTGCAACGGCCAAAACGATTCTTTGGCGCTGCGCGTAATATAGAAGGCGGTGGTTCGTTAACAATTATTGCAACTGCATTGGTTGATACCGGTTCCAAGATGGATGAAGTTATTTTTGAAGAGTTCAAGGGTACCGGTAACAGCGAAATTATCTTGGACCGCAAATTGTCCGATAAACGTGTTTATCCGGCAATTGATATTACGAAATCCGGTACGCGCAAAGAAGATTTGTTGGTGGGGCGCGAAACATTGGCCAAAACATATGTCCTGCGCCGTATCATCAATCCGATGGGCACGTTAGAGGCTATGGAATTCTTGTTGGATAAATTGCGTTTGACCAAGACCAACGAAGATTTCTTTAATTCGATGAACCAATAATATTTACAAAATGTCGTATATGTGGCACAATGTACCACATATACAATAATGAGATATGATGAAAAAAATTATAATAATCTTTATCGTTGTGGTGTTGGGAATTGTTGGCGCCATCGTGTTATTTGGTCACGACGATGGGACGAATACAAATAAAATGACTCACGAAGAAATCACCGGTGCAGCCGAAGATGTTGATTCCAGGTCGATTACAATCGATGGGGTGACGGTCGACAAAAACGGAAATATGTTATATGTGGCCCCCAATAAGAAACCCCAGACCAAGGGCGACCAACCCGCAATATGGGTCGAATAAACAAAGAATAAGAAAATGAGATATATTTATTATGCGGCACTGATTGGTGTCGCAATTTTTTTTGCATATTTAATCGGTGTTTATGTCGGCAATATGAAATGTGATGTTCGTATTGCAAACGCGAACGCCAACGAAATGATATTTAATACAAAACAAATGGGAAACATAAATGAAACAGTTTTTCATACCAGTGTTGGCGATATTCGTCGCATCCTGCACGAAAAATATACAATCGCCGAATAATGTGTGTGCGCCAATCGTGTGTCAAAAAATATATGGCCATGAATCAGATTGGCGCATGATAAGTGATGATTTGGCGCGGAATATTTATAGGCATAATTTGGTGTGCGAAACGGGTGGGGCGGGGGATTAGTGCTCCATTGTAATTTCGATTAACCGTTTGGCGATTTGCGCCGATTGTGCGTCACCGTTTGGTGCGTATTCGACAAATTCGATGCCGTATGCGTCACTAAATGAATCGACGATGTATGTGACGGCATCTGGGCTTAATCCGTTGAGTTCCGGCACCCAAACATCTGGGAAATATGTCGGGTCAATTCCGTCAAAATCGAACGATAAAACAAACGGTCGACCGGCAATTTTGTCACGAATCGTGGCTACTGTTTCGCGAACTTCGGACAATGTTTGTAATGTATCAGCGGGGCGCATAAAAATATTTTTTTCACGAACATATTGTATTTCGGCGGGTTCAAATGAACGCGTCCCCAGATAGAACATATTTTCAGGTTTTAATAATGGCGCGTGTTTCGGAATTGCCATCCATCGCGAATCACCATCCCCCATAAGTGCGCGTACATTACATCCGTGTGGTGCACCAGATGCCTGGGCACGCGAAGTTTCCGGCGAATGAATATCTAAATGTGCGTCAACATATACCATGCATAAATCGGTGTCGGGTATTTGATCGGCCAGTGCGGCAAAATGTCCAAAATTAACGGAATGGTCACCACCAACCATAATGTGGCGTTCGGTTGGTGTGTTGTTATAAATCGCGATTTGTGTGATTGTATTTTCTGCAAACCGGTCGGCCATTGTCGTGGGAATGTCAATATTGGGCGGGGTTATCGTTATCCAATTCATATTTGGAAACATTTGCATAACGGTCGCCGGTGCCAATGCAGGCCCGCCATCGCGTGGAATGGCACATGCGCCGTGTCCATATTCAATGCCCATAAAGCGTGTAATCATTCTTGATATGCCTCTATCACGCTTTCGGCGGCATTTTTCAATCGTTGCAACGAAGATTCGTATGTGGCGCAATCGGTGCTTATTTTCGAACGATATGCATCACGCAAATTCGACGCCATGTAAAAACAGCCCTGGATATGTTGAACGCAATATTCGTGGCCGGTTGCAAATGCGTTTTGGCCGCGGGTGCGATTTTCCATCGTTGACCAATCGATGTCCAAAAGAGAATCCAATTTTTGCCATGAATTGTCGCCAGTATATTTTCCAATCGTATTCATCCAATATTCGTCCATTTCATCGTCGGACCACGACGCGGAATTATATTTCAAAGAAATAATCTGGTTAATCAACGATTCAATGGCCGGTTGATATGTCGCGTCGATTTGTGATAATTTTGCACTGCAAAAACAGCGGTTATATGCGGTGTCTTCGCGGGCACAATACAAATCCATACATTCATTGTAATCCGCCAAACACCGGGCCGACGATACAATCGTCACATCGGGATATGTGGATAATGTGGCGGCGCCCCGCTGGGTGGTGGTTAATTTGCCGCGTGTGGTTTCGGACGTAATTGCATTGTCACGACCGTTCCCGTCGTCGCGAACATTTGTTGGGCGATATATATCGTAATTTTGAACCGTACTCCGCGCAGTGTTTTTGCGCGCAACAACACGTCGTGTGGTTGTCGATTTGGCGGTACGCGCAACAACACGACGGGGGGCGGATAATTGTTCCGTGCGAACAACGGCGTTTATCGGACTGGTCGATTGCGATGTCGTGATGCCGGGATTAAGTGTGGTGCGCATTTGGTTATTTAAATAGGGATACATGTAATTGTATGTATAACCACTGGCCGGGTTGGCGGTCTGTTGCACCGCGGTTGCGCGTCCCGTGGACGACGCGGTTGAAACGCCACGTGTGGCCGCATCGGCATTCAATGCAATTCCCACCAGTGCAATAAAAAAGAAAATTTCCCTTGCCATGATATACATCATAGAACTTTTACCAGAAATCATACAAGTGGAAAATAAAAAATCGACACAAGGTCGATTCAATTTTTGTGGTCGGGGTGAGAGGGTTCGAACCTCCGACACCTTGGTCCCAAACCAAGTACTCTACCAGGCTGAGCTACACCCCGAATACGCGCCATTATAACATCTTTTTTTGTAAATGCAAATGTTTCGTGCGGGTTTTTATCTACTTGAATCAAATGTCTAAAAATGATAATATTTCATAAAATGGGACAAGGGGGGATAAATATGCCAAACGTAAAAAAATCTGATAAAAAAAACGGAACGAAAAAATCTGTGCGGGCAACGCGTGTGAAACGTGCGCCCCGTGCGGCCAAGGAACCACGTAATCCAATTGTTGCGGCGATTAACCGTATGTACAGTAAGAGTGTGCCATTGTTAATCGGCGAAGCATTGTTGTTCGTTGTGGCGGCGACTGTATTGTTCATCAAGCCCGTATTGGTGTTAACCGTGTTCACATATATAATAGGCGTGGCATTGTTGGTTTTTGGTTTGTATCGGATGGTTGCCGGATTTACCAGTGATAATGGTGCGGGTGGTATCGATGTTGTGTTTGGGTTGGTCAATATTGTGCTGGGGTTGTTATTTGTTGTGTATCCGGCTGGTTCGTTGGTCAGTGTTGCATACATATTCGTTGTGCTGTTTTTCTTCAAGGCATTGCGTGTGTTGGTTTTTGCAATCAATTTGGCGCGGGCGCGTTTTGGACACTATATATTAACACTGATTGGAGGCATTGTTTTGTTTGCGTTGGCGGTGGCGTTGTTCTTTTTCCCGTTGGGAACATTTATCGCGATGACATATTATTTGGCAGTACTGTTGTTGATATATGCGATTGCAGATATTTATATGTTTGTTGAATTAAGTCGATTGAAGATGTTGGTTTCTGATTAAAATGCCGCCCGTTTGGGCGGTTTTTTATTTTGGCGCGCCCTGCAGGATTCGAACCTGCGACCTGCGGATTAGAAATCCGATGCTCTATCCAGCTGGGCTAAGGGCGCGTTGCGCCTATTCTACAATAAAAAACTGCAAAATTCAAGTGGTGGTGTTTTTTCTTGCTTCGCATATGTTTTTGTTCCTGTACTAATATGCGGGGCGGGGTGGTACAATTGGTGTGTCATAAAACAACCAAGGGGGGAATTATGAAAAAGTTTTGGACATTTATTTTTGCGGTCGTTGTGTCGTTTGTTCCGGGTATAGTCGGTGTGTTTTTTACACCGCACGGGGATGCGCATATTTGGTATGAATCGCTGGCCAAATCAATGCTGACGCCGGCGGGTTGGGTGTTCAGTGTCGCGTGGACAATTCTTTATTTGTTGCTGGGTATCGCGCTGTTTTTAATCATTGACAACAAATCCACACATGTCGACAAATCCAAGGCGTATTGGCTGTTTTTCGGTCAAATGGTGTTAAATGCGTTATGGTCGGTGATATTTTTTGGATTGCACATGCCGGCGTTGGGATTGTTGGCGTTAATAATGTTGATTGTTGTGTCGATATTTATGGAACGTGCGTTTCGCCCAATAAGTCGAGTGGCGGCATGCCTGGTGTGGCCGTATATTATATGGATGTGCTTTGCAACATACCTTAACGCGACGATAATGTTTCTGAATTAAAAAGAACCGCCAATTTGGCGGTTTTTTAGATTTTCAGAATTTTGTATTTCGCATCGCCGATATTCAGGTATTGCAACCCCAGTTCTTCGATATAATCGGGGCTGTAATCGCGCAACAATTTGATGTGTAATTTCAATTCGTCCAGTTTGGCGGTTTGTTCTTCCAATTCCACACGTTCGTTATTTAAATACCAAATATTCATAACAAATCGTTGGATGTTTGTGTATCCGATAAACATACGAATAAAAATAAGTATTGCAAAAAGTGCGAACGCAATTCCCAATTTGCCCCGCGAACCACCGGTCCAGGCACGGCCAAGAAACCCAAATAAATTTTTGATTTTTTCCCACATGCGTGTCATTATATCACAAATGTTTGGTAATAATCAAATTTTTGCTGCACCATTGGCGGGCGTCACGGATAAACCGTTTCGCCGTATTGTGCGTGCATTTTCACCACAATCGCCGATTGTAACGGAAATGATATCGTGTCATTCACTGGTGGAAATGCATAAAAATTGTCCGCGTAATTTTGACCGCTATGATGACGAAGGTGCCATTGGTGCCCAAATTTTTGGGGCGGACCCCAATTTGATGGCGGATGCAGCGCGTATTTTGGTGGATTCGGGGGCGAAATGGATTGATATAAATATGGGATGCCCGGTGCCCAAGGTTGCAACCCGCGCCAATGCCGGTGCGTATTTAATGCGTGACCATAAATTGGCGGGAAAAATAATGGATGCGGTTGTGCGGGCTGTCGATATTCCTGTGTCGATTAAAACGCGATTGGGTTGGGACGCGGAACACAACGATTGGCGCGATTTAATAAATATTGCCGCCGATTGCGGGGTTCGGTTTGCCGCACTGCATGGGCGGACCAGGGCGCAGTTATATACGGGAAATGCAGCATTACCGGATGTGCACGATACGCCAATACCGATGATTGCCAATGGTGATATTAAAACGGCTCCAGGCGCCCAAAATGCCGAAGAATTGGGTTTTTCCGGTGTTATGGTTGGACGTGGGTTGTTGGGGCGACCGTGGGTGTTGTCTGAAATTGTAGGTGGGGTGGCGCCACAAAATGTAGGGGAAACGGTATTAAGGCATTTGGATTATGTTATCGAATATTATGGCAATCGGGCGGGGGTGCCGCTTTTTCGTAAACATGCCGCGTGGTACAGCGCGGGTATGCCAAATTCATCGGATTTTCGTATACAGGTAAACCAGATTACCGATGCGGGCGCCTTGCGCGATGAAATTTGTAAATTTTGGGGTTGCGAATTAAAGATATAGATTCTATGATATGATTGAAATTTAGGGGCAAAATATGGACGAAGTTATTAAAGAACCAGAACACACAACGACACCAGTGGCGGAAATGACGGCGGGCGAAATGTTGCGTAATGCGCGTACGACCGGTCGGCGCAAACGCGAAATACAGACAATCGCTAAATTGCTGTGTATCAAGGAAGAGTTTTTACAAGCGTTGGAAGATGGTAATTACACAGCCCTGCCAGAGGTGGTATATATCCTGGGGTTCGCACGCAATTATGCGATGGAACTGGGGTTGGATCCAAACGAGGTTATTGGAAAAATAAAGCACGAAATGGGACTGGGCGGGGAATGCCGGGTAATATCAGATGATGTCGTGCGTAACTCCAAGAAAAGCGCGGGATCTGCGTGCAAATTAAACCGTGACACCAAACCGGCCAAACGTATAAAAATGTCCGATATCGCTGGCGCTTTCAAGGACGCGTGGGCATTTATTGTTCGTCATTGGAAATGGGTGGCGGGTATTGCCGGTGGATTGGTTTTATTGCTGATACTGTTATTGGTGTTGGTGTTTTCGGGAACATCTGAAAATGTGAACGAAACGGTGACGGTGGAAACGCCGGTTGTCGCACCGGCGGAACCGACCGAACCCGCGTATACAATGCCTGTGCGCGAACGTTTTGGTGTTGAAAATCGTGAAAAATCAACAATCATATTACAGGCCAATAAAAATGCAGGTGATGTCGGCACGTGGGTACAAATAGAAGATGCGCGTGGTAAAAAGGCATTCAGTAAAATTATGTTCCCGGGTGATATTTTCTATATGCCCGCTGGTAACGGGTACAAGGGGACATTTGGTAATGTCGCCGGCATAGATTTTTGGGTGAACGGCAAATTGGCCCCAACGGTCAAAGCGAACCGTAACGCCAAGGTACCGATTACGGCGGAAAACCTGATAAAAACAACGGCAACGACACAACAATAAAAAACCGCCGTTTTGGCGGTTTTTGTTGGGTTGAAAACAATAACTGTTGAATTATATATTTTGTGATATGAGTGGAACAATAAAAGTTCGCGGTGCACGCGAAAACAATCTTAAGAATATAGATTTGGACATACCAAAAAATAAATTGGTGGTCTTTACGGGCGTGTCTGGTTCGGGCAAATCGTCATTGGCATTTAATACCATCTATGCCGAAGGCCAGCGCAGATATGTGGAAAGTTTGTCATCATATGCGCGTCAGTTCTTGGATATGCAGAAAAAACCTGATGTTGATATGATAGAGGGTTTATCGCCGGCAATTTCCATTGAACAGAAAACCACATCAAAAAACCCACGTTCAACTGTTGGAACCGTGACCGAAATTTATGATTATCTGCGATTGTTGTGGGCGCGAATTGGTGTGCCACATTCGCCGGTCACCGGTTTGCCGATAAAATCGCAAACGATTGCGGAAATGGTCGATTGGACAATGAAGTTGCCCGAAAAAACCAAGATTTATATTATGGCGCCGTTGGTGCGCGACCGCAAAGGCGAATATAAAAAAGAAATCGCATTTTTGATAAAGCAGGGCTATGTTCGTGCAATTGTTGATGGGGAATTGTATGATTTGTCGTCTGTGCCACCGTTGGACAAAAATAAAAAGCATAATATTCTTGTTATTGTTGATCGGTTGGCAATGCCGGCGGCGGACGCGTCTGAATCAGATGTGGAAGAATTTCGTTCCCGTCTTTATTATTCGTTCGAGGGGTCTTTGCGTCTGGTCACGGGGTCGGTGTTGGTGCGCCGTCTGGACACAAACGAAGATACATTGTATTCGCAAAACTATGCGTGCCCCGTCAGTGGTTTTACCGTTCCAAAAATCGAACCGCGCCTTTTTTCGTTTAATGCGCCAATGGGCGCGTGCCAATCGTGCGATGGGTTGGGGGTGCAATTAACAATGTCGCCCGATTTAGTAATTCCAGACCCGTCAAAATCTATATTGGGTGGGGCGATTGCGCCGTGGTCGCGTGGCGGTATGTTAAGTCAGTATGACCATCTGCTTGACGCGTTGCATAAAAAATACAAGATTCCATTATCCAAACCTTGGCATACGTTAACCGCCGAACAGAAAAATATTATTTTGTACGGTACCGGGGATGAATCGATTAAAATTAACTGGAACGGGTTTGTTTACGAAAAACCGTACGAAGGTGTGATTCCAAATTTGGAACGGCGTTGGCGCGAATCAGAATCAGAAGTGACTCGGTCTGAAATCGCAAAGTACCAATCGGAAAAGCCGTGCCCGGTGTGTCACGGTAAACGATTAAATATCCAGGCGTTGTGTGTAAAAATAAACGGCGCAGATATTATGGATGTTTGTGATATGTCGGTTGATGATGCGTTGCGCTGGTTTGTTGATTTGCCGGACCATTTGACCCAGAAAGAAAATGATATTGCGCGTGTTATCCTGCGTGAAATAACCAGTCGTTTAACTTTTTTACAAAACGTTGGTTTGGGGTATTTAACAATGTCACGTATGGCGGGCACATTGTCGGGGGGCGAAGCACAACGAATCCGCCTGGCGTCCCAGATTGGATCGGGGTTGTCGGGGGTATTGTATGTGTTGGATGAACCGTCAATCGGCTTGCACCAAAGTGATAATGACAAATTGTTGGACACGTTAAAAATGCTGCGCGACAAGGATAACACGGTTATTGTTGTTGAACATGACGAAGACGCCATGCGTGTGGCAGATTACCTGGTGGATATTGGACGTGGGGCGGGAATAAACGGTGGAAACGTTGTCGCCGCCGGCACCCCGGCCCAGGTTATAAAGTGTAAAGATTCATTAACGGGGCAATATTTGTCCGGCAAACGAAAGATAGGTGTCCCCAAAAAACGTCGTGCGGGCAATGGTAAATCCATCGTGATTACGGGCGCGCGCGAAAATAATCTTAAAAATATAGATGTGGAATTTCCGTTGGGTAAATTCGTTGCACTGACCGGGGTATCGGGGTCGGGCAAATCGACATTATTGTTGGATACGTTGTACCCGGCGCTGATGCGTGCGATGTATAATTCTAAAATGGAAACGGGTGCCCACGATATTATTCGCGGTATGGAAAACGTGGACAAAGTGGTTGATATTGACCAATCGCCAATCGGGCGTTCCCCGCGCAGTAATCCGGCAACATACACCGGGGTGTTTTCGGATATTCGCGACTTTTTCGCTGAATTGCCAGAATCACGGGCGCGCGGATATACCACGGGGCGGTTTTCATTTAATGTCAAGGGCGGTCGTTGTGAATCGTGCCAGGGTGATGGCCAGATTAAGATTGAGATGAACTTCTTGGCGGATGTGTATGTGGAATGCGATAAATGCCACGGTGCGCGTTATAATGAAGAAACATTGGCGGTAAAATATCGTGGTAAATCAATCGCAGATGTTTTGAATATGACGGTTGAAGAAGCATACCGTTATTTTGTCAATGTTCCAAAAATTCGGCGGAAACTGGAATTGTTGCGCCGGGTTGGGTTGGACTATATCAAACTGGGGCAAAGTTCGTTGGACCTGTCTGGGGGGGAAGCCCAACGTATAAAATTATCGCGCGAATTGGCGGCACGCAGTACTGGCCAAACGATATATATTCTGGACGAACCAACAACGGGTCTGCATTTCGAGGATATTAAGTTATTACTGTCGGTGTTGCACGAATTGGTTGATGCCGGAAATACCGTTATCGTCATTGAACATAATTTGGAAGTGATTAAAACAGCGGATTGGATTGTAGATCTGGGACCGGGGGGCGGAATTAACGGCGGACAATTGGTGGCGGCGGGCACACCGGAACAGGTTGCCGCGAACGACAAATCGTTAACCGGTAAATATCTAAAGAAGTATCTGGACAAATAGGGTAGCGTTCATTACAATAATAACAAAAACAAGGAGTATGAAATGTTTGGTTTTGGAAAAAAGAAATCAAATGACAAAGTTGTTGAAAACGCAAACACATCAAATGTTGATGCGGAATTAAATGATGTAAAAATGCCATCTGGGATGAAAGAAACGGCGGAACGTATGATGTCGGGTCAATTCGATTTGAACGATATGTTGGCCCAGTTGAAACAGATTAAAAAAATGAGCAATTTCAGCGGGCTGTTGAAAATGGTGCCGGGTATGTCGGGCGCGGTATCCGCGATGAAGGAAAAAATCAAGGATGGCAGTGTTGATGCCCAGATTAAAATATTGGAAGCGATGACCGCCATTGAACGTGCCGACCCGGAAAAAATTTTTGCCAATGCCAAAGCACGTATTGCCGAAACCGCCGGGTGCACGGTGCGCGATGTCGAACACATTATTAAACAATACACCAAGATGAAGCAACAAATGGCGATGATTCAACGTATGGGCGGGATGGAGGCTGTAATGCAACGTATGCAGGCCGCCGGCACCGTTCCGGGTGGAAATAAATAATATGGATTGTGTGTTATATGAAAATCGTAGAAAAAATAACTCATTTTATAAACTGCACATTTCGTGACAAGATTGTTTCAATTGAACCACCACGCGAATGGTGGGTTGTAGATACGGGCCAGCGTCCACGTCTGGACGGGTACATCGTGCCCGTCACATATAAATATCGTGGTGATGTGGATATTTGTGTGTCGGTGGATTACAGTTATTTGTTAAAACGGGTGTATTTTGGCAACAGTGACGATACGTCGAGTCCGGTTGAGTTTGATTCTTTGGTGCGTATGGCGCGGAAAAGGGCGTTAAAAAGGGCGACAAATTTTTATCTGGGGCATTTGAAAAAGATTCAGAATTCCAGGAAAAAAAGCAGATGAAAATACTGAACAAGAAAATAGCAGCGAAAAAATCATCGGCCGCATGGATTTTGCGCCAGGCATCCGACCCATATGTTGCGCGGGCCCACCGTGATGGTTATCGGGCGCGGGCGGCATATAAATTGATTGAAATGGATGAACGTTTTCATTTCTTGAAAAACGGCCAAACGGTGGTTGATTTGGGGGCGGCGCCGGGTTCGTGGTCGCAATATATCGCACGCAAATACCCGAAATCCAGGATTTTTGCCATGGATTTATTGGAAATTAAACCGATTCCAAACGTTGTTTTTTACCAGGGGGATTTTACATCGGATGCGGCGTTGGCCTGGCTGAACGAACAACTGGGGCTGGATGTTGATGAAACGGGGCACGGAACCGTGGATGTTGTGGTGTCTGATATGGCGCCGAACACGGTTGGGCATAAAAAGACAGACCATTTGCGTCAAATGGTATTGTTGGAATATGCGTTTGATTTTGCGATTCGCGCATTAAAACCGGGCGGGGTGTTTGTTGCGAAATCTTTTACCGGTGGTACAACCGGCGAATTGGTCAGGCAAATGAAAATGCATTTTGATTCCGTGCAAATGATAAAACCACCCGCATCGCGTCGCGACAGTGTTGAAATGTTTATTGTCGCGATGGGATTTCGTGGGGAATAAAAAAAAACGGCAAATGCCGTTTTTTTTTATTTTTGTGATTTTATTTCGTTTTACCCAACATTTCGTGTGTATTGTGTTGTTGTCTGGCGCATGCGTCCAGGTATTCCTGGGCACGTGAAATCGTGAACATGTAATTGCTGATGATTTCATTGCAACGCGCGATTTTCGCGGCGCGTTCAGCGTTGGTCATCGTTTGGTCGTCATGGGTTGCCTTGATTACTTGTTTCATTTTTTCTATGCCTGCGACACATTTTTTGATAAGGTCACGCTTTTCGGGTATTGGGAACGTTGTCATAATATACTCCTTTGTGAATGGGAAACGCATGATGCGCCCCGGTAAAAAGTTATCGTCCAGAAGTGTAATCATTTTTTATCCTTTTGTTGTTGTACAAGTAATATAGCACAATTTTTTACTTTGTCAACTGTTGTGATAAAAATTTGTACATCACCACGGGGTAATGTCGTTTGGAATCGGATACAAAACAACACCGCCCATTGGGGGCGGTGATTTTTTTTAGTATTCTGTTGCAGCAACGATTTATGCATACTAAAATTTAATAGCAAGCGAATTTAACGCTTTCAACGGAGCTAATCCACCGTCCCTGTTTCAACCATCACCTTCAACACATTATAGGAATAACTATTATATGCGATCATGTCGGAACATTGGTATGCGCAATCTATCATACATTCGTCGACATCCTCCATATCGACAGTCATAACCCACCAAGAATACATGGGGCTAGTCGATTTACACCAACAATAATAGCCGGAACCATTGGGGTTGATGGTGACCGCCATGGCACGATATGCGCCGGCTGTAGAGGAACACACAGCATCGCCAGATATATCGCCAAATGGATAACGTACCGTCCATCTTTTATCGGTTTCATTAGAATAAAAATCTGTAGGCTCTTCGTCCACTATTGATTCATCAATATAGACACTCAGTTGTGGATCCCCGTCTGTATCAACGCACGTTGTTCCATCCGCATGTGCCGCGCCAGCCATAACGACGGCGAATACCGCGATTATTGTAATATGTGTTATTTGTGATAAATTCATTTTCTTTCCCCATTTGGTTATTTTACGGTTGCAACCGCCCACAAATCCGCATATGCCGAACCAAAACGGTGGTTTTGATTCGGCAATTTTTG
>JAZLAV010000003.1:0-28857 GCA_045613315.1 Candidatus Enterousia sp. | reverse complement strand
CGTCCATAATCAATGCTCGGACACGGTCACCAACGGCCAAACGTTCGCCCGGGATTAATTCTGTGCCCTTGATATAACCTTCGGCTTTGCCATTAATGTCAACAAACACATTGCCAAATTCAATATGTTTTACAACGCCGGATACGATGTCGCCGATATTGTCTTTGAATTCTTCGTATTGACGGCCCTTTTCGGCATCGCGGACGCGTGCAGTCATAATCTGGCGTGCGGTTTGGAATGCCATACGACCAAATTCTGGTTCCGGCAACGCATCTTCGACCACATCGCCGACAGACGGGTTTTTGGCGTATTTCTTGGCAGCGGAAACGGTTAACATCGTGCTTGGGTCATATTCTTCGCCGGCGGATTCCGGTGATTCAATAACAGTGAACAGACGTTTTACGTGGATTGCTCCGTTTTTGCGGTCAATATTTGCGACAATATTGAATTCTTCGCCATATTTGTGTTTGGCGATTTTCGCGATGGCCGATTCCAGTGATTCAATAACAATTTCGCGATCGATTTGCTTTTCCTGGGCCAGGGAATCGATGGCCAACAATAAATCCTGACGTGGCATAGATTCAAAAGACATATGTATTCTCCTTGTTATGCGTCTTTTTACCGAAAGGGCGGGGTTTTTCAACCCCGCCCCTAAAACTTTTATTTTAAGAACATCTGTATTTTAATGCAGAATATTGGAAATGCAAGAAAAAAGTTGTGGTTGGTGTCACAACAATTGACACCTGGGCTTATGCGGTTTATACTGCGTGTTATGAGTATAATAAACAAGTATTTTTCACGCCAGTTGGTAACGATATTTATTATGTTGCTGGCGGTTTTGGCGGGTCTGGCGTGGATGGTCCAGATTATGTCCATGATGAAATTTGTGCTGAATTATGGGGTTCGCATAAGTAATTTTATCGGGCTGACGGCACTTATGATACCGTTTATTGTTGCGATTATTATACCGTTCGTCACATTTATCGCGATTATTTTTGTATACAACAAGATGATTGCAGATAATGAAGTGACCGTTATGGCATCCAGTGGATTGGCCCCGCACCAGATTGCGCGTCCCGCGATGGCATTTGCCGTTTTAATGACGATTATTCATTTGGGACTTAACGTATTCATTGTGCCATCGACCCAGGCAAAATTTTACAATACACAATGGAACCTGCGATATGGGTTGGCGCATTTGAAATTACAGGAATCCGCATTTACCGAATTGGCGTCTGGATTGGTCGTCTATGTGGACAGTGTTTCCGGATATGACCTGTCCCAGGTGATGTTGTCCGACACACGAAACGAAAAATCTGAAATGGTTATTTTCGCAGAAAAGGGTAAATTGGTCGCAACCCCACGCGGGTTGTCAATTGTTATGTCAAATGGTTCAATCCAGGGCCGTGGCGATATGATGGTGTCTGGGACGTTCGAAATGTTTGATATGGACCTTAATGTTGCGGACAAGGGTGGAATGACGGGCTATCGTGTGCGCAGTGTTTCAACCGGTCAATTATTACGTGATGTGTTGGATTCGCCAACGGCAAAACGTCACCGCAGTGTTTTGACAGAAATGGCAACACGGTTTTTGGAACCGCTGATGAATATTATTTTGGCGGCATTATGTTTGGCGATTTTGTTGCGTTCGTCGTTGTTGCGTCGCCGGGCCAGTTTTGCCCCCGCCGCCGCAATTGCAGCAATGGCGGTCGTGATGGCGGTGTTTATGTCTGCGTCAAATATGATGAAAAGTATTACAGATTTTGGTGTTTTATCGTTTGGCGTTTTGGGTATAATGATGGTCGTGGTTTTTGTGTTGTATAAAAAATAAGATATGAAAAAACTGATTGCTTTTTTATCGGTATTTGGAATTGCACACGCATATGCGTTGCCGTTGGATGTTAATTCACCAAAAACAATCAAGACCGAAAAGATAGAATATGATGTTAAATCAAATACGATAAAAACAACCGGAAAAACAGAAATAACAAATGCCACCGGTGGGCGTATGACATTAACTGATTCATATATGAGCAACCGTGGCGAACAATTGTCGGGTGACGATATAAAAATATGGTTGGGCGAACATGTGTATATCGAATCAGACAGTATCACAAAAAACGGTGATGATACAATTGCGCGTCACGCGATGTTTACGGCATGCGATGGATGTGATTCGTTTGGTAATGCGTGGGAAATAGATGCAACAAAAATTGTGCACGATATGTCCAGCCGTATGTTAAGTTTTCACAATATGGTTTTCAATATATACGATTTACCGGTGTTGTATTTGCCGTATTACACGATGCCCGACCCGGGGGTTAAACATAAAAGTGGTTTGTTAATACCGAATATGGAATCGACAAATAAAATGGGATTACAGGTTAATATTCCGTTGTATTTGTATTTATCAAAAACACACGATGTGACATTTACTTTGTCTTATTTGACCAAGGAAAATCCGTTGTATCAAATGGAACATCGGTTGAATTTGGCGCATTCTGAATTTCGCACGCGCGGTTCATACACGCACAATCGTGCCGGTGAAGATCGTTGGCACATATTTAACAATGATGTTATTGAAATGGGCGAATATGCACGCGCAACGGTGTTTGTTGCACGTGCGTCCGATAAAACATATCTGCAAAAATATGGATTTTATGAAGATCAGCCGTATTTGGATTCAGGGGCACGATTGGAATTGTTCGGGGAATCTGGATATGCCGTTGCCGATGCCCACGTGTTCCAGGAATTGCGCAGCAACAATTTACAGGCATCCATCCCCAGTGGCAATATTTTACCAAATATTCGTGGCGTGTACCAATCGGACCCGTTGTTTGCGGAAACATTTTTAACATTGTCTGGTGATGTTTTGGGTATTGTTGGTGATGGGACATCAACACAACGTATGGTTGGTGAAGCACGCGTGACAAGTCCGTGGACAATGTGGGGTGGAAATCGGGTGACTGCATCGGTTGCGGCACGTTATGATTTATATAATTTTCATAATGTTGATATGGTTGATGGGGATAAATTTTCCGGTATGAAAAATCGATTTTTGCCAAATGGCTATGTTGAGTGGGGATTGCCGTTTATAAAACCCGGTGGAAATTGGTCCCAGACAATTGAACCACGTGCCAGATTGACAATTATGCGCAGAACAGACGAAGAAAGTTTCGCAAAAAATAATGATTCTGCGGGTGCGTTTTTGTCGGATACTGTTTTGTTTTCGGACAACCGGTTCGCGGGATATGATTTGTGGGAAAACGGAACATTTGCCGATTATGGGATGCGCTGGTCTGCGTTTAATGCCGATGGCCGCACAGTAGAGGTGTTTTTTGGTCAATCATTTGATTTTACCGATCGTGCCGATACAGACTTAAACAGCGGGTTTCACAAGGGCGGTTCAGACTATGTTGGGCGTGTCGGATTTAATAATTCTGATTGGTTGGATGTTTCAAGTCGTTTCCGTTTCGATCGTGACAGTTTTAATTTGCGCCATGCGGAAACATCGGCGGTGTTGGGTAAAGAAAACTATATCACCATTGGACATATTTGGGCACGTCAGTTCGAAGATGCCGAAACATTAAAACCGGATATAAACGAAGCGTTGGTTGGTGTTGGGTTCAAAATAACCGATCGTTGGTCGGCACAATTTGACGCAATTTATAACTGGACCGAGGATAAGTTTTTGCGTCATACCGGGACACTTTTATATAATCATCCGTGTTATTATTTGGCGTTTGGTTATCGTCGTGATAATGCCGTTCGCGAAGATTACGAAGGAAACACGACAATTCAATTTCGTTTTGGTTTGACGATAGAGGGACAAAAGTACTAATAGGGGAAAAGAAAATGAAACACATTTGGACTATGGTTTTGTGTTGTATGTTGTTATCGGTGCCGACATTTGCGGCAACGGTGGTTGCGACCGTCAATGGAACACCAATAACCGACACAGATATTACAGCGCGAACAAAACTTATGGCGCGCCAGGGCAAAACATCAACCGATAATCGTCGTGTTGCATTACAAAATATCATAGATGATTCGGTTAAATTAAATTACGCGTCTAATTTTGGGGTAAAACCAACCGATGCAGATGCAGCGAACGAATTAAAACGAATGAATTTATCCGACCTGACGGCGTCCGAACGCGCGATGGCAATTTCTGCAATCAAGGCGGATATGGCTTGGCAGGTTATTGTCGCGCGAACAATTATGCCAACCGTTGATGTGTCCACCGAAGATGTTAATTCCATGAAAAACGATTTGGCGCGTGACCAGGGTTTGCCAATTGCAATGACGATTGTGCGCCTTACCGATATTCCGGCGGATGTGGCGGCAAAATTAACCAATCCAAAAAGTTGTGACGACGCGGTTAAAATGGCCGAAGATTTGGGTGGATATCCACAACGCTTTACCGCCCAACAATACGAATTGTCATCTGATATTCGTGCCCGTGTAATTGGAATGCCGACACTTACATGGTCGCCGGTTGTTGATAACACAGTGTTATTGGTGTGCGGGTCAAAAAAATCGTCGGAATATGGAAAATTGGACAGCATTATTAAACAAAATGCGATGTTTAAACAGGCGATGTTTATTGCCGATCAACAATTAAAACAATTACGTCGCAAAGCAGTCGTTGTAATAAATGATGACAGGTATAAGTTATAGATATGAAACCGATATTATTCTGTTTAAATGATTCTGAATTGGAAAAGTTCGTTGTCGATATGGGACAACCGCGATTTCGTGCCAAACAAATTCGCGAGTGGTTAAATCGTGGTGCGCCAGATTTCGCATCTATGAAAAATTTGCCGGCCGATTTGCGGGTCAAATTGGATAATGTTGCGCAAACATTACCTGTGCGAATTACCAAGAAATTGGAATCGGCTGATGGCCAAACGACCAAATTTTTATTGGAATTGGGTGACGCGGAACAAATCGAGTGTGTGTTAATGCGAACCAGTTATGGCAACAGTGTTTGTGTCAGTTCCCAGGCCGGCTGTGCAATGGGATGTCGATTCTGCGCCAGTACTCTTTTGGGATTAAAACGCAATTTAACCGTTGATGAAATGTTCGGACAAATATTGGTCGCACAGTGGACGTTGCGTGATAATACAAATGAAAAATCGATACGTGCCAATGGTGATGCAAACAATAATGATGTTTCGCACATTGTGATTATGGGGACGGGCGAACCATTACAAAACACGGAAAATGTAATTGGTTTTATTGAACGTGTCAACGCGGAAATGGGAATTGGGTGGCGTCGTATAACATTGTCAACGTGTGGAATTGTGCCGGGAATAAAACGGCTGGTTGAATGGGGGCGACCGATAAATCTGGCCATATCATTACATGCGCCAACGGATGAATTGCGTTCCGAAATTATGCCAATAAATAATAGATATAAATTGGATGATGTTTTGGCGGCCGCAGACGAATTTACAAATCTGCATAATCGTCAGTTGATGATTGAATACATATTACTGGGCAAAAACAATGAAAACGGCGAAACGGTATTATATAACGCGACACCGGAATACGCGGAAAAACTGTCGTGGTTGTTGCGTGGTAAAAATTGTATGGTAAATCTTATTCCGTGGAACGCGGTTGATGAACGCGATTTTGCGTCACCATCCGGTAATGCGGTTCATCGGTTTCAAGATATTTTAATAAAAAATGGTATTCATACGCGCATTCGGCGGGAGCGTGGAACCGACATCGGATCTGCATGTGGACAATTGCGCATCAAACATAAAAAGGGATAAAATGCATATAAGATACATAACTTGTTCAGACCCGCGCGAGTTTAACGATATTCACGATATTGTAAAATTGGGGCGGTTATCACCACGTGTTGAAATCGCGGTCCAGGCGCATCCGTCAAAAATGTCGCCGAATATGCCACGATATGAATGGTTTTGCGAATTAATCGATATGGTCCAACATGACCAGTATATCGACTATATAACCGGACGCAACAGAAGTAATGATTTATTGCATTTTGCAATTCATATTAATAACGAATGGGCGTCCCAGATTTGCGAACACGGACAAATCCCAACCGAATTACATCGGATTTTAAATACTCGATACAAGGGCGGATATAATATGCACCCAATTGTTAACAGAATCCAGGTGAACATCCCGGCCAGTGCCGTTGAAAAGGCCAGCCTTGTTAATATATCGCGTATGATTGGCGCATATGGCGATTATCAATTTATTTTTCAATACAATAATAAGACCGCGGATCTGATAAAAAAATTGCATTCCGTTGGAACGGGATGGTTTTCGCCGTTGTACGATTCGTCGGGCGGCCAAGGCATTTCGCCGGATGCGTGGCGCGCGCCGTTATTCGGGTCCGGTACCCAGGGATATTCGGGTGGGCTGTCGCCGGAAAATATTGCGGACAATTTGGATAAAATATCGGCGGTTGTTCCGTTATGGCGTAATGTATGGATAGATGCCGAAGGCAAATTGAAAACCGACAATAAATTCGATGTCACGCGTGCACGACAATATGTTAAAAACGCGGAAAAATGGATAAAACAACAAAACCAACGATAAAAAACCCGCCGTTTGGCGGGTTTTTACGAATACCAAAACCATCATTATTTGTTTGGAATGATTTTGATTTCAACACGACGGTTTTGTTGACGGCCGGCGGCGGTTGAATTGTCTGCAATCGGGTTGGAAATACCCATACCCATTACTTCAAATCGTGATGATTTGATGCCCTGGCCAATTAAATACGATGCGACCGATTGTGCGCGGCTTTGTGACAATGATTGGTTGTATGCGACACTGCCTGTGCTGTCAGTGTATCCCATAACCATAACGGTCGAGTTGCTGTATTTCTTTAACACTTTGGCCACGGAATTCAATGTCGGATAGAACCCAGAATTAATGTCGGCAGAATCGCTTTGGAATGTGATATTTCCCGGCATAACAAGGCGGATACTGTCGGGGTCACGAACAACGCGAACGCCGGTCGATTCCAATTCTGCGCGTAATTCAGCCTCTTGCGTGTCCAGGTAATACCCAACGCCACCACCAACGGCCGCACCGGCCGCCGCGCCGATAAGTGCGCCTTTGCCGTGGTCCTTGGAAACCAATGCACCCGTCGCCGCGCCCGCCGCGGTCCCCAGTGCCGTTCCCCAAACTAATTTAGATGTTTGGGCTTCGCCCGTGTATGGATTTGTTGTTGTGCAGCCCGCCAACATCGTGACCGCCAACATAATTGGTAATACTTTTTTCATTTTTTCTCCTTATGTTCCGTCGGGAATACTAGACCAAAAAAATGAAAAATACAACAGAGTTTTTATTTGGTTTTGTGGTTTTTGCGCCCCGTCAAAATTTTATGACAGAATAAAAACTGTTTACGGCATTCCGTGCCCCGGCGCGCACCGTGGCAATGTGGACATTTGTCGCCGTGATAACCGCATTCTTGGTCGCACGGCACCAGATAGTACCCGTGTTGTATGTGCGCGTGTCCCAAAATGGAAGATTTAAGAACCCGGGCCCTTGATCCATCTTCGAACAGTAATGCAATTTTTACCTGGCCAGATGGACTGGTCGGTTTGATTGTGCGGTACGATTTTATGCGGTACGACATTTTTTGTATTCCGCGTTCAAATTTGGGCCGTCCCTGGTCAAAATGAAACGGTTTGTGTGCGTACACAAATTGTTTATGGCATTCAGCGGTTGGTTTCTTGTTTGTGCGTGGGCCACGTGGTCGCAACGAGCATCGGCCCAGTCTGTCGGGGCCGCCACAACGCAATCTGCACGGTTCAATGGTCACGCCCGGCATAATCGGGGTCGATCCCTTTTTTTCATTTCTTTTGATGAACCGGTTCGTGCCGTCAACAAACGAAATGTTCCACCCGTCGGGTGTTTCTTGGACGGTTAATACTGTTTTGTGTGCTGATTCTGCGAAACGTGTCATGTTGGTATCCATTTGGTTGTATCAAAATATAACAGTAATACAAACCTTGTTATTGTCAAACAAAAATAAATTTTACGCTTCAGGCGCGTGTGAAACTTTCGCGGATAAATTGTTCGACGGTGGCGTCTGGGACAGTGCCGTCCAAAATAATTGTCACCCAACTTGTTTTATTCATATGATATGCGGGATAAAATCCGCGTTTTTTCAATATATCCCGTGTTTTTGTGTCCTCAACTTTGACGTTGATAATATCAACAATGTCCCGGGTATTGGCGCGTGATTTCAATTTTACCAACGGGATGTTTGCAATCAAAACAAACCATTTTTTATTATCTGTGCGGCGAAAAATCGCAAAAGATGGAAATTTTTCCCATAAAAATTCTGGACTTACATTAAATTCGTTGTGAATAAACCGGGCAATATGTCGTGCGGTTGGTGATGAAAAATGTTGGTTTATGGTGCATTTGTCGCGTATATCGGTTAAAATATCGATGAACCGTTGGCGCACATTTGCGGCATAACCAAAATCGTTTTCTATGCGAAAATTGGTATATTCAGAATCCATTGCCGTATCGATAATTTTTCCAGAAATTTCATTTTTTGTATATTCCACAATAACACAAAAATTTCCGCGTGGCATACTTACCGTATAAACCAGTTTTTCCCCATCGTGTGCAAATCCATACTGGACCAGTTTTTCCGGAATTACCATATAATTTGAAAATATATCAGATTCAATAGACATATAAAATTTGGTGGTGGATGTTAAGGGACTCGAACCCCTGACCCTCTGCGTGTAAAGCAGATGCTCTAGCCAACTGAGCTAAACATCCATATCTGTGTTGGTGCGTAAATAGTAAAGCATTTTTTGCGACCTGTCCAGTTTTTTATTTGGCGCCCGTGTCCATAACTGCGGTAAATGTAGCTTCGGCCACCTTTTTGCCGGAAACCATCGCAATCCCGTGGAATTTGTAAAGACGCATTTTTGTCATCACCAGTTCAACATGCAATTCCAATGTGTCGCCCGGCATAACCATATGCGAAAACTTAATTCGTTCCATTGTTGTGAAATACCCCAATGTTTTGCCGTTGTCCAGGTGCAAATGTTTTAATGCCAAAAAACACGCCGTTTGGGCCAACGCTTCGACCTGTAAAACGCCGGGCATAATCGGTTTGCCCGGGAAATGGCCGGCACACCAAAATTCGTCGTCGCGGACATATTTTATACCAACTGCACTTGTTTCGGTATATTCGCGAATTTCGTCCACCATGCGCATATTGCCACGGTGTGGGATTACGGCTTCTATGCCCTTTGCGTCAATCATTTTTTGCCCGTTGTTTTTTTATAGTTATTCTTTGCCCATGCATACAATCGCAGATATTCCGTCCCAGATGATGCCGGATAACCCAATTGGCGGTCGCCGTCGGGAATGTTGCGTAAAACACCAGATTGGGCGCCAACCTCTACATCATTACCAATGTGAACGCCGTTTGCAACGCCAACATGTCCACCCAGAAGGGTGCGGTCGCCAATCACCGTTCCGCCAGCCAATCCAACCCCCGCCGCCAGAAAACATTCCGCCCCAACAACAACGCCATGTGCAATTTGGCACAGATTGTCAATCTTGGTCCCGTCGCCGATTGTCGTGTCGGTCATTGCCCCGCGGTCAATGCATGTGTTTGCGCCAACCGATACACGATTGCCGATAACAACACGACCAACATGCGGAATAAATACGTTATGTCCGTCTTGGCGGGTGTATCCAAATCCGTCTTTGCCGATAACGGCATTTGCGTTAATAACGCAATCTGCACCAATTGTTGCGTTTTCAATGTGTGCACCACTTTTGATGACCGTTCCACGGCCAATTGTGACATTGCGTCCGATAAACACGTTCGGAAAGATTTTAACATCCTGTTCGATTACCGCGCCACGTTCAATCGTTGTAAATTGTCCGACATATACAGAGTTCTTTTTGCGGAAAAATACACCACGTTCAATTGTTGCGTCGCGACTTACCCCAAAACGTGGTTTTTCACGGTATATTTCCCCCAGTATTTTGACAATGTATCCGCGCGGCGTGTCGGTAATAAGCAATGTACGACCCACTGGTGCGTGTTCGGCCATTTCTGGTTGTACCAAAATGACAGATGCGCGCGTATTTTCCAAAACAGATAATGGTAATATTTTAAATGCGCTGCTGTTTTGTTCGGTTGAATAAAATGCCAATTGTCCCGGACGCGCATCCGCGATTGGTGCAACCCCACGAACAACTGTGTTTTTGTCGCCGCGTAATTCCAGTCCGAATTTTTCGGCCAATTGCCCCGCCGTCATTTTAGTTGCCGTCGGCGCCAATAAAGATTTTATTATATTTAACATACCCCGATTATAGACAATGAATTTCCAAATTAAAAGTAAATATTATATGAATAAAAAAAGACACCGCATCTGCGGTGCCATTTTATTTATTCACGATGGGATTAAAACCCCTTGGGTGTTTCCATTTTAACCTTGGATACTTTTTTATCCAATGCGGAAACAACTTCGTTTGTGATGTCCAGGTTTTCCGTTCCCGCACCCATACGCGCAAAACGACCATCGATTACCATCGACAGATTCTTTTTCGCGATGATGCCTTCGATAACAGGGTCCAAATGTTTCGTTTGGATTTCGGCCAACGCCTTTTGGAAAGATGTTTCAATGCTTTGTGCGCGTTCGTTCAAATCGCGTTGCAATTTTGTGACGCGGTTTTGATAGTCAACAACACGACGTTGCAGTGCGTCACGGGATAATACATCCTGGGACTTTTCAATTTCTTCTTTTTCTTTTTCTAATTTTTTCTGTTCAGAAGTTAATTCATCACGCAATCTTGATTCATATGATTCGCGTTGTTTGCGTAAATCCTGTAATACGCGGGCATCGGTTTGGATTGCATCCATGCGGACAACCGCCATACGCAAATCAGCACCAGTCACAGCATCGGTCGATACGGATTCAATTGCCTTTTCCACGGACGTGCCACCACGATTGTTAATCGCAGAAACCGCCCATACACCCAAAACGGCAACAGCCACGACAACCGCCGCAACAATACCAATTTTAGCATAGTTTTTAGAAGATTCGTTTGTTTTTGATTGTACCATTTTCGTTCCTTTATTTTTGTTCCAGTTTACTATAGCAATAAAAAAGAAAAAGTAAAATGGAAAGTTAGCCCATAAAACAAATATTAACGCACGGGTGTAATTCTTAATTCAACCCGACGATTTGTTAAACGACCGATATCATCCTGGGCGGCAATGGGGCGTGCCGCGCCACGTCCTACAATGAAAAGCCGTTGTGGAATAATACCATGTTGTGCAAAATAAACGCCCGTTCGCATCGCCATATCGACCGATAATGCCGTTGCGGCGCGTGTGTCGCGTGTCGCGTCGGTATAACCGGCAATTTCGATAAATGTTGCGTCGTATTTTTTCAGTATTTTAGAAATTGTTTTTAATGTGTCTGCGCCGTCCGGTGAAATATCTGCGACATTCAATTCCATTATTGCATCGCGAACCAAAATAATAACGATATCGGTTCCAGCGCGCTGAACCGAAATGCCTGGTTTGCGCAACGCGTCATAAAGCGCGAATTCCAAATCAGACATATATGCCAGTGCCAGCGCATTGTCGTCGCCATATTCCAATTTTGTTGCGTGTTCGGATTGCGAAATTAGTTTTCCGCCCGCCCCCATATACACAGGTTTTTTTGCAACACGGGTTGTTTCGGTCATGTCTGTTAAACTGGCCCCGCGCAGATATGTTGACCATGTGTTGCGGTCCGGGCTGTGATACGTCACGCACCCAACAAGTGTGATACAAATAATCCCGTAAAGAAGTGCCTTTATTTTTTTCACTTTATTCGACTATAAAAGAAACCTGGTTCGTTTTTGTGGAAAAACAACTGGACGCGTCGTGTGGTTCGTGCCCGTTAATCAGTACAGATGTTGCCCACGATTGTTTTTTGATGGCAAAATATTCACATTCGCCCGATGTTAATCCCACAAGGTTTATTGTGAACGATTTTTCATCAAAACTTGGGGATATGGACCAATCATCATTTCCAATTGGTGCGCGATTTGATGCCAATGCGCCGGCCATGATTAAATAATCGATTGAAACCCCCGCATACGATCCGCGCGCCCCAGTTAATATTTTTACATTTTTTGCGATTTGTTCCAGTTCGTTTGATGCGATTGCGCGAACATGGCTTGTGCGAATTTGGCCATACATTTTAACGGCCGCAACCGCCATAATGGCCCCGATTGCCAAAACGCCGATGATTTCGATAAGTGAACGTCCAGATTCTGTTTTCATAATTTCCCCCCGATATAAATTTATTTTGTAGAGCCAATTATTTCGGCGCCTTCGAATAAACTCATTGCGTCCGCAATCATTGGGTCAGATTCCAATTCTGCGCGCTTTTGTTCAGATACGGTTTGCGCGTGTTCAGATTTTTCTTCGCGAACCAGTGTCCACGTTTTTCCGGTTTTGTCGTTTAACCATGCGGCCAATTTGTGTGCAAATTCGGCGTCTGTACCGCGGTCAAAATATGTTATTGTGGTGTCCACAAATTCAGAAACTTCGATATTGTTTGTGTAATATGAATACAACAAAATTTCGCGCGCGGACTGTAACGCGGCCGCCAATTCGGTTGCTGATGCTATCGTTATCGTTTTTGGTTTTTCCGCAACGGTTGCGGGTTTTGCCGTGGTGGGCGTTGACGTGTTTGGTTGCTTCTTTAATATCTCTGCAATCGACGGCATTTCTGCAATATGCATTAGTCGTATAACAAGCATATCAAAACACTGTTTGGGGTTTCCCGTTGCCATCATTTCTGGGACGGATGCAACCATAACCTGCCACAGACGGGAAAGTGTGTTCAATGCCACGCGTGAATCCAATTCGCGGATTTTTGCGCGTTGGTCCGCGGTGTATGGTGCGTTTGGTGCGTCGCCCATACGTACCGATGGGTGCATACGTGTTGCCCAATGCGTCCATTCCATCATATCGGTTAATAACATGGACAAGTCGGCACCATTATTATAAATCGCGTCGATTTTTCCCAGCGCCGTTGCGGTGTCGCCCCCCAAAATCGTTTCCATTACATCCATAACAACGCCACGGTCGGCGCGTTTCAACATATTTAATACAGATGTTTCGTCAACATGTCCACCGGTTTGGGCGATTGCCTGGTCTAATAGTGATAAACCGTCTCGTACAGAACCATCCGCCGCGCGCGCCAACAATTCGTTGGCACCATCGGACAATTCAATTTTTTCTTGTTCTGCAATCCACGCAAAATGTTTCTTTAGTGTGTCAATTGGAATACGTACCAAATCAAATCGCTGACACCGTGATAAAATTGTGACTGGCACCTTGCGTATTTCGGTGGTTGCCAAAATAAAAATGACATGTGCAGGTGGTTCTTCCAGTGTTTTAAGCAACGCATTAAACGCGCTTTGTGATAACATGTGAACTTCGTCGATAATATAAACCTTGTACCGGCCATTTGTTGGACGATACTGAACCGCATCCAGTATTTCGCGCATATTGTCAACGCCCGTGTGTGATGCCGCGTCGATTTCCAAAACATCAATATGCTGGCCGGCGGCAATTGCGCGACAATTTTCACATACCCCACACGGGGTTGCCGTTGGTCCATCGGACGATAAACAATTTAATGCCTTGGCTAAAATGCGAGCGGTACTTGTTTTGCCAGTTCCACGAATGCCTGTGAAAATATACGCATGCGCAATACGGCCGGTGTTAATTGCGGTGGTAAGTGTTTTTACCAAAACATCCTGGCCGATAAGAGTGTTGAAATCCTGGCTGCGATATTTGCGGGCCAAAACAGTATAGTTTGTGTCCATGCTAAAACTTCCTTTTATGGCAAGAATAGCAAACCACAGTCGAATTTCAACAACAAATATATTATTTTGTGATGATAATTATTTAAGGTTTTCTATAAAATCCGGTAATGGGATTTCTTCGTCGTCATTGGATTCAGGTGCGTCGGATGGGACATCTGGGATTTTGTCATTTGTTCCACGCGAAGAATCGATTTTTTCTTGTTCGGCATTTACAATGCGACCATAGTGTTCCGCCGCTTGAAGCAAGCGTTCGCGTTCGATTTCATCGGGTGTCTGGCGCGCCTGGTCGATGTATTGTTTTCTTTTCTGGCGCCATTTATGACAGCGCTGAATCATTTGCCCAACATTAGACGTTTGATTTTTTTTGTTTTGCATTTTCTTTCTTTTTATATATCGGAAAACATTTCGCGGATTGCTTTGTCCGCATCTAAACATTTGCTATGATAAATCATCCTAAAACTGATTGCAATATTTTTTTTCAATTGCTATTCTGATTGTCGTAGGGGGGATTCTTGCAAAACAATCGCGGAAATTTTTTGTTACAGGCGTTGCTTGCGCTGACATTGTTGTTTGCGTTTGTCCCGTTTATTGCAATCAAATTACTGGGGCGTGAAAATGATGCGTTAATGTATTCTGCAACCCGACAAATCGATAATGCCGCAACGGCGGCACGAATATATATTCGCGAAAATGTACACAATTTACCATATGAACGGACCGTTTTTTCCGGGAACGCATTTGCCGACACATTGGAACCGTATGGGTTGCCATTGGGGTTTGTTCCAAAAACCGCCCTGGGCCAGGATATATCATTGGTCATAGACAAGGGAACGGAAACGGTGTCTGCATATTTGAATTTGCGGGGTGGCAATTTAAGCGGAATAAAGCGCGCAGAATTGGTGCGCCGTATCGGGTTCTTTGCGGATGATGCGGGTGATGGTGTTGTTCGTGTGGGAATTGTGTTGGATAATACATATTCCGATGTTGTGCGTCGTAACGAAGTAAATGTTGATGGTAATGCATTTTTGGTTGATTTGGATATGGGTGGGTTTTCGTTCATAAATGCAGATAATGTTACGACACGTCGTGGTACGTTTAATGGTGTGGAAATTGGGTCGCTTACCATCAATGGGTTGGAAGCGGGGCATCAAACACGGAATACAATATCGACCATGGTTGCGGATAAAACTATATTCCAAACTCAGCGCGGGGAAAGCGCATTGTCATTAACGCGTGGTTCGCTTATTGTCGGTTCGGTTAGCGGAAAAACCGTGGCGGCATATGGTGATACAGGAAATATAACAACAAACAATGCGTCCGTTTATGATTTTTCGATGACCGCCGGGCGTTCCGGGTTCAGCGGCCCACCGAATTGGAATATTCGTGGTAATGTTGTTTCAACAAAAATAAATTTCAGTGTTGAACGATTGGATATAAGTTCTTTTATAAATGCGTCCCGTGGCCAAGATGTTTATATAAATTCCGACGTGTTGGAATACAGCAGTACCAGTGGTATCGACACAGATGTTATTTATGCGTCAAATATTACATTACGTGACCAGACGTCTGATTCATTGTCGCGCGGTGGTTCGGGGGCGGTTGTGTTGGATGTGCGACCCGCCGGGACATCGGTGTTGCCGGATATGTATGTCACAACAATTGACAACAGTGTGTTCGAAATTTTATCACGCCCATCGGACAGTGATTCGAGTATGGTTGATTGTAAATCGATAATATCATCGTTACATGGGGTGTATAATCAACACTCTTTGGCCCAGTATATAATTTGCCAATATGTCTATTGGCAACGTTTGGAAAAAAGAATAAATATAAAACAATGTTTGTTGGCGGGGAAAAGTGGTTGTATTTAAAACAAAAATCTTTGACGGAATAAATCGTGGCGCCAGTGTGTTAGAAGTCATATTGTCGATGGCAATTGTTGCCATGGCCGCGCCATTGATATATTCACAAATATCAGAAACCAACAGAAATATTCATGATATGGCCACGGCGCACGAAATTACAGAATTGCGCGGAAAGGTATTAAACTTTATTCGCCTTAACCAGGATGCGTGGCCGGATGTCGCACAAATTCGTTTGACGGACGAAGAATTGGAAATTGTTGCAGATGGGGCGCATGCGGGTTTCGTTGATAAATATTCTGTGCGCGGAACGACCATTACAGATGTGTATTTGGCGTTTGATATTAACGAACCGGTTTTGCATACAGCGAATATTGCACATCACATTGGCGACGATGCCGCGGTTGTTGGTGTCGACGGTGTGGCACATGGGCGCACATGGGCGGTAAGTGCCCCCGATTTCAATGTGGGGGATTTAATATATCGTGTGTCGCGTGATATGTTTGGCGAAGATAAATCAAAATATCTTCATCGTGGAACATCGGGCGATGACGATTTAAATGTTATGTTTCGCGATTTGAATATGGGGGGTAAAACGGTATATGATGTTGGTGGCGTTGATGCGGATACAATGCGTGTCGATGATGTGACCGCAACATTTATCAAAACCGAAAATTTGTCTGCCAATACGATATATTTTGCAAACGGCGCAAATATGATTGGCGGAAATGTTTCAATAGGTTCGTTGCGTGTGACGGGCGACATTATGGGTTTTAGAAATATTTACGCAGATAATTTGAATGGGGCGGGGTATACGACATCTGGCCGTGTGATTGCGGACCGCGCGACGGTCACAAAATCGGTTAATGTTGCGCGCGATTTGGTGTTGAAATCGGATTCAACACGAACAATAAGTGGTTTTACGGGGATTAAAACAGGGGCTGTTTTTACATCATATCTGACAACGGACGAAATAATATTTTATGAAAATTTTGGGTTAACGGTGTCTGGGGAACTTATGATGTCCACAAATTCACCGATAAAATTTGGATCGTGGACTTTCCCGTCAACAACACCGCCGTCGTTCACACAACTAAGTTTGGCGCGCGCTCCGATTCCAGCCGCCCCAAAGAAATCTGAATTTGGTGCAATTTTATCAAGCGATTGGCAATCGTATGTGCCGGAATCCATTATGGGGGGGATATGATAAAAAAACACGGTATCTTTTCTGATTGCGCATCGCAACGTGGCGGAATGTTGGTTGAATTGCTTATGAGTGTGGCAATCGTGTCCGTGGTGTTGCCGTTTCTTTTTCGATATCAGCGTGATGCAATCGTTCGGGCGGAAAATATCGCCGTCGCACGTCAAATGTCCGATGTCCAAACCGCGTTGGAACGGTATATAGTGTTAAATCGTGATAAATTATTAGTCGTTGTTGGTAAATCGATAACGCGCGTTGATATCGCAGATTTGGTGGAATACGGCGTGCCAGAAACGATTGTTGAACAATATGGCGATAAATACCAGGTGCGTATCTTGAAATCATCCGACGCCACCGGCCAGGCGACATTACAGGGTGTTGTTGTTATGAGTGACGATTCCATTTCCCCAATGCGTACGCGTGAAATCGTTGCCGCCGGTTCGGATATGGGTTTTGTCGAAGGAACACACGCTTACGGCACATTTGGTACGTGGCATATGGATACAATTGATTTGGGTATAAATGCAACAAATGGTATTGTTGGGACAACAACTGTCAATCGTGATAATGCGTTGTATTTGTGGCGGTTGCCGTCTGACGATTCGACTGATGCGACAATGTTAAGTGCGCTGAATCTTGGGGGGCATGATATTGTAAATGTTTCGCGGTTTGATGTGTATTCGGCGGGATTTGATGAAACATTGGAATCGATTGATGTTGCAACCAATCGAGTTGTGTTTGCAAACCGGACAACAATCGACAGTGCGTTCGAAACCAAGAACGCGACATGTTCTGGGTCTTTGTCGTCTGATGCCAAAGGGATGGAGATTGCGGGTGCATTAACATTGTCTGATCTGGGCAAGTTTTCCAATTTCAACACAGAAAACCTGTGGGCAACCAATTTGACATTGTCCGGGATTTCAATCGCCGATTCAACCAAGGTCAGTGTGCTTAATGTAAATCAAAGTTTGGATATGACTGGTGGTCGTATTACGGCACTGTTCACGACGGTAAGTTTTGCTGGTTCGATAACCCCGCGGTTGATTGTTCGTGATAAAATAGCGGACTCGGTTGATTCTAAATTTTATTGGGATGTGAAGAACCGTGTTGCCAATTTATCAGATGCCAGGTTAATGGAACTTAATCACATGGCGTCCCAAGCGTATGCCAAAGAAAATGTTTCAGATTCCGTCGCATCAAGTGTGTTTGGTGCGGTGTCTGCAAACAGAAATGCCACCGTCGCAGATTTTATGAATGCGATAAATGAAATCCAAACGCGCGTTCGTGCAAAATATCGGTTGTTGAATTTAGAATAATTTGTGGTATATATCAAAATATGAAAATAAAATGTGATTTTTGTAAAACAGAATATGCGCTGGACCGGGCACCAACAACGCCGGTAAAATGCGCAGTGTGTGGACATGTTTGGAACGTTGCCGTTCCAAACAAGCGTGGCGCATGGATGTTGTTTATTGCGGCGCTGTGCGCGTTGTTATCGGCGATTGTGTTTACGGTTGCAGTTGTCGTTAAATCAAAGATTGAAAATGCAAATCGACCACCGCTTGTTGCGGAATTAACCGAAATAACCACGGTTGCAGATGATGCCGGGGTGCCCCGGTTTGCCGTTCGTGGTGCCATTATAAACCAAACGACCGAAATTTATGGTGTGCCCGATTTGATTGTTGTGTCGCGTGATGCGTCGGGTCGTGAAATTGCACGCCAAAAATTTATGCCGTCTGCAACACTGGTGGAATCGGGGGCGTCGATTGGTTTTTATCATGTTTTAAACACCACAACAAATGGGGTAAAAAAGATAACTGTGGAATTACAAATGGGGGATAAATAATGAAAAAGTTATTGTTCGCATTTGGGTTGGCGTTATTTGTAATATCGGCAAATGCCGCGGATTCGACACAGCCGGCACCACCGCCGGCCCGTCGGGTCAGTATTTTTTCCACCAGTACAGATTGGCAGGCAATAACAGGCCTGTTGTTGAACGAATTTCGTGGCACATTTAAACCGGATTCCAAATTATCTGGGACCAAGGGACTGGTTTTATATTATCTGGACGGGTTCCCGTGCTATGGTTTGGGGGATGGGGTTCGTGTTTGGATGGGACCAAATAATAAACACGATGGCGAATTGCGGATTGCGTGTGTTTATGCCCCCGATGTGATAAATTTTTCGTGGCGCAACGCCACGCGTGACGCGGACGATGCCGTCGGTACTGGGCTGTTGACGTGTCCAGTTGATGCCGATGGTCGTAATTTAACGATTGATATGTCAAAATGCACGCGTGGCCGTGATTGGTCTGAATACAAATAGGGGTTGTTATGCGCGATTTTGTTGTTGATGATTCGTCCATTGGTGTGCGTATAGATAAATTTTTGGCGACCGTTATGCCCGAATATTCGCGCAGTGAAATCCAACGATTTTCTGTCCTGCGTAACGGTGTGCCGGCGCGATTTTCAGATAAAACAAAAAAAGACGACAAAATAACCGTCGCAATTCCCGATGCCCCCGAAACAACGATTGCGGCGGATAATGTTTCAACGGATTTTGACCTGGATATTTTATACGAAGACGACGATATTATCGTGATAAATAAACCGCGCGGGGTGGTTATGTATCCATCCGCGGGTAATAAAACCGGAACGTTGGTCCAAAATATTTTGGCGCATACCCCGTTGGCATCGGCGGGTGGTGCAACGCGGCCGGGGGTTGTTCATCGTCTGGACAAGGATACCAGTGGCGTTATGGTTTTTGCTAAATCGAACGTGGCATATAACGGTTTGGTTAAAACATTTATGGCACACGATTTAACGCGAAAATATGTCGCGTTTGTATGGGGGGTGCCAAATTGGGAAACTGCGACAATCACGGGAAATATTGCGCGTTCGTCGCGAAATCGTCAAAAAATGAGCATGGTCAAATCCGGTGGAAAACCGGCAACGACATTGGTCGCGGTAATGGATACGTGGGGGCGTGCCGGGGTAAGTGCATTTCGTTGCACGTTGTTGACCGGACGGACACACCAGATTCGTGTGCATTTGTCGGCGCACGGGTTCCCGGTTTTGTGTGATACGGTTTATGGTCGAACAAATGCGCGGTTGGGGTCGGTAAAAAATCCGGATTTGTTGGATTTTCTTAAAACACATAATGGCCAAATGTTGCATGCCGAGTTTTTAGAATTTGACCACCCCGTCACCGGTGAAAAAATGCATTTTCGGGCACCGTTGCCGGATGATATGTCCGAATTGAAATATTTGCTTGATAATTTTAGTTAATCCGGGTTATTCAATTACTTTTTCGTTTGTCTAATTCCCAAAATATGATATAATAAAACAATAATAATGGAGTGAGACAAATGCATTTCTTCAAAAAAACAATAAGTTTAATGGCTGTTTTGTGTGTTGCGCCCGGCGCGTTTGCGGCGACTGCACGTCCGGGAATCGTGACGGCAAATGTTGGTACCGCATCATCACGTATGCCGACGATGGTTGTAAAAACCAGTGGCACGACGACCACAACCGGAACGACAACATCGTCTGCATTGTTGGCCGATGCCGAATGTATCGACGCATACAACGAATGTATTCGTGGTGCCGACGCATGTGGTGACAATTTCGAAGAATGCACGACCAAGGTTTTATTCCACGGCAAAATGCCAAATTGTTTAAGTACGCTGGCCCAGTGTACATCTTCCGGTGTGAACAGTTTGTTCGGCACAACAAACATTGCGTCTTTGTCAACAGTTGCAACCAAAAACACATATGGCGAAGTGACCGATTATACATACCCGACCGATGGCAGTGTTCTGGGCCAAATGATAACTGCTGCGGCGATTTCGAACCGTTATGATACATCAACCTGTGTTCGTCGTATGACATCCTGCTTAAAAAAGGATACCGTTTGTGGCAATGATTTTGAACTTTGCACCACGAACAAGGAATTTCGTAAACAACGCGTATTCTGTGATTCTACACTTGCCCGTTGTCAATCGGATGGTGTAATTGAATTATTGGGTTCGTCAAATCGCACGGCAACACCAACGGCATCGTCCCGCATTGGTGAAATGATTACCGAAGGTGCGGCATTGGCCGCGGTGAATGCGGTTTCGACGTGTTACAAGGTTGTTGACCAATGCTTTATCGGGGCATGTTCGGAAAATCCATATAAATGCTTCGAAAACACAAATCAGTCATTGGTTTCAATTGTTGATGCGATTAACAACGGGTCTGAAATCACGACAGATATGATTGATACAGTTATTAACGGTTCGGCGATTCACGCGTATATTAAAAACAGTTGTTTGGACACCGTTGGATCAAACAAATATTGCTATGCGACATTTTTGGGTAATGGTCAAATGCCAACAAATGCCCAACTGCGCGACGAAGATAACCAAGAAGAAATCTTTGACGAAGCGTATGCGTCTCGTATGAATTCCGGTATGAAGGCAAAAATTACGGACCTGGTTAATAAATTCGATACGCGCGCAAAACAAAAATGCACAGAAACAATCAAATCGTGCGCGATGCGTGTTTGTGGTGGTGGCGTTGGTTCTGCGTGTTATGCCGCGGTATTTGGTAATTCCGATAAAAGTATAAATGGTTCAAACACATACGAAGAAATCAAAACCGGGTGTGCGCCAATCGTGAATACCGACACATATTGCAAATATGCGGCGGCAAATCCAAATTCAACCGGCACATATTCATATACATATATAAATCGTGACGCATTTGATGTGTTGTTCCCTGAATATGATTCCGGTGCGGAAATTGATGCGATTGGTGTTGTGGCATCGTTAAATTCCGCGTTGGCAACAAATTACAGCGACGCAGCAATTGCCCAGTTAAAGAAACAGTGCCAAACATTGGCGACCAGTTGCGTCAAAACAATGTGCGGTTCCGATTATGCAAATTGCTATCGCAATCGTACCGATGTCGCGTCCAGTTTGACCAACACCGGCAACAGCACATTTGATGCGTCCATGAACAAGGTTGGCGGTGTGTTGGATTACACAATCGTTTTGGGATTGTGTTTGGATACGGTTAAAAATGCATCTGTGTGCGAAGAACATTTGGCAATCGAGGCGAACAAAATCAAAATCGCAAATGCGGGCACATCATCATGGGGTGATGCGACATCTGTGCGCGAAGGATGGATTGACGCGGGTTCCGCGACCAGCATTACCGGCGAAACACGCCAGGTTGCATTGACCGATGCATACGGTAATGAATTATGCAGAACCCAGGATGGCGAAGAATGCGTCTGCAACACCGTCAGCGAAAGTGGCAAGATTTGTGACATCAAAGAAATGATAGATTACACCACGTTCGTTCAATCCCAGGCGGCAAATTCATTGTTCAAAGATTTAATCTATGACATCGAAAAAGAAGCCCAGGCAAAATATAACGCAAAGTTGACGGCGGAACAGAATATGTGTTTGGCCGCGAATGCGGGTGGTATCGTTGGTAATCGTGATAACGGTTCTACGTTTATGTGGGTTAAATTAAAGGGTAACCGTATTCCAAAGGATTACACGACAAACGGCCTTAAACAAACCGCATTTGGGACCAGTAATGAATTGTATGGTTCGTTCTGTCGCGTGCGTGTGACATTGCAATCGGATGATAAAAAGATCCAGGAAGCCATGTCGGGCAAATCGTGGAACACGGCATACTATGCGGTTGGCGACAGTTTCACATGCGGTTCATGGATCCCAGAATCGGCATTGGATGATTTGGCAAATGCCGCCGCCAGAGATGCGACCGCGGAAACACGTGATAATCAATCGCGTTGGCGCACATGGACAACAATTTTGGGTGCGTTGGGCGGTTCGGCCGGTGGATTGGCATTGGGCGAAAACATTCGTACCGGTAAAACATTGGGTGGTTTAACTGGATTGGGGACCGACAACAAAAAGGTTAAATCCGAAAGCTACAAGAACAACTGTGAAAATTTTGCATCATCAGTTTCAAAGGTTAGCGATCCGTATACGATTTCTTCGTATGCTGGCTCGGTCAGTTCCAACGCAAAAGCAATAGGCGTAGATGTGAGGGCACTGGATTCTGCTGTTGCGGACCTGAGTTCTTGCACAGCGAAAAACGATTGCGCCAGAAGCAATACTTCAGAAACAAAATGTTGTTCCAGTGAATCGGCTGCCGTTAAAAATGCTGTTGAAACAGTAAAAACCGGGTGTAGGACATACACTGCGGATGATGATACCAAGAAAAGTGGCAGTGGTTGGATTACCGCGGTCAGCACGATAACAATGGGAACAGCCGGGGCGTTGTTGGTGAACCGGGCAACACGTGACATCCATGACAGCATATTGGATTCCAAACAACGTGCGGAATACGAAGAATGGATGAATAATGTTGGTCGTCACATAACATGCTATATCGGCGGGGACGAGGCCGGCAACTATGGTGATATAATCACGACATCTTTGGACTAGTCATTATGTTAGTGGTTGGTAAACCCGCCGTTTGGCGGGTTTTTTGTTGCCCCATTGTGGCGAAACCGAGGTAATGGAATAGGGGACAGAAAACAATTGTCATTCCCGCGCAGGCGGAAATGACACGGGAATGCGCAGAAATGAGAAAAATAAACTCGGGGGTTTATGCTATCACATTGTCATCCCGGGCTTGACCCGGGATCCAGGTATATTAAACTTGTTTGCGAACGCAAACGCCTTATTAAATGCTATACGAACAAAAAACTTATTATGTTTATATAATGGCCAGTGGTCGCAATGGCACACTGTATGTCGGTGTAACCAATGATATTGCACGTCGCGCATATGAACATAAAACACACAGCGTGCCCGGATTTACAAAAAATATAATGTGGATAAATTGGTTTATTACGAGTGTTTTACCGATATAAAAGATGCAATAGCACAAGAAAAACGCCTTAAAAGATACGCACGCAATTGGGAAAAAGATTTAATAGAATCACAGAATCCAGATTGGCGCGATTTGTACGATGATTTGAATATGTGATAAGGCGGTGCGCCGTTGGCGCCGCATATTTACCTGGATCCCGGGTCAAGCCCGGGATGACACCACCCACCACTAACCACTTGCCACCCTGTTTTTTTTATGATAAAATTAAGGGCAAGAGAGAATATGAAATACATTGCCAGATTTTTGTTGGCTGCCCTGTGTGTCGTGCCGTTTGGCGCCGATTGCGCGCCCGTGCCGTCAACACGTGGCAATAATTTAACCGCATATAACGGTGCGTCCGGAATTGTGAACAATAACACGTGGAATTCGTTAATGAACGTGCGTTCGGGGGCCGATGCGGCCGATATGCCGGTGGCGGACTTTGGTAACTGTAATGCGATTGTTTTGCGTTGTGCGTCGCCCAAATGTGCCAACGGCGGATGTACAGATGCATCCGTGGCATCAACAATTGTTGCGGGTTGTGTGCGGTCAAATGATGCGTGCGCACAATATGGTGACGATTTGGTAAATTATATTTCGGCGCAATTGGTGGCACAATCCACAGCCAAGGCAAACGCGGCGCAAACCGCGGTGGCCAATGCGGCCGCCCAACAAAGCGCGCAACAGATTCAGGTGATGCAGGCGCAAATGCAACAAATGCAATCACAAATGGCGGCACAAAATGCTGAAACCGTTGCACAATTACAAAGCGCACTGGACGAACAAAAACAATTAACTGCGGCCGCAATTGCCGAAGCAACCGCCGCACGTGCAACAACAACGGATTCGGGGGCACAAAGTGTGTCCAGTGGTGCAACCAACACCCCAATGGGCGCATTGACCGCCGCACAGCAAATGGCGGCGCAAAGTGGCGTGTCGGCGGACATTCTGGCGCGGGAACAGATTACCGGACAAATAATGTCGTCAATTGAAAACGCGGAAACCCAGTTAAAAACCCTTAAAACCACGATGACAGATGCGTTTGACTATGCTGGTTGCGATTCGCGTGGCGATAATTGCACCGGGCCAAAGCGCGTCAAAATGTTCAAGCAAAAAGCGATGGATTTCTTTGATCCGTATGAAAATGTTTTGGACGAATTGTACGATGCGTTGATTTTGGCGCAGTCGGTTGGTGTTGATATTACCGATATCTATATGATGTTGAACGATTCGTGTAATGTATGGGCACAGTATCTGTGTTCGAATACCAAGACGTCGCGACAATTGGTATGTGATAACTATACCGTGGGGGAAAACAATAGTCCCACGAGTGGAACAAATTGTCACTATGTCACGGTTAATTCATGGCCCACGTATACGGAGGCAAATTGTGTGAATAATAAATCAACTGGTGCCGGCGTGCGTGGCAATCATCCATGTGCGGTAAATCAGGCTATCCCCCCAGAAGACGACCAATCATGTGTTTTGCAAAAAACATTAACTGGTGCGGACGAAGTGCAACGAAATTGGTTGTACACCGAAACCGGTGATATGGATGCAAACATTCGCGTTGGGTGTGCATCATCTGCGTTGGAATCGTCTGTGTTTTTCCGTAACCGTAAAAAGGGTGCCAACATAGATATCGAAACTCTTAAACGCATTGTCGAACAGGATGCGCCAAGTGTTTATAGATCGCGTTCGGGTGGGGAAATAACAAACCCAGAAGTTGATGGAATAAAATTCTGTGCGGTCAACGAAGACTCTTTTGCCGATTTACAAAAAATAGTTTCGTTAAAGACATTACCGCAAAAGGTTTGCATGGATGATAATGGCTTGAAAAAATAAAAATGAATACAGTAAATAAGATCTTGAACAATAAATTATCAATTGCGACCATCGTGGCGTGTGTGATTGCGTTGCCGGCGATTGCCGCAACGTCCAACGGGTGCGACAGTGAATCTAATGACCGTATTAATCCGGAAATTGCCCTGTGTTCAACGCATGTGTACAATATCGGTGGAACACAAAACCCGTCGTCCGAATCGGACAAACAGTTTATGCGCGATGCTGTTGCGTTGAAAACAACCGTTATGACGCAACAGATGTATAAACAGTATGAATATCTGGAAACAATGATGCGTCGTTTTAAAACGCAACTGGAAAAGGCCGTTTTGACCACCAAATTGGCGGCCGCTGGTGCAGATGTGTCGTCGGGGACATCTTTGGGAAATGGCGTATCCACAAACAACACGGTCGGTGCCACATTGCGTTCTGGCAGCAATAAATACGTTGTGTTAAGTGGGGCAAAAAATTGCAGTTTGGAATCGTCAACTATTACGGACGGTTTGCAGTGCCTTTTGGAAAATATGAACAAAATATTGACCGCTGTGGACAATGGGGACATTGGTGGCGCAAAACGCCAATTGGACGCGGATATAGAAGTTGCCAAGGGTTTTGGTATTACAAATAAACCCAGCGGTTGCAATTCTGTTTCTAATAATGCGAGTTCTGTTTCCAACTGTGCCTATGCGTTGCGTATCGCGCTTATGTCTGAAATAGAAAAGAAGCAAAACCAAAATCGGCAAAATAATCAAAACCCAAAATAATCAGTACAATAATACCCCGCCCACATGGGCGGTTTTTTTAGAGTACATTGGTCAATGGGCCCTGACGCAACGGTGGAATAATTGCGTCCATTTCGTTATGCCGACGGATGCCGGCATCCAGTCGCCAACGGCGACTTGTTTATGCGTTTCCTGGGAAATTTTCATTTGCAGGTTTACTTTCGCAAACAGGAACCCGGTATCCGTCGGGATGACAGTGCGGTGGCGGGAATTTTTTGTGTCTGTCAAACGCAAAAAAACGCCCCAGGGGGCGCTTTCTTGGTTGTGGGTTATGGACATAACTCCAGTTGTTTTAACACGTTCTGGACGTCGTTATTTATCGATACCGTCGTTTGCCGTTGCAGACCGTCCGTGTATGTATAATAAAATTTCTGAGACGCAAATTCTGGTGCCGCGGCATATACCTGTTGGAACGGTGCCAACATTGCCGCAAACCACTGACGTCCACGACACAGGCAACCATTGCGAACATCGGCCGCAACCGCCGCCGTTGCTGTGTTCGGATACTTGGTATCCAATTCATCATCGGTCATCATTAAACAACGTGACCCAAAACCATAGAAATTCGCATCGTCCGACATAAATTTATAAACCAAACCGTCCGACGCCCCTGCGCGTTTTAACGAATATACCAACCCGTCCGTGCAGCATGCATTTGCCGAACGCATTAACATTTTATAGCGGTCCAACAATGGTGCCGCAACGGGTTCGGTTGCTTTTATTGTCGCGTTGCATTTTGCCGCCGATATAAATGCGTTTATCTTGTCGGCGCGAATCATCGGGCTGCGTGGTGAAACGGTTTCGCGAACAATGGGTTTGCGACGCCAAATTTCACACTCGGTTTCGGAATCAAATGGGCAATCGTCATCTGGGCCAAACGCAACAGATACAATTTCGGTCATATCCTGGGCGGTATAGGCCGGGGATGGTGCGTATTGTGTGTCGCATCCGGAATCCGTCCACAAATCAAATTGTGGCCGATTCGGTTCCAAAATTTGATCAATGCGTGCGCGCGTCGCCGCCGCGTCCGCCATATTTTGGTTATAGAGTGCAATCGCCGCATCATATTCGTATGATGGGGCGTCAACCTCGCGTAAATATATCTCTGGGCTTGGTTCCAGGAACCAATCAGAAAAATCTTTGCGACGATAATGTGCAATCGAATCGTCCCAAATTGGCACGCCATCGCGCCAATCGACGGTCTTGTCGTGGGTATAGCGCACGGTTTTGCCCGCTGGTGTCCCATCCCACAGTGCCGGACGGGTGTCTTCGGGGACTGGTTTTATTGTAAGGGTCTTTACCGAGCGCATCGGAATTTGTGTTGCGTATATGTATTCGGTCGGTTGTTCGTATTGCGCAATTGGTGTTGGGGCAATATAACCAACCGGTGCCGACACTGTGTCCGCATACATTATTTCGTTAAAATCACATTCCGTCCCCGTACAATCAGACGCCAGGACGGGATTCATCCCGCACAATATCAGCAGGGATGAAAAAACATACTTTTTCATTTTCATACCAAAATTATATCATAAAATACTGGGATAAAAAACAGATTTTTTGTTATTTTGCGAACTTATGTCCGGTAGGATGTGCCAGTTGTGTATAATGTCTTATTCGTTGGGGGTAATTGTGCCGAATCGGTAATTTTTGCGGCTACGAATCGTTTTTTGTTTCAAAATCGAATCGTAATTAAAACCCAAAAAATAAAAAGATATAAAAAAGCAACAAAATAAAACCGCGGATTTCTGCGGTTTTTAAATTTTTTATGTTTTTTTCAAAATTATTTTCGAAAAAACGCTTGACTTTTTTGCGGTTTCAATTCATACTATGCGGGCTTTCAAGTTGGGAACCAGTTAAATGTGACTCTCAACCCCTGAAATTCTGCGGTTATCGGAACTAACGCTATGAACGGGGTACCGGTAAAACTGCAAACATTGTGAATAAAAGCAGCTCATCAAAATTCAAGAAGGGATGTGCAGACAGTTGAATTTGGAATATCCAAACTTTGACTAAGTCAAAAGTGCATATCCTGGACAGGTAGTAGGTTTACATATAAACCTCGTTAAAAACTTGTCTTGCGAATTATTATAATATGTAAAGACGAACTGAATATTTAAGTCAGCTTTGTTTTATTATGCACAGGACTTTAACCACAAGTTTTTTAAAACTTGAGAGTTTGATCCTGGCTCAGAACGAACGCTGGCGGCAGGTCTTAGGCATGCAAGTCGAACGGACGAAGCGAAAGCTTGCTTTCGCCTAGTTAGTGGCGCACGAGTGAGTAACGCGTGGGAAACTGCCCACCACTGGGGAATAACGTTTGGAAACGAACGCTAATACCGCATACGCCGGAAACGGGAAAGATTTATCGGTGGTGGATGTGCCCGCGTTGGATTAGCTTGTTG
>JAZLAV010000002.1:0-5162 GCA_045613315.1 Candidatus Enterousia sp. | reverse complement strand
TTTATCTTGCTTGGTCGCAACACTGCTTTCCAACGCAGAAATCTTTTCGTTGGCCGTGGCCAAATTCGCATCGGACGCAACGTTTGCCAATTTGGTATCAATATCTGATTTTGAATAGACATCAGATGTATTCGCCTTGGTGTCCAACAGTGCGTTGGTCGCTGTTTTCGTATAAACAGAATCAGAATCCACCTTTAGCGCGACCGTTTCAGACAATGCTTCAACAGCGCCCTTGGTCGCATACTTCGCCAACGCATCAATTTTGCCCTCTAATTGAGTCGCAGAAACATAATCACCAGTTAACTCGCCGACATCCATCAAATCAACCCACGTTGTTCCGTCATCTTCACTCCACTGTAATTTATCATTGGCGGAATCATACTGAATTTTAACCTTGTTCGGTAAATCCAGACTGGATTGCAAATGCTCCTCCAAACTGGTCAAATCAACGGACACTTCGCCGTTTTCAATAACGACATAATCACCAGACGTTAATTTATCCTGTTTGGTATTTTCCAAATTAGTAATATCACCTTCTATCGCCTGAGTTGTAGAATACAAATTGTTTATGTTAGTATTAATTTCGGTTATTTCCGCCGCCGTCACCGAGGGTGCCGAACTTGAACCACTGGTCGTACTGACCGCAGTTGCGGGCCCCAAATATTTGCCAACCGACAAACGTTGTGTGTTTTCGGTCGTACCCGACGGTGTTGTCCGTGTCGCAGTTGAAACGGACCGCGTAACCGTCGGTGATACACGCAACGAACCCGCACGGGTCGCCGTTGTCGCACGCGCCGCCGTAGACGACGCGTTGGCATTCGTCGCCGCCGCGGTCCCATTATATGTCCCAGTTCCGCCCAGTGCACGAACCGAACCAGCCCCAAACGCATTTGTCCCGACCGTACAGAATACGCACAGAGCCGCCAACACTGAAATATTTAATGTATTCTTTTTCATTTCTCTCTTTCCACGTTTATTCTATTACATTTGCGAATCGGTTCCAAATACTTTTTTTGGTTAAAATTCATATCTGACACCAATTGATACCGAATTATCCAAAACCAAACCTATCTTACTCTTGAAATAGTAAGCCGTATCGTATTCCAATTTATGCGTCGACCCATAAAAACCAGCAATGCGATAACGCAAATCAAGGACTAAATTATCGTCCAATTTATATGAATACCCCGCCATTAAACCCAACATTGGAGAAATGCTTGTTTCTTTGCGATCATCTGGGTTCGTAAACGTAACCGCATCCCACGTGGTCATCGGCAACGCGATACCAACACCCGCACCCAAATACAAACCATTGTCAAAATCATAATAACCATTCGCCATAACATACGGCACAGACAAAGTAAATTTGTACCCGCCACCTTCGTCTGTAAATTGTGTTATATAGCCTATTTCGCCCTCGGCCCGCCAAAAATAATTTATCCGTTTTCCAAATGATAAATCTGCAGCAAACAATGGTTCAAATGAATACGTATCGCTATTGGCGGTTGGATCCAGTGGATTATTAGACGAATATTCATTTTTCCAATTCAGAAAACTTAACTCTGCACGCAGCGCGCCATACCAACCCGACTTTGCCTTGTCCGTATAATTGTATGTAACATCATAACCACCATTTGCGTTACGGGCCAACTGACTTGGACGTGCGGCCTTGGTCGCAGAAAACGCGGGCGTTACAACGGCACACAATGCGATAATTGAAACAAGTTTCTTCATGAATTTCCCCCTAGTTTTTTTACAAGTATATCATATTTATCCCTATTATAAAAAGCAAAAAAAACACATATTGACAACTTTTTATATTTTTTGCTAAATTAGTTCCGTAAAGATAAGGATGGAAAATGAAAAAAATTATGTTTGTTCCAATTTTGTTGGCTTTGGCGGCGTGCGCCAGCACGAAAAGCAACATCAATGACGATAAAGTTTTCTTTGCTTTCGATTCGGCCGAAATAACAACTGATGCCAAGCGAGATTTACAGGCGCAGTCACTCTATATGAAAAAACATACCGACAAAAATGTCATACTCGAGGGGCATTGTGACGAACGCGGTTCAACCGAATACAACCTGGCATTGGGCGCATTACGCGCGGGCAATGCTGCACACGTTATGATGAAAGACGGCATCGAACCAGCACGCATCAAAACCATTTCTTATGGCAAAGAAAATCCACAATATCCGGGTTCCGGCGAAAAGATTTGGGCAAAAAACAGAAACGTGACCACAAAAACAAAATAAAAATCGCCCATTTGGGCGATTTTTATTGTTAATTTCCTTGCACAACCGTAACTTTTTTTACTACCATCATAATTATGGAAGAAAAGACAATCATATCTTTTGCAAACGTTGCCGCCGCATATGACACCGCAACAGAAATATTGACCGATGTTTCATTTAACATCAGTTCTGGCGCGTTCTATTTTCTGACCGGGGCATCGGGCGCGGGTAAAACGACATTATTACGACTTATTTATCAGTTGCATAAACCGTTGCGCGGTCAAATCAAATTGTTTGGAAAAAATACCGCGGAAATGTCACGCGACGATATTGCAAACCTGCGACATAAAATGGCGATTGTTTTTCAGGAATATTCCCTGCTATCGCATATGACGGTGTTTGACAATGTTGCCCTGCCCCTGCGGGTGCGCGGGACGGCGGAACCCAAGGTTAAAAAATTGGTGGCCAAGGTGCTGGATTGGGTTGGTTTGGGTAAATTTGCCGATGTAAAACCAATGGAATTGTCTGGTGGTCAACAACAACGCGTTTCGGTTGCGCGTGCAATTATTGTTCAACCATCTATTTTACTGGCGGACGAACCCACGGGAAATTTGGATGATGAAAACGCTTCGCGACTGATGGAACTTTTTATCCAAATGAATAAATTGTTCGGCACAACGATTGTTTTGGCCACGCATAACAAGAAGTTAATGGACACATACAAATTCCCTGTTATACGGGTTGAAAACCACCGAGTTGCATTTGTTGGCAAATCACCCACAAACACCCCCGAATCTAAAAAGGTGTGGAAGGGCCCCGTTCCAAAAAACTATTTTACGGAATTATCCAAACAATTTGATGATATTGGAAACACATAATGAAACGAACAACTGTATTTTCACTGGTTCGCGATCAGTCCATTTTTATGACGGCGATTATGGGGTTGCTGACCTTTTTGGCGGTAATGGCATTGGGGATTGCAATTTCCATTGGCACCGGCGTTGCGCGTTGGAACGCCCAATGGGATTTGTTTGCCACAGTCCAGGTGACCAATGCGAAAAACGATTCGGATGTAAAAAAAATATTAAACGACAACGCGTCAAAGATTGAAAGTATGCGTGAAATCACAAACGACGAAATGTTGAACCTTATGCGACCATGGGTGTCTGGCGGTGGTGTGCTTAAAAATTATTTGCCCAAGATGTGGGAGGTTAAGTTTAAAACCCCATCTGATTTGATTGATATATCCGACAAGATTACAAAATATGGGCGCGTTCTTACCCACGCAGACGCATTGGCGGCACCAATGTCGGCGGGTTGGAAAATGATACTGATTGCGGGTCTGGTTTTGATATTAACACTGGGCGCGATTGCGACATGCATTTCATATATTGCGCGCAACACAGCAATGTTGCACAAACGCGAATTGGAAATATTAAATCAAATTGGCGCCACTGATTCATTTGTCGCCCGCCAAATGCAAATTATCGTTGCCCGCATATGCATTATGGCAACATTTGCCGGTTTCGTGTTTGCGGTTCCGTTTCTGATGTTGGTTCTTTCGGCGGCCCATTCCGCCCGGGTTGGGTTGATGGCGATGTTGGGGTTGTCCGGCGGTGGATGGATATTCCTTGTAATGATGCCGATAATGATAACATTATTTGCCATTTGGATGACACGGCACACAACAATCAAGATATTACAGCACGAATAATGAAATTTTTAACACCATCTTTTGTTGTATTGGGGATGTTCGTCGTTGGCGGCATGGTGTTTAAATCGTATGCACCACGAACATGTGGTGAAATTATGCCGGACGACAGTGTTTTTGTTTTAACCGGCGATGTTCGTCGTATTCCATTTGCCATGCGTATGGTCCAGCAATTTCCCGCGACCGATGTTTATATAATTGGTGCGGGCGCCGAAACGGCGGCGTCTGATACCCCGCACCCCGTTATGGTTGAATCAGAATCAAAATCGACATATCAAAATGCCATTGCAATCCGGAAAATTGTCGAAACAAGCGGTCTGGAACGCATTGTTATTGTCACTACCGAAGACCATATGAACCGCGCAGAATATTTGATTCGCCACGAATTGCCTACAACAGAAATCGTTGCGTGTCCCGCAACACTTTATGGCATGCCGCCGGCACGACGCGTGGAACGTTGGACGACCGAGTATATAAAATATTTGGTCACAATGATTGGAATTAAAGAGGGCTAAAATGTTACGCACAATTATTTTTAAATTCGCATCCATTATACATTTTATATTATGGGCACCAATTTTATTGGTGGGGCTGATAAATGCACGACTTTGCCATTTTTTAACGGTAAGTTGTGCACGCGGTTTGGTATTTTTGGCACGTATTATTTGCGGAATTAAATACACGGTACATTTTCCACCAACCGAAGAAAACGGAATACCAATGTTGCCGAACGGGAATTCGCGTCTTGATGGCAAGGCTATTATTGCATCTAAACATATGTCATTATTGGAAATCGCGGTTTTGGCATTTACAATTCCGAACGCGTTTTTTATCTGTAAGCGTGAAATTATGTGGATTCCGATTTATGGTTGGGCATTTTGGCGCATGGGTTTGCAACCGGTAAATCGTTCACGCGGGAAAACAAACCTTAAAAAATTAGAACATGCGGTCGCCAAAAAGATTATGAACGGTCGCACACTTATTATTTTTCCCGAAGGCACACGCGTCAAACCAGGCGCACGCATTCCGCTGCGCCGTGGATTATTGTTTTTGGCACACGAATTAAAGTTGCCGATTTTGCCGGTTGGAACAGATGCGGGCCTTTATTGGCCAAAGCACGGCAAAATGTCCCCTGGCACCGCACATATTTATTTCGAACCAATGTTGCCCTGTAACGCAACCCTGGACGAAATAAGCGAAGCCATCAACCGCCACAG
>JAZLAV010000001.1:0-3568 GCA_045613315.1 Candidatus Enterousia sp. | reverse complement strand
AAAAATTGCCGAATCAAAACCACCGTTTTGGTTCGGCATATGCGGATTTGTGGGCGGTTGCAACCGTAAAATACCCAAAGGGGGAAAGAAAATGAAGTTATCACAAATAACACATATTGCAATAATGGCGATGTTCGTCGTCGTTATCGTGTCCGGGGTGGCGCATGCGGCATCAACGTGTCTTAGTATTGGTGGTATTGGGCTTGCGCTGCCCGAGGATTTCGAAGAGGACGCATATCTGTATAGCAGAGGCTATTATCCCGAGGACTACGTGGAGGTCCCTAATTGGTCTGTAAGTTTTGATTTTGTCGACGTTGTGGGCGTCGTGAAATGCAGTGCGACACCCGGATCTTATGGTGGTGTTATGACTCAGATATCAGATACCGCTGGTATTTATTGCTGGGGCAAGGCGTTGAGTCCCTCTGAATCACTATGGTTTTCAAACGGGGATTATAGTGACTATGACGAATGTATGGAGTACTGCGCCTCTGAGCTTGCGAGTAATGTTAATGATAACTCCCATGATAATGAGGGTTACGGCTTGGCGACTTCGGTGTTTAATTCCATGGCTACACTTAATCCGTAAAAAACAATATCGGTTTTCCCGGCAATCCCCCCCATTATGGATCGCTATAGTCGCTATACCCCCCGCGACAACAAATGGGGGGGGGGGGCAAGTGGCCATCGTCAATGCCACCAATATGATGCGTGCACTGAATATGTCTGATGAACAAATAATCGATGAAATAAAAAAACTGATACAATAAAAACCGCCCAAATGGGCGGTTTTTACAAATCACAGAAACAACTATAATGTGAACCCGCCATTGGTCGCAATTAAATCCGCGCCCATTTCAATTTTGCCACCCGCTTCGCGTACCAGCAAATCGCCAGCCGCAATTTCCGCAAAATCCAGCGGTTCCGACACAAAACCATCAAATTTACCAGACGCAACCCATGCCAAATCCAATGCCGGACAACCCGTACGACGAACATCGCCAACCGTTCTGCGATTATCGGTCGTATTGTACGCAATCGTCAAATCGCCGGTATCTTTGATATTGGAAACACGAACCCGCGCAGAATGAAATGCCGAAAACGCATACGCACCGCGTTCGCGTTCCGCATAATACAAACGTTCGTCAATCGGCGAATATACCAGTGCAATTTGCGTTTCATCGTTTGTACGCAATGCCAACGAAATCGCAAAATGCGGATTTGCACGCACAAAATTCGCCGCACCCGACAACGCCAACACAAATTCGTCACGACCATCACCCGCACGCGACACATTTGGCGTTAACAGCCCCGCATTCGGACGCACCAACATCAAATCAGACAATATGCTTTCTTCGATGCGCGATTCGGCCTTTTTAACAAAGTCACGCGCACCACGCAACGATTGTTGCAGGCTTTCCACTTCGCCAAAATCGTGGCGCAAACCGGCCGCTGTGCGTTGCAACGCCATAAACATTTTGTTTAATTCCGTTGAACCCTTGATCAGCAATTCCATTTCGCAACCCCGATTTTATTTTTTATATCGTCTAGAAATTAAATCCGGCAAATTTGCTCTTAAACTCGGCCGCACGTTGCCCCTTGTCACCGGTGTTTGCGCGTTGACCGGTCCATGCCGAATGATTCAAGTTATCGGTCGACAAAACCAAATCTTTTTTAACCGAAGAATACATTTTAACCGTTTTCCCGTCAGTCATTGTGACGTTAATTTCGTGGTATTCTGGATGAATCCCTTTTTTCATAATATAACCCTTTTGATTTTTAAACCCCGTAATTATACATGGGTTTTTCCATAAATCAAGCAATATTCGCGAATTAATAACGCCCAATACATCCCAAATATGAATTGCCCGTCGATTCGATTATGTTTATAAACTGGTTCTGGTTCTTGCCCGAAAACAATGCCAAAATCGTACCCGCATCGGTTGCCAGCATATCAGAAACCGTCGCAATAGATGAATTCATTTTCTTGAAAAAACCACTGGCCGGGTATATTTCGGCTGCAAATAATTGGTGTCCGCCACGTGTGGTCGCACCGGTGTCCGCCCGAATCACCATCAACTGACATTCCGGGGATATAATCAATTTGTCCGTGACAACCGCACCGCCACCCAACAACTCGCCCCACCAACCCGTCGATTCGCAAAATACAGGATAATAAACGACCGCATCCGGGGTCGATTCAAATATTGCCGGCAAATCCAGTTCAGACGATACAACATCTGGCATTTGACCGGTTGCGCCATTTATAACCTTGCGCGACAATTGGTATATTGCGTCACCATTTGTTTTTCGTGGCCAATAAAGAATCGGAAACTGCTTCATTGATGTGAATTATATCAGATTCGGATTGCACAAAAAAGGGGGCCACGTGAAATAAAGCGCTTGATTTTTTATTTTTTTATACTTTTGTAGATTTTCTGCAGGTTTGACCACGCGACCTCTATATTCTTTTTGGCCGTTTGGGAAAACCGGTCGGATATCGTCACATTGAACAATGTCTTGATAAGTGCCGGTATCGACGTCATAAACATCGCAATAAACACGCCCATCATTATAATTGTCACAATACTGTCGTTACGCATAAGCAACCCGTCCATAAGAATCGTCGAATCGTTTTGTGATAACGCCGTGGCCAAACGTGTCGCCCCCCCCCAATTACCGAACACCGCATTTAAAAACATCGTGGCAAATGTCACAAAAACACCGGTCAGCGCAATGCCAATCGTTCCCTGGACCACATCATCTATGATTTTTTGGATGTTTTTTTGTCCGCCCGGCAATATTTTCCACCCGTTAAAGACCCACGACAACAGGTTTATCGGCAACATAATCAAATCTATGGATAACTTGATAAATATTTCCAGAAAAAATATCGGTATCGGCAACAACGCCACAAAAAACAAAACCAAAATCAACAACCCACCAAAGAAAATCGGAATATTTGGAAAAATCGGAATATCCCAAAATATTTTATGCATATACTTGGCACTGAATGCCATATTCAGCATGGTCCACCCAACCGTCATTCCCAACCCTGTCATTTGGTGCACAGTTGCCAATTCACACGCCAAATTATGGCGCAATTTCGGCGAAAACGCCCCACTGGTCGCCACATCGTCCGCCCCGGGCATCGGATCCGCTATGGCGGTTGCAACAACACAGGTATTGAACGCTTCGTCGCCGACCACAATGTGATTTATGGACATACCAACACTGAACACCGGTTCGATTGCAACATCATTTATCAAACGCGGCAACGGTGCCACCAACAACGCGCACACAACACCCAATTTTATAAAACGCGTTCCAAAATCACCGGTTATCGACCACGGTTCTATATTTTTGGCATTCATATAACTGGACAGCAAATGCCACGCCAACCATATTGCCAACAACCCAACCGCAAACGGTATTACCACCGCACCAATGGCGCTGTACACCCCCGGCAGAATATTTGATATTGTGCCCATAACATCGGAAAACATTTGGCACGACCAACACGTTGTAAAGAAATTCAATGCGTCGTTCATATCAACCGGCGCGACGGTGC